>DATGZX010000232.1:0-8063 GCA_035296965.1 Gemmataceae bacterium
ATCAACACCGGGGCGCGGGTGACGTACGCTATGGGTAAAGACCAGGAGGTGCCGGAACACTTTGGCATGCTGCATTCCAAGAACCTGACGCCACACCGGGCCATTTGGACGCTGGCGGTTATTTCCGCCGTTGTGGGCTGCATCGCCGTAGCGATGGCGTTTGGCGACGCCGGCGCTCCCGCCGACACGGCAATCCAAGGGCTGCCACATGGCTTCTGGTCCAGTTTCGGGTACACCACGCATGACAAGATGGCGGCGTTGCCGAATACCTTCCTGCTTACGACGCTGGCGTCAAACTTCGGCACGTTCTTGCTGTACATGCTGAGTTGCCTAACTTGCATCGTCTGCTATCACGGGCATCCACAGTTCAAGGTGGTTCGCCATCTGCTGATCCCGATCTTCGGATTGCTCGCCAACCTAGTCTGCATGGCGTTCTATGTGATTGGCCCCTTCATGGGCTATGGCACCAAGATGGAGCCGCTCCTGGCGCTGGGGATCGCTCTCGTCTGGGGCATCTACGGCGGAATTTACTTCTTCCGCATCAGTAAGACCTCCGGCCGCACGACCATGATTAAAGACCGTGTGTCGATGACGACGATCGCATGACCTCATGACCAACGAACAGTCGCGGACGGCGGAGCCTGGCAGCCGCAGGGTTGCCAGCCTTCCGCCTGTCAATAGGTTTAGGTTTGTGTGGTGACGGGGCTCCCCCCGTCCAGCTGAGAATGAGGGAAGTTCTGATTAAGTCCCAGCGGCCCCCCGTGCACCCCTGTGTACCCTGTGGTTAATACTTTTGCCGACAAATCAGAGTTACCTTAGCAGCTTGCGGAAAAACTCGGCTTCGGGCGGGTTTTGCTATCCTTACGCCTTTTTTACGAAAATTCTGACATGCTGTCGGCATTTAGGCTAGATTGGAGTTTCGTCGCTTGCCGATCACCTTTGACGCAGATTCATTCACGATGACTGTCCTCCACGTCGGCGACCAGCTGGATCACTATCGGATCGAAGCCCTGGCTGCCCGCAGTGGCATGGCCTCCATCTTCCGCGCCACCGATCTCAACAACGGACGCCCTGTCGCCATCAAGATCCCCCATCCCGAAGTCGAGTGCGACCCCGCTCTGTTTGAGCGTTTCCGCCGCGAAGAAGAAATCGGCAAGCTGATGGACCATCCCGGCGTGATGAAGGTCTTCTCCGATGACGACCGCAGCCAGGTCTACATGGTCATGGAGTGGGTCGAGGGACGGCTGCTGCGGAAGATCCTCGGCGAACAGCCAAAGCTGCCACCGGAGCGCGCCATCCGCATCACGCTGCGCATCCTCGATGCGCTCGACTACATTCACTCGCACGGCGTCGTGCATCGCGACCTGAAGCCCGAAAACGTGATGGTCGACGAGCACGACAACATCAAGCTCATCGACTTCGGCATCGCCGGCAACGCCGGCGCCCGCCGCCTCACCTTCGCCAAGTTCTCTCCGACCATGGGCACGCCGGACTACATTTCTCCCGAGCAGGCCAAAGGACAGCGCGGCGATGCCCGCAGCGACCTCTATGCGCTGGGCATCATGTTCTACGAAATGCTGACCGGCAAAGTGCCGTTTTCTGGTGCGAATCCATTCTTGATCATGAACGACCGCCTGCTGAACAACCCCGTTCCGCCGCGCGAAGTTGATCCCACCATCACGCCGCAATTACAGGAGATCATCTATCGCGCCCTCGAGCGCAATCCGAAGAATCGCTATGCCAGTGCCCGCGATTTTGCCCGCGATCTCGAGCATCCCGAGCAGGTCGGAGTCACCGACCGCCCGGAATTCCGCAACTGGAAGGACCGCCGAACCCCGTGGGCGAAAAAGGCCCTCTTTTACGCGCTGCTCGCACTGATTCCGATCGTGATCTTAGGCCTGTTACTTTACATAGCACGCCACAGCTGAACGAGTGGGGCCCAGCCCGTGGATTTGGTTTCGCCGAAAGTGAAGTGGAGAAGCCGTCGCCGGTAGCTAGGTCAAAGACTTGCGCGCCGGTCTTTGATTTCCTCGAGATGCAGCCGCAGCCGTCGCAAGACACTCTCCCGTTCTGCATTGCTCAGGTTCTGCTGGAGTTCTTGCAGGGCGAAGTGGACGACGTCGTGGTGATGGATTTCCTCCGGGGCAACATCGCTGCTCAGTTCCAGCCAGATGCCGTGCAGCAGATCGATCTCCTTGGGCGTGAGCCGCGGCACGTGCGGACCGACATAAAAGACATGCTCCTGGCCGCCCGGGAAATAGATCTCGAGCGTCAGTCGAGGCTTGGCATCCGGCAGGCGCTCCCACGCCAGGCCGGCGATTCGCGCCTCCTCCGTCACCGGTCGAGTCGGAGACGGGCCCAACACAACCGATGAAGACTGCAAGCTCTGGGCAGCGCGCAGGATGCCGTCCCACTTTTCGGTGGCGGCAGCGACCGCCAGATGGATCGTCTTTCCTTTCTTCTCGGCCAAGGCCAGCGCCCGGGTAAAGAGATCTTGTTCCTCCACGCTGAAAAGCTGCTCCGGCTCCAGTTCGCCCTCCCCCGATTCCGCGCGTACCAGAAATCGCAGGTGAAGCACCACCACATCCTGTTTGCGCGGATCGACGCGGTCGAGCACCGCCCCCAGGTTATAAAGCGTGTTGTAGTTACGGACCATCACCAGGATATTCCCAGGGCGCACTCCGAGCCCTTTCGGGGTGAGGTCGTCGCCCGGCTCCAGATTGAACTGGTCAAGTTGCGTATGCGCCCCAGCGCTGCGCTTGGTCATCTTTTCAGAAACTTCGAAAACGACGAAGAAAATGATCGTGAACGCCACCCCGGAAAGGGTGGCGACTTGCTTGGTGAAAAGATTGATGACGCACAACGCGACCAGCGTAACCGTAATCAGGCCCAAGCCGACGGGGATCTCGACGTTCCCAACCTTCAGGTTGAGGGGCACGCGAAATTCTCGCTTCCCGGGCTGCTTGTAGCGCAGCACCAGCACGGCCAGGCCCTTCATGGCGAAGCTCCACATCACGCCAAAGGCATAGGCCTCACCGAGCAGGAAGATATTGCCTCGGCTCAGGAGAATGGTGAGGAGCTGAAGGCCCACCACCAGATTCAAGATGCGGTAGGAGGTCCCGAAGCGGCGTTGGGGGCGGCGAAACCAGTAGGGGAGAATGCCATCCTCGGAGACGCGGTTGAGGACGCCGTTCGAGCCCACGATCGCCGTGTTGACGGCCCCGGCCAGCATCAAGACTCCGACCACGACGACGAAAGCGCGGAACGCCAGCCGCAAAGACAAGGGCCCAACCAGGTACATGGCCAGCCCGCCGATCGGGTTGTCGAAGAAATTATGGCGCACCGCGTCGGGGACGATCATGACGGCGAAGAATGCGACCCCGGCGGTGAAAATTAAACTGTAGACAAAGATGACGAAGCCCGCTTTTTCCAGGTTGCGCAGCTTGGGATGCTCAATCTCGCGATACACCTGAGCCATCGTCTCCTCGCCGCTCATGGCCAGCACCGAGTGGCCGAGACCGACCAAAACGCCGATCAATCCGACGGTGTAGGGCAGCGAAGTGTGGCGCAACCAGCCCAGGGCATCGTCGGAGTAGACAAGATTCGAGAGCCGCGGCAGCGGCGGAAGATGAGCCCCGCGCGCCCACAGCGTATAGCCGCACCAGACCAGCATCAGGACCACCATCACCGTCGTCACATACATGATGCGGAGCGCTTTTTCGCTGGATTCGGGTATGCCCTTGATGTTCTCCCACCAAAAGTAGATCGTGACCAACGCGGCAAAGACGGCCGCGGTAAAGTTCACGGGAAGATCGAAAGGGAGGTGGAAATAGTGCAGGAGCTCGTTCAGCAAACCCCCCAGGTACAGGCCCGCCGACACGCCGCTGATGGGCCCGGTCAGAATGTAGTCGAACATGAGCGCCGAAACCGAGAACTTGGCCAGGGTTCCGCCCATGGCCTCCTTCACCACGCGATACACACCGCCGCGCACGAACATGCTGCAGCTCTCGATGTAGACCGAACGGACCGCATAGGAGAGCAACATGATGGCGAGGATGAACCAGGGAGCGGCTTTGCCAACGAAGTGCTCGGCAATGGCGCCTGCATAGAAGGCGGAGGACCCCATGTCGTTGAGCACGATCGCAGCCGCCCGCCAGAACGAGATAAACGCCAGCATGGCGGTGGTCGCCACCAGCACCCGCTGCGTGCGGGCCCCGGTTAGCGTTGGCAGCGGTTGCTTAGAAGTATGGCTTTCCATCCCCTGTTTACCCTGGCATCGGACCAGACATACTCCGGCAACCGGCCGTGGGATCGTCTCTGCCTTCGAGCCGGAGAGCTTGCGACGCGCCATCGCCCTCAATGGTTTGCCCGCGCACCCCGCGCGCCCGGAGGCATAAACGCCGCGAGAAATTCACGAATTTGTCATGGTATTCGATATGGGGAAAGTAGACCAGTGTCGAAATCTCCGGGCTGCACCTGCCCCGAGATCTTTCATTGACAGTCATAAGTGTTTTCTATTGTGTGCATTACCTTCGTAGACCGCTAAATCGAACGCTCGCTGAGTTACCTGGGGACGAGACCACATGTTTATCGCACAAGCTGCAAAGGTGTGCGCGTGGCTTTTATGCCTTCTTCATGCGGCTTTTATGCCTTTTTCATGTCGATCACACTACTGTGTGGATGGAGGCAGGACGCAAAGCGAGATGCTTCGGTCCTGAGGAGAAACATGAAAAGTCTACGCAGCGTTGCACGCTTGGTTCCCATTGTTGCGGTTTCAGTTGCACTGTTGTGCGGTCTTGCAACGGCCGCGGAAACCGGCCCAACGCTCAGCAAGAAAGAACTGAAGACACTGCTGGCGACAGCCCAAACGCCTTCCGATCACCAGAAGATCGCAGCGTACTATAGCGACAAGGCAAAGCGCCTCAACGCGAAGGCCCAGGAGTTCTCTGCGCAAGCAGACTTCCTTGCCACGCAGCCTGCAACGGTGGAATCCAAGCAGGGCATTTCGTGCTTGTGCACCAGCCATTTCCGCTATTGGGCAAAGTTCTATGCACAGGAGGCGAAAGACTCGGAAGCATTGGCCGAGCAACATGACCAACTGGCTCAGAGTGAGTCGGTCACGACAGGAGCACAGAAGTAGAATAAGTCTTGGCAACAGGGCTGCCGGGCCTCTGCGCGGTCGCCCTGTTCGCCAATTTTTTAAGGTTTCCCCGACCAACCGGACGGCTCCCTCTTCCCGCCACCGCTGACTGCTCGTCAAATAGGTCTTCTAGTCCCGCGACCTGCTGCTGACAGGGCGGCTGCCGTTGCTGTCCTGCTCGGTATTTGACCGGCAGGTGAAGCATGGACGGAAGCTTCACTCTCCCGCGCCGGGCACGCTTGGGTCTGCGTCCGACGGATCGCGAAAACGGTACCCGACCCACGGCTCGGTCAGGATGTATTTCGGCTGCGCGGGGTCGTTTTCGATCTTCTTGCGGAGCGCCCTCACATACGTCCTCAAATACTCGAGTTCCCCACCATACTCGTCCCCCCATATCGTCCGCAACAGCTTGGCATGGGTAAGAGGCATGCCTTGGTTCCTCATCAGGAGCGCAAGCAGGTCAAACTCTTTCGGCGTGAGATGAACCAATTCGCCCACGCGTCTCAACTGGCGCCTGTCGAAATCGATCTCCAAGTCCCCGCTCCGCAGCACAGTGGCCGCGTCCTGCGGCGCCAAACGCCGAATGACTGCCTGTATGCGTGCCACCAATTCACCGAAGCGGAAAGGCTTAGTGACATAGTCGTCCGCTCCGGCTTCCAGGGCCTGCACCATGTCGCGTTCCGCGTCCCGCACCGTCACCATCACGATCCCGAGGTGAGGCATGAGTGTGCGGATCTGGCGGCAGGCTTCGATACCGCCCATCCCGGGCATGTTGATGTCCAGCAGCACCAGGTCAAACGCACGCTGCGGGATTACTGCGAGCGCCTGCTCGGCGCTGCCCGCCTCCTCGACCGAGAACCCGCGGGCGGTCAAGGACGTGTGCAACACCCGGCGCAAAGGTGGTTCATCATCGACCACTAAAATATTAGACTTCTGTGTCATGACCTGACTCACTTTGTGAGATGGGTATCGTGAAACGGAACGCGGTCCCTCCGCCGCTTTTCTCGGGGCCGTCCAGATCGAGAGAGCCACCGTGTGCGACGGCGATTTTTCTGGCAACGTACAGGCCCAGCCCTGAGCCGGCAACCATTCCTCTCGCTTCCACGCCACGATAGAAACGGTCGAAGATCCGCGCCTGCTCACCCGATGGTATGGAAGCTCCGCTATTCCAAACGCGAATCGCAACCGATTCTCCTACGCATTCGACAGAAACCGTGATGTCAGAATCTGGCCGAGAGTACTTACAGGCATTGTCCAGCAACTGACCGAGACCGAGCCAAAGCAGTTCCCGATCGCCGTTCACATTCACTCTTGTACTCCCGATCAGTCTTAGGTGCCGGTCTGGCCACCTTCGGGAGTATTGAGCGACGATAGACCTGACCACGTCGGCAATGTCGGTCAGCTCCATTTGCGGTTTGACTTCCTCCCGATCAAGCCGCGCCAATCGAAGCAAACGCGAGGTCAATTGCGACAAACGAGACGCCTCAGACTCGACCACCTGCGCCAGCTCCACTTGTTCAGGCAGCAATGGGCCAACTTCTAGAAGCCCGCTCGCCGCCGTCAGGATTGTGGCCAGCGGGGTCTTGAACTCGTGCGCCAATGCATCGAGTACAGCTCCCCGGAACACCTCTGTTTCTGTCGCTGCGGCAGCACGGCTCGCACCCCGAAATGCCCGCGATCGTTCCATCATGACCGCCGCCAGGGCCGCCAAAGGCCCAGCCGTCAATTCGACATCGCGCAGCCCCTCGAAACCAATTGCGCCTGCCGGCCCGTCCCCGCCCGGAAGGACCCGGACTGCGATCCCAAGGCCAGCGTCTTGAAACTCGCTCCTCGAAAGGTACGCCGTCCGCGTTTTCTCATCGAGATGGTCCTGCGAGTCTCCTTCAAAGCAAAGTTCCGCGGTAGCAGCGTCAAAGAAACAGATCGCCCGCAGGCTAAACTCGGACTTGAATTGCTTCAGCAGTTCCGCCCCCACCGCCGTGTCTGGTTCCAACCCGAGTAACCGGTGCGCGAGTTTATACAATCGCGTGGTCTCCTCGCGCTGAAGTTTCTCCGAATCTGCTGCCGCGCGTGCTTGCGAAGTCAGGCGCGTTATGATTAGCCCCGCAATTAAGAAGGAGATCAGCGCCAGTGTGTCCGACGCGTCGCTAATTCGCAGGGAAAAAAGCGGCGGAACGAAGAAGTAGTCCAGACAAAGGAAAGAAACGACGGAAACGATGGCCGACGAAAGGAAATTTCCCGTGAGGGACTGCAGTACAACAACCATCAGGTAGCAAAGGCTCACCGTCGGGAAGCCCAGTCGAAACGCATAACCAATGAAGGTCAGAACACCCACCACACACGTCGCTGGCACAGCCCACAGCGCCGACCGCCCGATTCCAACTCGCTCTGTCCTCTGTAGCACCACGTGTGTTGGCTCCGCCCGTAGGCGCGGCGCAATGCGGCGCCCCTCCGCCCCAAAACTAACAGGCCTAGATTGAAGGAGGTCCGATGGGTTCCAAAATAAAACCTCTTCGCTTCACACCCGCTTCGTTACGCCAGATCGAACTTCAGCTCTCCCAGCTTTTCCAGGCTGCAGGCAATCTTGTCGCCGGCTTTGAGCCAAACGTACTTCTCCTTGGAAACGGCGAGCCCACCGACAACTCCGCCGAAGATCACTCCTCCCGGCGTGCCGGTGAATATGATGTCTCCTGGCCGGAGGGAAATGCGGGCTGAGGTATAGCTGATGATCTGGCTGCAGTTGTAGATCAGGTCGTTGGTGTTCGACGACTGGCGGGTTTCACCATTGAC
Organism: Gemmataceae bacterium; assembly: GCA_035296965.1. GTDB lineage: Bacteria > Planctomycetota > Planctomycetia > Gemmatales > Gemmataceae > DATGZX01. Next base: position 7,931 of record DATGZX010000232.1, read on the forward strand.
CCGGCATTCCAAGTTCAGATTGTCGGGATCAACCTGCTCGGCGGTGACGAAATAAGGGCCCAAGGGGGCAAAGCCGTCCGAAGACTTGCCCTGCATCCACTGGCCGCCGGTTTCGAACTGGAGGTCGCGCGCA
>DATGZX010000233.1:0-22354 GCA_035296965.1 Gemmataceae bacterium
CGTCCAAGCACACGTGGTGAGTTTTCGCCATTGTTCGCCCTCCATGAGTCGCCACAAGAAGCCACACGGAGAACGGTATATGAATCGATCAGGCCGGGCGCAAGTCTACCCAGATTACCCAGAATGCGCGCTGGCCCTGCGTCCGGCCCGTTCTCGAAGTTTTTTCGCCAGGGCCCATTCGTCCAGCGACAGCGAGCGCGCCGCAGGGATATTCGCCTGCCCAGCTTCGAACCGCTTACGGCATCAGCGGTCTTTCCCTTGGTAGCACTGTCGCCGATGGAACCGGGCAGACCATTGCCGTGGTCGATGCCTGCAACGATCCCACGATCGTGCATGACGTCGATGCTTTCGACCAGCAATTCGGCGTGGGCGCGACTGGGTCGACGCTTTACCAGCAATACGGCGCGGCTGCATCGTTCTTGACCGTATACGACCAGAACGGCCATGTCATCAATCCCAGTGCCACCTCCGTCCCTGTCGACCCGAGCGGTGGTTGGGAGGGGGAAGAAGCGCTGGATATTGAATGGGCGCATGCCATGGCCCCCGGCGCGAGAATCGACTTAATCGAGTGCGCCAGCAATCTCTTCACGGGAGTACAAGCCGCGGCGGCCCTGCCTGGAGTTTCCGTCGTTTCCATGAGCTGGGGCTCGCAGGAATATCAGGGAGAGACGAGTAACGACGGCGCTTTTGCCACGCCTGCCGGCCACCAGGGGGTGACTTTCCTGGCATCAACCGGGGATCAGAGTCAGGGTTCCTATCCCGCCTACTCACCCAATGTCGTCGCGGTCGGGGGAACCACGCTCAGGCTCAACGCCAACAACTCGATTCAAAGCGAGACCGCCTGGTCCAGCGGCAGCGATTACTGGGATGCGCAACTGGGCACTGGGGGCGGTACCAGCGCCTATGAAAAGGAACCTGCCTACCAGGACGGCGTCCAGACCACCGGCTTTCGTACGACTCCGGACGTTTCGTTCGATGCCGACCCCGCGACTGGCGTTGCGGTTTACGATTCATACGAGAACAGTTCGCCCTGGATGGAGGTCGGCGGCACCAGCCTGGCCGCGCCGGCCTGGGCGGGTGTAGTCGCCCTTGTCGACCAGGCACGGGTCTTATCCGGCCAGACGACTCTAAACACCAATCAAACCCTTACTTCTCTCTACAACTTGTCGCATGCTGACTTCCACGACATCACCAGCGGTTCCATCAGCGCCGGCGGAAAGACCTACAGCGCAGGAGCCGGCTACGACGAAGTCACTGGTCTCGGCACTCCTGTGGCTAATCTCCTGGTTGTCGCTGCGTCCAATGTTGCCGGGTCGCCGAACATCACGAGTGCCGCTAACGCCACATTCACGGTGGGTCAGGCGGGGACCTTTAGTATCACAACCAAGGCCCTCCCGATCGCGTCGATCAGCGAAATCGGCTCCCTGCCTGCAGGGATAACCTTCACAGCCAACGGCAACGGCACAGCGACGCTCAAAGGCACGGCGCAAGCCGGCACGGCCGGTGTTTATACATTGACCTTCGATGCCAGCAATGGCCTCTCGACCGATGCCACCCAGAGTTTCACGTTGACCGTGAATCAGTCCCCGACGATCACGAGCGCCAACCACACGACTTTCATTGTCGGTCAAACGGGAAGTTTCACCGTTACCACCAATGCCGGTTTTCCCGTGACCACGACCTTAAGCCAGGCGGGGACTTTACCCAAGGGCATTACGTTCACGAACAATGGGGACGGGACCGCCACCTTGCAAGGGACTCCCGTTGCGCCCGGCAGTTACACCCTCAGCTTCACGGCCGGCAATGCCGCATTGCTGAAGACCTCGCAGACCTTTACGCTGACCATTGGCCAGGCGCCGAGTATCACCAGCGCCGCCGCCGCCACCTTCACGGTGGGCCAGGCAGCCAGCTTCACCATCACTACCAAGGCTTCGCCGACCGCCACGGTAAGCGAGAGCGGCACGTTGCCGGCCGGCGTCACGTTCATCGCCAACAGTAACGGCACGGCCACGCTGAAAGGCACGCCGCAAGCCGGCGCGGGCGGTGTCTACACCCTCTCCCTGGATGCAGGCAACGGACTGTCACCCGACGGCGTTCAGACATTCACCCTGACCGTGAATCAACCCCCAGCGATCACCAGCGCCAGGAATGCGACGTTCACGGTCGGTCAAGCAGGAAGTTTCACCATCACCACCAGCCCCGGCTTTCCCACGAAGACCACTTTGAGCGTGGCCGGGGCATTGCCCAGCGACGTCACGTTCAAGAACAATGGCGACGGCACCGCCACTCTGCAAGGCATCCCCGTTACCTCCGGTATTTACACCCTCACGATCACGGCGACCAACACCGTGTTGCTGAAGGGGACCCAGACTTTCATCTTGACCATTGACCAAACGCCGAACATCACCAGCGCCGCCGCCGCCACCTTCCCAGTGGGGAAGGCAGGGAGCTTCACCGTCACCACCAAGGCTTCCCCGATTGCCACGGTAAGCGAGAGCGGCACGTTGCCGGCCGGCGTGACCTTCGTCGCCAGTAGCAATGGCACGGCCAGGCTGGAAGGCACGCCCCAAGCCGGGGCCGGCGGCGTCTACACTCTTTCGCTGGATGCCGGCAACGGGCTGTCGCCCGACGGCATTCAGACATTCACCCTGACAGTAGACCAGCCTCCAGCGTTTACCAGCGTAGCCAGCGCAACATTCGTGGTCGGGCAAGCGGGCAGTTTCACGGTTACAACCAGTGCCGGTTATCCCGTGACAACTTCGCTGAAAGAGATCGGCGCCTTACCCGGCGGCGTCGCGTTCAGGAACAATGGCGACGGCACCGCTACCTTACAAGGGACGCCCGTCGCCTCCGGCAATTACACCATCACGATCACGGCCAGCAACGTCGCGTCGCTGACGGCCACGCAGACTTTTACCCTGATCATTGACCAGCCGCCGAGTATCACCAGCGCCGCTAGCGCTGCCTTCACGGTGGGCAAGGCAGGGACTTTCACCATCACCACCAAGGCTTATCCGATCGCCACGGTAAGCGAGGGCGGCGCGTTGCCGGCCGGTGTCACCTTCGTCGCCAACAGCAATGGCACGGCCACGCTGACAGGCACGCCGCAGGCCGGCGCCGCCGGGGTCTACACCCTTTCCCTGGATGCCGGTAATGGACTGTCGCCCGACGCCGTTCAAACATTCACCTTGACTGTGAATCAACCCCCGGTGCTTACCAGCGTCAAGACTATGACGTTCACGGTTGGTCAGGCGAACAGTTTCACCTTCACGACCAGCGCCGGTTATCCCGTGACGACGGTGCTGACCGAGGGCGGTGCCTTGCCCACAGGAATCACGTTCATCGATAATGGCGATGGTACCGCCACATTGCACGGAACCCCCGTCAAGGCTGGCACATACACCTTCACGGTCACCGCTTCTAACTCGGCATTACTCAAGATGACTCAGAGCTTCACGCTGATCATCGACCCAGCAAACATGGCACTAACAGAAATGATTTAATCCAATTGGGCAATGATGACCTTGGAATTGGCGAGATTCGAAAACAGCGTGCCAAACTCAGATTACAGTTCCATCGGGCAAGGCTGTGCCTCGGGAGATGACGACGATGCCGTCGCGGATGACGAAGCTGCCCCCGTCATGGTTACTCAGGCCATGGCGATTGGTGATGTGCACATTTTGGCCAATGCGGCAATCCTTGTCGAGAATGGCACGTTCGATGATGGAGCCGTTGCCCACGCCGAGACTGGGGACGCCGCGTTTATCATTGTCCTTACGCTCGATGTCCGTATCGTAGCGGTCGGCGCCGATCATGACGCAGTCGCGCAGCGTCACCTTGTGGCCGATGCGACTGCGAACACCCACCACGGAACGTTCGATGCGCGTGCCGGGAAAGATGACGCATCCATCGCTGATGAGGCAACGGTCCAGCGTGGCACCACTGACGCGCGATGCGGGCAGGAAGCGCATGCGCGTATAGATGACTCCCTCCGTGCTGTGGAAATTGAAAGGAGGATCATCGCTTGCCAGCGCCAGGTTGGCCTCGTGGTATGATTTGACCGTTCCCAGGTCCTCCCAGTAGCCGTCGAAAAGATGAGCTTGCACGCGATGAGTGCAAATGCTGCGGGGAAAGATCTCCTTGCCAAAATCGGTGGCCAGCGGAGGAGCGTTCAACAACGTGATCAGCGTATCCTGGTTGAACAGGTAGATACCCATGCTAGCCAGGAACTGGCGATTCCCACTGTGAATGCCGCGCCGGGCGAGCCATTCCTCGGAGGTGCGCAAGGGCGCCAGTTGTTCCTCGGTCTTCGGCTTCTCGACAAAGCCGACGACCCGCCCAGAGTCATCCAAGCGCACGATGCCGAAACTCGCGGCTTGCTCGGGCGCCACAGGCAACACAGCGATCGTGACATCCGCCGCATGGTCGCGGTGAGCCTTGATCAACTGGCGAAAATCCATGCGATAGAGCTGGTCGCCGGAGAGGATGAGCACTTCGCGGGCACCGTCCTCGTGAACGTAGCGGATTTGCTGGCGGACTGCGTCGGCCGTGCCCTGGTACCAGTCGGCGGCCTCGTTCGTTTGCTGGGCCGCCAAGACCTCGACGAAGCCACCGCCGAAGGGGTCGAACTTGTACGTGTTAGCAATATGCCGGTGCAGGCTGACGCTGAGAAATTGCGTCAAGACGTAGACACGGTTCAGCTCACTATTGATGCAGTTGCTGATCGGGATATCGATGAGCCGGTATTTCCCGGCGATGGGAACGGCTGGCTTGCTACGCATCTGCGTGAGCGGGTAAAGACGTGTGCCGCGCCCACCGCCGAGGATCAGGCTCAAGACATTTTGCATGGCAAGTCTCCGGAAGGTACCGGATGGAGGTTGCTGCGATCATGCTACGATACGGGCCGGTGCCCGACGAACCGGGACTCGACAAATTCACGCGCGTGAGATCAGCGCAAATGCACTTGGGCGGCGTCCGTCAGCGATCTGCCTGATTCGTCACATACTGCTCGATCCGACACGCCAGGAGTTCCGCCTGCTCGGTGCAATCGTTGAGGGCGATGCCTTCGTAGGCGTTGCCGCCCAGGAAGAGCCCGGGGTGGCTAGCCGCTCGCTCCCTGATCCAGGCGACCCGCTCAGGGTGTCCCAGGTGGTACTGGGGAATCGCCCGGTCCCAGCGAACAAGGTGGTCGAAAACCGGTTCCGCGACGATCCCCATCGCGATCCGCAGTTCGCCACGGACCACCTGGAGCAGGCGGCTGTCTTGCCAACCGACAATCTCCGGGCGGTTCCAGCCACCGCACATCGCTCGCAAGAGCGCGAACCCAGGAGGAGCGCGATCCTGGAAAATCGACGAACACCATTGCACGCCCAGGATATCACGCTTCGTGGACTGGGGCGCGATAAATCCGAAGCCGTCCAGGTTTGTGGGAACATCCTCCCGGCGATAGCCAAGGGCAACGACGGCGACGCTGTTATACCGGATTTCGCGCACGCGCTCTGCCAACTCTGGATCGAGGAATTCCAGAATGTCGGCCTGTTCGTAGGCGGGACAGGTAAGCACCACTGCGTCTGCCGGCCAGGTGTCTTGTCCGTCGCCGTGGATCAGCCAGCCGGCCCTGCCGCCCATCTCTTCCCCGGTCTTCTCCAGGCGACGGACAGCGACCCCCCGAAGAAGGCGGTTCGCTAGGCGATCGCCGAGCGTCTCGACAGCCAAGCGCAGGCCTTCGCGGAACGACCACATTTTGCCCGGGCGTGGCTCCCCCCGCGCCCGGCGCTCCCGCGCCGCGCGCGCCAGCCCCTTCAGGACGCCTCCATACTGTTCCTCCAGTGCTACCAAGCGCGGCATGGCGGCCCGGGCGCTCAGGAGTTTGGCGTCGCCCGCGTGGATGCCGGTGACGAATGCATCAGCCAGGAGGTCGGCCGCCTCACGCCCTGCCCGGCGCCGCACGAAATCATGGATCGACTCGTCCGCCGTGTCGGATCGTCGCCGACGGAAGCGTTCGGCAAGGATATTGGCCTTCCCGCTCCAGCTGAGAAGATCGCTGGTGAGGAATGAAAGAAGGCTGTTGGGCAGCCGCCGCAGCTTGCCCTGATGAAAAAGATAGCGATTGCGCCCAGCCTCCTCGCTGGCGGCGATCAGACGAGCGCCGAGGCCGGCGTCCCGGCAGAGAGCAAGGGTGCTCTGCTTGTTATCGAGGAAGCCGTTTGGTCCGATTTCGACCTGGAAGCCGGCGCGCCGTTCCGTCCAGATGGTGCCGCCGGGGCGCGAGCCTCGTTCCAGGAGAGTGATGTCGACGTGGGGGCAACGCTCCCGGAGCCGGTAGGCAAGGGCCAAACCGGAGATGCCGGCACCAACGATCATGACCCTTTTCATAAGGCCGGGCTATAACGAGCGCGGTTCAGTTCTCCACTTCTTGACCGCGTATTTGCGCCTTGAGCACATGCTTCAAGCGATCTTCGATCTTCTTGTGCGCCTTATCCACTTCTTTATCCGTGAGGGTTCGATCCTCGGCCTGGTAGGACAACGCGTAAGCCAGGCTCTTCTTGCCGGCTGGAATGCTCTCGCCACGATAGAGATCGAAGAGGCGAACGTCGCGCACGAGCGGAGCGCCCGCGGCGCGGATTTCTGTCAGGATTCTTTCTGCGGTGGTTCCTTCATCGACAATCACGGCGATGTCGCGCAAAGCGGCTGGGAAGCGCGGCACGGGCGAGTAAGCGTAGCGCGCCGGCACGGCCGCCAGAATCGCCTCCAGATCGAATTCGCCCAAGAGCACCGATTGATTGACCAAACCGTACTTCTCAGCGACCTTGGGATGGAACTCCCCGAAACTGCCCACCGACTTCCTGCCGACCGCCAGTTCCGCCGATTTTCCCGGATGGAGATAAGCGACTGCAGCGGTCCGGTAGGACACGGCAGGCAAATGCAGGCCCTCAACCAGCCCTTCGACCACACCTTTGAGATCGAAGAAATCGAGGAACGCTACGGGCTCCGAATCGCCCCAGAATTCGTTGCGGCGTTTGCCGGTGAGGAGCAATGCGAGACGGCGCGGTTCCCGCGGCAGTTTTTCGCCCTGTTGGGGCAGGTAGACCGAGCCGATCTCGAAGATTCTCACGTCAGTAGTGTGCCGCAAGTTGGTTGCAGCCGCTTCCAGAATCCCGGCCAGAAGGCTGCGGCGCATGACCACACGCTCACTGCTAATCGGGTTGAGCAGGCGGATGTACTCAGCCAATTCTATTCCTAACGGCGCTTCACGCGCGGGTTCCGTGAGCGAATAGCTGATGATTTCTTGCAGACCAAGATCGACCAGGAGATCGCGCGTCTTCTCTTCCAGAAGGAGCGCTTGGTTGGTGTGCTGGTCGGGCAATCGATCCGCCAGCATGGTTGCGGGCAAGCGATCGTAGCCGTAGATCCGAACAAGATCCTCGATCAAGTCCGCGCTGCCCGCCTGGATGTCAACCCGATGAGAAGGCGTTGTGACGCGCAGAGCATCCGTTTCCGCTTCCTCAACCTTGAATTCCAGGGCTTGCAAAATGCGCACAGCTTCCGCCTGCGGGAAATCCATGCCGAGTAGCCGGCGCACTTCGCGGAGCCGCAGCGTAATGACCTGGGGAGGAATGGGGGCCGGGTAGCTGTCCACGATCCCCCTGCAAACTGTCGCGCCCGCATGCTCACGCATTAGCTCGGCGGCACGTTCGGCGGCCGGGCGCACCGTCTCGGGATGAATGCCCCGGCTGAAGCGCATGCTCGCTTCACTGGGCAAGTTGAACGCCCGCATGGTCTGGCGAATGCTGCGAAAATCAAAGTTGGCCGATTCGAGCAAGATCGCGCGCGTCGAGGGCGACACCTCAGTGTCAGAGCCGCCCATGACGCCGGCTAGGGCAATCGGCCCTGCCGTGTCGGCAATCAACAAGGTCTCCGGCGTCAATTCGCGGCGAACGCCGTCCAGTGTGGTGAGGATTTCTCCCGGGCGTGCGGTGCGCACGGTGATGGTCGGCGCCATGCCGCCGGCGCGGCGCGCCAGCACGTCATAATCGAAAGCGTGCAGCGGTTGGCCCCATTCGAGCATCACGTAGTTGGTGACGTCGACAATATTGTTGATCGGCCGCATGCCTGCATAGGTCAGCCGCCGCTGCATCCATCCCGGCGACGGGCCGATGATGACGTTCTTCAGCAAGACCGCGGCGTAACGCGCCGCCAAATCGGGATTCTCGATGACGACGTGCACCTGACCTTCGATTGGCTCGCCGGCGGATTTCACAGTATGAGGCGGCAGCCGGCTCACCTGACCTGTCAAGGCGGCGACTTCTCGGGCCACGCCAATCATGGAGAGGCAACGCGCCATATTGGGCGTAACTTCCAATTCCAGGACGATGTCGCCCATTAGATCGGCGAGCGGCGTACCGGGCTTGAGGTCGTCCGGCAGAAGGATGATCCCCTCGTGCTCCTCCGAGATGCCGAGTTCATACGCCGAGCAAACCATGGCGTCGCTGGGAACGCCACGGATCTTGCTCGGCTTGAGTTCCTTTAGTGTTTTCGTGTCCGCGTGGCCGTCGAAGAGGACCGAGCCCGAGAGGGCGACGATCACGGTTTGCCCGCTGTCGCCCACGTTGATGTTGGGGGCGCCGGTGACGACGGTCTTGGGTTGGCCCGCGCCGTAGTCCACTGTCGCCAGCGTGAGCCGGTCCGCATTGGGATGGCGCTCTACCGAGAGGATTTTGCCCAGGACGATCTTGTCGCGCGCCCACACAGGTCCGGCATCTTCCTCCTTGACGCGCAATCCTTCAGGAACCGGCAGACCAAATGCACGAACTCCGGAAACTTCGAGGCCGGACAAGGTCAAGCGCTCGGCCAATTGCGCGGCGGAAGCCGGCAAGTCCACGTAATCCCGGAGCCAGCCTAAAGGTACTTTCATGGTCGGGTTTCACCACCGGGAACGCTGAGGGCGAGGAGAAAACAGATAACGATCACCGATCTCACCCGGTCTCTTGGTTGATCTCTCGCCGCCTGCTGCGTTCTTTGCAGTGAGTTGTTTCTCAAAACTGCCTCAGAAAGCGCAGATCATTCGCCCAGAATTGCCGGATGTCGTCGATGGCGTACTTCAGCATGGCAATCCGCTCCGGACCCATGCCGAACGCAAATCCAGTGAACCGCTCCGGGTCGTAGCCGCCGTTGCGCAGGACGGTCGGATGCACCATGCCCGCGCCCATGATTTCCAACCAGCCGCTGCGTTTGCATAAACTGCAGCCCTTGCCGCCGCAGACGATGCAATCCATGTCGACTTCGATGCTCGGCTCGGTGAACGGGAAGTAGCTCGAGCGAATGCGCACCTGCCGGTCCTCGCCGAACAGGCGGCGGGCGAAGGCAACGATGGTCCCTTTCAAGTCGGCCATCGTCACGTGGTCGCCGATGGCCAGGCCCTCCACCTGGTTGAACATGATCTCGCTACGGGTCGTGATTGCCTCGTAGCGATAGCACATGCCCGGCAGAATCGCGCGAATGGGTTTCGGGCAATAGGCCCGCATTACGTGGATTTGCCCGGGCGATGTATGCGTGCGCAGGAGCACGCCCGGTGTCGTGGTGTGGAAGGTGTCCCACATGTCCCGGGCCGGATGGTGGGGCGGCATGTTGAGGAGTTCGAAGTTTGTCAGGTCGTCCTCAACCTCGCGCGTCCGGAAAAGCTGAAAGCCCAGGTCGGCGAAGATCGCAAAAATGGTGCGCAGCACCTGCGTGGATACATGCAACCGTCCCTGATCGACCCGCCTGCCCGGCAGGGTGACGTCGAGAGATTCGGCTGCCAAGTTCTGAGCCAGTTTCTCTTCTTTTGCCTTAGCGAGTTGCTCTTCATAAGCGCGCGTGAGAGCTTCCTTGACTCGGTTGGCCTCCTGGCCGTAGGCGCGCCGCTCGGCCGGCGGCACTTCGCCTACCTTCTTGAGCGCCGCGCTCACCGTGCCGGTTTTGCCGAAATACTTGGTGTTCCAGGCGCGCAGAGCAGCCTCGTCGGCACTCTCCTGCAGTTCGGCAAGGCCACGTTGTTCAAGGGATGCGAGATCGGACATAAGAGTGTGGATCGTCTGGAGGCGGTCCACATTCAATCATGCGGACGCAGCCGGGGCCGGCAATTGCGAACGAGCCAGGTCTAAGATCTTGGTAAAGGCATCCGGATCGGTCACGGCCAGGTCGGCAAGCGTTTTCCTGTCGAGTTCCACCTTGGCAAGCTGGAGACCGTGAATCAATTCGCTGTAACGTAGGCCACGCATGCGACACGCCGCATTGATCCGAACGATCCAGAGTGTGCGAAATTCACGTTTGCGCACGCGCCGGTCGCGGAATGCGTAGACGCGGCTCCGGATCAAGGTGACGGTCGATTGGCGAACGAGGTTGTGACGGCTTGCACGAAAGCCCTTGGTCAGCTTGCGCAAGCGTTTGCGGCTCCGCATCACTGTCTTGCCGCTGCGCGCCCGTGTCATGGCTCACTTACTCCCCAGATAATAGCTGTTCGCTCATAAGTCATATAGGACCTATAGGGCTTATCAGATGCCAGCCTTACTTCTCGCCCAACAGGATGACATATCTCTTGGCAATCCGATCCGATTCCGTGATCGGCCTGCGGAGCTGGCGCTTCCGCTTGCCGGTCTTGTGGCTCTCCAAGTGCTTCTTACCACACTGACGGCGCTTCAGCCTTCCCGTGCCGGTTACCACAAAGCGTTTCTTGATGCTCTTGTGCGTCTTCATCTTAGGCATAGCCACACCACCCTACACTCAAAAAGAAAAGGGGCCCCTGGTCGAGGCCAAGGGTCCCGGCATTTCTGGCCAGTTGAGGTCCCAGATCGGGAGCGGCTATTATATAGAGAAGCCGCCGGCGCGTGCAGACTGAAATGGCAAAAGGCCGGCGCTCCAACTCATGCTTTAGGCGCGAGCATGGCGGTCATACGCTTGCCTTCCATCGATGGAGCTTTCTCGATCTTCGCCAGATCACCCAACTTTTCCACCATGGAAACGATGATCCGGCGTCCTTCGTCGATGTGCTGCAGCTCGCGGCCGCGAAAGAGCACGTTCAGCAAGACTTTGTCTTTGTGCTCCAGAAATCGTCGTGCCTGATTGATTTTTGTTTCGATGTCATGTTCGCCCGTCTTGGGGCGCACCCGAATTTCCTTGAGCTTTTGCTGATGGGGCTTTGTTTTCGTCCCTTTCCGGGATTGCTGGTAACGGAACTTGCCGAAGTCCAGGATCTTGCAGACCGGGGGCCGTTCGTTAGCAGCTACCTCGACGAGGTCGAGCTGGGCCTCGCGGGCCATTTCCAAAGCTTGAGCCGTGGGGACTACGCCCAGTTGCTCTCCCTGGACACCGATGAGGCGAACCGGGCTGATGCGGATCTGATCATTGATCCTCTGGCCCCGGTCCTGCGGATGGCGGTCGTTGATACCCTGTTCTCCTTTTTCCAAGAGTACGCAAACTCAAAACTACTCAAATTGTAACACAATTTATCAAGATTGCCGACGCCAGGGAAGCAGGTCCGGCAGAAAGAGTGGACTTTATTTGCTTTCGGGGAGCTGCACCATTTCCAGCGCGCACGTCGCCAAATCAAGGACGGCGAACGTCTTGGGCTGGGCGCGATGAAGTGCCCCGGGATTGACGACCAGCGTGGGGCCGGTGCGATGCTGTTCGGCACGGTGGCTGTGGCCGTAAAAGAGAAAGTCGTATGCCTCGCTTTGTTCCACCTCCCGGAAAAGGCGCTGATTATCGCCGTGGATCCAGGCGATCTTGCGGCCTGCCAACTCAAGGTTGCCAAAGTGCTCGTGCAGCGCCGCCCCGCTCTCCCGGATAACCTTCGTCAATTCCTCCTTGTCGACATCGCAATTGCCGAAGACAAAATGCGTTGTAAACCCCTGAAACAGCCGTACGGTCTGTACGTCCTCGATGTCGCCGCAGTGCAGCACGAAACTCACGCCGCGGTCGGAGAGCAAGCGTAGCGCAGCCTCGACGTTTCGATAGTTGTTATGGGTATCGCTGAGAATGCCGATGCGCATCGTTCACCTCGGCCCTGAATTTTCGACAGCCGCCGCAGGCCAAGAGACGAAAGTACCATAAGCTGCAAGCGCGCAAGAGACAAGGAGCGCCGTTGGCAATAATGGGGCGAATCGGTATAAGAGATAAACCACGTCTCAGCGCGTGTTGAAAAAGGGGTCAGACCACCTGGAGAATCAAGGCAGTTCGTCCATTTCTGAGCTACCAGGGTCTGCGGAACTCAAGGGGTCAGACCCCTTTTTCAACACGCCCTCAGGGAGTCAAGGAGGTCACCATGTGCGGCATCGTCGGCTACGTTGGTTTCAAGGAGGCGGAGCCCATACTGGTGGAAGCGCTGCGCCGTCTCGAATACCGGGGTTACGATAGCGCCGGGTTGGCGACTGCGCACGACCATCATCTTCACGTGCGCAAACGCGCCGGCCGCATTACCCAATTGGTTCAACAGTTGGCTGAGCATCCCGTGTCCGGCTGCCTGGGCATCAGCCACACGCGCTGGGCCACGCACGGGCCGGCCACCGACAGGAATGCTCATCCCCATATCGGCGGGGATGGTGCGGTGGCCGTGGTGCACAACGGAGTCATCGAGAACTATGCCGCCCTGAAGCGACAGCTTCAGGAAGAAGGGGTCGCTTTCCGAAGCGACACCGACACCGAGGTTATTGCGCAGCTCATCGCTCACCACATGGAAGGCGACCTCATCGAGGCGGTGGCCAAGACCCTGGTTCAGCTCAAGGGGACTTACGGCCTTGCGGTGATTGGCAGGGAAAATCCCGATCTGGTTGTTGGCGCTCGTCTAGGGAGTCCGCTCGTGGTCGGCATCGGCAATGGCGAGCACTTCCTGGCAAGCGACCCGGCAGCGCTATTGGGATACACGGAGAAGGTCGTTTACCTGCAGGACCACCAGATGTGCGCGATCTCCAGGGATTCCTGGCAGATCCTGGATAGCGACCGGGCACGCGTGGACGCCAGCGTGCACCAAATCGACTGCGACCCAGGCGACACGGGTAAGGGCAGCTTTGAGCATTACATGCTCAAGGAGATTTATGAGCAGCCCGAGTCGGTCGAAAACGCCATGCGCGGCCGACTCTCCGATTCAGATGCCAGCGCTCACTTCGGCGGCCTCAATCTCGACAACCGGCAGCTGCGTCGCGCCGAACGGCTCATCCTCACGGCCTGCGGTACCAGTTACCATGCGGCCCTGGTCGGCGAGTATCTCCTTGAAGAACTCGCCCGCATTCCCGTCGAGGTCGAATACGCCAGCGAATTCCGCTACCGCAATCCGCCCATCGAACGCAACACGATCGTTCTGGCCATCACGCAATCGGGCGAGACGGCGGACACGCTTGCTGCATTGCGTGAGTCGAAGCGCAAGGGGCATCCGACCCTGGCCCTGTGCAACGTGGTCGGCAGCAGCATAGCCCGCGAATGCGACGGCGGCGTCTATCTGCACGCCGGTCCCGAGATCGGCGTTGCCAGCACCAAGGCCTTCACCGCCCAGGTCACAGTGCTGGCGCTTCTGGCCCTCTATCTTGGTCGCATGCGCCATCTTTCCAGCTTGCAGGGTGCCAGGATTCTCGAGGAGCTGCGCGCCCTTCCCGACGCCATCCGCCAGACGCTCGAAGGCTGCCACGACCTGGTGCGGCGCATCGCCGAGCGCTACTGTTCCGTGCGCAACATGCTGTACCTGGGGCGACAATACCTGTATCCCGTCGCGCTGGAAGGCGCCCTCAAACTCAAAGAGATCAGCTACATCCATGCCGAGGGTTACCCGGCCGCCGAGATGAAGCACGGACCCATCGCGCTGGTGGACGGCGACACGCCGTCGGTATTCCTCATTCCGCGCGGAGCCGTGTTCGACAAGGTCATGAGCAACCTCGAGGAGATCAAGGCCCGCGGCGGCCCCGTCATCGCCATCGCCAGTGCAGGCGATATCGACGTGGAAGCTCGCGCGGACGAGGTGATTACGATCCCCGACGTGCCGGAATACCTGCAGCCGTTGGTAGCCGTGGTCCCCTTGCAGCTTCTGGCCTACCACATCGCGCTTCTCCGCGGCTGCGACGTCGATAAGCCTCGCAACTTGGCCAAGAGCGTTACTGTGGAGTAGGTTTTCCTCTGCGCTGGAGTGCGTGCATCACGTCTGTTCTTCCAGAGGAGCCATAGAACCTGGGCGGGTCGTCACGGCTTTTCCGCTTCTTTCTTGCCTGCTGAAAAGTCAACATTCACGGTGAGCGATAAATCGCGCGTACCCAGGCGCTTGGCATCCTTGGGTGCCATGGTGAACGCGAGGACAACCTGCTCGCCGCCAGGGCCGGCCACCAGGTAGAAGTTCTGCATCACCTTGGTGCCGTCCAAGTCGCCGAGTGCGGAAATGCGGTAGATCCAGCGGCCGTCATTCGACGCTACTTCTCCCGCCTGGACTTCCTCCTCCTGCTCCCAGCCGGGCGTTTCCGCCATGGCCTTGGTGAACTCCTCGGCGGAAAGATGCTTGCCTTTTTCAGCCCGCGTCCAGGGTGTGATGGTCACCTGGGCCACGAAATCCCCGCGCTCCATCAAACGCCAGACGACGTGCTCCGCGCTTTGGCTGACTGTCTGCCATTCCCGGTCGTAGGGAATGCGCAGGCCGTTAGTAGCGTCCTGGTATTCCAGTTGCACGAGCGAATCAGGCGGCTGAAATCCCTCCGGCACCGAGACCAGGGAATTGTCCGACAGCGAAGCCGGCTGCTCGAGCGCCGACCGCGTCAACAACTTGGTGGCCTGCACTGAAGCGGCGGGACTGACCGGCCCCTGATCCCGCTCCGCCTTTTGCTTCCATTCCAGCCTGGTCAGGCGGTGATTGCTCAGGTCAAACTGGTAGCTCGCATCGATCGTGAGCTTGACGAGCGCTCCCAGATCAATTCCGGTCGCGGCGCCGGCTACGGACACCCGGGCGACCTGATCTTTCACTTCTTCCAGTTTGCACACCAGGCTTTGTTCCGTAAGGCCCTCGAACCCGCACAAAGTTTGGACGATGGGATTGGCTACTTTCCAGGTATCGCCCACGGCGACTTCCTTGCCTGGAAGCAGCCCGGGGAGTGAAAGCGTGTCGATATGTTCGGTCAGCTCGAGCTCCTCCCGGGTGAGCGCGCCGCCGGGGCTGTAGAGCAAGGGCAGATCTTTATCTCTCTGAACCACGAACAGCCGGCGGTCCGGACGGAGCGTGCGTTCGGACTTTTCCCCGGCGACGACGCTGACCGCCTTGGCAGTTTCGTAATTGCGGGCGCACTTGTCCGGCAAGCCATTGGAGGCGACGCTCAGCGTGCGCTCCGGGTAATCGTGCGTGGCGGTCATTTCGTGCTTGAGCGCTACGGAGTGGTCGTCTTGATGGACGCGCATTTCTCCGGTCAACGTCATCTCGAGATGGACGCGGAAACAATCGCCGGCTTTCGCAGTTTCGGCCAGCGAATATGTCTGCGCCGCTCCGGAACGGGCCAAACCCAGCGCGACGATCAAAACTCCCAGGTTTCGCAAAGCAGCCATCGCTTCTCCCTCTTCTCCAGATCCCGAGATCTTGCCGCGGCAAGCATCCATGCGCGGCGGGAGTCTACTGCCTGAGGGATTGCAGGTCAAGCGCGGGTGTACGCACTGCGACGCCCGGTTCCTCACCCGGCCAACTTACGGGGCTCGGCTCGCCAGCGAGCCGAGCCCCGTAAGGGGCCAGGTGAAGGGAGAACAGACCAAAACAAAAAGGCCCGCGGAACCGGTCGATTCCGCGGGCCTTTTGCCGGAGTCCTTCGGCGGTCAGGTAGTGGGCGGGCTTTCCGGCGGAATGCTCGACGCTTCGGGAGCCGGCGTCGGCTGCGTCTCCACGGGTGGCGGGGTCGGCTCGGGTTCCTTCGTCTCGGCCACGAGCCGAGTCGGCGGAGCCGGCGCGCGGGCTCGCACCTTCACTTCTCCAGCCTTGAGCAATTCCAGGAAGGCCGTTTTGCCGGCGTCTCCCAGGCGTCGCTCATGGCGTTTGATGATGCGCGTGTACCCGCCCGGCCTATCCTGGAAGCGGGGGCCGATCTCCTGGAAAAGCTTGGCAACACTGTCTCGGTCGGGCAGGCGGGCTAGTGCCAGGCGTCGCGCGTGCAGCGTGCCCTTCTTGGCGAGCGTAATCAACTTCTCCACGAATGGACGGACCGCCTTGGCCTTTTCCACCGTCGTGATGATGCGCTCATGTTCGATGAGGGCCCGGGCCAGGTTCCGCATGAGGGCCACGCGGTGACTGGCATTGCGCCCAAGTTTGCGGCCGGCTTTCAAGTGTCGCATGGTAATCGTCGCTGGTTAATGATGATCGATCGCACCGGCGCGTTGCCGCAGGCCAGGTGCGCTCAGTTCGTTGATTCTGTTAGCGCCGGACTGAAGAAGGCAGCTTCATGCCCAGGAACATGCCGCGCTCTGCAAGCTTGTTCTTCACTTCCCGGAGCGTCGTTTCGCCGAAATTGCGCACTTCCAGCAGCTCTTCGTCCGTGCGGATGACGAGGTCGCGGACGGTCGTGATCCCTTCGGACTCGAGGCAGTTGGTCGCCCGCACGGAAAGCTCCAATTCGGCCAGGCTCATGTTGAGCTTGCGCTCCAATTCCTGATCGATCGGCTCGCCCTGCGCGGCAACCTCGCTCGGTCCTTCGATCGGCATCTCCGGCCCCGGCTCGGCGTACTGGATGAATGGATTCAAGTGCTTGCGCAAAATCTTGGCGCCCTCGACCAGCGCCATCTGCGGCGAAACGGTGCCGTTGGTCCAGATTTCCATGATGAGCTTGTCATAGTTGGTCCGCTGACCTACGCGAGTATCTTCAATGTCGTACTTGACGCGCACGACCGGCGAAAAGCTCGAATCCACGGGGATGACGCCGATCTCGCGCTCCGCGCCGGCGTTTTCATCGGCCGTGCGGTAGCCCCGGCCGTTTTCCACCTTCATTTCCATCACGAAGGGCACATCGTCGGTCAAGGTGGCGAGGATGTGATCGGGGTTGATGATCTGCACCGACTCGTCGGTGACGATGGTCGCGGCGTTCACCAATCCCCGTTCGTGACGATCGATGCGGATGGTGCGCGGTTGCTCGCTCGAGTTCTTCACGACCAAGCTCTTCACATTGAGGATGATGTCGGTCACATCCTCGACGACGCCCGGGATCGTGCTGATCTCATGCTGGACGCCCTGGATCTTGACCTGAGTGACCGCACTTCCTTCCAGGCTGGAGAGGAGGATGCGGCGCAGACTGTTCCCCACAGTCACGCCGAAGCCTCGCTCGAAGGGCTCCGCCGTGAACTTGCCATAGGTGTCTGTCAGGCTGTTCCGGTCGCTGACTACGCGGTTGGGCAGTTCAAGGCCCCGCCATCGGATACGCATGAATCAAGCCTCCTGCAGTCTTCGATCATCGACCAGGCATTCCCGATACGCCCAAGTCGCTCCATTTGCTTTCGGCAGATCCCGGGTCACGGTCAAGAATCGAAGACGAAAAAAAGGTAGCGCTTAACGCGATGAGACTTCGATGATTAGGTTTTCCTGAATGTCGTGGATGTGCGGATCCACGTCGGATCGCGTCGGCAGCCGCAGCACCTTGCCCTCCGGCGGCTCCGCATCGGATCGTTCGAGATAATCGGGCGTGGGCGCCGGGCTCTCCTGAAGGCTCAACTTCACCAATTGCAAAGTCCGCGGCCGGCCCTTCGCGGTCACCGTGTCGCCTGCCTTGACGAGCATACTCGGAATGGTAGCCACCCGGCCATTGAGCAGGATGTGACCGTGGTTTACCAGCTGGCGAGCTGCGGCACGCGAAGGAGCAAAGCCCAGGCGATAGACGATGTTATCCAGGCGACGTTCCAGGATGCTCAGCAGAACTTCGCCTGTATTCTCGGGCGAGCGCGATGCCAGCTCGAAATAACGGCGGAACTGTCGCTCGAAGACGCCGTAGAAACGCTTCAACTTCTGTTTCTCGCGAAGGCGGATGGCATACTCGCTTGGCTTGCCGCGGCGGTAGCCGTGCATGCCGGGAGCCACGCTGCGCCGGTCGATGGCACACTTGGGGCTATCGCACCGGCTCCCCTTCAAATAGAGCTTCATGCCTTCCCGGCGGCACAACCTGCAGACTGGATCGATCTGACGTACCATGATTCGGTTCTTGACTCTTGCTATGGCCTTTGGACTGCACGATGCCGATTGATCCTTGCTTCAATCGGGCGGCAGATCCCGGAGTTTAGTTCTTATACGCGACGTTTTTTGGGCGGCCGGCAACCGTTATGCGGCAGCGGCGTGACATCCTCGATTGCCTTGATCGAGAGACCCGCGGCCTGGAGCGCCGTGATCGCAGATTCCCTGCCGGAGCCCGGGCCCTTGACTCGTACCTCGATTTCCTTCAAGCCAAACTTGCTGGCGCGCTCGGCAGCCGTCTCGGCAGCGCGCTGTGCGGCGAACGGCGTGCTCTTGCGGCTGCCCTTGAAACCGACCGTGCCTGCCGACGCGAAACAAAGCGTGTCCCCGTTCGTGTCGGTGATCGTGACGATGGTGTTGTTGAAGGTCGCCTTGATGTGGACGATGCCCCGGCTTACATTGCGGCGTGTCTTACGTTTTTTACTCTTGGCCACGAATCATGCTCCCCGGAGATCGATTAACCACGTAATTCCTTGACGCCCTTCTTTCCTGCAACAGTCTTGCGCGGGCCCTTGCGCGTGCGCGCATTGGTCTTCGTGCGCTGGCCACGGACCGGCAATCCCCGGCGATGGCGCATGCCACGGTAACAACCGATGTCGCGGAGACGGGCGATGTTCTGCTGCACTTGCCGGCGCAAAGGGCCCTCCACCGTGTAGTCCCGGTCCAGGATGCCCGCCAGCCGGCTTATCTCGTCGTCGGTGAGTTCCTTGGCGTGTTTCTTGGGGTCGACATGGGTCTGCTCGCAAAGACGCAGTGCCAGCGTCGGCCCAATGCCGTAGATGTAACGCAGCGAAATGTGCGTCGGCTTATCGTTGGGAATATCAACACCCAAGATACGCGGCATAGCTAGATTCCTCTCCTTATCAACTCAACCTTGACGCTGCTTGTGACGCGGATTGGTGCAAATTACATAAAGACGACCCTGGCGCCGCACTAATTTACAGTTTTCGCAAATACGTTTCACGCTGGTTCGCACTTTCATGGCCCACCTCCTCGCCCACTCACGATGCGCTAATGGCGGAAACCGCTATTGTAACAATGAACAGGGTGCAAGCAAGAGGGAATACGCGGGAGTTTCGCATGTTTTGCGGCACCGCGACTCTTAAGCCGGCGGCGGCGTAGGCGCTGGCATGGCCTGGGCGTCCTCGTCTGCCGTGACCACGAGGATGCCTTCCTTGGTGATCGCTAGCGTGTGCTCCATGTGGACGCTGGGCAAGCCGTCGCGGGTCACCACGGTCCAGTGATCCTTGAGCGTTAGGGTGTCCTCGCGGCCCATGTTCAGCATCGGCTCGACGGCCAGCACCAACCCTTCCTCGAGCCGGAACCTGTGTTTGCGGACGTCGCGGTTCACAAAATTGGGGACCTGAGGATTTTCGTGCATGGTGCGGCCGATGCCGTGGCCGACATATTGCTTGACCACGCTGAACCCGGCTGCCTCGGCATGCTGCTGCATGCGCATGGCCACTTCGGACCACCATTTGCGCTGCCCCATTTCCGCAATGGCGATCGTCAAGACCTCTTCGCCGACGCGGATCAGGCGGCGCCACTCGGGCCTCACTTCGCCCACCGGCACGGTGATGGCCGCGTCGGCGCACCAACCATTGAGCTTGCAAGCCGTGTCGATCTTGACCAGGTCTCCTTCACGGATCACGCGCGGGCCGGGGATGCCGTGCACCACCTGCTCGTTGAGTGAAATACAGGTAGCCGCGGGGAACGGGACCTTGCCCGGATAGCCCTTGAAGAGCGGCAGGGCGCCATGCTGAGCGAACAGGGCGTCGACGGCCCGGTCCAATTCGAGGGTAGCGAGGCCAGGCTTGATCATCTCGCGACACATGCGCAGGGCACGAGCTACCAGCTTGCCGGCCTCGCGCATCAGACCGATCTCGCGCGCCGACTTCAATTCGGGTGGGCGCTGAAAAAATCTCAACATGGAGGAGGCGCCTGATTCAGGATGTGAACGATGGTCTGGTAAATCTCTTCGATCTCCCCCACGCCAGGGATTTCGTGGAGCAAATGCTGGTCCCGGTAGTACGAGATCAACGCTGCCGTGTTCGCATGATAAATGCGCAGCCGCTCCCGCACTGTTGTTTCGCGATCGTCGGGCCGCTGAATGAGCTTGGTCCCGCAGGCGTCGCAGATGCCCGCAACCTTGGGCGGGCTATTTACCATGTGATAGGTGCTCTTGCAGTTCGGACAACTCCAGCGGCCGCTCATCCGCTTGACAATCTCCTCGTCGTTCACCACGAAAAGCAGGACGGCGCTGAGGCTAAGGAACTGCTGACGCAGGGCTTGGTCGAAGGAGGCCGCTTGCGCGAGCGTGCGCGGATAGCCATCCATGACGAAGCATTCAGGTCGGTCTTCGTGCCGGAAGCGCTCGGCCACGACTTCGTTGACCAGGTCGTCGGGAACGAGCTGCCCGCTGAGGATGTACGGTCCGGCCTTCTTCCCCAAGGGGGTCTTCGCGCGCACAGCTTCGCGGAGGATGTCGCCGGTACCGATGTGAACGAGGTGAAGCCGATTACTCAAAAGTTTGGCCTGGGTGCCTTTTCCACTGCCAGGGGGGCCTAGAAGGATCAATCGCATGGCAAGCCCATTGGACGAACTGGAGAGGACGCATCGTCGCTGCGCATCGGTCCGGCTTCTTCATTATTGTCGGAAACACCCTTCTGAACCGCAAGAGGGCGAAAAACGAATACCTTTGCCAAAAGAAAGCCCACGGGACATTAGCCCGTGGGCCGACGTTGACTTCAACGGTTCCTGGAGGTCAATCTTCCGTCAACCCTGGATAGTTTCGCATGACCAGGTGGCTGTTGATCTTTTGCACTAGATCCAGGGCCACGCTCACGACGATCAACAGGCCCGTGCCTCCGTAAAAGCTGGCAACCTGGTAATCCACTCCCATCGAACTGGAGATCAAGCTGGGGATGATCGCGACAACCGCCAGAAAAGCGGCCCCCACATAGGTGATCCTCATCATTACCCGTTCGAGATAGTCGGCAGTACGCTTGCCGGGACGATAGCCGGGGATGAAGCTGCCGTAATCCTTGAGATTATTGGCCATATCCTTGGGGTTGAAGATCACGGACGTCCAGAAGTAGCAGAAGAAGTAGATCAAGACGATGTAAAAGACGTTGTAAATGTACCCCTGACGTTCGAACGAGCCGCTCAACCAGTTCGCCCACTCCCAGCGCGTGTTGCTGGCGATGACCTTGCAGAGGCCGATGGGAAGCATGAGCAGGCTGCTGGCGAAGATGACCGGCATGACGCCCGCTTGATTTACCCGGAGGGGAAGGAACTGGCGCGTGCCGCCGAAGACGCGCCGGCCGCGGACGTGCTTGGCCGACTGCGTAGGAATGCGGCGTTGTCCCATCGTGATGGCCACAACCGCCACCACGACGCCGATGAAGAGGAGAATGAGCACGATCAACTTCTCGAAGCTCACATCGTGGCCCGTGCCTCCGCCCAAGGTGTAGATGGACTCTTTCAGCTGGATGCCTCCGCCCTGCTTCGGCTCGAACAAAAGCGATTGCGTCGTTTGCGGAATGCGTGCCAGGATGCCGGCCATGATGATGAGGCTGATGCCGTTGCCAATTCCGTACTCATCGATCTGTTCACCCAGCCACATGAGGAACATGGTGCCGGCGGTCATCGTCAACACGGAGGAGATCAGGTAGAAGAGGGTGTCGTAGCCGGGCGCGACCAGGCCGGCGCCGCCGCTGCTATCCGAGCGCATCAAGTATTGGACCCACATGAAGCTCTGAAAGAGGCAGATCGGGACGGTGGCGTAGCGCGTGTATTCGTTGATTTTCTTGCGGCCGCTCTCGCCTTCTTTCTGCAGCTTCTCCAGCGGCGGGTAAACGCTGGCCAAGAGCTGGAAGATGATGGAGGCCGAGATATAGGGCATAACGCCCCAGCCGAAAATAGTACTTTGTCCCAGGGCTCCGCCGCTGAAGAGCGAGACGAACCCCAGGATTTGCCCGAAAGCGCCTTGCTGGGCGCCGCGCATGTATTCGGCGAAGCGCTGCTGGTCCAGCACCGGCAGCGGTACATGGAAGCCGACCCGGTAGATCGCCAGGAACAACAGCGTAATGCCGATCTTCTGCGCTAATTCCGGGATCTTGAAGATGGTGATGATCTTGTTCATGTGAGGACCCCAAC
>DATGZX010000234.1:0-4534 GCA_035296965.1 Gemmataceae bacterium
GACGACGATGACCAAGGGATTCCCGTACCAGTAGGTTTGTTCCGTCACATCGTCGGAGTCATAGCTCATGCCGCGGCACAAGCCGCTTTGAATCGCGTGAACGACTTTGCCGCCTTCAGCCCAGACGTTCGGATCGACGACACAAATGAGCCCAGCCCGGTCGCTGAAAAGCCTGAGACTCCCGTCTCGTTCCTGGCCAACCATCCGGGCCCAGTCGTGATTGATCAGGGCTTGCCGATTGCCCCTGACCGCCAGGCCGCGGTCGAAACAGCCCCTGACGGACTTCTCATTGCGCCTCTGCCCGGATCGGTCCTTGTGCTTGTAGACCTCCTCGAAAATGCAGGCGTAGCCAAGGATCAGCGGCAGGCGATGGGCGGGCACGGTTCAAGGTGTCGGCGGCGAAGCCAATTCACTCCCCAGTATCAGGGCCATGTTCTTGCGGAAATCCTTCAGGTAGTACTTTCCAGGACCAAGCGCGGCGAACCAAAGGGGATTGGTGGGAACAAGCACGAAGCCGGGGATACGCTTTGCGGGGTCGGTTGTCCCCTCATCGCCGATCACATCCCTGCATTCTTGCTCAAAGGCCCTCCGCTCAGCGTCGGCTTTCAGCACCAGGTCCATAGCGTCTAGCAACTTCTGGCTGAGCTGGGCGTAGACTGGTTTCCGGCCTTCCCACCAAGCGATGCGCGCCGCGCGGAGTTGTTCCGCGGCTTTCTGCTCGGCTGCCTTGACCGCGGCGTCCAGGGCCGCCTGTGCGGCGGCTTTCGTAGCCTGGTCGATGGCTGCGGCATCTTGCGCCATCTGGCGCTGCTGGGCGTCGGCGCCGGCCGCGGCACGCGCGGCATCAAGTTCCGCCAGCGCTTGCCCGTAGCTGGGGTAATATCGATCAAGGGGCAAAGTCTCCCTAGCCGCTTGCACGGGCACTTGTGCCTTCCGCTCTTTCTCTCTGAATTTCCCCGACATGTCAGCCGATCTTCGCAAGCGCGTCCTGGAGGTTCTGACGAATCTGGCTTAGGCGTGCGGTCAACTGGTCAGGGGGTAGAAAGATGATCTCCAGCCTCTTCGCTTCTTCGCGGGCGGCGCCTATCAGCTCGTTTCCGGCCTTCACGTCGTCCCGGTTGTCGTGCTTCGTCTTACGTGGAGGCCCGCAAGGTGCCCAACGTGCTGGGCCGCCATCGTATGCCTCCAGAGCCATCGGAGGCTCCATCGCGACGAACAGTTTGAAGGTTTTGCGGTTGGCTTCGGTCTGCTCCTCCAACCAGTCGAGGAAGTCGACCAGCTCCTTTGCTCGGTTGCTGCGCAGCTTGGTTTCAAGTTCCTGGGTGAGCCTGCTGAACCGAGAATTGACTTGGTTAGCCTCAGCAAACACGCGCCGGGCCTTCTCCGTTGCGTCCTTCGCCGCTTGCTGCGCGGCTGTGCACAGTCCCTCTTGCTTGGCGCGGAAGGCGCATGCTTCCTTGCGGAGCGCTTCCAGCTCCGCTGCCCAGCGCTGTCGATCAGACTCCGCGCGCGCTTGCTCTTGGGCTTCGACCTCTCGGAATTGTGGCGAGCTGCGAAACCAAGCAGGTATTGCTTCCTTCAGGCTGGACATGGGAATGCTCCGTTGGACTGGACTGTGATGGAATCGCTAGGCCGGCTGGGGAGTTGTCTCCGGCTCGTCCTGGTCGGGCTGCTCTTCATCCAAGCCATTCACCCGGCGGAAGGCGGCGTACAGCCGGATGATCACGGCGCTTCCCCGTTTTGCCAGCACCTCCAGATCCTTGCGCGTGAAGATTTTTTCGCCGCCGGGGAGAAAGGCTGCCTCGACAATCGCGCTGGCGCGAAAGCAAAAGTTGCGCCCCCTGGTGGCATCTCGTCCTGAGAATGGCCTCGCTGGCTTTGCTCATGTGCGTCGTTGCCTCTGGACCGTGATGATTCGCCCGATCCAGTAGAGCATAAACGCCCGGTTGGCTTCGCCTCCTAAGCGGCGGCCGGGTCGGGAGGCGAGGGCGAAGCCACCTCCGGCTCATCGACGAGCAGCTCCCTCAGTACGCGCCTCAGAATCTTGCCGTGCTTTGGATGCCCCTTGCACGCCAGCATGATCGCATGCACGTGGGCCACGAACTGGCGTAAGTCGTCTTCCGCCACGTCCGGCAAACTTCCACCGCCGAGGGCAGCCAAATCTTTTTCCCAGGTGTATCCGCCGACCGTCTCCGGCAACTCCGGAGCGCTCCTGCAGCCGATCCCGGATCGATCCACGATCAAAGACTTCGAACAGCGCGCGCACTGGAGGTGCCGCCCGCGCGCCGCCTCTCCAACGACATGCTCGAAATTGCAGTGCGGACAGGTAAACTTGCATTGTGCCATCTCGTATTTCTCCTAAATAGGTAGCCTTTGTGCCTGGGTTCCGTCGCCTATTGGCAACGCGGGCCTACGGTTCAGACTGAGGTTGACCCCTGCGTTCCAATTTCGCGGGCGCACGTGTTTGGGTGCGTAACCGGTCCGCCAGGCAAACGGCCGTAGAATTTCGGGGGGTTACCCCCTGTCGCGCCTCGCTGGGCCTGGCCTGGCCGTAAGTCATTGCATCATGCTATGTTCAGGCGGGCTGGGTCGGATGGGCGCCGCGATTCCAGCCGCATCATCACCAGCAGTAGCCGGCATTGGAGACAAGAACACTCCAGTAAGTCATCCGCCAGCTGAGTACAGGTCGGGACTCGGCGCGGCTGTAGCACAAGCTGATAGCTTGTGCCGGAAACTCAGGCAGGCGCCTGGTAGCACGGGCAGGGGTCGGCGCAGCAGGCGATGCCATCGATCTTCTCGCCGATCGTGCAGGTGCCAAAGATCGCGCAGCACATCAGCTTGATTTTCACGTTCCCTTCACAGGTGGGACATTCGCGTAGCTCGCCGGTGGCTTCGCCAAGATGAACGCAAGCCAGCGAGCGCCTCGATATTTGCCGAACGACATTGCCAGACGTTGAATCGGCTGAGCCGCAATCGCAGTCATTGGGCGTGACGGTCACGGTAGCGGGGCATTCCCCGCATTGATCGATAAGGAGACTGAAAACATTCGAGGCGCAACACTGAAAGTCTGTTGCGGCTAGGTAATAGCTGATGCCACAGCCTCCTCCAGCTCCCAGTGGTGTAAGAAATTCGAGATTGAAGATGTTGCCGAACGCTTCCTCATAAAACAGTTGGCAGAGCGCCCCTCCGTTGTCGGCCGGGTTATTTTGCCACCAACAATTCCCAAGGCCTTGTCCACTAGACGACAGCGTGAACTTGGTGTTGAGGGTCGGGCAATTCAAACACGCGGGCGGTTTGTTACCTATGTTCGCGCCGCTCATATCGACCGTCAAAGAGCATGGCCATGCAGCGCATTGCGCGCAGGCCGCGCATATACAGCCCCCACAACACTCGCACGGAAAACTGATCTGCCCCATGTCCTCCCCCTGATCCCTGACCCCTGATCCCTGACTCCTCGCCCCTAGTACGTCGGCATGACGACGTTGTTGCCCGAGCAGACGCCGTTGCCGCTGACCCAGCCGCCGGCGGCGAAGACCAGGATGCGCTGTTGTCCCGAAACGCTCTCGACGCCCGCAAAGCGGGCCTCATAGTAATCGCCCCCCGTCAGGGGCAGGCCCATGGGCGCATAGAGCCAGCAGCTCGGCCCGGCCGTGAAGCCGGGGCTGTTCAGGGTCGGCCAGGCGATCGTGGCGTTGTAAAGGCTCGAACCGACCGGCGTGCTGCTGTTGACCAGGGCCCACGGTTCGTAGTAGTGGGTGGGGATGAAGACGGGTGAGCCGGAGCTTGCATCCGGGCCGTGCAGCCGGCACATGTAGCGGCGCGGGGCCAGGGCTTCGTTGTTGAGGCCAAGGGCCAGGCAACTACCTAGATTCGTGACCGTCCAGGGCAAGGCCGGCGTGGCGATTTGCAGAACATTGCCGGTGTAGTAGCCGGCGGCATTCGGCAGCGCCGAGCTGATCAGCACGGCGTGGATTTCGGGCGAGCTGACATCCGGCGGCGCCGCGTATTGATCGTGCGGACGGTTGAGTGCCGCGCGCTTCGTCTGCCGGGCAGTCTCTTGCAGGCTGCGGATCGCCTGGGCGCCGAAGGTGTAACCGGCGGGCATGTCGGCCATGGGAACCTCTGCTCAGGTGGCTCAGCGCAGGTAGAGAACGACAGCGCCTTGCTTGCCATTGCCGGCCGAGCCGATTACCAGTGTCAGCTTGTCGTCGCCGGCGATCGCTCGCTCGGTCGATGTGGCGCCGTCGGTGACCTTCACGCCGGGGCAAACGTGCGTCGTCGTCGTGTTCGATAGCGTGGCTCCCTGGCCAGCAAGGAGATCAATGCCGTTCTGGTCGGTGAGCTGGGCGCTGTAATTGTTCGATGGTTGGTTGCCGCCAGTGCCGGGGATGAAGACCACACGGAGCAGTTCGCCCGACACATAGACCGTGTTGCCGTTGCCATCGACGACGGTCTGACTGACGGCACCGCCGGACGTCGACGTCCAGGTCATGCTGATCTTGGTGATAGGCCGCATTGGGCCTTTTCCCAAACT
>DATGZX010000235.1:0-2344 GCA_035296965.1 Gemmataceae bacterium
TCATGCCAGGAGGAATCTCCCAGCGCAGAGCACCAACTCCGATCGAACGGCCCCGGTGATCAGCGCCCCGCCGCGTAGAGGTTTACTCGACAGGGCCACCATAGCCGGACCGCGTTGCCCAACATGGGCCCGCGATCACTATATAATTCTAGTGCGCGCCAATAACCCTGCGTACCGAAACCTTTGTTTTTTGCTTTTCTCTCAGGGAACCAAAGGGGTTATGACTAAATTTCGTCACAGACCGGGGAATTCTAGAAAAGCATGCAAACTCGGGATAACCGAACCAGCAGCAGAGGTTCGGCGTCGGCGTACTTCTTCTGGCCCAGCAGCCTGCGTTGCCTTGGTCGCTCCCAGGTTCTTTGCCCCTAATCCGCTTCCTGCTTCGTTCCGCCGATTGCGAGTCGCCACACCTCGTGCTTTTCGGTTACGATAGAAGAAGTCACAGGGAGCGTTCGTCATGGCAGAAGCAGCAGTCGAGCCCATCGGTTGGGAAAGGGCGCTCATGGCAGCGGAAAAGGTCAAAGAGCGGCTGCGCAGGGCAACCCGCGCGCTTGACGCGGCGGGCGTACCTTACGCCGTCGCCGGTGGCAACGCCGTCGCCGAGTGGGTCGGCCGGATCGACGAGGACGCCGTCCGCAACACGCGCGACGTCGATCTATTGGTCCGCCGCGCCGATCTGCCCGCCGCCCGAGCCGCGCTCGAAGCTACTGGTTTCGTCTATCATCACCTCCTCGACATCGATACGTTCATCGACGGGCCGCAAGGCAAACCGAGCGCCGGGATCCATATCCCTTTCGCCGGCGAAAAGGTTCGGCGGGACGACGAGCACACTTTGCCGGATATCGACGAATCGGAACGAGCCGTCGAATTCCAAGTGGCCACCCTCGAAGCATTGGTGCGGATGAAGTTGATCGCCTGGCGCGACAAGGACCGCACTCACCTTCGCGACATGATCGGCGTCGGCCTTCTTGACGCGACCTGGCCCGCCCGCTTCCCGGCACCACTCGGTGATCGCTTGCAGCGATTGCTCGATGACCCGAACGGATGATGGGTCGCTACTTCGGTGGAGATTGGGCTTGCTCGCCTCCAGCTCCTTGCGCCACTTCGCGGCTTCGTCGGGCTTGCCGGTGGCCTTGTCGAGCTGCACGAGGCGTGCGAGGGCCGACGCCTCGACTCGGGACACGTCACGGCTTCGGGATGAGGGCAAAACCGGTCTTGGTCGTCCGGCGTCCCCCCCTGAGGGACTTTCCGGGCACTTTGGCGGCCGGGCCACCCGGCTTGAGCCCCTTCTCGGCGGCCACCTTTTCCGAGGCCAATGCGTTGATCCGTGGCCCCTTCGGCCCCGCGGTCAGTAGTTTACCGTCAGGGTTGCCAGTGTCTTTTGCAACTCGACGATGAACTTCTCGAACTGATCCGCTGCTGTCCTGTCTCTTGCTTTCAGGGACGGCAGCGATTGCCTGGCGAACTCGGTTAGCTTGTTCCGTGCATCAGCCACATGCCGGATCGAAGCCTCGCCGTACTTGTCGTGTTCCGAGACGACCTGAGTGACGGCCTTCTCGACTTCCTGTTTCGCTATCAAGAGACGAGAGCCACTCGGAGTGGATGCGGGCCACAGCATCTCGCCAGTTGGACCCAGAAGCTCGGCACGTGAGAGGGAAGGCAATGACTTTCCCCGGCGAGGGGAAGGTGCGGGTGCTCGATTCCAGTCCGGCAAAGAAGTGATCGCGCGAATGAGCGGTCGGTAGTCGGTTACCGTCTGCGCCCCTCGTGACGTGTCGGGATAGCCGGGAGATTGATTGAAGTAGCTCGGCGGTGGATAACCAGGTCGGTACGGCGATTGAGCGTGGCAGAGGCCACTGATGATCGTTGGTAGGACCAGGACACCGGCGAGCTGTCTCAGGATTCGGCTCCATCGCATGACTTGTCACCTCGGACCGCAACTTCCTCTTCCCATCTTATTCTACGAAAGGATCGACCACTTTGATCTCGATAACTCGCCACACGGTGAGACGTCTACGGGCTCCCTTCCGCTCACAGACCGGGTAGAGACCGAGACAGTAGAGGCGCGCGGCACAGCCCGCAATAGACGGCAAAGGCCGCGGCTGCTGCCAGGCCGGCGACGGTGATCGTTCCGCCAACCTGGAACGAGCGTGGTTCGTAGCTGTAAACCAGGCGGTGGACGCCATCCGGAACCGCAGCGCCTCGCATCACGCGGTTGACCTTGTAGATCGGTGCGGGCTGGCCGTCGATCGTCAGTTTCCAGCCGGGATAGTGAATGTCCGAGAGGACGACGATTCCCGCGGACTCAAGGTTCGCCTCGAGCTCGACGCGCTGGGGACTGGGG
>DATGZX010000236.1:0-4631 GCA_035296965.1 Gemmataceae bacterium
GCTCTCTCTTAAAACCTGCGAAGCAGCGAAATTACCTGGAAAACCTGTGGAAAAAGCCAATCGCTAGGCGGTGTCTTCGGCCAGGGTTCCTGTAAACTCCCGGGTAGCGCTTTTCGTGATAGTCTCAACCGGCTCCCCGAAAACACGATCAAAATGCCAACCCGCGAGTGATCAGCTCGGCTGCTTACGCGCACGTGGGATACTGACGATCTTCTATGTCGTGATGTGCATTCGCCCAGCACTCGGACCACTGTAGCGGTCTACTTGTGGCAGGATACTGCGGCAGGGCAAACAGCGCACCAGGTTAGCCGTCGCTGCATCGTTACGACGAGCGCCGATGCAATTCGTGCCGCTTACTCCGAGCAAACTAACCCGCCCGTAACCAGGCGGCTGATTACGGGCGGTCTACACTGCCCTCCGCTTGGAGACCCGGAAGGCCTTTTAAGGCTCCAGTTCTGAGTTCTCGCCGTCGTCACTGCTGCGACGCGGAGCGAGTGGACGGTCACGGCCACTGCGCACTGAACCGTGTCATCAACTGCCGAGCCCGAGTCGTCGTCGGAAGGGTCCAGTTTTCTCAAGCTGCGTCCATTTCTGCTATCAAGCACGTTCCGAGCGCGTCTTCTTCTGGAGTTCGGCTGAATACCTCGACAATTCGCGCTTGCGAAAGGATTGCGTAGGCCGGGCCGATTGAGACCACCAGTACAATCCCAACCCAACCGCCGCACTACTGGCTACCGGCTTATTCTCGATGACCGAGAGTTCGCACAATCCAGCGATTCCCTGACCGGCCTCCAAGGAGAATGAACCGGCCGACCGCATCCTTGCGGCGACCACCTGATCCCGGGTGTTTCTCATCTCCACAATCTCACGGAGATCATCGCCATCGTCCGAGTCTGTCGTCCAATCTCGGAACAATTCGTCGAGCGTTGCCGCCGTGACCTGAATACCGGTTTCCGTGTCGGTAATCGTCGACTTCGAGGTGTCGGTCGCGACAATCGATTGAGTGCCAATGGTATTCAGAGTGGCCGAGAACGTATGGCTGCCGTTATCGAGGCTCGTGAACGTGTAGTTGGCGGGAAGCACGGCTTGTCCATCGGAACTGGTGAGATGGATCGTCGCGGTGTAGCCGGTCGCAAGATTTCCAAATGCATCCAGCGCGGTGACGATGAACGTGTGGGCCGCTCCTGCAGTCGTTGACGAAGGGAATCCACTCACCACCAGCCTTGCCGCCGCGGCCGGATTGACCGTGATATTCGCCAGCGTGCCGGTGATCGAGCTGGTGACAGTGTCCGTTGCCGAGATCGACTGCTTGCCGGCCGTCTTTAGCGTCGTGCTTGCCCGGAAGGTGTGCGCGCCGGCGTCGCTGCTCGTGAACGTGTAGTTGGCCGGTAGCACAGCCTGGGGGTCCGTGCTCGAGAAATGAATTGTCCCACGGTAGCTGGCAGCCGTTTTGCCGTAGAGGTCCAGAGCGGTGACGGCAACTGTATGGGTGACGCCGGCAACCGTGGGCGTTGGGAAGACGGTTACCGCCACAGTAACGGCGCTCCCGGCGTTGACGACAATGCCCGACTGGGTGCCGGTGATGGTACTCTTCGCCCTGTCGGTGGCGGTGATGGACTGGGGCGCCGCTTTCTTTAGGATGGCGCTGAAGCTGTGCACGCCGTTGTCATTGGCCACAAAGGTGTAGTTTGCGGGCAGCACTGCCTTGTTGTCGCTACTGCGGAAGGTGATGGTTCCTCGGTATCCGGTGGCCACATTGCCGTACCGATCCTCGGCAGTGACGGTGAAACTGGCGCCGGCGCCGGCCGTTATCGGTGACGAGAAGCCCGTGACGACGAAAATCGCGGCCGCGGGCGGAGTGACAGTGACAGCGGGCTTGGTCGTCAAGGTGACACCGCTCACCGTGACCGTCAGAGTGCTGGCCGTGCCCGCCGTGGCGCCGGTGAAGGTGGCCTGGTAGGTTCCCTTCGTTGCCGTCTCGCTGACGGCGCCGAAGGCGCCCGTGCTGGTTCCGCCGGAAAGATTCAGGCTGAACGCGCTGTTCGTCAGACCGGAGACTAGATTGCCAGACGTGTCCTTGACCAGGATGGTCAACACGTCTGCATTGCCCGCGGTCACTGTGGAAGTTGCGAAGCTATCTGTCGAGTTCGAGCCGCTGATCGTGGAGTTGCCGTACGTGAATCGGTCGGCGGCGGAAGTGGCCGATATCCCATAGCCGAAAATGGGATTGTTGACATTGTCGTTGGGGTTGTTGGGGTCGGTTTCGTTGACTCCCGCTTGTACGCGGACATCCACCGTCCCCGAACCGTTGGGAATGACTGCGCTGATATGAGAATCGTCTACAAACGTGACCGAGGTGGCGGCAGTGTTGCCAAAGAACACCGCCAGGTGGCCGGCCGCTCCGGAGAAGTTCTGTCCGATGACGGCGAGGGTGCTGCCAGCCGAGCCGCTGGTCACGCTCAGGGCGGTCACCTTGGGCGTCAGATTCACCACCTGGAAATCGCCGGCGGTCAGTGCTCTCAGACCCAAAACATCGTTCATGTTCCAGGTAAACTGGATGTTGTTGTTGGCATCCTCGGCGGCGGAGGTGCCGGTGACATACATGGGACTGCCGATGTCCGCGAGAACGAGGCCATACTGCTGCATGGCGTGGGCAATGATCTGAGCTTCGGGCCCCAGGGTGCTGATTACACTGTTGACGGCCGGTGTGTTCATGAGGCGCAAACGCGCCCCGAAGGGCAGCTTGGTGGACCCTGTTGAGTCATTGACGACGTGCGCGGCGAGGGCTCTTCCAAGAAACCAAGCCAAGGCCGGGCAGCGAGAATAGACCCATTTGCATCCAGCTGGAGCCATTCCTTACTTGGGACAGGCCCGGCCCATCCCAAGTGAGGATATAATGGGTCTCCAGGCGCTGCAGCGGGCTTGCCCCGCGATTGACGGTCCATCGACCGTCAATGCGGTGCTCGCGTGAGCCGGCCGCTGAACTTGTCGTTCGGAGGTACGGAGGCGTTCCCGTATGCGATTCGTTTGCGGCCCGATTCCTCCCAGTTGCGTGCTGAACCCCGAAGAGGAGGACTGGACCCCTCTACGGGAATGGGGCGCCGGTCGTTTGGCAGCGGTTGCACTGCTGGTCGGGCTGCCTTTCCTGATTGCGGCGGTAGTCCGGCTGGTCGAAATGAAGGACGAAATCCGCGGGCTTGTCCGGGCCCGACCGCTGGTGGGTAGCGGCTGCCTGCTGGCACTCGTCGCTATGGTGCCCTTACATGAACTGATTCACGCCCTAGCATACTTCCAGGGCATTCGCTCCCGGCACTTGATCGTCGGGTTCTGGCCGAGCCGTGGCGTCTGCTACGCAATATACGACTCGCCAATGCCGCGGAATCGCGTCCTCGGCATGTTAGTTGC
Organism: Gemmataceae bacterium; assembly: GCA_035296965.1. Lineage (GTDB taxonomy): Bacteria > Planctomycetota > Planctomycetia > Gemmatales > Gemmataceae > DATGZX01. The sequence continues at coordinate 3,406 of DATGZX010000236.1, forward strand.
CCCGATCCTCGCGCTGAGCATCTTTCCTCTGCTGGGCCTGCCTTGGCTGCAAGGGACGGCATGGGGTTTGGTTTTGGCCTTTAGCTTGCTGCACGCGAGTATCTGCGGGGGAGACATGATCGTGTTCTTCTGGCTGGTTTCGCAGGTTCCGAGGAAGGCCTTAGTCCACAACAACGGGTGGAAAACGTATTGGAGTGTGCAGGCAGGCAACGGCACCGAACAAAGTGCTGCAGATGGAACGCTCAGAAGCTAAGCGGGAAGTGACCAAGGCCGCACTTGTATATGGCCTCTTCTGTCAATAGGCGCGGGATGGAATTCTGAAGATGGATCTTCTTTCATCGCGTGGCATCGCCAATGCTGTCATCGCTACCGTCAGCACACGCGAGAGTTACCCGATGATTAATTGGAGATTCGCTCTTTCGGCAGGACGGTAGCCTTGATGAGAGGCCGGTACGTGAAAAACTCCTGCACTGCCTCATGGACTAGCATGTCCAGAACTAGGGGGTCCAACTTCGATTGCTCGGTGACCAGATCCTTCAGAGAATGTCGGACTGCCTTCTCGCTCAACCGAACCAGATGCAGTTGATAGCCACCGTATTGCCGAAGCAGCTCTTCACGAATATGCCACTTCAGTTGCCAAAATGAACTGCCGGCTTGCGTCTGACCTGGAAGAGCCATTCCGACTCCAGTCTTGACGGTCAATTGGCTTCCTGAGGACTTGATTCGTCCCAGGCCCAGAGATCGTGCCTGAGAGCCTCAACCCGCCTTGCAGGATGGGGGCGGTACGCTCGATTGACGACGTCCATCGTTGGTCCCACGGGGGGCTCAGACAGGGCTGACATTGAACAATATCCGCTGAATCGAGCAAGCCCATCATCCCGCGCTCCAACGCCACGGTCAATCCAACGCGGGGAAGGTAATGGCTCCAGGTTCCGCATATGGGGTCCCTTTAGTGCCGCGCGCGATCGGCAACTGGGGATCAGCATGCGAGCCTGGCGGTGGGAACCGGCGCTACAAGCGCCAGAGGTCGCATGACGATGCGGCCAGGTTAAGCCATCCACTTGACCCCTGGGCTTTAGGCCCTTGGGGCCAGGGCTTCCAAGGTGTCAGGGATCGTCAACTGTAAGTAGTTTGTAGGTCGATACATGCCCGCCGTTGCGGTAGCGGCTTTTTTTGGGTGGCGGCTTCTTCGGACCGCGCGGACTTTTCCGGTATCGTTCGAGATC
>DATGZX010000237.1:0-10715 GCA_035296965.1 Gemmataceae bacterium
CACGTTCACGAGCGTCTGGGAATGCGATTGGGAAGGAAAGGGACGGATCATTGGCAACAATCACCCAACGCAAAAGCCTGTCGAGCTGTTTGCCCGGCCGATGCGCAAGCACACGCGGCCAGGCGACATCTGCTACGAACCATTTGCAGGCTCCGGGAGCCAGTTTTGTGGTGCCGAGATAACGCGCCGTCTTTGCTACGGCTTGGAGATTAGCCCGGCCTTCGTCGCCGTCTGCCTCGAACGCCTCGGCGACATGGGCCTTGATCCAAGGAAGGTAGGGTAGGTGTGTGCCAGGCGGCCAACCCACCAAGCTGACGCCTGCGACCCAGAAGCTGCTCTGTGAGGCCATCGCTGCCGGGAATTACTACGAGGCAGCCTGTTCTTACGCGGGCATCTCTTATGCCACTTTTGCTCTTTGGATGAGGCTGGGCAAGAGGGCTAAGAAGGGAAAGTATTTCAAGTTCTTCAAGGCGATCAAGAAGGCGGAAGGTGACGCGGAAGTGACCGTCGTCGCTCAATGGCGAAAGCAGATCCCTGAGAACTGGCAGGCAGCCAGGGACTTCTTGGCCCGGCGCTACCCGGAGCGTTGGGCACCAAAGGAGCATGTACAGATTTTGAAGCTGGCGCAGATACTCAACCAGTTGGAGAAGAACGCCCGTGGAACTCGCAGAGCTCAAGCTGAGGGTGAATAGGCTGCGTAGGCTGAAGAAGCGGCCGCAGGAGTCGCTGGCTCGGCCATCCTTTGCCGCGTGGTCTTCCGAGCACCTTCGCTGCCGAACCAAGACTGACGTGCGCCCCCTGACTCCAGAATCTGGTTTGCACTGCTGGTTTGTGTCTGAACTAGAGACGCTCCACGAGCGACGCGGGAAGCGCATGGCGCTGGTTTCTCCCCGTGCCAGCGCGAAGACAACCTGGGCCAGCTATGCTTATCCGCTTTATTGCGGGGTGCATGGTTTGGAGCCTTACATTTTCCTGATCTCCGACACGCAAGCGCAGGCCCGCATCAACCTCGCGAACATCAGGGAAGAGATCGAGGACCAGTTTCCTCTGTTTGTCGGTTCGCCGTGGGGACAGGACCGGCTGAGGCTGGCTAATGGTGTGGTGGTGGAAGCTCTCGGCACGGGCAGCAAGATCCGGGGCCGGCGCAATCGTGTGAACAGGCCGACGCTGATCATCGTTGACGATCCGGAGAATGATGAGCATATCACGTCGCTATTTCAGCGTGACCGTTCCTGGAACTGGTTCAACAGGGCCGTGGCCAACGCCGGCACCTCTCAGACGAACGTACTGGTACTCGGGACAGCCCTGCACCGGGACTGCCTCGTGCTTCGCCTGTCCCGCACGGCCGGTTGGGATTGCATGACATTCAGGGCGCTTGGCGCATGGCCGACACGTCTGGACCTGTGGAAAGAATGGGAATTGATCTACCAGGACTACGAAGACGATCATCACGAGGAGAAAGCCGAGGAGTTCTATCGGCTTCACAAGCAACAGATGGATGCCGGGGCCGACCTGCTCTGGCCCGAGGCCGAACCGCTCTTGGACCTGATGAAACTCCGCGCCACGATCGGCTGGGCGGCTTTTTCTTCCGAGAAGCAAGGCGACCCCGTGAATCCCGAGGCTTGCGAATGGCCGGCCGAATACTTCGGTGGTCCGGGATTCTGGTTCGAGCGCTGGCCGGAGCACATTCAGATCAAGACGCTGGCGTTAGATCCCAGCAAGGGAAAGGACGCGCAGACCGGCGATTACTCAGCCTTCGTGAAGCTTGGTCGAGATCGAGCTGGCGTACTTTACGTCGAGGCTGATTTGCAGCGGCGGCCGGCCCCGCAGATCGTGGACGACGGCGTCGAGATGATCCGCGAGTTCCGGCCAGATGGCTTTGCCATTGAGATCAACCAGTTCCAGGAATTGCTTTGCGTCGATTTTGAGCGTGTCGGGCAGGAGCAGGGCGTGTTCCTGCCGATTTACGGCTTAAACAACCAGGTCAACAAGCAAGTTCGCATTCGTCGGCTGGGGCCTTACCTTGCTCAGCGGCTGTTGCGCTTCAAGAGTCGGTCGCCCGGGACGGCCCTGCTGGTCGAGCAAATGAAAGATTTCCCAGTCGGCGATCATGATGATGGGCCTGACGCGCTAGAGATGGCCCTGCGCTTATCGATTGAGCTTTGGAACGGGGGCGCCGTGCCGCGGCGTTAAGTCGCATATCGAGCCTGCTGCCGCCGAAGCCCGACGTTCAACCGGACCGGGCTAGCGGACGGTGGCAATGGACCCAAATCGCACTAAATGGCTCCCTTCTCAACGCCGTAGTTGAATCGAGATTAAGAGGCTTAAGCCGAGGAGTCCTCGATTCGCGCTGGCTTTCGCCTGCACGCACTTCGGTGTGTCAGGACCGGAGCAGGCAAGTCGCTCCGACTTTGGATGTTTTCCAGCCGGATGCCAGTCGTAGTCTACCGGAGACCTTCAAGGTAATCGGCCAGAGCAGGTGCCTTGGGCGACCAGCCGAGACGTCGTGCATTGGCGGCGACAACGAAACTGTTGGACGCGACCCCCAAACGAGCGGCTTCGCCATATTGTCGAATGACGTCCTCCACGGGCAGGCTGACCGTCCTGCCGCCGAAGCCCAGGACGGTGCTCATCATTTCGGCGAGTTCCTTGAACGAGTTGTTGCCGTTCTCCGCGAAGAAGAAGGAACCTCCCGGAGCCTTCTCTATCACGAGAAGATAAAGGTCGACGAGATCGTCGATGTGGACGTTCGAGTAGCGATTCAGTCCCTTGCCGAAGTAGACGCCCGCACCGACCTGCTTGGACAGCGCGATCAGCTTCGGGAGCTGATCACTGTCAGGTTGTGGGCCGCGCCCGGTGCCGTAAATCATGGCCGGGCAGATAACGATCGAGCGCACCCCTTTTTCGATCGCCGCCTGGCGCACATGACGATTCATGTCCACGCGAGCCCGCCGATACGGCACGGGATCGAAGTAGTCGTCCTCCGTCAGCGGGACCGCGCTCGCATATTCCCCGTCGGCGTGGTCCGCGACGATGGCCGAGCCTGACGTGTGGATCAGCAGCTTTCCGCTGCGCTCGAGTGCGGTGACGAGCGTCACCACGGACCCGGGGTGGTCGGCGCTCGCTGCGTGAATGACAGCGTCGGCCACCTGGGCCGCCTTCGTGAGGATCTCGCAGTCGTCGAGGGTGCCGACGACCGGGTTGATCCCACGCTCCTTCAGCAGCGGGATCTTCGCTTCCGAGCGGACAAGTCCGCTTACCTGGTGACCGGCAGCCAGCAGTTTATCCGCAACCGAACCGCCGATGTACCCGGTTGCACCCGTCACAAGAACTTTCATGGCACCCTCTAGGGTTTGAATTCGGGCGACTTTCCTGCCGTCGCGGTGGCGGCCCGTTCAGTCGGCACGGCGTCCGCGAAATCAAAGTGTTCCGGCCTTCGAGTTCGACGAATGCCGCGAGTCATATCGCCTCCGAGGAATTGCCGTACGGAACGAGCAGCTGTATCTTTGGGAAGGGTACGACAGTCGCTGCTGTTCCTTATACGACAGCGGTTGCTGTCTTTCATGTACGGTGGCACGGTGACCCGAAATCTATTCCATAAGCCACATTCTTGCAACGGTTTGTGAAAGAGTGTGTACTTCCGCGAGTTCCAATGCGCAGGTGACCAGCCGATGGAGCGGAGATTTTCGGCGATCGGTAACCTTGAAACAGCACCGCATGCCATGCGTTTTTGGAACCGGGTAAATCGAGACAAGGCAGGAATCAGTTCAGAACGTGTTTATGTTTGGCGGGTTGCGCGCGTCGGATTTCTATTGGCTTTTCACTGATTGAATGGACACTCTTTAGAAGAAGTGCGTCCATTGAACCCGCGAACGGACGACCCGCGGCCGGTAGAGGGGCTGAATTCGGGGGGGTACGAGGCGGTTAGGGACGCTTCGAAGCTCGGATAGCCTTTTTCATCAAGAACAACCACCTCGCCATCCAGCACGGCCTGGTGCTCGAGCTTTTGCAGGGCCGCCGCAATTCCGCATTGTGGCCGGCGAACAAAGACAGCTGGCTTATAACATGCGTCGCCTTCGTCGGACACGCCAGCGAGTCAGCAGGCCAATGGAGAGACACCAGATTGCCGCCGGAGTCAAAAACCCAGGTAGTGACTTGCGGGGGGGCAAATCCCAGAATAAGTCCCCAAGGCCATTCCGAATCACTACGCAACGCTGTTCTGGGCTGCAACTAAGCCACTGATGTTCACTCCGCATAATTTCCCTTCCCGTTGCAGTCTCTACCAAAATGAATCCCAAGGATGAGCGAGATTTGCTTTTGTCCAGAAATAGGCGTACTTTCGCTATCCAACTCTCTAACGGCCTGAGCAAGTGGCCCAAACGGCTGGACCACGGCTCATCCTGGCCAGCGATGTTTCCTTCGGCGACGAGCCATTGCCCATCCGGCGTCGCCTTGCGAATCGCGGTCCTGGGATTCTGACCTCTTAACAGTCTGACTCGCCGTTCGACTTCCTCGTTTCCAGTACTTGCATCGTAATAGGCCAACCAGCTTTCAGATCCGGACGTCGCTACAACAATCAGCTCGTGCGCGTCTTCAGTGAAACAACAGCAGCTGTAGATGTCCTGGACGCCAAAACGCCGGATGTTGCGACGCAGATCCCAAACATTGCAGTGGCTGTCTAGAAGAAGGTTCCCGTCAGGAGAGAATTCTATGGGCCACGCCAAGCCGGCCTCGGGGGAGTCCAGCTGGCCGATTTCCCGACTCGTAGGCACGTCAAACACAACGACGGATGAACCCCGTGCTGCCGCCAACTGCCGGCCGTCCCGGGAGAAAACCATTGGCCCACGGCATCCCAAAAATCGGCATAGTATTCGGCCCGTGGCGACGTCGTGGCATTTCACAAGAGGTTCTCCCTTCTCGTAAGTGAGCAAGGCGGCTGTCTGGCAGTCGGAAGTGAGAATGAAAAATGCGGGACGCGAGACCGGAAGGTGGCTCTCGAATGATGAGACCAACTTGCCGGTCCACAACTCGTGCAGGCTGATGCGACAGGTGAATCCTTCTCCTCCTGGGCCTCTGTCCCGCCGTACCACTTGCAGCAGATCGTGATTCGCCACTAGCGTCACCTGGTCAAACGTATCTTGGTAGCCAAAGTGGGTCGCCAAGAGTCGGCCGGTTTCAGTATCCCAGAGATGAACCGGGCCTGTTGGCTTTTCCCGGCGGCGGAAGGTAATCGCTATCCGACCATCCCTCGTCAAGTCGCAAACCGATTCCCTTGTTGGCGGTTGCCACCCCTTGCGGGGGACAACTGGGGTCAACCACCACAAGCCAGCAACGCCAGCTGCCAGTAAAAACGCTGAAAAGAGGAGAACGCGACGCTGGATTAGCACGGGGATCTTCATGCGAAAAGCTCCTGTTAATCCGCCCTCAACCTAACCCGAATTATTCATTGAGTTGAAAGGTTAGCGCCTCCTAGCGAGTCTAACTTGTTGACCTGACAGTTTTGTCAATTCGCAAGGAGACTCCCTTGAGTATACATAGTGCTTGGCAAGCAACCTTCGATTTTTTGGCGAGGTGCCTGTCCAGGTCGAACCGTCGCAAGCTCAGTTGACCAGTGATGCCGGGCTCTTGCTGTTGCGGCAATTCGATGAGCAAATCGGTCTGGTCATTCCGGTGGTTTCGCCGGTTTTCTCGGTGACGACATTACCCGGTCCGCTGAGACAGAGAAGCCTACTGTCTGGCGAGAAGAGCAATGTCGCCATTGTCTTAGTCTGCTTCGATAGAACCGGCCTAGCTGGCAACCTCCGTGCGACGGCACCAATACCAGCGCCATTCTCGTCAGCTTCAGGAGCAACCGTGTCCTTCGGCTTTTTGCCAAAGTAGCGCCGCAGCCGACCCGTTGCTAGCTCCCATATTGTTACCCCGCCTTCTTCATTCACTCGAGCGAGGGACCGACCATCTGGTGAAAAAGCTGCTGGCGGCCGCGGGGGGTCATTTGCGAAAGTCATTTGGCGCAAGAATGCACTCTGGCCAACATCCCAAATCGCAATCGAGTTGCCCTTGACGGCGATTCCTGCGCGCTGTGAGCATTCTGGAAAATTCCGTACCACCCCCACCCTTCTTTGGGCTCTTATAAGGTAAAGCCACTTTCTTGAAGGTGCCTGCGTTATGGCCAAAGGACAACTCGATGCCGTCTTCCAGCACCTCTGCCGATCGGCGGAGACGCGTGCTTTGGAGGCGCTCACAGATCAGCAACTGCTCGAGAGTTTCCTGAATCGGCGCGATGAAAGAGCCTTCGCCCTCGTGGTGCAGCGCCATGCCGCACTAGTGATGAGTGTGGCTCAGGGTGTGCTGCACGAGGTGCATGATGCCGAGGACGTATTCCAGGCCACGTTCCTGGTCCTCGCGAAAAAAGTCGGCTCCATTCGTCATCAGCCAGCACTTGCTGGTTGGCTCTATCAAGTCGCGTATCGTCTCGCGCTCAAAGCCCGGGCCGACAATATTCGGCGGCGCATACATGAAAGGCGGGTTGCGACCATGCCGCTTGCAGCACCGGGTTCGACGCTTGGCCAGGACGAACTTCGAGCCGTGCTCAACCAGGAGTTGAGCCGGTTGCCGGAGAAGTATCGCACGCCACTTGTACTTCATTATTTGGAAGGCAAGAGCAAGCACGAGACCGCAGGACAACTCGGCTGCACCGAGGGAACTGTGTCGGGACGGCTGGCTCGCGCTCGTGCCCTGCTGCGCAATCGTCTCGTTCGCCGCAGTCTTATGGTGTCGTCCTCGGGACTGACCGCAGTACTCACAGAGAAAACCGCCTCGGCAGTCGTGGCGCCACTCTTGGTGAGCGCGACGGTAGAAGCCGCACTCACGATAGCGCGCGGCGGTACGACCAGCATCGCCGTTTCGGCATCGGCGGCTTCCCTGGCAGACGGCATGCTAAAGCGGATGCTTGTGGCCAGGATAAGAATGGTCACTGTGGCCTTGACCGTCGGGTTGGTCGTGCTTGCATCAGGGGCCGTCACCTATCGAGCCGTCGCGAACAATAGAGAAGATAGCCCTTCTGCACCAGAAGCTAACACTGAGGCGGAGAATCGACCCAACGCTCCCAGTAACGAAGCAAAGCTCGCCCCAGCACATTTATCAGCGTCCGGTAAGGTAATCGATGAAAAAGGCAAGCCGATCGGCGGTGCAACCGTCTATCTCCGGGAATTTGCCATCCTGAGGCACACCGCAGAACTTCAGAGGAAGGATTACACGGACATCCTGGCCAAGACGACAACGGACGCAGCCGGCCGATTCCTCTTCAACGACGTGCTCGCGGAGCCCATGAAGATTTCCCCCTCAAATATCTACCAGAACCCCTGGAATCTCGTCGTGATGGCCAGGGGCTATGGCGTTTCCTGGCATTCTTTCCAATCCCGTAGCGAACAGGACGTGACGATCAGGTTGCAGCCGGAGGCGTACGTGCACGGCCAACTCCTCGACGACAAAGGAAAGCCGGCTGTCGGGGTGCGCGTACAAGTTTCCCAAATAGACAGCCAAATCGATCCGGAGCGTCGTAGTCGGGTCGCATCCCGCGAACGGCTCATGCTGTACTGGTCACGGGTTCCGCTCGTGGCGAGCACAGATGAACGAGGGCAGTTTGCGATGGGAGGCTTGCCGCGGCAATATCACATCGGCCTCTCGACCGGTGATCCGCGTTTCCTTTCCAAGTGGCTCAATTGCGCAACCATCGACAATGCTGAAATTGAGCGCTTGAACCGATCGGAATCAGTCGGTCCAGAGGATAAACTGCGTCCGGACAGTTTCACTGCGAGGCTCCATCAATCGGCGACGATCAATGGAGAAGTCCTCTGCGCAGACACAGGCAAGCCGGCCGTCGGCGCCCACATTAGGCAAGGGATCTATGGAACGTTCGCCGATCAGCAGGGTCGTTATTCCCTTAAGCGAAATGACACCGAGAAGCACTATATGTACGTCACTCCTCCTGAAGGCTCCGATTATCTCTCAGCCACGTGCGAGTTAACCATAGCCCCTAGCGCGCCCAATCGCCAGAAAAACTATACGCTGGAACGCGGCTCGGTGATAACGGGACAACTCCGGGAGAATGAAACTGGTGAGCCGCTCCGCGTTCCCTTTGTCAATATTCACTACTATTGCGAAGGAGTGAAGCAGTACTACGGCGATTGTATGACCGAGGCGGATGGCAGCTACCGCATGGTGGTGGGGGCGGGGAAAGGCAAACTATCTACCATCGATACCATCCCAGGTTTCGTGCCCTGCGAACTATTTGACGATTCGGTCGGTGAAGGAGTAGTCCTGCCGTTCGAAATCAAAGCCGGTGAAACCTTGACGGGAAGAGACCTTTGTTTCAGCAGAGGGATGAGCGTGCAAGGCCGTGTTCTCGACACGAAGGGGCAGCCAGTTCCCGGAGCAGTTTTTAAGGGGATCACCAAACAACTCTCCAGCAAGGCCGATGGGAGCTTCACCTTGACCGGCTTGCTTCCGGACCAGAAAAGTCATTTTCTCGTCATACACGCCCAACGCGGTCTAGGCGCCAAGATCACGATTGAGCCGGCAAAAGTTGCAAAGCCGATGACGCTAGACGTGAAATTGCAACCCACGCAGACCGCGCTGGTTCGCGTACTCGACGAACAGAAACGACCCGTGGCCAATGCCGAAGTTTGGCTGGATGCACAGATCAAGATGCGCGAGACGCAGAATGGATTCTCGTATCGCTCATTGCCCGTGTGGAGTCCGTTACACAGCGACGCCGACGGACGGATTGTCCTGCCACCCCTCGTGGTGGACGGCAGTTACAGCCTGTATGTTTCCGCTCACGGGTTTGCCGAACAAAATGTGCCTGTCCGCCCGACAGCCGGCAATCCGCTGGAAGTGCCCGACGTGGTGCTCATGACCAACAAATTCAGCCTTTCGGGCGTCGTCGTCGATGCTGCGGGAAAGCCCGTCCAAGGCACTCAGGTAACAATCATCCCACGGGATTCGGCTCACACACAAACGATGCTTCGCTTTGTAGACACCAAGGAGGACGGCCGCTATTATTTCTCCGGCCTCCCCAAGGGCAGCTACCGGCTCAGCGCGATCCTCTGGAAACCCACAGGCGAGACGGACAAGAGCGGCCAACCCGTCAACAAAATGGAAGCGAGAACGGAACAGAGAATAGCACTGGGACCCGGCAACCAGACCATTCGTCTAACTCTCGTGAAAAAGGGACAGTAAGAAACTCCCTATGAGTCGCCGGACACAAGACGGTGGCATTCTTACTCAGGCGCCAGGGGGCAAGATTCTCGTAGGATATTCGCTCATCTTGTACTCGCGGCACGAGTAACGCTTCAAGCGAATGTTAGCCGTGGATTGAACGTCAACCTTTTTAACACTCGCGACAGGCGCGACCGAGCGCCAACATCATGATCCGGCGATGCCTTGCACCGGAGGACAGAATGAATCCAGTTTGCCACAAGTGGGTTCCTTCAGCCTCTTCCCTTCCGCCCCAGCATTAAATAGCCACCCGCGAATAGGCTCGCTGCACCGACAATCGCATAGAGTATGCGCATGAGATAGCTTGGATCGGCCGACGGTTCGAAACCGGCTCGGAAGCCATAGATGCAGAAGCCCGCCACCAGAATCAGCACGATGGCGACCAAAACCTTTAGAACGTGGATCATGCGAGTTCCTCGGCGAGAGGGATTCGTCGGTCAGAGCAGATCTTACGCACGAATATGAGCTGGAGCAAGAACGTGGCCTTGCCACCCCAAATCGCAAGAGAGACTTCACGCGCCGCTCGCCATTCCGTTCACTTCGGAAATCGCCAAGAATTCTTGCTTACTGCGCTTGCTGTCCTCCCGCCTGAGAGGTAAGTGACTGTCCCTGTTGCATCGCGATTGGCGCGACGCACGCACGTGACAGCTACGCAGAAAGGGAGATGCATCATGGCAAGCAAGAAGACAGCGACGGATTCGGCCCACACCGAAAAGGCCAAGAGCACCGAGGCCGAGAAGTCGACTGGCACCCCGAGGAAGATTACGGAGCTGAGCCTGGGCGACATCGTCCTGATTCCTGGGTTCGAGGGCCCGAGAACCATCTGCGACGCCACCAAGGTCGGGGAGGGCGCGGACGCGGGCAAGTTCGAGGTCGCCCTGCGAGATGATAGCGGCGAAGTCGAGCACGCCCGGTTTGCCCCGGACGAAGAGGTGCAAGTGATCGGCAAAGCACCGAAGGGGGCCAAGGAGAGGCCCATTCCCGCGGACTCTGCGGCGCGGAAGACCACCAAGGGCAAAGGCAGGAAGGCAGGCAAGCCCGAGCGTACCAAGGAGAAGGAGCCAAAGCCGCCCAAGGAGAAGAAGACCAGCGCCCTGGACGCCGCCGCCAAGGTCTTGGGCGAAAACGGCGAGCCGCTGAACTGCCAGGAGATGATTAAGGCGATGGCGGACAAGGGCTACTGGAAATCGCCAGGCGGGCTGACCCCTCACGCGACTCTTTATTCCGCCCTGCTCAGAGAGATCAAGGCGAAGGGGAAGGAGGCACGGTTCAAGAAGGCCGATCGCGGGAAGTTCAGCCTAACGTAGGCTTGCCTACCCTATCCCCAGGATCGCCCACGAGGCCCCGCACTAGGCGGGGTTTTCTCGTTGACGTTCTGGTCAACCGGGGCGCGCCGGACGCGACGTGAACAAACGTGGGTAGAGGGATAGGCAAGT
>DATGZX010000238.1:0-3468 GCA_035296965.1 Gemmataceae bacterium
CGGATTCGGCTACGTGATCTACGGCTCGGGCGGCAGCTGGGCCTCGCCGTACAATTTAGGCACGCTGAGATGAGAATGAGCACGCGCGACGATTTATTGAGCGTGGCCAGGGCTGGCTGCTATTCGGCCATTTGAGCAGCACGGCCACGATTAATCTCGATAGTTCCCCGCCGGCGGGCGCTGTGGTCTTCACCTGCCCGTCCTCCACCAACGGCAACTGCGGCTACAGCAGCACCGTGCTGGACATCAACGGTGATGGCTACGGCGATGTCGTGATCTGCTCATATAGCGGCGAGCTGACCGGCAGCGACACCAACCAGAAAGGCTGGTGCTACGTGGGCTTGGGTAAGAAATCCGGCTGGACCTCGCCGTAAGCGCTGTCGAATGTTTATTGAACATGGAGGCCAGGTAAATTGGAACTGTCATTCCAAGCTGGTCGCCGCCTCGCGGGGAGAGGGCGGAGTCCCGCCCGTCCCCGTCGCCCACGGGAGTCAGCCCGCAGGTTCCGCGCGAGGCGGCCCTGATGGGTGTTGCTACGGTGCCCTAGAAAGGAGTTTTAGCCTGACCCTCTTCCAGCTTCTGGGCGAGTTCGCTTAGCCGGAAATCAATCTTGTCGGCCAGGGCGCGACCTTCCACGTCGTTGGGGATCGTCCAGATTTTGCCGTGCGTGCGCGTATCCTGGAATTTGAGGCCAGTCGGCTTTCCTTCCTTGTCCTGTTTGTGATCCCGCATGACGGCCAGAGCTTCTTCGGGTAGCTTCTCATCGGCTTCCAGATTGAACTTGAACGCGATGACCTTCAGGTTGGCATCGGTGAACTTGCGGTATTGCAGCGGGCCGGTGAGACGGCTGGTCCAGCCGCGTACCGGCTCGAATGGGCGTTTTAGCGGCCCCGACAAATCGTCGCCGATCTGGCCGAGCTGGGACTCTTCATTGGGTGCGGCTGCCGCCGGATCGACTGCGGTTTCCTCGGTCTGCTCTGCTGTTTTGTGCTTTGCCATAAGTACCTCCTGGGTTGTGGAAATATCGATATAGCGCGGCAAATTTGAGTTGTAAAGTAAAAAAGACAATCCGAAGAGGTAGCGCGGAGGGAAGGCGAGATCCTAAAACATAGTGAACTGGTGCTGCCTGCGCCGGAGGCTTCTTTCAACCTGTTCCTGGTGGTAAGTCGCGGGAGCGAAAAACGAATCAGCAGCTCCGCTCGTGGGTTGAGAGGTGTCAGACGGAGAAGCGACCTTTTCGGCGAGAGCCGGAGGAGCGGATTCCTGGCCTGGGCATGTAACGGACGATGAGGGGACTGCATCGGGTTCAAGCGTTGGGCCAGAGACGGGCATCGCTTCCGTCCGTTGTCGGATTCTCGCTGTGACCGGCTCCTCGGCGGAAGTGCGGCGTTTCGCGGTGCGTTCAGGCATTGCCTCGATGGTATGCGCGCTTTTAAGTGCCTTGATTTGCTCGGCCTGTTCAAAGGCTTTAAGCAGCGGATCGGCGACTGGCTGCTCGGTGTCCGGCTTCGGAGCCGTTGCGGAAAGGCTCATTTTAAGCTGGTCGCGCAAGCCTACGAGCTGGGTCATGTACGAATCGTGGGGGAAGGGCTGGCCGTGGCGTGCCTGGTAATCGCGGAGCTGCGATTCGGTAATCCTCAAGTCCTTTCCGATGGAGTCACAGGTGGCGCCGTAGCTGTCGCCTAAGCGCTGCAGAGCGTTCAGGATGGCTCGCGGTCCGTGGTGCTGGCGGGAAAGCGACTCCTGGCGGGTGGTGGCTCCTTCGAGATAGAGCTCGGGGGCGAATTGCGGATGAAGTACGAGCCCGAAGCGAAGGCCGCGATACATACCTAAGGGGAAGCGCCGCGTCTGCCCGACATTGGCCGGCAGGGAGTCCAGGGCTTCGCCAAGGACGGCTGCCTCGTCCTCGCGGGCTGCGGCACGCTTCCCGATGGTAATCGGATCAGCCACATGCGCTGTAGCGGTGGCCGCATCGGCGGTCAGTCCGGACAGCCGATTGGACAGCCTGGCGATGGCCTCGGGCAGGTCGCGCAGGTTGCGGCGGGCGACGTATTGTTCGTCGGCGTGATTCTTCCTGAGTATTGCCAACCGCTGCAATTCGGCGTCGGCTTCGGCCAAGGTGAGCACGGCCGGATTGCCGGAGGCAATCGCCTTGACCTCGGCGTAGGAGAGTTCCTGGCCTCCGATATCCTCGGCGCGGCGGACGGCGCTGTCGCCCGTTATGACCTGGCCGATGAATTTTGCCTTGGTCTCCAGCGCTTGCCACATATACGCATCAAAGCTCCCTTCCGTGACGTAGCGATAGACCGCCACTTGCTCGTTCTCGTTGCCCTGGCGCAGGATGCGGCCTTCGCGCTGCTCGACCTCGGCCGGCTTCCACGGCGCATCGAGGTGGTGCAGGGCTGCCAGCCGTTTCTGCACGTTGGTGCCGGTGCCCATCTTCTGCGTGCTGCCGATCAGTACCCGGACCTGGCCGCTCCTGACCTTGTCGAACAGGGCCTGTTTCTTGGCGTCGGAGTCGGCGTCGCCAATGGCGGCGATCTGGCTTTTGGGGATGCCGCGTGCGACCAGTTTCTCGATGATCTCGTCATAGACGCAGTAACCCCAGGAGGTCGGGTGGACGCCCATGTCGCAGAACACCAGTTGCGTGCCGCGCTTCGCCTCGGTGCGCTGCCAGATGGATGCGACCTTGTCCACCAGGGCATTGACTTTCGAGCTGGGGAAGTCAGAGGACTGACCCGACAGCAACCTGGCGTCGAGGGCCAGCTTGCGGCCGTCTGTGGTGATGGCCAGGGCATTGTCTTGCCTCGGATCGACCTTCTGCGTCCTTAAGCGGTCGTAGCGGGCAACCAGCTCCTGCTGCAAGGCGCGCTGCTCCTCGGACATCGGACAGGCAACGACGATCGGCTTGCCGCTCTCCAGTCGCGGGCGGGGCAGGTTTAGCATCTCGGCCGTCTGCACGTCGGAGAAGGCGCGAAACATCTGCTGGAGCTCGGGCAGGTTGGTGAAGCGGGCAAAGCGGCTGCGCGGCCGCAGCGAGGCGCCGTCGGGAGAGATTTCCATGGTGTCTACGACTTCGCCGAAGGTTGCCGCCCACGCATCGAAATGGTCGATGCCGCGGCTTTTCAGCCCCTCGGGGTCGAGGAAGCGCTGCATGGTGTACATCTCGACCATGGTGTTGGAAATCGGCGTGCCGGTGGCGAACGTCACCCCGTGGCCGGGGTGCAGCTGGTGCAGGTAGCGCGCCTTCATATAGAGGTCGAAAGCCCGCTCGCTGCCGCCGGTCTGGATGCCGGCGACGCGCTCCATCTTCGTCGGTGTCTCCAAATTCTTCTAAGCATGCACACACTACACAGGAAGTGAGCAGCTGTTCGGCGTCAGCTGGACCCGGTATCATTTCCTTTGCGGCCCTTTTTGATTTGGCCCGCTGGATGGAATCCTGGAAACTGTTGAAAGGAATCTCATGCG
>DATGZX010000239.1:0-19837 GCA_035296965.1 Gemmataceae bacterium
TTTCGAGCCCGCTAGGTTTTCCGTCCAGCGTGATGGCGCAGCCTCGCTTCAGAGAGAAGGCGAAGGGTTTCTTGTTGACCAGCAATGTCACCGAGCACGGGGAGGCTGCGAAGAATCGTCCCAGATAGACGCCTTGCCGGCGCCGCGTGCAGCAGACAGTGTTTTCAAATCCCTCGACCGAGGAGGCCCCGTCCTCTGAAGTTACCCGGACCAGAGTGCCCGCCTTGAGGCAGGCTGCCGTGATGGCCTTCCCGTAGCTTGCGACCGTGTACCGATCCCCCGGGCGCTTCTTGGGCTTCATCCGTGTTCGGCAAGCTTGGCTCGGCTGGACGTGCGTCTTGCGTTTGCGCCGTTGCTCCGCGCGGAATGCCTCCATGCATTCCGCCGGCGAAAACAGATACGCGTGCAGATCCGTCTTCAGAAATGGCCTGAGCACCTCCTGCCCGCGGGGCCCAATAGCAATGACACGATCGTGGCCCCTCCAGGCCGTCTTGTGCTGTCCGTGCTCGCGATCGCTGCCTGGCCGATAGAGCCAGACGTTGCCGGAGGTATCCAGATCAATCGTACGCATGATGACCAGCTCCCCCGGGCGCATGCCTGTCAAGAGCTGCAGCCGGACCATCGCCGCCAGTGTCGGGCGGAGAAACGGCAACGTCGCCTCGACGAACGCCTCGGGAACTGGCTTGACCTTCTCAGTCTCCCTTGCAGGCGACCGCCCGCGCTGGAGGCCTGGGAGCGCCTGCAGCGCTTGCAGGACCTCGGGCTTGACGAGCTGGTTGGCAACTGCCCAACGGAACAGGCGGCGGATCCGACCCATACGCTGATTGATGACCCCGCGGCAAAGGCCGGCCTCGATCATCTTGTCCCGCACTGCCTTGAGCGCCAGCGGGCCGAACTCTGCCGCCGGCGAGTGAGCGTAGAAATTCTTCAGCGGTCTGAACGAGCGCTTGTACTCCTCCAGCTCCTTGGATGGCTTGCCTTCCGCCGCCGGGTAGTGCTCCTGGGCGTGCTTGAGATAGAGAACGACCAGTTCGATGACCGTGGGGCTTGTGCATACAAAACGCCGGCCGGCCGCCTCCCATTCGGCAATGACGCGCCGGTATTCCTGCCGGCTGGCGGCCGTGCCGTGCTCGCCGAGCATGATGTCGCGCTTTCGGCCGTGCTCGTCGGTCAGCCGGACCATGGCCAGGACGTGCACCGAGCCGTCCTTCCTTCGAACCTTCTTTTTGCGATAGTTTGGAACTCCGCGACGTGTGGTGTCAGACATGCGCGCTCCGGGTGGGGGAATATTCCCCCAAAAGCGGGTTTTCCCGGCAGCACGCTCCGACGCAGAGCGGTAGGCTAAGTCCAGCCTCCGGCGTGATTTATGGAAATGCCCCGTCTCGGACTCGAACCGAGAACCTACTGATTAAGAGTCAGTTGCTCTACCAATTGAGCTAACGGGGCTGGCGGCCAAGAAGCATTTATTATGGCGAAACGCGGTGTTGCGACAAGAGTAAAACCAGGCTGCGCCGACCTTTGCTGATCCACCCTTTGCAGCGCAGCCGGAAATCATCTGGCCAGAAACCAGCCACGACGCAGCCCGTGCACGACACCTTTCACCTTTGCCTGGATCATTGCTTTCCGCGCGTATTTGCACGGGGCCTAACCCAGCTGTTCGACATGACTTACCGTCGGCGGAAGCATCGAAGCGGTGACAGCAGATGCCGCAGCGGAGATCCTGGCGAACTGACGAAGTTGGTACTCGGAGGTAGGGGCGGCCAAGAAGATGGCAATCAGTGCAATGACAGCCAGGAGGCAAAAAAGCCGAAAAGGATGCAGGCTGCCAAGGCGGCCATTGACGGAGCCAAGGTCGAGCTGGAACACTTCACGGTGCTCGCGCCGATCGACGGCGCCATGAACTGGCTCGATGTTTATCTCGGGGCTGTGTCGCGGCCAGGCACTACGCTCTGGGGCGAGCGCATCGATCTGAGCGAGATGGACGCTCGCTGTGATCTGACCCGAGAGACTCTCTTCTAGAACGCTGTGCTGATCTGGCGGAAACCGTTCGAATTGCCGAAACCGGCCCTGCTGACAAGAGCCGCACTAGACTACCCCCACGGGGACTCGAACCCCGGTCTTCTGGCTGAGAACCAGACATCCTAGGCCTCTAGACGATGGGGGCTATTCATCTCTCCACATATAGTGGATTGGGCTCGAGGAGTCAAGAATTAGACGGTGCCGGGCTCCCAGCGTTCTGCGCCGGCCGGGACCTAGCGTTTGAAGAAGATCAGGCCAAATACCAGACTGGCTAGAAGGGCCCCGACCATGAGTAGGACCTGGACCCGTGTCGGCCAGGTTCCAACGGATGATGGACGCTTTTTCGTCTGAATCGCGATATGCGGCGCGCGCGTGACCTTGGGGAAAAGTTCCGTATCCTTGAGCGCGGATTTCTCCTCCTCAGGGAGATTGTTGGGCATCTTGGCACGTCGGGCGGGAGGCACCCGCACCGGAGCAACACGGGGAACAGCGGCGCTGGCGGGTGAGGGTGAGACGACATGCTGGCGAAATTCCGGAAAGGATCGCAGGGGTTCGAAGGAGCCATCCTTGGTGCGGCTCGCGCGGATATTGCTGGCATCTCCCAGGAGTCCCTCCTTGAGCGATCGGCAGATTCCGGCCCGGCTTCCCCGCAGCGTATGTGTCGTCCCTTCTTCGTCCTTGTAAGCCAGGTACCAAACATCTTGCTGGGCCGGGGCGGCAGCCTCGCCCGACGTCACCTTCCGGGTGCTTCGCCCCGTCAAATCTTCGACAAATTCGCGACAATTGGCGGGCCGCTGATCGGGGTCCGCGCTCATTGCTCTGCGAATGGCCCAGTCAATCCGCTCGGAGAGAGCAGGCACCAACTCCCGTGGCGGCTGGATCTTGTTTTCGATCTTCTTCAAGTAGGCGTCGACCGGGCCTGAAGAGTGAAACGGCATCTGCCCTGTGACCATCATGTACAGGGTAGCGCCCAGCGAATAGATGTCGCAGCGCGGATCCACGTTCTTGGCATTCTTGAATTGCTCGGGAGCCATGAAATGCGGCGTGCCCAACCCGCGGCCGGTACGCGTCAGGTTCAGGTCGGCTTCCACTTCCTTGACCAGCCCCAGATCGGCAAGCTTGGCCGTCCCGTCCGGCGTCACCAGGATGTTGTCCGGCTTGACATCGCGATGGATGAGTTTCTCTCTGTGTGCGCGGTGCAGACCCTGTGCCACCTGCGCGATCAAGCGGACGGACTCCTTCTCCGGCAGCGCTCCTTCTCGTTGCAGCTTCTGACCGAGCGATTCCCCCTCGACGAACTCCATCACGAGGTACGGCGTAGAACCAACGGTGCCGTACTCTAGGGCACGCACAATGTTCGGATGGTCGAGCTGACTGGCAGCGTTGTATTCTTGCTCGAAGCGTTTAAGGATGACTTGGTTGCCGACCATGTGCTGGG
Source organism: Gemmataceae bacterium (assembly GCA_035296965.1). Taxonomy (GTDB): domain Bacteria; phylum Planctomycetota; class Planctomycetia; order Gemmatales; family Gemmataceae; genus DATGZX01. The sequence goes on from DATGZX010000239.1 coordinate 3,458, forward strand.
CAACGACCTTGACGGCCACGATTTGTCCCGTCTCGCGGTGCCGGCCTTTGTAGACCGTGCCCATCCCTCCCTCAGCGACCTTTTCGAGAAGGTCGTAGTTGCCGACGCTCTGAAGGGTCGGCCTGGAGGTCTCCGCAGCCATCATCCGAGTCTCCACCAAACCGTCTCAGGGCGGGCCGATCCTGCTGGTATCGCGAGCGCGGGCAAGGGATAAAGTAGTCGATGCAATTGTACGACGAAATGATGCCGAAAGCTTGGCAAAATCTGGTGAGATGGAGGGAAGTAGCGGCACTTCCGTTGCCATCGGCTTCACTCCATCTATCGTGCCGGGTGGTTTTTCTGTCATCTTGCGCAAACTGCGTGCTTTGTGCTCGGTTTTCCGGCGAAATAGGCACCAGAACTTAAAATTGCTTGGCATTGGCGGATGGATCGGTAACAATCAAAAAAAGGGGTCACTTTGGCTCCCTTCTGCATTTGCGCGCCACCGCCTCGGAGAGCGTTTTATGGGAACTGCCGGGAAGACCTTAGCCATTCTAAATGTGTTGGCCGGAATCGGCTTCGTCTGCATGGCCGCACTGGATTATGGCCAGCGCCAGGCGTGGTCGTTTCAGGTGCTGGCGCAAGATTTCGTGCTCAAAGGACTGCCTGTCGACGAGGACGAGAAGGATGTGGAGGGCCAGCCGCTGGTCAGTCTCTGCGGCGACAAGACCAGGATGCAAAAGCAGTTATTTAGCGGCGTGCAGGGTCCTGCGGTTCCGACCCAGCGGGCCGAGGTAAAGAACCGCCACGATGCCCTCAAGGACAAGATTCAGCAGGAACCCAACGACGAAGCCAAGCGGAAGCTACTTGAAGCCACCCTGGTTCCGCTGGCAACAACGTTGGGCGATCGCGAAGAACTCCGCCGCCACATCCAGGCCGACAAGATCGATGACTTGCTTGAGCCCGACGGTCCTTTCGAAGCGCCATTCAAAGAGGCGCTAGCAGGCAAGGTTGCCGTCCAGTCCGGAGCAGGTGCACCGTCGCCTGACCTCGAACGGGAGCAGCGCCGCCAGGGCATCGCGCATTTGCTAGTCGGATCGGCCCAGGACAATGCCGAATATCAGCGTGCCCTGGTAATCGTCGGCGCATCCCATTTCGCCCGCGAGCTGGAGAGCCAGTCAGTGTCGTTGGGGGAGATGGTGCCGAAACTGCAGCTTGTAGTAGCCGGCGACCGCGCGACTTTCCAGACGGAGCACAAGGTCCTGCTTCAGCAGATCATTGCCCTGGCAGATCGTGTCCGGGACGCGGAGGATACGCTGGAGAAGCACAAGGTGTTGCTCCAAAAACACAGGAACCTCGTGGACAGTCGCCAACAAGATGCCGCGGATTTGACCAAGCGGATTGCAGCGGCCAAGGTAGCTTACGGCGTTGCCCTGCAAAGACAGTCCGAGCTGGAAAAGCAACTGTTCGCCGCGGACGCCGCCGTGGCCGCGGAAGAGGCAAAGAACGAACGACTCGAGCGTGAGGTCAAGACTCAAGAACTCAGCTCCGAGGGAGGAAAGTAATCATGACGCTCTTTGGGAAAACTTTACTATTCCTCAACCTGGCCCTGAGTCTGGGATTCGCGTTCTGGGCATTCGCGATTTACAGCCATCGCATCGATTGGACGACCACCAAGTCGCCCGAGCGGCAGGGCGAATATGCCCAGCGCGCGGCAGCGCTGGATTCGCTCAAGACGGCGATTGCTCGCGGGGAATCACGCCTGGACTTGGCAACGCAGTCCGTGAAGGCAGAGGAAGATAGGATCCCCAAGTATGTTGCCTGGTACAAAGTGCAACTGGAGAACTTGCGCACGGGGAAGAACCCTGTGCGGGCTCCGGTAATCAACAAGGGACAATTACAACTGGATAAGGATGGCTATCCGAGGCTCGGGCCTGTCCTCACCAATGACAAAACGCCGATCCCCGGCCTGGCCAGTCTTGATGTACTCCACCAAGACTACTTGGCCAAACAGCAGCAGATCGTCGACACGATCCACGAAACCGATGCCGCCGTGGACAAGGAAAAGGCTTTGACCGTATTGATCGGCAACGGCAAAGATAAAGGACTCCGCGCTCAACTTGCTGCAGAGCTGCTGGCAGAGAAGAATTCCGTGGACGAACAAGAATTCTTGAAGCCCCTGCTGTATAATCGGCAAGTGGAATTGCAGGTCCTGGCGAAGCGTAGTAGGGAGCTGCAAGCGCGGCTCAAGGAGTTGCAGGCTTCACGCGTGGCCGAGAAACCTTGAATTACGCTTGACAGCGGTTCCTCTCCTCGGCATACTCCCGCCCCGCATGTTTTGGGGGAGATCAGGACGCTTCGTGGGGCTCACGTCGCGTAGCGAGGAGGTGCTTTGGGCCCGCGGCCGTTATGTGAGCCGCCGCACCCGAAGGGGGATCGATCATGACCGTTCTTGGAAAGATTCTCGCCATTCTCAACTTGGTGTTTAGCCTCTTTGTCGGCTGGTTGATCATTGTCACTTACGTGACCAGGACCAACTGGCACGCAGCCTACCAGGGAATCGAAAAACAGGTCCAGGTAGCACAACAGGACGCAACGACTTACCACCAGGAAGCCGACGAAATCAGGGGTAGGTACAAGACCCTGGATAACCAAAACAAAGAACTCGCAGAGAAGATGAAGGCCAACGAAGAAGCCTGTAACGTGCGCGTGCAAAATGTGACCAAGCAGCTTGAAGCAGTGACGACCGAATCCAAGGTCTCGGGCGGCAGTGCCACGGCGGTTACCGAAGAGCTCAACCGCCGGCAACGCGAGGCGGATTACTACAAGGGCCAGTACGCCGGCTTGCAAGAGAAAATCAAGAACCAGGAAAAAAAAGTTGAAGACATGCGGGCAACCGCGGTCGAAGCGCAGCTCGCCGCCAACAGCGAACGCGAGCGCAATAATAGCCTGCTTGATCAAAACGAGAAGCTCACCAAGGAACTGCAAAAGGCACAACAGAATGTTGGATCGGCGTTGGCGGGCAGCAGCGGTCCCAGAAAGAACCCGCCCGCGGAAGATGTTGAGGGCGTCGTGAAGTCTACCGACTCCCAAAGCGGCTACATTACGATCAGCATCGGCAGCGATGCCGGCATCCATAAGGGCAACACGCTCGAGGTTTACCGGCTCAAGCCCGAACCAGCCTATCTGGGATCGATCGAAATACTCGCGGTCCACACCAACGAAGCTGTCGGCAAACCGATTTCGCGACTGCGCGGCCAGATTCAAATCGGCGACCGCGTTTCGAGCACCATCGTAAGCCGTCGCTAACCGCGCATGATCCAGAAGCTGTTTTCAACAATAAGGAACGGATAAGCCATGCCTGCTACGCGGAGCCGTGATAAAGGGGATGTCCTGGAACAGGCATCGCCACGGAGCGATGCCTACACGGGGATGCTGATTGTCTCCTTGCTGGCGACGATCACCGGCATACTCTTCCTTTGGCTGGATTACCGGGAATATCCTCCAGACCAGAAGCCACCGGCAGCCAAGGCCCCGGTGTCACAGATGGGCGGCGGCGCTCGTACAACGGGAGTTCCTGCGCCTGTCCAGCAGCCCCCACCGGGAAACCAGGGCGCGACGCCACCGGTTACCAAGTAGCGCTTCGCGCATGTAGCACAAGCTGTCAGCTTGTGCCACCAAGCATCCAGAGCCGATTCGAACGACCCGACAGGAGTGAATCTCTTGCCGGGTCGTTCTATTTTCGTTGCCGCCTTGGTCTGCGACTCGCGCCTCAACAATCTTCCAGAAAAGAGAAATGCAAGCCTCAACCGCGGATTTCCCGGCACTATTCCACGCATCAACACGGAAAATTAATCCCATTTGTTAGGTTGGGATGGCTACGAGTGTCTTGACAGGCGTGGAAAGTTGGCTTACACTGTTTTTTCGCCTTCATCAGGCGAAAAAACGTCTCCCCCCTGCGACATAGTTTACGCGCCGAGTTCCGTCCCCTCAGTCAATGGCGTACTGAATGGGCTGGCCAATGCCTTTTCCGTTGGGCGTGGTGGGCTGGTGGGAATCTCGGTTGGAGCACGAGATTCGAACAGCCCCGCGAATGGATTCGTGCCGGGGCATAACCAGAGGCTTCGGAGGCGAGTTTCCCCCATCAGCATTTGCCAAGTATGAACCGCGCTCTCGCCGGTCGGGACTGGATGATCCCGGGTGCGCGGAAATGGGCGAAACTATACTCCGAGCAAACTTATTCGCTACTGGAGCAATCGTTCGTATCGGTTCTTTCGTCTTTATTTTGTGTTCAGAGTGGGGAGACCCTGCAAGGGCCGCCACGCAAGCGGTTTTTGACGGTTTTCTCGCATTTGGGGCCCCCGAAGTCGCAGGGCGGGCGCACGCGGCCGCGACGAAGACCCCGGAACACGCGTTTTAGCAAGCCGAGGACGCACCATGAAATTCCTGTCCCTCGTGAGGCTTTTTAGCGATCGTTGGCCGTTTGAGGGTGCCCTTCAGACCAGGCGCCCCTCCGGAAGGAGGAAGATCCGCAAGGGCCGCAGTCGGCACATGGCTTTGGAACAGCTGGAAGATCGATGCCTGCTATCCGTGCTGCCGACGCCCACGGTAATCGATCACACGGACATATCCGGTCCACAGCCCGGTCCGCAGGGGCCGAATAACCACAACACGCCGGCGATCGCCGTAGACCCCAACAACCCCAACAAGCAGTTCACGGTTTTCGACGTGAATACTCCTCAGGAGGCCAGTCCCGAGAACCCCAACCTCTGGAGAGTTGACGGGGAATACTCCACGAACGGCGGCTTTTCCTGGAATTTCCTGTTCGAATCCGACATGCTGATCGACCCATCGAGTCCTACGACCGCCCCCGTCCCCTTCCTCCAAGCGACCAACGCCAGCATCAGCTTTGACGCGAACGACAATGTTTACATTTTGTATTCTGAGCACAATGCTGGAACACCAGCGCCCTCCAATTCCAGCGCACTCGTGCTTCAGAAGTATTCCTTCTCAGGCTCGCGGCCGATAGAGCAGCTCTTCCCGAACAGCGCCGACCCCAACCTCAATATCCTTTACGAATCGACGGCCGATCCGGCCGTTACGCCCATGCTGGCGGTCGATGCCAACCCGCGTCCGGGGTCACCCATTCTCGGGGTCGATGGAGCGAGTAGCCAAGGGGATCCTTATTCGGGCAACGTCTACGTTGCCTGGAGCACCAACAACGTCGCTCCCACCCACGTCCCTGCGAGCCTGTTCAACCCTAACACGATTAAGGTCATGGGATCGACCGACGGCGGAACGTCTTTCGGCGCGGTCGAGACTGTGAATCCGTCCATCAATTTCGGCGGCGCCGAGCGCGACACGTCTCCCACCCTGGTGGTAAGCGCCGGCACGGCGGACGGCAGGCTCAAACCGGGCCAAGTCATCATCGCCTACGATGATTTTGGTAGCGGTGCTGGCCTGAATCCGCCGTTGGACTTCATCGAAGTCAATCCGATGCAGGGGCTCTCAGGCGGCTCATTCACCCAGCAGACACCTGCCCCGATCGGCACAGATCCAGTGTCTGTAAATGTGGCGTCCGGGTTCACCGCCGTTTCAGACCTGCAAGTCACCGTCAACATCCTCTGGCCCAATCTGGGCGAAATTCAGATCCAGCTGGAGGCGCCCAACGGCCAGGTGGTGACGCTGCTCAACAACCGTCTCAACGCCAAGGGCCAGACCATCAGCACCTTCATTGGCACCGGCGGCGCGAACATGGGCGTCGACGCTATGGGGCAGCCGCTCGGCACTACCTTCGATGACGATGCGGCACGCTCGATCGTAGATACCATCAACGGCGCGTCCGCGCCGTTTATCGGTCACTATATTCCCGAAAACCTGCTCAGCGCTTTTGACGGTCTCACCGCGTCTCAAGTCAATGGCACATGGAATCTCATCGTTACCGATGTCGATCCAGACACGAGCACGCAGCCGAAAGAGATCGTCAACTGGACTTTGAGCATCAATTCGGGTCTCTCGCCAAGTCCGAGCGTGGAGCTCGCGACAGCGAGCCAGGTGCGCGGCGCCCTCAGCAGCCCTTATCCGCTCAGCGTTCCTGCGGATCCGACCCGCGGCGTGGGCCCCGACATTCAACTTGCTTCCGATAATTCCCTGGGCTCGTTCAGCCAACATCAAGGCCGGCTTTATTTGGTTTACGTCGGACATATCAATTCCCCGGTCAACCCGGCGATTAACACCGACATTGAACTGATCACTTCGGATAACGGCGGCCTGTCGTGGAGTTCACCTGTCACGGTCAATAACGACGACGCGCAGACCGACGGCTTCTCCGGTGCCAGCCCGATCAGCGGTCGGCCCCAGTTCGACCCGGCAATCGCGGTCGACAACACCACGGGCACCGTTGTCATCACTTTCTACGACGCGCGCAACGATCCTTCCTCGGCTCGCGTCGCACAGTACATCGCCACGAGCATCGACGGCGGCAAGACCTTTGGCGCGGAGACCTTCCTCAACACTCCCCAGGTTGCCTTCAATGCGGCGACAGCGTCGGACGTCGTCATCGGCCCGATCCCGGACAACGAGTCCTCGGCCAGCGGCGTTGCCGACACGCAATTCGCCTTCGGCGACCGTGAAGGGTTGGCAGTATCGAACGGCAGGGTATATGCCGTCTGGGCTGGAAACTTGAACGGCGGCACCAACGGCACCGAGAAGCTGGATATCTTCGGAGCCATCGCAGAAATCCCGGCGGGGCCGCGGATCATCAGCAGCACCATGGGCCCCGTCACTCCACTCCTAAATAACACCTACGCGGCCGACGGCACCGAACTGGCAAACACTTTCGATGTTCAATTCGATCGCTACGTCGACCCAAGCACCTTTACCACGAGTCAGGTAACGGTGGTCTTCCGCAACACGACGACTCCGACCAGCTCACCCGGGGTTAACCTGACGGTGCTTTCAGTAACTCCACTCGACTCTGGTCCCTTGGGCGCGACGCAGTTCCGGATCAAGTTCGATCCCACCAATGCCTTTACGGTGGACCACACCTACGTAGGCACTTACAGCTACAGCGTCGGGCCCAACATTCAGGACCGGATTCCCAGCGATGTCCTCGGGGTAGTGAAAACCGGCAACAAGATGGACCAGAATGCCAATGGGGTCGCGGGCCAAACGAACGTCGACGCTTACGCCGCACCCCAGCCTTTGAATGGCATCCCGTTCCAGGGGCCGTACAATCAGCAGACGCTGCCGCTCATCGTTCCCGGGCCCCATATTGTGAGTACCTCCGTGGCCAAGAGCACGGGAACTGCCGAGAACCTGGTCCTCAACAACTCGGTCAGCGGCATCACCGTCGTTTTCGACCGCGACATGAATCCGGCCTCGTTCACCCCCAGCGACGTGCTGCGCGTGATGGGTCCGACCGGCCTGATCGGTCCGGGCGGCACGATACCTGCCTCATTCCAAATCGTCCCCAATCCCAATGGGAACGATCCCAATCCCAGCGATCCGCGCACGTACCTGATCAAATTCCAGACGTTGTTGCCCCTAACCCTAAGTGGGACCTACACAGTCACGCTGGCTTCGAGCATCACATCGGCAGCCGGCGATATGCTCGACACCAATGAAAACGCGGGCGTGTCGGTCCTGTTCGACACACCTACGGCGGGTACGACGCCGGTTACCTATTCGACGAACACGCCCGTGACTATCGGAAGTTTGACCACTGCCAATTCGGTGGTCGATTCGCCGATTACGGTGGCGGACAATTACGTCGAGACTGGATCCGGGATCGCGGTCCAGCTCAATATCGCCTATCGGAACGACCCTGATTTGACGGCCACGCTGATCGCCCCCGACGGCACAACAATGATTCTGCTTTTCGCGAACGTTGGGAACACGGGATCCAAAGCGAACTTCACGAACACCGTTCTCCAAGACTCTACGACCAGCGGTGGCATTACCGTCGCAAATTCTTCCATTACCACGGGCGCTCCCCCGTTTACGGGCCGATTCGCTCCGCAGACGCCACTGGACAGCCTTGGCGCGATTCCAGTCCAGGGGACATGGACTCTGGAAATAGCGGACAGCGCCACCGGCACGACCGGTACGCTGCTGAACTGGTCGCTGACCTTTCTCAAGCCGTTGACGAGCACCGGGCTGGGCGAGCCGGTTGCAGACCAGGCAACAGTGAGCTTCCGAATCTTCACGATGGATCCATCCAATCCGCTGTCGCGCAACACGTGGACCGCGGTGGGGCCCGCTTCCATCGACAGCAACGGCCAGGCCGGCGTGATCAGCGCCCTGGCCGTCGATCCCTCGGACCCCTCTGGAAACACGGTGTACATCGGCGGCGCCAACGGCGGCGTTTGGAAGACCACGGACTTCTTGACGACGAATCCGGCCGGCCCCACCTGGATACCTCTCACCAACTTTGGCCCGGACTTTGCCATCAATATCGGCTCGATCGCGATCTTCGGGCGCAATAATGATCCCAACCAGTCGATCATCATCGCCGCCACCGGCAATGCCGACAACGCCAGTACGGGCAGCGGCGATTACAACTCCGCCGGCGTCGGCTTCCTGAGGTCGATGGACGGCGGGGTTACCTGGACCCTGCTCGACAGCATCTCGAATGTCGATTCCAGCGGCAATCCGTTGCCCTTGAACCAGCGCACGCACGATTTCGTCGGCACTTACGCCTATAAGGTGCTGGTCGATCCGCGGCCGACTCCGAGCGGCAATGTCATCATTTATGCTGCCCTGGGCGGCACCAAGAACGACGGCGTCTGGCGGAGCACCGACAGCGGCAATACCTGGGTGCTCATGCGCGCCGGCCAGGCCACCGACATCGTGCTCGACCCCAACAGCGGCAATCTTGACGCCATCAGCGATCCCACGGGCAACCTAGAAGTCCTTTACGCCGCGTTCCAGGGGAGCGGCGTCTACATCTCCCCCAACCAGGGCCAAGTCTGGGAACAGTTGCTGGGCACCACCGGCGATCCCCTGATCCAGAATGGCGACCTGGCATTCCCGACGCCGATTCCGGTCGGGGCCAGCGCTTCGCCCGATGGCGCCAAAGGCCGCATTGTCCTTGGCAAGCCGGCTCTCACCGGCGTGTATTTGCCTGATGGCACTTACACGGGCAATCCTGTCGAAGACCTGATATACGAAGGCTGGCTATACGCGCTAGTTGTGGGAACCAATAACCAGGTCGACGGTTTGTACATGACCAAGGATTTTGGTCAAAACTGGACCAGGGTCGACCTGAACACGGTGAATTCGACCATAGCTGGGCTTGAGACGACGATTCCCACCAACGACCCGAGTCAGGCAAACTATAGCGTGACCGGGATCGCCAGCTTTGCCCAGGGCAATTACGACGTCAGCATTGGCGTGGATCCGACCAACCCGAACATCGTCTACCTTGGCGGCACCACCGCCGGCAACCAGTCCGGCTTCATTCGCGTCGATACCACGAAATTGGCCGACGCACACGCATTCCTTATAGGAGAGAATGTCGCCGATGGCGGCAGGGTTGCGATCAAAACGACCGACCCGGTGACTCTCCTGAACTGGCCCAATGCACCGGGATTCTTCATCAATCCTGTTGAGAATCCCATCATCAACTTGATCCGCGATCCAAATGATCCATTCAACGGAAACAGCACGATCTTTGTCAGCAACATTGCGGAGTTCGATAACAACGGCACGGGCGCCACTTGGATACCCTTCGATCTGCCGGGGGATAGCTCGAACCAGCATGGCATGGAGGTCATCCGCGATCCGTTGACCGGTTTGGCTCGGCTGGTCATTGGCGATGACAATGGGATTTATACCGCCGTCGATGACAACGGCACGTTCGACACCGGGATCGGCACAGCTTCGGCGCCGATTGGCACGCGCGACGGCAATCTGCAAATCACGCAGTTCTTCTACGGAGCTGCGCAGCCGAGCAATTTGGCCGCCAGCATTGCCCAGGCCTTGTTCTACGGCATGTCAACGAGCAACGGCTACCCGCAATCGGATCCCAACATCCTCAGCGACGGCAATCTGCAATGGACGACCCCGACCGTCAACGGCCAAGGCTCCGGCACCGGAGTGGCCACGGATCAGACCGGTACGGGAACACTCTATCAGTACACGTGGCCTGTAGACTACGGAACCAATTTCTTCCAGGTGACAACCGCGGGAGGCATCGCCACGGGCCGCACGTTCGGTTTGGTCCAGCAGAGCGGCAACGGCAACGTGCCCGACCCGCAATGGCCATCGACGGTCGGTTCCAACTTTGCCGTCAATCCGATCGACGGCAACGAAATCATCATCAGCTCCCAGGCCGGGCGCATCTTCGGCACCAGCGACCAGGCCCGAACGTGGCTGGTGATTGGCGATCCGACGGCGCTCGACGGCACCTACGCACCCGCCCTCGCGTTCGGTGCGCCGATTCCATCGGATCCGACGGGCGCTTTGAACGATTTCCTCTACGCCGGCACGAATGGCGGGCACATTTACGTCACCTTCACGGGTGGTGGGGCGAACGGCAACCAGTGGGTCAACATCTCCGGCGGCCTGGACGGCTCGCCAGTCCGTGAGATCATTACCGACCCGACTCGCGGCAAGGAAGATGCCTTCGCGGTCACGCTCAAGGGTGTGTACTACATGCCCAACGCGGCGGCCTACAACTCCAACATCTCATCGAGCGAGTGGCAGAACATCACGGGTAACCTCTTCGCTATCGCACACAACCTGTTCACCGGGAGCAACGGGACGCCCGGGCTCACGCTCGTCGAGCAGGAACTGCACAGTCTCCAGACGATCCAGGCTGACTGGCGCTATGCTATTCCCAACGGCAACGGCGGCACCTATCCAGTCCTTTACGTGGGCGGCGACGCCGGCGTGTACCGTTCCATCAACGACGGCCAATCGTGGACGGCTTTCCCGGACGTTGCAGATGACGGAGCGGCGCAAGACGGCGGATACCTGCCCAATACGGACATTACTGACCTTACCCTTGTGCTGGGCAACGTCGATCCGACCACCGGTCACCCGGTGCCGGCAGACTCGAGCGGCAATATCACCTCCCCCGACGTACTCTTGGCCACAACCGGCGGCCAAGGGTCCTTTGCCATCCGTCTGGCGCCGATTGTCATCCCCAACTCGCTCCAACTCGACCCGACTTTACCCCCCCCAGGCGGCAGCGATAGCGGTGTCGACCCGACCCACGACGTCATCAGCGTACTCAATCCGGTAATTGACGGCATCAGCGAGGCGGCAACCTTCGGGAACTTCGTGGAAGTGCACCTGTACGATCTCACGCCAGGCCATCTTGTTAACGGTCTACCCCCGGAGATCGGCAGCATTGTAACCGGCTACTCGCACAAAGACCCCACGACTGGAATCTTCTACTCCGCTACCGACTCTACCGGTGAGTTCAAGATCCAGGTGGAGAATGGGCATTTCTTGGCAAACGGCGACAGCGACGGCGTGATCACCCTCGGCATCCAGCTCGTCGATCCCGTCGGCGTCGTCAGCAACATGTACACATTCCAGTACACACTGGACACCGCGCCGGTCGTCGTTGCTTCCTCGATCCATCTCGATCCGAATGGGCCGTTGCCTCCAAGCGAGGGCGGCAGCGACACTGGCCTGTCGTTCACTGATGGGATCACGTATGTCACGAATCCCATCATTGATGGACAGGTGGTTCAAGCGGCGCCGCTGCCGGTCAATTTGTATGACGTGACCAATCCGAACAATCCTATCTTGCTCAACACCTTGAACGCCTACATGACGAGTGCCACGGGAACCTTCTCTATCCCGGTCAATCCCGGCATTTACTTCTCGAACGGCACAACGGACGGGGTGCGCACAATTGAGGTCGTAGCCGAGCACGGCGGCAGCAGCGGTACGGCCGACTTCCAGTTCACGCTCCTAACGGTGCCGCCCCCGACGCCGGCAACTCCGACTCTCGATCCTGTCGATCTCGGCACCTCGACGGCCCCGAACGTGACGGACATCACGACGCCTGACTTCCTGGGGAACGGTCCCGCTAACGACGAGGTGCAGCTGTTTGCCAACGGCGTCGAGGTTGGCACGGACATCATCAGTGGCCAGGGCACGTATCGAGTCGAGGCCAGCTCATTGGCCAACGGCACGTACCAGATCACGGTGCGCCTGGAAGATGTGGCCGGCAACCTGAGCGGCTTCTCGCCCGCCCTGTCGCCGCCGCTCGTGGTACAGACGACCGGACCGAGTATTCCGACCATCACGCTGGATCCGACCTATGTCATCGGCGGCCCCAACACCAGCGCAGTCGATCCGACGCTGTACGACGGCACGGTGGACAAGGGCGACCAGATCGCGATCATGGACGACAACTCGCCAATCGACACGTTTACAGCGACCAGCAATTCCTTCAGTCGATTCGAAAACCTGGGCGATGGCACGCACACCCTGGTTGTGCAAGCAACCGACCAGTTCGGACACGTGTCCAACTCCTTCCCGTTGACCGTAACGATCAACCTGGAGTCCCTCGACCCGGACCGCAAATTCGTCCGCCAGCTCTATTTCGACGATCTGGGGCGCCCCGGTGCGCTACCCGAATGGAATCTGTGGCTGCCGGTGCTTTCGCAGACGAACGGGCGCACCGTGGCGGCCAACGATATCCTGCGCTCGCCCGAAGCGCGCGATTATGTGGTAAAGGGCTGGTATCAGACCTATCTCGGCCGGGCAGCGGTCAACGGTGAGGAACAGGTCTGGGTAAACCAGCTCCTGGCAGGCGCCACGGAAGAGCATGTCTTGAGTGAGATCCTGTCTTCCACGGAGTACCTCAACCACACGCCTGCAATCCTGGGGAATGGCGCGCCTGCGTCCAGCACGACCTTCATTGAAGCCTTGTACAGTCAGTTGCTGAACCGCAACCCCGGCGCAAACGAAGTCAAGTTCTGGCTGACGCAAATCCCAACCTTGGGTCGCCAAGGCGTCGCTCTGGAAATCCTGATGTCAGTGGAAAATCGCTCCGACGTCATGGTCGGCTATTACAAGAATCTGCTACGGCGGCCGACAGTACCTTCGCAGATCGAAATCAACGACTGGGTGTTCTCGGGGCTAGACTTCGCGAGCATCCGCGTTGCCTTCGAGGGCAGCGAGGAGTACTTCTTCCGCGTCACCGGCTTCATCCCGTAAGGGGGCGGGACGGAGGCAAGCGAACCTGGAGTGCCGACGAAGGGTGAACCCCTTCAGAGGTGCTTCGGGTTCGTTTTGTTTTCACAGATGCATTTTCTCTCCCCGCCCACGCAGCCACTGGTTATCATAAGGCATCAACCGCTCGACACGGGTACTTACTGGAGGTCGGACTGATGCCGGATTATGCAGTCGTCGCCACGTGGCCTTTCGGAATGAGCGCGGTGAAGACCGCAGCGGAGCTACTGCAGCAAGGCAAACCTGCCCTGGATGCAGCACTTGCCGGAGCACAGGTTGTCGAGGACGACCCCAAGATTCATTCCGTCGGTTTCGCGGGCTTGGCCAACGCGATCGGCACGGTTCAGCTCGATGCCTGCGTCATGGATGGGCACACGCTTGGCTGCGGTGCTGTGGCCGGCGTCGAGAATGTCCGCCATCCCGCAGCGCTTGCCCGGCGCGTGATGGAAAAGACGCCGCACGTTTTGCTGGTTGGCGAAGGGGCCCGTCTGTTCGCGGTGCAGCAGGGTTTTGCCCTGGAGACGTTGAATACCTCGGAGAGTGTGGCGGAGTGGGAGAAGCTACGCGAGCGCCGGCGCGGCCGCCGTGCCGACGCCCCCGCCCTGGAGCACCCAAACCCGCGGACCACCGACCACGACACGATTGCCGTGCTTGCCCGCGACCAGAAAGGCTCCCTCGGCGGCGTCTGCACTACCTCGGGTCTGGCCCTGAAATTGCCCGGCCGGGTGGGTGATTCGCCTCTCATCGGCCACGGTCTTTACGTGGATAACACCGCCGGCGCCGCCGGCGCGACCGGTGTTGGCGAAGAGGTGATCCGCATTTGCGGCAGCCTGCTGATCGTCGAAGCTATGCGCGCCGGCCGCAGTGTGCAGGAGGCCTGTGAGTTGGCGGTCCGCAAGGTCAACCGCGTCGCCACGCAGCGTGGCGTGCACCCTGCCAGCGTCGCCTTCTTGGCACTAGATCCACATGGCAGGGTCGGCGCTGCCTGCACCGAACGAACCGGCTTTCAGTATGCAGTCGCCCGGCCGGGCAAAGTGGAATTGATCAAGGCGCCCGAAATCGGCATCGGTAGCCAATGAGTCCCGCCGACTTTCATTTCCCTCTCAAAATGATTCCCGAAAAGTGTCGTAAAGTGCTTGCGCCTCCGACGTGGGGGACCGCCGACCCTCATGCAGGGAGATGGGTCCGCAGGAGCCATGACGAGGTACCTCATCGACCGGTGCGTGCCAGAGGTTAGGCGGCGGAGCGTTCTTCGCTGGCGCGGGCTTTGGGCGCGAGGAATGCCTGGAGTTTCGTTTTCATCTCGCGTGGGGATTCTCCCTCGACCAGAGCGGCCAGGCCGCGGATCATCAACTCGCGCAACAACGACTCTTCCTTGTTGCGCGTCTCCAACTTCCCTGCCAGAGGCAGGTAGATGAGGTTGGCCACGAAGGCTCCGTAGAATGTCGTCACCATGGCGACGGCCATCCCCGCTCCGATCTTCGACGGGTCGTCCAGCTCATGAAGCATTTGAATGAGGCCGATCAAGGTACCCACCATGCCGAAGGCCGGCAGGGAGGCGCCCAACTGATCGAAGATCTTCTTGCCCGTGGTGTGGCGTTCCTGGATGTATTGCATCTCGATATTCAAGACCTCCTCGAGCTTCTCCTTGGGCGTGCCGTCGATCACCATTTCCAAGCCGCGCACCAAGAAGGGATCCTTGATATCCGCGATGCGCTTTTCCAGCGCCAGCAAGCCGTCGCGGCGGGCGAGCATGGCAAGTTCTGTCAGACGGCCGATCTCCTCCTTGGGGTCGGGAAGCTTGAAGAGAAAGCAATGCTTGACGACGCCGAACGCGCCCAGCGCTTTCTTCATCGGGAACATGATGAACACTGCAGCGGTCGAGCCGCCGAAGGCCACCATGGCGCCGGGGAGGTCGATGAAATCGGTGAGGCTGCCATGCATCATGATCGCGGCGCTGATGAAGCCGAAGCCCAGGATGAAACCCAGCAGCGTTCCAATATCCATAGCTACCCCTTAAACCTGATCGGCAGACTCCTCGGGCGGGAAGGCCGCGTTGCCCTGCGTCCCGCCGAACTCCTCCGGGCGCTCCGACACCCGTGAGATCCGGTTCGCGTCCGGGCAGCTCGCCTGGCCGCGCAGGACTGCGTTATGATCTGTCAACCTTGGTAGGCAATGGTGACCGGCTTGGTCGTTCAGCTCCGTGCCGCGGAAGTGCGTTGCACCCCGCCACCGAGCACGGCTAGCGCTATAAGCCAAACTACCTATAATGCCACCCTCCCGAAAAACCTAGCTCATCCGTTTTTTCCAGTCAACCGAATCATCGCAGTCTACCAATAACTCACTCCATGAAGAGCAGGGCGACGACGGTCGCGGCGCAGCACTTTTCATTTCGGAGTTGGAAGTTCCTGGGACAGATGAGCATGTCGGCGCGGGCAGGTCCTGCCGAGCTGCCGTCCGCAAGACATTGGCACGAGGCCGTCCGGTTGAGCGGATTTGCGCAACGGCGTTCTCTCTTAAATCGCGAAACCGTTACAGCCGATACAACCATCATGGACGTTCAAGCTTCCCAACTTCAGGTGCTGAGCAAGCTGCTGGACGTGGCGAACCTGAGGCATCGCGTTATTGCCCAGAACATAGCCAACGTCAACACCCCAGGCTATCACCGGCTGGGTGTCTCGTTTGAGGAAGCTTTTACCAAGAAGCTCGGTACCGCTCCCGCGCAGGAACTCAGCGCCATCGAACCTAAAGTGCTGGAGACAGGGGGCGGCGCGCCACGTGCGGACGGCAACGATGTCGACATGGATGCCGAGATGGGACGTTTGACCAAGAATGCACTTCTGCACAACATGTTCACGCAGATACTGGCCGGCAACGTCGCAACGATGCGCAGTGCCATTACGGGACGCTAGCAATTAGCAGGGCCAGGCACTTGCTAGCAGACCGATCCTTGCTACGGGGGAAGGCAGCATGAATTTCGATGACATGATGAATGCTGCCAACATCAGCGCCTCCGGCCTGTCGGCCGAGCGGTTGCGGATGGAAGTCGTCGCCAACAATATTGCCAATGCCAATTCCACGCGCACGCCGGGAGGCGGTCCCTTTCGGCGGCAGGATGTCGTTTTTGCGACCGTGCTCAATGACCACTTGCGGGGCGCCGGGGCCGGCCGGCTCAACCTGGGGGGCGTCCAGGCAGTGGACGTC
>DATGZX010000240.1:0-2047 GCA_035296965.1 Gemmataceae bacterium
TGATCTCTGACGCAACGAGGGGAGGACCCCGCCGGCCGCTCACGTCGTTCATGCTGCACTCGAGCCACGCTTGCGCTTTGACCGGAGGGACTCACCCAACCACCAAAGTCAGGCCGTCCCAACCTCGCAAACGGTACGGAATCCGGGTGACGACCTCGAGCCTTGTGGATCGTCGCTGAAACTTAGCCGACGATCAAACGGTTACAAAAAACGGAGTCGATTTCGAGAATGATTTTGAAGCCAAGGTCCGTGAATCCCGTAAACTCTTCCTAACCTGGCCGGGTGGCCGGCCCACGTCGGCGTAGGCCTGTTCGAGGGAGCGTGGGGTCAGACCGTGACCCCGTCGACTTCTTGTGCAAATATATATTTGCATGTAATTATGAAAAGCGAAAGTGGTAGAAGAGTAAAGTGGATCAAGGGGAAGTCCTGGAGGGGCGGAAACCGATCCAGATGTCCCGGTACGACGGGGCAATGGGGCGACGGACCGCCGTGCGCACGTACGCCGGAATATAGAAGAACGTCCCGCCCCGCAGGAGACGAGGGTGTGCGTCTTTAATAGATTCAGATATTGTTATGCTATCATCAAAATTCCCACCTCTGTCGTTCAGGAGGTCCCCATACCGGCCGTTGCACCACTCATACGCGTTACCTAGCATGTCGAACAACCCAAGATCGTTGGGCAGCTTGGTGCCGCACGGACGGGCCCGATCACCAAATGTGTTGGACAGATACCAGGCATACTGCCCGAGCAGTTCCTCCGAGAGACCATAATATCGGCTGGTCATCGCCCCCGCCCGGCACGCGTATTCCCATTCAGCCTCGGTAGGCAACCGATAGCCCGTCCGTTGCAAAGCATCGGCCCGGATCTTCATCCCATCGGCATACTTGCCCTCGGCGTTCGGCTCGTAACACTCGGGCAGGTTCTCCTTGCGGCTCAGCCAGTTGCAGTAGCCAGCGGCAGCATACCAGGAAACGCAGATCATCGGACCACCTTGCTTGGGATTGCTGTATTGATCCAAAAGGTTTTGGGCGATGCGCTGCTGCTCGTGCGCGTTGTATTGCTCATGTTTAGGGTCGGCCTGCACAAACTGCTGGAACTGCTCGACTGTCACCTCCTTGGCAGCGATGAAGAGCCGGCGGGGAATGGTCTGGCGGTGAAGCGTCTCATCATCCAGTGAACGACCTGCCTCATTCGGCGGCGAGCCCATTTGGAACTCGACCGGGCCGTCGATCAGGGCAAACGTTTGACCCTGGCCATTTACATACCAGCGGTGTTCGCCTGGCGCCTTCCCTCGCATCGCCGCATCTTTTTCTTTGAGACTCTCCTGCTGCCCCCACTTCCACAAGGTCCATTCCGCCGCCCCATGGATGCCGGCATCGGGATCGTTCTCGTATAGGGCGAGCAGCTTGTCGATCAGCGGCTTCCGGTCCTCTGCCGAGAGTCTCTCTTCTCCATACTGTCCCAGCGCCAGGATCAACGCCCGCCGCTTCGACGTTTCGGGATGGAACAGCAAGGCATCCATGAACTGCTGACCCTGGGCGGGGGTCGGCTTGGGGGTTGCCGGGATGCGGCCGAGTTCGGCGGCGAGGATCTTGGGGTCGGCTCCGAGTGGGTTGAGCCAGTTGACGATGAAACTCTTCAGTCGGGGGTCGGCACTGTGGCGCAGCAAGGGTATGATCTCACTCGCTTTCCCCATGCGAAGCAGGGTGATTGCGGCCCGAGCTTGACGTTCCGCCAGGCGATCCTTAACCATCTCTGAGTCCTTGTCGCTGTCAGATATCGTTGCCTTCTTGGCGATCTCCGCCTGGAGGAACTGTAGAGTCTTCGCCTCTTGCCGCTGGGCGATGTGGAAGAAATCGGCATACGCCGTGGGGTCGGCGTCCATCAGGAGGTTGGTGATCAGATCCAGATCGTCGCTGGCGTAGAGGGTCAGGATGTCGGTCGCCTGCGCCCGGTCGGATTCGGAACGATTCCTATCCCGGAAGATCGTAGCGAGCGGGGCCGTCAGCTTGCCACGCACGGGACGCAGGGCTTCGATCCAGGGCC
>DATGZX010000241.1:0-9818 GCA_035296965.1 Gemmataceae bacterium
CCTTTACACCCGCCGCGTCCAGCAACTGGCCGTCCGTCTTGTCGCCGAGGACGGCATGCCCTACCAGCACGCCAGTTGGCACCTCTGGCGTGACCACCGCGTCTTCGTCCCCTTCGCCACCATCCAGAACTGGGTCGAGGCCGCTGGGAAAAAAAAATCTGGACACATTGGCGACGCACTACCTGGACGAGGCGTCGGCTGATTTCTCCGGTTACCTGGCCATCGACGAGGCATACGACGGGCCGTTTTGCATCCTCAGCGTTGTGGACAACCGCAGGTATAACCGGCTGGCCTTCCGAGTCCTCGACCATGCCCCCACTCACAAGGATGTCCGCTCTTTCCTCGAGGATTTCAAGGGGCAGCTGAACAAACGCTGTCTCGTCGTGCGCGGCATCACCACGGACGGTTCGCCACTTTACCCCAAGGTGCTCAAGGAGTTGTGGCCGGATACCCCACACCAGATCTGCGAGTTCCACGTTCTTAAAGAGATCAACAAGTCGATCCTGCACACCTTGGCCAAATTGCGCAAGGAGTTGCAAGGCAAGATCCCAAGACAGTGTCGTGGTCGGCCCAGCAAGCAGCAGAGTCGCCAGGTGCGGAAGATAGCCCGGCAGAAGCAGCGTGTGGCGGATTTGTTCGAGCATCGATGGTTGTTTGTCCGCCATCATCGCAGCGCCTCCCAGAAGAAGCAGTTGCGGAGGCTGACGCGGGGCCTGCCACAGTTGCGAACGCTGCGTGAGATCATGGACGAGGTGTACCGGCTGTTCGACCGCCGCTGCAAGGCGGAGACCGCATTGAAGAAGCTGGAGAAACTGCGTCGTCGCGTGCGTCGTTTCAAGAAACTGGGCAAGAGTCTGAACAAGTTGAGGAGTCCAAACCTGGAGAAGGCCTTGGTGTTCCTGGACGACAAACTGCTGGGAGCGACGAGCAACGCGGTGGAGAGGGCCAACCGTCGTTTCCGCAAGGCGCAGAAGAGCATCTACAGTGCCAGAACCAAGCCGCGCTTGGAGGAACGCTTGGCGCTGGACTTGAACCGCGAACAGCAGACCGCAGAACGCACACTGACCAGGAAAACCCTGCATGATGCTCGCTCCGGTCCTGAATTTGATCACCGGTGATGCTACAGTCTCGAAAAAGCAGCCATTTTCATGATTTCTGGGTGCCGCGCGCGGCATGAGGGGCTGACACCACTTATCCCTCCGCTGGTTAGCTGCCAACACAGGCAGTGGTTCCGTCTAGTCCTGTAGCTGCCTCCACCCATCATGATATCGATTTGCGAAGTTCTTGTCGATGGCTTCGTATGGGGAGCGCAGGGTCGTGAATTGCGAGATATAGACATTGACGCGCCTCGCGGCCAAGGCAACAGTCTGTCCGATGAAGATCACCGCTCTGCACTTACGCCTTGGCCGCCCATGTTTGTCGCCAAGAACGCGTCGCTGGAACGTTGCCGTGGAGGTCTTGAACGCGAAGTCTCTAACAGCGGATTTTAGCGCGGCAAGCGCCTCCTCCGTTGATCGAAACATCGAACGGGGGTCGGTCATGGATTGTTGAAACGGCTTGTGATCGATGCAGTCAGTAATGTTGACAACGACGACGCCCCTCGCAACGCTTTCATCGCTTTCGAGCTGCTTGACCCCATCAACGATGCGATCAATGCGACGCTCATTCCTTTCCGCGTACAGAATCTTACATTCGATACCCCATGGCGTGCCGCCAAATGTTCCCCTTACATCGACGCCGGCATTAGCATCGTTGAGTTGCACGCCTTCGCCGAAGTGGGAGTAAACAGCGGCGTTCAATATTTCCCAGATATGATCGCGTTCACTTGTTCGCCTTTGCGGTATTGAGACGGGGGAACTAAGGGCGATGAGTCGCCAAGCACTGTCAAGCAATTCCGGCTTTAGGGATATAACGCGCCGAAGGCTTCGGATCATTGAGATGGTTGCCGTCGCCAAACTGATATCGAATGTTGCGGGTACTACAGCCTGGACGCACACCTTGTCAGATATCTTGTCCGCAGCACAATTCATGAGAGACATAATGATGCCCAGATCACGCGCCGCCTTGATCGCTGGGCTAATCTGAGCGTGTACGTCAATCCCCTTTTCTTGCAGCATCCTCCCAAACCAGAGAACGTCGTCCGGATCGACGGGAAGCGTAGCAGGGATGTTTCCGAGCATGAAATGATATCCCTCTTGTCTTGCCTGATTTCCAAGCAGGATCGCCTGATTAGGCTATTAGACCGAGCGATCTATACCCGGTCGCCCTTCCCGCTGCCATACTGCATAGACAGATCCTCGGTCTGAACGACCTTTCTCAATACAAAAGACACTGAAGAAACCTCCAGGGTTCGCGCATCGGTTACGATGAATCCGATTACGTAGAACTTGTCGCTCCCGCCCCTGGCGTTGCCTGGGACGCTGATGCCGCCGCCGCTCCGGTCAAGGGGCAAGCGCGAGCGGCCTTCGGCCCCCTTGACCCTCGCGGCTACTGCGGCTTCGGCCGCGTGTAGATCAACAACCGGCACTTGGAGTCACCTTCCTTCGCCGCGAACCCGGGTCGGCCGATTGTCGGCCTAGAGCGGTTCGCTAATGCATGGCATACGAGGCCCTATCATCGAACCAGCCGTGGATATCACTGGGGGTGACAAAGGCCAAGGCCTCGCCCATGGCTGTGACCACGGTGTCGAACGTCCGGGCCGCTGCCGTCCGCAGATGGCCTTTCACCTTCCCAAACAACTCTTCGATGGGACTCTTGTCCGGACTCCATGGGGGCAACGGCTCGACCCGCGCTCCTACGGCCTGGATCGCCTCGATCACCCGGGGATTCTGGTGAGGCTTCAAGTTATCCCACACGACCACGTCACCCTTCTGCAACTGCGGCACCAAGGCTTGCTCCACATAGGTCTCGAAGGCTTCGCGGTCCGTCGCGCCCGGGAACGCCAACGGTGCTACTACCTCCGTGGGCCGCAGACCCGCGATCAGCGTCACATTCTGCCACGCCCCCGGGGCCGCCGCCTCCACGCGCGTGCCGGCCGGCGCTCGACCATACAGCCGGCCCATCGCCGTGGTGGTCCCGGTTTCATCGACGAACACCAAGTGTGCCGGATCCACGGTAGCCATCTTCTGGTCTAAGTCTCGGCGTTTGCTTTGGACGCGCGGGCTATCGCGTTCCTGGGCATGCATTGTCTTTTTCTTCCGGGTAATGCGGTGCTTTTTCAGGACACGGGCGAGGGTACTCAGGTGACAGGGGACGCCCAGGCGCTGTTGGAGTTCGGCGAGGGTGGCGTCGGGTTGGTCGCGGACCAGTTGGAGCAAGCGCTCGACGGTGCCAGCATCAAATTTCGGGGTGGGACCGCCGCCATGCGGCGCGGGTTGGATCGAACCGCTGCGTCGGTGTCGTTGCAGGAGACGGACCACGAAGGACAGGCTAACGGAGAAGATATGGACAATCTGGCGGATCGAGTAGTCGCCGCGTTCGACAGCGGTAATGATCCGCTCACGCAGGTCGGTGGAGTAGGCACGCATGGCTAAACCTCCTCGGATGATGCCCCCACGCTATTCTATTCCGTATGCTACGCCGGGGCGAACCGCTCTAGGCGCCTATCTTGCGAAAAAATACCAAAGGCCGCCCGTCAGCAAGCAATAAATGATGACCCACAGTAGTGTCTGACCGATCACCATGATCGGCTGTACTCTCCGGCCCTTCTCGGCAGGGCCTACGCATTACCCCTTCCCCAAGTTACACCCGGCAAGCAGGATTTCTTCGAGAAAATCCGTGTCCAACGCGGCCGACAGCCGCTTGCACTTGATGCTTTCCTCCTCCGGGTGACGCTTCAATAGCCCCAGCGCCATGCGCCGCAATTGCGACAGATTTTCCGCCCCGTTACGCCGCTGCACCCGATTCCCGTCCTCACCGAACACGATGTCTAGCTGCCAATGCAGATTATTCTCGATCCCCCAATGACCACGAACCACCTCCGCGTACCCCTGTGCCCCCATCGCACGGCTGCCGATGAAGTAATGCGTCTCGTCGCTCTGCTCGCCGTTGACTACCCGCGTACGCATGCACATCCCAACTACCTTCAAGCCCGTCCACAACTCCTGATCCCGAATCCCCTCTGGCTCAGTCAGGATCAGATAGGACCGCGTCTCCTCCCGCCCGTGGCCGCGCTCCACCGTCTCGTACAGGTCATGGCGATAGCCCTCGAAGTTGCTCTCCAACGCCTGGCCGATGACCTCCTGGATGTCTTCCAACAGGTGCGGCTGGTTGTCCTTGACAGCCAGGACATAGTCCCCGCCCCCTGCGACGACCTTCTTGGCGATCTCCTTCTGGCAGCCCATCGCGTCGATCGTCACCAGGGCCCCATGCAAGTCCAACAACTCCAAGAGCCGCGGAATCGCGGTGATCTCGTTCGACTTGGCGTCCACCGCCACCTGCCCCAGGCTGAGGTGGCACTGAGTCGCCCAGGCGCTGACGACGTGCAAAGGCCGCAGGCCCTTGGCGGCGGCGCCGGAATGGCGCAGGGCCTTGCCGTCGATGGCGATGTGTTCCAGGCCCAGGCCGTGCGCCAGCGCCTCGACCCACTGTTGGAAGCAAGCCAGGAAGGCGTCGGGGGCGATGCGGTCGAAGACGCGCTCGAACGTGTCGTGGGAGGGGATGCCGTTAGGCAGGGTAAGGAAGGTCTGGAGCCAGCAGCGGCGGCGCTTGCCGAAGGTGGCGATCTCCTGCCAGTCATTGGCGCCACAGATGACGGCACACAGGGCGATGACGATGATATCGATGAGGAGGTGACGGCGGAGATGGCGGCGGCGAGGGTCGCGGAGCCGAGTGAAGTAGCGGCTGATGGCGAGCGGAGAGGTAGCCATGCTTCTCCTCCTTGAAGGACGGGTATTCCCGAGGAGAATCATAGGCGTGGCCCATTGACAAAAGCAAGCGCTGGACAATAATTCAGGCGGGCTGTAATGCGTAGGCCCTGCCCTTCTCGGTAAGTATCGACAGCTCTGGATGGGCGGCATGTGCTATGTGATGCCCGAAGACTCCGAAGTATGCGAGTGCAGATGCAAGCGGCGAGATCATAAGTGTCGCGGATAGTGCGGGTAGCAACATCGGCCACGGAACTGAGAAGCAAAGCGCCGCCCTAATGGGGTTGACAATCACAGCAAGACCAGCACTATAGACAAGCATCGGGGAGCCAACAATCCCGAGCGATGATGGCACTATGCCAAGGTACACCAGCAGCATGCGAGTCTGCGCCAGGGACCATAGGATGAAGAGTGCGCCCACGATGTACTGGACGATCATAGGGGGTCTCCCCAAGGCGGCATACGTATCTGAACAGCATTGAACGAAACCGCTCTTGTCAACCCATTCTCGCAATGCAAGTGCTAAGGATTTCCTTCTGCTCTTTCGCGTACTCTGGGTCCACGGCCTTCATCTGGATGAGTTGCTCAGTTGCGCCGTCAAATATCCTGAGTAGGTTCTCTCCCATCGGATCCAGAATGCCTCGATAGATGTGATAACGGCCAGACTCAAGCATGTCCCCAGCCATGTTCCAAATCTGACTATAAACCCATTCGCGAGGAGATCGACCGCCGCTTTCGTTTAGAACGCGGATGAAGTCAGCAGACCTCGTGAGAAGAAATCGCTCGATTACTTCCTTAATCATCTGAAATTGAAGATGTTGATATCGATGGGCAGCCTCATCAAGCACGCCAAGGGCGGCCTTGACTTCTGCCGATGCGAATACTTTTTTGAGAAAATTCATTGCGTGCTCCATGATCCACATGGCGATGGCGGAGCGGATCAGGACGCTGCCACGATCCGCTTGACACCGGGCTATGGTGTGGGATCAACTTGTTCTGCGGCATCTTCGCGGGTCTCCCGCCGCACATGGCCGCACGCCTTGCACATGTACTTCATCTCGACGGCCACTGGCTGTCCCGACTCGGCCGGAAGCTTCTTCCGGCCCCGGAACACGTACTCCCTGCTGCAGCACCGGGCGGGGTTGACGAACCGCTCCATCAGTCGGGCCTCCTCCGTGAGTTCCTCATCCAGCAGTGTACGAACCGCCAGACCGCGTGCCAGCGCTCGGGCTGGGCGATTTATACCAGTCCCAGTCCCTCTTCGAGATACTCCACCCGTTGAGCAGCGAGCTTTCGGGCCACAGCACTCGCGCTGTTGTCGGCAGCCTGCATTCGGTACATCTTGCGATAGCGCTCCTGCAACGCACGGTCTCGCCCCCTTAGCATCTGAAGCTCTTCGCGCCACCCAGGCGGCACGATCTTGCCGAGGCACTCGATTCGGCATTCAGCCGAAAGTGGGAACCGCACCACGGCACTGATCTCCGTTGCGGGTGTCACAGGCCGGCCCGCAACAAGAATCTCCGAAAAATCGTCTGCATCGTCAAAAGAGCGAGAAATGAAATTGTTCCAAGGCCACACCCGGATGAACCCAAGGATCTTTTCGTCTGGAACATCCAGTTCCCATTCCACGGATACGGGAGCCCCATCAGCGAGAACCCAACAGCCGGGAGCGGTGAAGCACCACAGGATGGACAGATCGGCGCTAAGCAGCCGACATAGCTTGCGTAGCGCCGCCTCGTAGCAAAATGACGAGTCGTTCCAGTATTCGCCTCTTGACGGGTCAATGGTTGTGATTCGTGGGTCATCAAGACGAAAGCTCGCCGGATGGTACGTCCAGAGTCGCATCGAATCGCCCTTTGTACGAGTGTCCACACATCAGTTTATCAACCCCCTCCACACGCGCCAAGACGACCTCGCGCTTTTTCGTCCCTATCCATCTCGCGTTTGAAAAGCTCAAGCCCATGCGCTAGATGTGGATCCTTGGGATGCTTGGGGGATGCTTGGGGACAGTTCCCCGTGGGAAATTGGGAAATTGGGGAAATTGGGGACACTCTACTTTTCTCCTTTTGCACCATGCACTTATGGAATAATTCGAGCGCCATCCTGGGGGCAAAGATGAGAGCTAATATAAGTCTCTGCTAAAAGATAAAAAGAGGCAGTTATTTTTTCTTTCTCCTTTGCCTGTTAAGAAACGACTCCCCGTCCCCTGGTTCCTCTTTCGGTCTCTCCTTCTGATAGGCCGGCTCAGGAGTTGCCGCAATTTGCCACCTGGCGAATCGTTTCATGGCCCCCCCGACGGGGTGTCTGCCAAAGTCGTGAAATGAATGGCGCCGCCGGCCGTAAGTCGGCGATTGCCAAGGACATGGGGAAACACGATTCGTTTCACCGGTGATGAAACGAATCCGCCGGGCAGGCCGCGCGGCCGTGGTCGGCCGCACGGCGGAGTTGTGGGCCAGGCGCGGCTCCCCTCGACATGGCGAAGAAGCGTGCTGACACTTTTCTTCCAGGGTGAGGAATGGCCGGCCCCGCCGGACGAAGTACAATGATGAGGGGAGGGACTGGCCCTCCCCGTAACGCGGTGGCACCCGGAGGTGAGTCAGACAGACCGAGCCAGGGGCCAGCGGTAGGGGCCAGAGCCGAGAGCCAGCACCACGTCCGCAGACGACAGGTCAGCGCCCAGCGCCAGCGCCGGAACCCAGAGCCGAGAGCCGCAGAACGATCCGACGGGACGACGAATTCGCCTCCGGTGCCGGTCCCCGGCTCGGAGTTGACGCGGTGAACCGAAAACAATGGCAGAAGGTGGCCCTGGAGAGGCTCAAGGACGCCAAGGCCCTCCTGGGGCGGAAGCGCTGGGCCGGTGCCTACTACATGAGCGGCTACGTCATCGAATGCGGGCTCAAATCGTGCCTGCTCCGGCACCTGGGCGAGTCCGACGCGATCTTCGGCGACGAGAAGTACCTCAAGCGCCTGGCCGACTGCTGGACGCACGATCTCGTGAAGCTGGTCAGTTTGGCCGGGTTGGAGGCGGACTTCGGGGTCGCGCGTGGCGCGAACACGACCCTGGACGCTTACTGGGGCGTCGTGAAGGACTGGAAGGAAACCTCCCGCTATGTTGAGACGAGGCCCGAGGCCGAGGCCAGGGCGATGTTCGAGGCCGTAAGCCAAAAGCCGGACGGTGTGTTCCAATGGATACAGTCACGCTGGTAGACGAGCAGATCAGAGACGGCGAGAAGCTGCTCGACCGGCTGGCCCAAGAGGGCCTTCCCGTCCGCGCCGCGGGCTGGGTGAAGCCGATGGACGAGGACCGCTGGTCCCTCTACCTCGTGACCCCCCTTGTGGACGAACAAGGGCCGATAGGCGCTTACCGTGAGGTCTATCGCGTCCTCCGGTCGCTTGAGGATGTGCGGGTTAAGGATTACGAAGTCAAGCTGGTCGGGGAAGGCCAGCGCATCGCTAGTGATTTGCTGGAGGCTCAACCGCGGTATCCCGCCCGCGGGCCGCAGCTTAGCCGACTCACCTCTGTCGGCGGGATGCCGGTCGAAGGGGTGTACGTCTACCCGCTCGCCAAGATGCGGCTTTGCCTCCCCGTCGCGTACGTCTACCGCCGCGAAGACAGCCCCGGGTCGAGGCATTGGCACAGGAACAGCCGAATCATCGCCCCTGCCCCTACCATGCGGCGCCCCGGATTTCTCCTTGTGCTGGAAGCCACTGACAGGCAAGTAATTCTGATTTTCGCAGTCCCCTGCGACGAGCAAGGCTCCATACCGCAGCAGACGCAGGAAGAGTACGAGGACCTGGCGGACCAGACGTTTACCAGCGTGCGCCCGGGGCAAGAAAAGGTGTCAGGATCCTTTTCCGGTCTTTGACCCTTTTCCGGTCTTTCACCCTGAAAAAGGGTCCTGATGCTCCTTCAGTGAGCAAAGTGGGTCCAATCGAGGCGCAAGGACTTCCCTTCTCAAGACTTGCGCGCCGGGACCCACTTTGCTCAGGTGAGCAAAGTGGGGTGGGCTGAATCGTGCCGCGCTGCCGTCGCGGTTCCGGGTGACGCCGCACCCGGATTGCCAGGTCGCAAACCGCTTGCGTCACCGACTCATCACAAGGGCGGCAGCAGGGCCAGCAGGACGGCGGCGATGTTCCAGGCGTCGTCGCCGCCGCGGTGGTGCGTTCCTTCCAGCGGCAGGCCGAGCATCGCCAGCGCCGCCTCCATGCCGACCTCGTGGTGCAGGCCGCGGCAGAGCGCGAACAGGTTCTTGACGTTCAGGTGCGTCGGGCCGAACGGGTACTTGACGCCAAAGGAGCGGCATTGTCGCTCGAACTGGTTGCGATCGTAGTCCCCGTAGCTGGCGAAGGTGCGCTGATCGCCCTGGTACTTTCCCCGCAGCAGCCGGCACGCCTCCTCGAACGAGATGCCGCCCTCGACCTCGACCTGCGTCAGCGTGGTGAGCTGCGTGCAGAACGGGCTGACGCGCGAGCGCTGCGGCCGGACGAGGATCGACTCGCGCCCCTCGCGCCGGCGCCGGCGCACATCGATGGTGCAGACGCCGATCTCGATGATCTCGTTTTCCTGCCCCGCGGGCGGTGCGCCTTCCCAGCAGGTCGCCTCCACGTCGATGACCAGGATCTGATCGAGTCGCTTGGCCATTTCAGGCGCCCTCCGCGCGGCGCAGTACCTCGGCGAACGGCACGTCCTCCAGCGCCCCGAACAGTCGCTCCGACGTCAGCTTGTTCCGCGACAGCCGCGGTGACGACAGCCCGCACAGGAAGCGCGCCAGCGCCCGCGGCTCGCGCAGCAGGTCGCCGCGCTCGCCCCGCAGCGACACCGCCTGTCGCCAGACGTCGGCGTCGATGACCCCTTGTGCCCGCGGCAGCAGGCGCGCCGGCTTCCGCCCGCCGAGGCACCAGGCACAGCGGCCGCACGGCTGGGGGAGCGGCTCGCCGAAGTGCGCCCCCAGG
>DATGZX010000242.1:0-25549 GCA_035296965.1 Gemmataceae bacterium
AGCATCCCTCGCTAAAGCGTGCAGTTGTTGCAAGGACTATGTCCCCCTCACCCCCGACCCCTCTCCCCAGAGTACAGGGGAGAGGGGAGAGCGAGCGCAACGCTTTTCAGATGAAAGGACGGCGTGGTTTTCATCAGCCCACCCCCGACCCCTCTCCCCCGAAGCGGGGGCGAGGGGGATTATTTCCTGCCGCTCGCCTTGGGAGTGCACGCGCGGTACTCTGCTCATGCCGCGGCCACCCCGGATGTCCATGACGATCCTGCCGTCCGTTTCGGGGAGAGACACCGGGAACCATTCGACCAAGGTGAAGGTGACGAATCAGAGGCGGGCGCGAAGGAGCTGCTCGCAGCGCCAGAGCCATGAGGCGCGCTACGCGCGGCCAGACTGGCACGGCCTCTGCTCAGAAGGGGAGCAAGACTTCGACGACAATGCTCTGCGCGTGGCGGAGCGCGAGGAAGCCGGTTAGAATTGGATTTTGCGGAGGGCTGGTAGGCTAGGCATCGAAGTGGGGCGGGGAATGCTCGAGGGCGGATCGATCACGGCCTGGATCGGGCAATTGCACACACGGGAAGAGGAGGCGCTGGCGCGCCTCCACCGGCGCTTGTGGCCGGTGCTGCTCGAACGGGCGCGGCGGCAGCTCAACCGAGCGCCGATTCGCTTCGCCAACGAGGAAGATGTGGCACAGGAGGCGTTCTGGGCGTTCTTCCGAGCGCTCAAGGCAGGGAAAGTTCCTCAGTTGGCGAACCGCCATGACCTGCTGGCGTTCTTGACGCACATCATGGCCTGCAAAGCCTGCAACCTGATCGAAGGCGAGATCGGGGCCCAAAAGCGCGGCCTGGGGCGCATTCGCGACGAGGCGGCGCTACGGCGAGGCGCTACTGGGTCCGTGCAACTGGTAATCGATCACTTCGAGGGACCGGGTCCATCGCCTCTGGAGCAGACGCTGCTCGAAGATTGCTATGAGCATTTCGTTGGCGGGCTGAGCGAGGAACTCCAACGCTTCGCGACTTTGCACCTGCTTGGTTATACCAACCAGGAGGTGGCCCAGGAAATGGATTGCCACGAACGCACCGTCGCACGCAAGCTCGCTCTGATTCGCGCCAAGTGGACCGCCATGGCATCGTGAGCGTTTTGCCCCGAAAGAGATCGCCATGTCTTCTTCCCAAGACATTGCCGTGCTCGAAAAGGTCGATGCGGTCGCCACCGCTTTCGATCGTGCTTGGCGGCAATCGGAGAGCCCAAGCATCAAGCCATTTCTCGATGGCCAGCCCGAAGAAGTGCGCCAAGCGCTGCTTCCGGAACTTGTGCTTCTCGATCTTTCGTATCGTTTGCAGCAAGGCGAGCACGTTTGCCTGGAAGATTATGCAAAGCAATTCCCCGAACTGATGAGCGCGGAACAATCGTTGCCGGCGGAGCTGGTCGAGCAAGCGCGGGGGCTTCACGTTCAGCAGGAAGAGCGCTCTTCCCGCGCACCCCAGCAGCAAGCAAGCCTGCGCTGTCTCGATTGCGGCGAGCGCGTGCAAATCGGCGACCTTGATT
Source organism: Gemmataceae bacterium (assembly GCA_035296965.1). Taxonomy (GTDB): domain Bacteria; phylum Planctomycetota; class Planctomycetia; order Gemmatales; family Gemmataceae; genus DATGZX01. Next base: position 1,540 of record DATGZX010000242.1, read on the forward strand.
CGGAGATTTATTGCACGAAGTGCGGCAGCCGTTTTCCGCTCGATTCGAGTTCGGGCATCTTGTTCAGGGCCGCGGACTTGCCGCGGGCGCTGGGCCGATTCGAGCTGCTGGAACTCCTTGGCGAAGGCTCGTTCGGGGCGGTCTATCGGGCCAGAGATACAGAACTCGGCCGTACGGTCGCCCTCAAGTTGCCTCGCTCGGGCCTCCTGGGACGTGGCGACGAGCGCGAACGGTTTCTCCGCGAGGCGCGGATGGCAGCCCGACTGCGCCATCCGGCCATTGTCCAGGTCCACGAAATCGTTCGCGACGGCGACCTCATGTACATCGTAAGCGACTATGTGGAGGGGCGGACGCTCGCGCAGATGCTGATTGCCAAACGGCCGGGAATCAGGGAATCGGCCGAGCTGGTTGCGGAAATCGCCGAGGGACTCGAATTCGCGCACCAAAGCCGGGTCATCCACCGGGATGTCAACCCGCGCAATATCCTCATCGACGAGCAAGGGAAGCCGCACGTGACCGATTTCGGCCTCGCCTGCGGAGCAGACAATTCCGTGGTGCTGACACTCGACGGGCAGGTCTTCGGCACCCCGGCGTACATGCCTCCCGAGCAGGCGCGCGGTCAGCTGCACCAGGTCGGACCGGCAAGCGATGTCTACAGTTTGGGGGTCATCCTCTATGAGCTGCTGACGGGCACGAGGCCGTTTCAGGGCAGTGTCACGATGGTGCTGCACCAGGTCTTGAATGATGAGCCGCGCTTGCCACGCCAGCTCAATAACCGCATCCCGCGCGATCTGGAGACCATTTGCCTCAAAGCAATGGAAAAGCTACCCGCCCGGCGCTATTCGTCGGCCGGGGCACTCGCGCGCGACTTGCGCCATTGGCTGGCCAATGAGCCGATCCAGGCCGTCCCCGTGGGAGCAATCGAATGGGGAATGCGCTGGTGTTGGCGTCATCAGCTGGTGGGCGGCCTGGCGCTGACGATAGCCGTTCTCCTGCTTACGGTCGCCATCGGCGCCAGCGTAACTGCTTTTCAGAGAGGAGAGCTTGTCGAGAATGAAAGTTTGGCCAGAAAGGAGGCGGAGGAAAATCTGCGGAAGGCGCAGCGCTCGTTTGCTCAGGCTCAGGTGGCCAAGGGAATCTCCCTCCTCAGCGCCCACGATGCGCAAGGGCTGCTCGATCTGCAGGAAGCCCAACGAACGCTCGATCGGGCCGAGATTCGGGAAAAATGGCCGGCACTGATCTGGTCGGGTTGGCATGGCGTCTGTCCGGTTCGCCTGGAACAAATGGTGGGGCATGAGCGGCCTGCTTCGCGGGTAGCCTTCAGCAGCGACGGGAGCATGCTTATTTCCTCCGCACCAGACGATTCGATTCGGCTCTGGGACGTCGCGACCGGCGCCCTGCGCCGGCCTTCCTGGCCTATTGCGCGCGGCATGAATTCTCCTGCCGCCATCAGCGCTGACGGCAGGTTTCTGGTACGCATTCAGCCGAGTGATCACCGAAACGTGGAATTGATCGATATCCTAGCCGATCGGCTGGTTGATAAACCGCTCCGCTTCCCCGGTCCTTGCAACTGGCTCGAGTTGTCACCAGACGGCACGAGTGTGTTGGTCCACGACGGTCACTGCTTTATAGTCTGGGAACAGAAGGGTGGAAGACTGCAAAAGCTGACCGAGTATACGGCGCGCCAGTATCCCATCGCCGTCGATTTTGCACATCAGCAGGCATTGCTTCAGCTTAGCGATAGCAAATGCGTCATCGTGGCGTTGGGCCGGCAATCATCTCATCCGCTGGCTGCGATACTAAAGGGGGTCCCTGTCGCTTCTTGCTTTAGTCAGGACGGCCGGCTTCTGCTCACGATCGGCGTCGACTGTCCCGGCCAAGTTTGGGATGTTGCTACCGGCCGCCAGCTTGGCGCGGCTCTGCCGCACGATGAAGACGTTCGCGGGGCCGCTTTCAGCCCCGACGGCACGCTCGTGGCCACTGCTTGCTACGACAGTGCCGCGCGGATTTGGGACTGGAAAACCGGCACCTTGCACAAAGTTCCTTTGCGACATGACGGCCCGGTCCTGGGAGTGCGTTTCAGCAACGATGGGAAGCTGCTGGCGACCTGGTCCATGGACTCGACCGCCCGACTTTGGCACGTGGCGAGCGGCCAGCCGTTTGGCTGGCCGCTGCGCCACGGCAGCGTGGTTACATCAGCGGCCTTTCATCCGGATGGCCATACCCTGGCCACGGCTTCCGCCGACCACTCGGTGCGCGTCTGGGCTATCAAAGGCCCGATCGAGTCTCTTCCGAAGCCGGACGACAAAAGGGTGTGGTGGGTCAGCTTTAGCCCGAATAGCACTTTTCTGGCCGCGGCCACCGAGCACGGCATCGGCTACGTTTGGGATTTGCGGGATCGAAAGATCGTCTACAAGCCCGTCATGCAAGGGCAGATGATATGCGCTGCATTCGCGCCCGACGGGAGATCCCTGGCCACGGTCGGTTACGACAAGGAGATCAGGTCGTGGGACAACGACAAGCACGAACTTGCGCGCGTCTATCTATGCGAGGACCTGCTGCCCCATTACATCGCCTTCAGCGCGGACGGAAAATACGTTGCGGTGGCCGGCACTTCCTCCCACGCTCCCCACGATGGCAGAGCGAGGATCCTTGATGCGCTCTCGTATGACCCGGTAAGCGAGATGATCGTACTCCCAAAGGAAATCTCTGCGCTTGCGTTCAGTCCGGATGGGAAATGGCTGGCGACAGGGAGTGCCGACAAGACCGCCTGGCTCTGGTCCGTGCCCGAGGGCCGACCTCTCATCGGCCCCCTCCAGCACGACGGCGAAGTGGAATCCGTGAGCTTCAGCCCAGCCGGGCTTCTCGCAACGGCCTCAAGAGATGCGATCGTGCATTTCTGGGACCCCCTGACAGGAAAGCCTGCCGGGCCGCCATTGATTCATCCGACATTCGTTCAGACTTTGGGTTTCAGCCCGGACGGCAACTATCTGGCCACCGCGGCCGTGGACGGCAAGGTCCGTCTCTGGGACGCGGCCACGCGCTCGCTGTGTGGCACGCCGATTCAGCATCAGCAGATGGCGATGTCCGTGGCTTTCAGCCCTGACGGTAAATGGCTGGCCTCGGGCTCGTTCGACGGCACGGTAAAGATCTGGCCCGTTCCGGCCGTCGTCGAAAATCTCGAGGAAATGGAGTTGTGCACCCACACCGCGCTGGGGGCCGAGCTGGAAACCAACGGGACACTCGTCCGGACGATCCCGTGGCAGCAATGGCAGGCATATCGCAATCGTCTCCGAGCTATTGACCAACAATGAGGCTCGTCAGGGGCTTCAACCACGCCTCCAAAGATCTCCGAGCCGTTTCCCGAATTTGGTACCGCTGCATTGATCTTGAAAGCGTATTTGGCGAGCACGCATTCAGGCCGGAAGGGTGACAATCCGTAGCCTGGGGCTGAGCCTGCTCTTTTTCCAAAAAAAATGCTGCCATCCTTTTCCCGGATTTCCTGATTTACCTATTGGCGGGCTGTTGCCGGCCGGATTTGCATTTCTGAATTTGGGTCCCTGCCGCAGGGCCTGGCGATCCACAACTGAGGAGACATCACGTGATTTTCGAGCGAGCGCGACCATCAACGTGGAAGGTGCGTTCCAGTATGGACAAATCAACTTTGCGCCGGCGCCGACGCTACTCCCCGTCTATTGAACTGCTGGAGGATCGTCGGCTCCTCTCGTTTGCTGGTTCGTTCACCGGGCAGTATAGCGGCCAGGATTCGTTGGGAGACACGATTCCCATCAGTGCGGTCGACTTCACGGTCGACGGTGGCGGGAATATCGCGGTGACGGTTCCCGGTAGTGGCAGCGGAACGGTGACAACTTCAGGCTCAGCGACAATCGGCGGTGTGGGAGGCATTGGAAGCGTTGGAATTGCCAACTACTCATTCACGGGGTCGTTTGTCGTTTCCCCCTCGGGCGTGGTCGTGGCTGGCGGCCAATGGACAGCGACCGTCGCCGGGGTGGCGGCGGGGAATGGCAACTGGGCCGCAACCGATCAACCTGGAGTTTTTGTCGTTGTCAATACAAGCCCAGGCGGCGCGGGCTCACTGTTCCAGGCCGGCCTTGATGCCAATAGCTATCCGACTCCAGCGACGATTCTTTTCTCTGTCGGTTCTGGCCCACAAACCCTCGCAGTGAATAATCCTACTTCCGGAGATTTTCCCATTATTGGCAACTCAGTAACCATTGATGGGACTTCGCAACCGGGTTACGCAGGTCAGCCGCTCATTACTCTAGAAGGCCCAATCGCCAGTAACATAAACTCGGGATCGACATACATTTTGACGCTGACTGGGAACAATTCGGTTGTCCGGGGCGTGAACATTGAAGGTGGAGGGGGATACGGCATCGTCCTCCGTGGAACCGGCTGCAAGTTCATCAACAATACGACAGTCGACGGCCAGCTCGGCGGAATAGATGCCGTCGGCCCCGGGGACATCATCGCCAACAACGTCTGTTCCGACGCTATGATCGTCGGGTCAGGGTGCACGGTCACAGGCAACACCGTCGGGGCCGACTATTATGTGACCTTTGGGGGGAATCAACCAACTAAAGGATCCTTCGGTTTGGAGATTGGCAGCAACGACACGATTGGCGGCACGACGCCGGGGGCCCGAAACGTACTCGCCGGTCTCGACGTCGGCGGCTCCAGCAACGTCATCGAAGGGAACTTCATCGGCACCGATGCCACGGGGACCAGCCCAGTCTACGGTTCGAGTCTCGGCGGTAACGGCGTCGAGATTACGGGAAACAATAACACGCTGACGGGAAACCTCATTTCAGGGAACGGACCGGGAGCAGTCTATTTCATTAATGTCACCACCCCCCAAGGAGGTGTCCTGATCAGCGGATCAGGGAACGTGCTTCAGGGGAACTTGATCGGTACCGACATCACCGGAACTAAGGCGCTGGCGAATGCTGGCCAGGGGGTCTATATCACAGGGTCATCCAACACGATCGGAGGGACGAGTCCGGGAGACGCCAACGTGATCGCCTTCAACACCAAGCAAGGCGTCGATGTCGCATCCGGCACAAACAATGCCGTCCTGGGCAACTCGATCTTCGCCAATGGCTCCATCGGCATCGACCTGGGGAACAGCGGTGCAGCAACGCTCAATGGTTCGAAGGGCCACACCGGGCCTAACAACTATCAAAACTTCCCGGTCATCACTTCGATAGGCGCGTCAGGATCCGGGAGCGTGGTCGTCGGGACGCTCAATAGCACCCCCAACGCCAATTTCCGCATCGAGTTCTTCGATACTCCGACCGGCGACCCGAGCGGCTATGGCCAGGGGAATGCGTTCATCGGCTTCACGAATGTGACAACGAACGGCAGCGGTGCGGCTAGCTTTTCCGCTCCTGTGTCCATGAATATTCCCTTGGGCCAGGGCGTCACCGCGACGGCGACCGATCCGAACAACAATACTTCCGAGTTCTCTGCATGGTTCCAGGTCAAGGTAAGCCCGGCCTATTTCCAGTTCCCAGCAGGGTTTCCGCTCAGCGGCGTGGTCGGCACCTTTGTCGGCGCCAATGCGAATGCGACGGTCGGGGAGTTTAGCTCCACCGTCAATTGGGGTGATGGAACGACATCCTCCGGGACCGTCACCCAGCCGGGAGGCGCGGGCAGTGCATTCGATGTCTCAGGCAGCCACACTTACGCCGCCGCCGGAACGTTCGCCATCACGGTCACGGCGCACGACAGCGCCGCCAACAGCAACACAACGATCAACTCCCAGGCCGTCATTCATAAGCCGTACCTCAACGATCTCTTCATGGCCCAGGTCTATCTGGACCTCCTTGGGCGCAACATCGATCCCGCGGGTCTGAGTTTCTGGGTCAATGCGCTCGATCAAGGATCGTTGACTCGTGGCCAGGTCGTGGCCCAGCTCACCGCCAGCCAGGAATACCAGGACGACGTGGTGAACAACCTTTTCCAAAGCATCTTGCACCGTCCGGCCGATGCAACCGGCTTGAGCGCATTTACGAGCCTCCTGGCTTCGGGCGGCACGACTGAGGAAGTGGAGGCACAGCTCTTCGGCTCGGGCGAGTTCTTCCAGGACGGCGGCAACAGTAATGTCGGCTTCTTGAACAATCTGTACAAGGATGTTCTGAACCGATCTATCGACGCGAGCGGCTTGCAATACTGGGAGCAAGCCCTCGAGAACGGTATGCCGACCAGTGCCGTGGCTGCCCAGATCATCGCCAGCAGAGAGGCGCAGACCGACCTGGTCCAGAGTCTCTATCAGGAATTCTTGCACCGCCCGGCCGACGGCGCAGGCCTGAATTACTTTGTGCAGACGATGCAGCAGGGCGCGCCGGGCCTGCAAGTCATCATTGGATTGGTCGGCTCCGCCGAGTTCACCCAGGATGCCGGAGGCGATGCCAACCAAGCTTATGTGGCGCAACTTTATGTGTCGCTGCTTCATCGGCAGGCGGATTCCGGCAGTCTGACCAATTTTACCAATGCGCTCGATAGCGGCACGCTGACTCGCCAGGCGGTGGTGCAAGCAATTCTGGATAGCCAGGAATACCGGGGAGACGAGGTCCAGATGCTCTACCAGAGGTATCTGCACCGCGCTGCCGATCCCGGGGGGCTCAGCGCCTTCACGGCTCTCCTTAATCAGGGCGACACGGACGAACAGGTGGCCTCGATTTTGCTAGGCTCAGGGGAGTACTTCACTGACCACGGCGCCTTGCCGTCAAGCTTCCTGAGCGCGCTCTACCTCGACGCCTTGAGGCGGCCCATCGATCCTTCGGGGCTTAACTATTGGGAACAGGCTCTTGCCAATGGCGCGACGCGGGCTCAAGTGGCCACCGCCATATTCGCGAGCCGAGAGTACCAGCAAGATGTTGTCCAAGGCTTTTACAAGGTCTATCTTAATCGCTCCGCGGACCCCTCAGGCCTGACCACGTTTGCCAATATGCTCGCAAGCGGCGGACGCGATGAAACGGTGATCGCCCAACTGGCCGAATCGGCAGAATTCTTTACCGAAGCATGAACCTCCCGGCTATCGGTTGCATCCTCGGCAGACTGACTCCAGGGACCGAGCCCGCACGTTGGCGTTGCTGGAATTCGGCTGTGGGTTAGGTTTCCATCCTGACCATGGGCGTCACCTAGCCGGAAACGCGATGGAAGCCAAGGAGTATTGGCCAGATCATTCGACCGGGCACCGATTGCTGAAAGCCTATCCGAATAACGTGGCCAGGATCTCTAATTCAAAGGTCCTGTCCAGGTTATTCGGATAGGCTCTTTGCGCCGGGAAGAAAAAGCAAGCGCAGCTAAGCTTCATCCTCTTTTTTCTTGCTCAAGTTGGTGTGGCTATGGGATCGACGGATATGGTAATCACGCTCGGCGGAAAACGAGTCAGACAAGCGTTTCTCGATCACAGCCTTGGCCTCGTCATCCCGTTCTGGCCAAACTACCACGAGTCAAATTGCGGCGGCAATCGGGAAAGGGAAGGCAAAGCGGCGTTCCGGAACCGGCTCTACAGGTACTGGCTTCCCAGAGAGTTCCATTCGTTCGCGCAATTCCATTCCCATTTCTTGGCAGAGTGGGCGGCGCGTTTCCCAGCTACCGGGTCGGCCTCAAGCGCCCCAAACCATTTCCCGAACGCCTGAAACTTTCCGCCCAACGGTACCTAAAGAGAAAGGATTCTCCCATGTTTCTCAAAATGTTGCTCAGCAGACTCGGCAAGGGCTCATCACGGGCAACCCGTCGTCCCGCCCCGGCCCGGCGCGCGTTCCCAGGAGTGGAGATGCTGGAGGCGCGCGAAGTGCTCAGCGGGGGCTTGACCCCGAGTTACGTCCTGGACAGCCACGGCAACCTCTATAACACCACCGCTCCCACCCACGTATTGATTGACACCATGGTGGAGCGCTTCCGGGTGGTGAACGACAGCGTTTACGACATGCATACGAACGGCTCTCTGGAATCCATGAACAGCAGCGGCTTGGGAAAGACCGTTTTGGATAGCGGTGTGCACTCCTTCTCGGTTGCCGGCCACGGCCTGGTGGTCGATCTGCATGGCGACGGCACCCTCTGGGAGCAGGCCGTCGCCGGCTCCGCGAGTGCCTGGACCAAGGTCGATAACGGTGTGCACTCCTTCGCCGTCGCCGACAACGGTCTAGTGGTCGATTTGCATGGCGACGACACGCTTTGGGTGCAGACCGTCGCAGACTCCGGGAGCGCCTGGACCAAGCTCGACAGCGACGTGCACTCCTTCGCCGTCGCCGCCCATGGCCTGGTGGTCGATCTGCATGGCGACGGCACCCTCTGGGAGCAGACCGTGGCGAGCTTCGCGAGTGGCTGGAGCAAGGTGGACAGCGGCGTGCACTCCATCGGCATCGCCGACAACGGTCTAGTGGTCGATCTGCATGGCGACGACACGCTCTGGGTCCAGACCGTCGCGGGCTCCGCGAGCGCCTGGACCAAGCTCGATAGCGACGTGCACTCCTTCGCCGTCGCAGGACAAGGTCTAGTGGTCGATCTGCATGGCGACGGCACTCTGTGGGAACAGACCGTCGCTAGCCCCACGAGCACCTGGACCAAGGTCGATCGTGGCGTGCACTCGTTCTCGATCGCCGGCAACGGCCTGATCGTCGATCTGCATAACGATGGCACCCTCTGGGAACAGACGAGCCTGGCCTCCGCGAGCGGCTGGACCAAGATGGGCACCGGCGTTCTTTCCTTCGCCGTGGCCGGCAACGGCCTGATCGTCAGTCTGCATGGTGACGACACCCTTTGGCAGCAGACGACCGCGGCCTCCGCTGCCGGCTGGACCAAGCTGGACAGCTCGGTGCATACTTTCACGGTCGCCGGCAATGGCCTGGTTGTCGATCTCCATGTCGACGGCACGCTTTGGGAGCAGAGCGTCGTAGGCTCGTCGAGCGCGCTCAAGAAGTTGGACAGCAGCGTGCACTCCTTTTCCATGGCGGGCAACGGCCTGGTCGTCGATTTACATGTCAACGGCATCCTCCGGGAGCAGACCGTCGCGGGCGCGCCGAGCTGGACCAGGGTCGATACGAACGTGCAATCCTTCGCCATCGCCGGCAACGGCTTGGTCGTCGATCTGTACAACGACGGCTCCCTCTGGGAACAGACGAGCGCGGGTTCCGCGAGTGCCTGGAACAAAGTGGACAGCGGCGTATACTCCTTCTCGATCGCCGGTAACGGCCTGATCGTCGATCTGCATGGCGACGGCTCCCTCCGGGAACAAATGAGCGCAGGCTCCGCGAGTTCCTGGAAAACAGTGGACCATGGCGTGCACTCCTTCGCCGTCGCCGGCAATGGCCTGGTCGTCGCTCTGCATGGCGACGGTACTCTCTGGGAGCAGAACTCCGCGGGCTCGGCAAGCGCGTGGAAGAAGGTGGACAGCGGCGTGTATTCCTTCTCCATCGCCGGCAGCGGATTGATCCTCGATCTCCATAATGACGGCACCGTTTGGGAGCAAACGATCGCGGACTCGTCGACTGCCTGGCAGCAGCTGTGAAAAAGGGGTCGGGAGTCTTTCAAAAAAGGGGTCGGGAGTCTTTTCGTATGTGACAGATCGGAAAAGACTCCCGACTCTCGTGACCCTTCCGCGGGGCGTCCGCCTCGCGCTCGGGGCGGATCCCTCACTCAGCTGTGGCCTGGTCTCCTGACCAGGCCACTCCCCCGGTATCAGCTATGGCCCGGTCTCCTGACCAGGCCGCTCTCTCGACCGCAGCTCTCCCTTCCCGAGTAGCAAAGCCTTTCGGCGGCGATTATATTAACTGTGGAAATGAACGCCTCACTCAAAGGTGACGCCATGGCCACCGCAACGCAGCCCTCAGCCAACCTTCCGTCGACACACGAATGGAAGGATGTGCTCGAGGATATCCTTCCGCGCCAAGGAGCATGGAGCGAGGAAGAATACCTCGTTCAGGATGCACGATGAGCGAATACCAGTATTACGAATTCCAAGCCATCGACAGGCCGCTCGACGAGAAGGCGATGTCCAAGCTGCGCTCGCTCACCTCGCGCGCGGAAGTCACGCCGACCAGTCTGGTCAACGTTTACCACTTCGGCGATTTCAGAGGGAATCCCGATCGTTTGATGGATCAATATTTCGATGCTCACCTTTACATTGCCAACTGGGGCAGTCGCCGGCTCATGCTGCGGCTGCCGGCTTCGGCCCTTCCGCTGTCTTCTGTCAAGCCTTATTGCCTGCCCGACGCCTTGACGGTACGGGCCTCTGGGGAAAACGTCATCCTCGATTTGCACTCCAACATCGAGGATGGCTGGGAATACACGGAGGGCGAGGGCTGGCTGACTTCACTCATTCCACTGCGGGCCAGTCTCCTGGCCGGGGACTTGCGTTGCCTCTATCTGGGCTGGCTGGCCGCCCTCGACAATAGCCACCTGGACAATGACGGCGAGAAGCTGTCGGAGCCACCGGTCCCGCCTGGACTGAAGAAGCTGTCGGCCCCGCTGCGGCGGTTTGCCGAGTTCGTCCGCCTCGACCTCGACCTTGTCCAGATTGCGGCGAAAACTTCGGGCGAGAGCGCCCTGCAGGAGCCTTCGACCGAGCAGGTCGCCGCCTGGATCGAGCGGTTACCTGGGCCCGAAAAAAACAGCATGCTGATGCGTCTCTTGCACGGCGAGGGCATGTTCGTGTCCGCCGAGCTGCAGCGGCGCTTCGTCGAGGACGAGGCCCGGAAGCGACTGCAACGCAACGCAAAGGAAGTGCAGGCTCCGCCCCGGCGCACGGCCGCGGAGCTGCTGGCCGCACGCGATCGACTTACCGCGGAGAAGGAGCGTCGCACTGAGGCGCGGGCCGTGAAGCAGGAGGCACGGCGCCTCCAGGAGAAGGCGGCCGAACGCGCTCGACACCTCGACGCGCTGGCCGGTCGAGAGGAAGAACTCTGGCAACAAATCGAGAGCGCCGTCGGGGCGAAACTGCCCAAGGACTACATGCGCGCTGTGGACCTAGTCAGGGACCTGCGTGATCTTGCGGAGCGGTCCGGCAGCCGCGAAGCTCTGGCACAACGAATCAGGGAGCTGCGCCGCCGACACGGTGCCAAGCGGAAATTCATCCAATTGCTCAACCAGGCAGGGTTCCCTGGGTAGCGCAAACCAGGTAGCGCTAGCCCCAGATGTCGCTCGCTGCTGCGGGCGGGGATGCCCTCACGACTGCCGACGAGGCGCAGATCGCTGGCGGATTGGCAGGGGACTGCGCCGGGTGCTTTCGGGCCCCCGATCGCTAAGAGAAATCCTGCACCTCGCAGGTCCGAAACCATGTTCGTGCCCCAACGCAGGAGGGTGCTTCATTGGCCGTTTGTGGCCCATTGAACGGGCCGGGTCACCGGCTGCTCGGCATGCTTTCAGGCCATCCAGCGACTAGGATTTCTTTGGCGAGCCCGTGGCCTGAAAGCATCGCACCCGGCGTCTCCAGGGCGAAGTGCCCCGCGTCGAAAGATTGAACCTCGGCATCAGGAATGTCGCCCTGGTAGGCTTCAGGGCCCGGCGGGATGAAGTGAGGGTCGTTCTTGCCCCAGATCGCGAACAGCGGTCGCTGGTGCGTGCGGAAATATTCCGGGAAGGCGGGACAGAGCGCTACGTTGCTGCGGTAGTCGAGGATCAGATCAAGCTGGATTTCCTCGGCTCCTGGACTTGGGAAGTAGAAACCGCCGTGAGCCTCCACGGGACAAGCCTGTGGCATCCAAGACTGGATGGCCCTGGGAGGTAGAAACCAGCGTGAGCCACCACGGGGCAAGCCCGTGGCATCCGGGATTGGGGGGCTTTGGGAAGTAGAAACCAGCGTGAGCCTCCACGGGGCAAGCCCGTGGCATCCAACATTGGCGGGCCTGGGGAAGTAGAAACCAGCGTGACCCACCACGGGGCAAGCCCGTGGCATCATACGGCCAGTGTCGAAGCGGCGTGCCACAATCGCGTCTGGAATCCCACGGCCTTGAGCCCTGGATCGTTAGGTTGGTTTCTACACACGACCGGCCCAAACGGTCTGGAATCCCACGGCCTTGAGCCGTGGATCATTAGGTTGGTTTCTATGTGACGAAGCACAGTGTCCCCTACCCCACAGAAGATTGATGCGGCCCAGGAACCGCCAACCAACCTACGCGAAGTACTGCTCGCCCGAGCCAAGAGGTCGCCCTGTGGTCAAGCTTCTCACTGATGAGAATTTTGATGGCAGGGTGCTGCGCGGCTTCCCCAGCTGTGCGAATTCTCCGGCCCCGGCCCCGCCTTGTTCTACGGCTTCTTCTCTAGGCTCTTGATCTGCTTCTGCAGTCCTTCCAAATCAATCTTTGAGACTCCCTTCTTGCCACCAGCGTCGAAGTAGACGGCGACGTCTTTATCCTTGAGGATTCCTGTGAATTCTGTCGAGTCTTTGGCATGCGTCAGGGCTTTGGCAGCTGCTGGGTCGGCTTTGAAAAAGGCTTTGCGGCCGGGCTCGAACGAGAACGTGTAGATTTGTTTGTCGTCGTCATCGGGGGGTTCCGTCACGGCGTTTAGCGACCAGGCTTTGCTCTTGTAGTTCTCATTGACGACATGAACGAGCTGTCCCGCCAGGACGCGCTCGTCTCGCGCCGAAGCTGGTTTGGCCTCACCGGCCTTGACTGCGGCCAACTTGTCATTCTCTTGCTGTCGCGCTTTTTCCACCAAAGGCCCCAGCTCCGCCTGCACATTGGCATTCGACCACAACGATTTCCGAGATTCCTCGGGAATTTGCAACAACGATTCGCCAAGAAAAAGCCGCAACCCCTCCTTCTCGCTCGGGGAGGCTGCTAACTGGGCGACGTCGTCATTCCATGCCTTCAGCTGTTGTCCATAAGCACCAAGATTCGTATAGACTTGAGGACTGCTACTCGATTCGACCAACTCGATGACCTTCTTGAAGTCGGGAGTCTGCAAGGCCTGGGCCAGCCTACTGTAATCGTCGGCGACCCCTTGTTCAGCCAGCAAGCGTGGCTCCGTTCTTCCGCGGTATTGGCAAACGCCGTTAGGCTGCAGGACGATCTGGACTACTTCGCCCTCGCTTCGGTCAAGGAGTAACGCCTTGACTGCCGGCGACAATGGAGGCAACCAATTTTGCCACACCTTGGAAGCTCTGCGGATGGCGCGCAGGTCATTGAGTGTCAGGCCTATGGGCCGGCTGGCCGCCGGGGTTGGGTCGTCAGCCCGCGCGACGCAGACGAAAAGAAGCAGGCCGATGCATGGAGCAATGAATCTCATGGTGTCTTCTCCTCGGTGCGCACGGGCTGCCCGTCCAGCCCGGCGCGCGTAACCTTGTACGTGAGGTACACGAGTTTGCCGCCAACCTCGAGATGTTCAGTCTTAAACCAGCCGTGCTCCTTGCCGTCCTTGAACTCGACCAGCACTCGCTGGTCTGGGAGCTGATAGGCTAGATCAATATTCTCCGTATCTAAGCCGCGAACGACGGGACGGTTGGCGAGGGAATCCTGATCGAGCGCAACGATGACCGTGGTCGGGCTGATCTTCGTCAGCCCCCAGGCGATAAGCATGAATCCTGCGCCGATAGCCGCTCCGCCGGTGAGCTTGAGACCGAGATGAGCGAGGTTGAGCTCACCCTCGGCGCCCGGAGTCACGAGCCAGAAAACCATCCCTGTCACCAGGGCAACGCCAATCAGCAATAACACCCAGTCCTGCCGGCCGGCAATGAAGCCGTGGGTGCTGATACGCTGCCAAGCCAGCAGCCCAATGACAAGGAGGATCAACGCGACCCCTGTGATAAACGACCACGATGGTGCTACGCGGTTGGTGCTGTTCTGGACTACTGGGGCAGGTGAAGGAGTTGCTGGAGTACTCATCGCGGTCGGGCTCCGCAATTGCGTGAACCAGTCTAAGAGAAGAATTGGGTTGATGGTAACAAGCCAGCTCGGTCGGATCAAGAAATAGTTTGCGCAATGCGTGAGAATGTGGGAACAGACCACAGTGCACCGGCCCGACAGCAGGTCTTTCCCTTGCCAGGGAGACCTGCAGTCAAGCGAGTGGCCTTGTCGGGAGACCAGGCCACAACGCGCAGCCACAATTCGCGGAGTAGAAACCAACGTGAGCCTCCACGGGGCAAGCCCGTGGCATCCATGATGGGCGGGCCTCTGAGAGTACAAACCAACGCGAGCCTCCACGGGGCAAGCCCGTGGCATCCAAGATGGGCGGGTCTCTGAGAGTAGAAACCAACGTGAACCTCCACGGGGCAAGCCCGTGGCATCTCACGGCTAGTGTCGATGCGTCGTCCCACAATCACGTTTGGAATCCCACGGCCTTGTGCCGTGGATTGTTAGGTTGGTTTCTACACACGACCGGCCCAACCGGTCTGGAATCCCACGGCCTTGTGCCGTGGATTGTTAGGTTGGTTTCTCTGAGCGACATCGTTGAGATAGGTGACTCGCCCTTCGGTGTCTGTCGTGATGACCGCGCCGCCAATGCTCGTAGTTATTGGCAACTAGAGGGATGCCAATGCGCGCTCGTTCAAAATCATCATTTCGCAGTGCCGCAGAAAACCCCGTGTTTTACGTGGTTTTCACGAAGGGATTTTGGCGCGGGGGGCAGGTTTTTTCTGCTTAATATTCTCAAAATGGTCTCGTGCCACTGGGGTACAAATAGGGCCGGCCCCGCGACAAATCGCGGGGCCGGCGTGTTGGTGGTTGACGGCAGGGTGACGACTATTTGTGCTCCCCGGGCTTCTTGGGCTCGGGCTTTTCTTCATGACGAGGCTGCACTTTGATGTCGGGCCTTGGCGGTGGCAGCGGCCGGTGCACTTCCAGTTTAGGTTGGAGCTTCAATTCCGTCCGCGGCTGAATCTTGATATCGGGTGTAAACGTGCCCGGCTTACGTTCCTCAATCTTGACCGCGCCGCCATGGATTTCACGCCCTTCGTTGATATGCACGGACACCTCCGCTTTCGGAAGCTGTACGCGGGCAAACTGCGGCCGGTCCGTGACACGCAGGGGCGCCTTGCCCGTTTTGATCAACTGCACCGCCACGCGATTGCGTTCGCGGCTGGCGTCGATGATTTGGCGGGCAAACACGCGATCGCGGGCTTGTTCCTCGCGCGACACTGTCTCGAGCCGCACGAACTTCTGGCCGATTTTCGACAGCGGCGCCACGGCCGTCATGTTTTCGATCAGCGCGACGTTGGCGTTCTTGGCCCTTAGATTCCGGATGAGCGTCGTTTGCTCCAGAATGGTCCGCGGCGGCCTGGGCAATGTGCCCTTGAGGCGGCCGGCGTAGACAGTACGCAGATCTGCGATCCAGCGCGGATTGTCGCGATGGGCCCAGCGGTAGTAGGCGAAGAGGGGATCGTAGCCGACTCGGCCCAGGCGGAAATCGAGCCAGGGCACGAAGCCTCCCTTGGCATAGGCGGCAGCGTAGTAGTCGCCGAAATAGTAGCTGTAGGAGCCAGGGCAGACGAAGAGACAGCTCATCGCGTAATCGGGATAGACCGCGTAATCGGGGCGATAAAACCAGCCGGGCCGCAACCAAATGCGATCGCGGAAGAAGACCGGGGCGAACATCAAGCCGCGGCGGTTCAGCTCATAGTCCCAGTGGCCATCTACGAAAACGTAGCCGACAGGCGTCCAGTAGTAGTGTGCAGGAATCCATACCCAACCCGGTCGATAATCGACCCAGTAGCCAGGCCGCCAGGCATAGCGAGAATCGCGAACGACGTAGACCCATGTGCCGGGCACAAAGACGCTATTCGGATCAGGCGCCGGCGTCGAAGCCGCGGCCTGGAGCGCTTCCGGAGGAGGCGGCAAATACTGGACCTGATCCTGCTGGCCGGTGTTCCAAAATCCAGGCACCCACTGCCAGCCGCCGTTGACCTGGTTCCAGTAACCGGGCATCCATTGCTGATCGGGAGGCGGCACGCGCCACACCCCGCTCACCCAGATGAAGTCGTTGCGGTCAATATCCCAGGACCAGTAACCCGGAATCCATTGCACGTTTTCTCCCGCTGGCTTCTGGTCGGGAGGGATCTCTTGAATCGAATCGGGTGGCTGTTTGGGAACCACTGAGGTCGGTTGCGGCTTCGTATCGACAGGCTCGGCATAGGCCTCGTGGATGGGGCCGCTTGCCAAAACCTCGGTTCCGTCCGCCTGTGCGACCGGCGCTGCATCGGGCGGAGGCTGGCCATACCCTGTGCTGATCTCAAAGCCGCTTCCTAATCCAAGAAACGCCAACACGATGGCTACACGTTGACTACCCATTCTTCCCTCCCAATCTTTATCCAGGTTTGCTCTTGTGGCGGGTTTCTAGCTGCTCCATGAGGGGGACGCTCCTTGCGGTTGAACTTGCGCTTGACAGGAGAGCAAATAGCATGCCTTCGCGCCTTCTGCCGCTAAAGACGGTGGAGGCCGGACGGATGGATGTGACGAAACGAAGGTCGAAGCAGGTTAGCACACGGGCTTCCGGCACCGGATCAGATATGCCTGGCGGACATACGTCAGCCGGTATTCAACCTGTGCGAAGCCGGTGTCGCCCAGCATGGTCTGAATATCCTGGATCGGCAGGTAGTGAAATCGGCCGCGGCGTGCCTCGCGCGATAGCCAGGCGCCGTAGCGGAGCATGCGCAGGGAATTCTTCAGATAACGCGCTGGTTTGCGGGCGCGGAACACGCCCGGCAGCGCCCGCAGGGCGACTTTGCCCCAGGCAGGCTCCGGGACGTTCACAGAGAATACAAACCGCCCACCTTTCCGCAAGACCCGGTACACCTCGGACAGGAGCCGCACATAAGAGTCGGTTGTCCACGCCCCGTTCTCGGGCGAGTAGCACTCCGCGTACTGGATGGCGAGCCCGGAGACGACGCCGTCGAACCTTGCATCATCCCAGGTGGGAAGGCCCTCACTAAAATTGGATGCGACGAAGCGAATGCGCCCTTCCAGCACAGGAGGTGTGGTATTTGTGCACAGTTTCTGAAAAGCCCGTTCGTTGACGGCAGCGCAGTCGAGGCCGACAACTTCTTGAAGAGATCCTCCGCTCTTTTCCCAGAGCGCCTGGGTCAGCTGGCCGCATCCGCATCCCAAATCGAGCCAGCGTTCGCCAGGCTTGGGATCAAGCCACGCAGCGGTGTCGGCCAGGAGGCGGCGATAAGGCGGCAGCTCCTGTTGTCCCCAAAAAGCACGGGCACATGCAGAATCAGGCCAATAATTGATTGCATCGGGAGCCGTTGCCAGCATGATTGTTCCTTCCCTGGAACGCCTGCCTCGTTCGGAGAGGACTTCGCCGGGGCAGTGTATCCGCGCCGGCTTGGCGGGCGAAGATCAGTTTTGATTTGCTGGACTTGGCTTGCCCGGCTTGCCGGCACCTGCTGCGTTTACCATTTTACGGTTACACCCAGGGTCGCCAGTCGAGCACGTAATGCATCCACGTCTTGCGGTGCGATGGCCAACGTCGTTTCGCCCAGGCGCTCGCGGATATATTGCCTGGTGCCTGGCCATTGACATAAGCCGTCGGCCAATTCCGAGCTAGCCAGGTGCAGTACGAGCTGGTGCCGGAGTTCGGGGGCAGGCGTCTGGCAGCCGCCCAGGAGCAGCCGTGCCGCAGGGGAGAGACTCTGGCCGGTCCGTTGCAGGAACCATGCCTCCAAATCGGTCGCTCCCAGGCCGGACTGCCGGCTAGCAGCCAGGGAGTCCGGCGTGAGCCGATAGCGGCGCCGGCCGCTCATGCTTGGGCCATCGATTGGCTCGGCAAAGCGGGCAATCTCCGTTTCCAGCAGCAGGTCCGAGCGCGTTACGTCCACCGCCAGGGTGACGCCGTCTTCGTCGACCTCCACGCACTTTTCGAGCGGCAAGCCATAGTCGCGGGTTCCGGTTAGCCGAAAATGACGAAAATCGATATCGCTTTCCCCCGCCACTACCAGCAACCGGTCGGAAATGCGAACTCCCGGCAAGCCGCGGGCAAGTGCCTCATTCATGTCCTCCGGATTGCCGAACTCGAAAAGCGTGCCCGATGGATAGATGCTGATGCGTTCGCGTTTATTGGCCCACGTGCGCAGCGACTCGGTAACGGCAGGAGGCGTAGCCCGCATGCCGTGGCTCTCCAGGAGTTGCAAAATTGCCTCATAGGTCAGGCCCGACTCCAGCCCGCGGTAGACAGTAGCAGCGTCCAGCTGCAACATGCAGGCGGCGCCCAGATTTTTCCACTGGGCAAATCGAGTCAGCCGGCCGATGAGCGCGGGAGTCAGTCCCTGCCGGTAGGCGATGATTTCCAGATTGGGCTGAACGAGGAGCGTCTGCGAGAACGCGGGCGCAGGCGCCGGCACCTCGGATAGTGCCAATACCCATCTTCCCATCGGCGAAAGCCGCACCAGCCATTCGCCTGCGGGGTTTTTGGCAGCCTGAACGAGACGCAGTTGATAGGCGAGCCCGAGCAAGAATGTGGGTATCCAGCTCCGGCGCCGCGAAGGGCGGAGTTCCTCTCCTTGCCAGTAGGGGTGCTTCTCGCAGATCCAGACCTCGACGTCGTCGGGGTCTGCCCAGCCATTCTCCGGCAACCGGGCCAGGAGCAACAAGGCGAGGAGGTACGCAGAGGGATAGGGGTTCCCCGGCGTCTCGGTCGTGCGCCAGCCATCCAGGGGATTCCAGGTCTCGAGCAGCGGTAAGGCCGCCCAGAGTGACGCCAGCGTCTCAGGTAAGCCAGCGTCCCACCATGCCGGCAGAGTGCCGACGCGCAGCTCCGCCTGATCTGCCTGGGCCAAACCTTCGATTTGAGCGAGTTCCGCGGCTAGCAGGCTGCCGTCGGGTGTATCGGCCAGGCTCTCGGCCGGCGCCGCGCTCAGGCGTGGGTCGGTCCGCAGGCGATCCAGATCGCGCTTGAAGAAGTCGCCACCTTGAGTCTTTCGCAAAGGCGATTCTGTGAGCAATTGCCACATGGCCGCGAGGCGCAGCGGCCATTCCAGCCCGTCCGCCTCGTGCACGGCGCCGTCGAGACCTTCGACGCATGGCAACAGCGGCAGTTCCAGCTCACATGCGAGAGCACGCGCCATCACATTCGGATGAGCGAACACTACGAATCCGCTGCCGCCAGCCTGGCCAAGCCATTGCTCGAAGGTTTTCAAGGAAGCCTGGCCAGCGGTTGCTTTGGCCGCAGCGTCTGCGCCCTGCCGCACTTCCCTCCCAAGCAGGTCCGGGAAAAGCAGGCCGATTTCGAAGAGTGTTAAAACCGGCTGAGGCCCTTGGGAATGTCCCAACGCGGTAAGCAGTTCGAGAAGGTTGCCCAAGCGCCAGCGGGGCTGCCGGCTACGGGCGATGAGCGTGAGAACACTGCGGCTGGCAACGTCGAGATCCTGTAATCGGCGATCGACGACGGCGGCATTGTCGATGCTGGCCAGGCTGCGTTCGATCAATTCTTCCGCCGCCCATTGATTCCGAGGCTTGAGCAGCCTGGTTGTCACGTCGCGGAGCAACGACTCGCTGTAGCATTGCAGCGTTTCGCGAAGATAGTCGGTCCAGAGATCAGGGTCGGTAAGAGGCATCGGTTAAGAGAGGGGCGAGGGAAGAGGGAATAGGGGACAGAGGCGGGCGACGCTCAGCCACTTTCTACGGCTCCTCGTCCCTCGTCCCTCGTCCCTCGTCCCTCGCCACTACACGCGGCGTGTGGCCCATGCGTTGCAGCTCCTGGATGACCGCATCGACTCGCCCGGGCCGGACCAGTAATACCTGGTCTGTCAGCCGGCCCGCCAGATCCTGACTCAGCTTTTTGCTGGCTAGGAGCTCCTCGGCCAGAAGTGCGTCTTCGCTTTGGATCAGGCAAACTCTGCGATGCAGTTTTACGGGGATACGGGTCCCGGATGTTGGTTTGGACATTGGCTTCCTTCATCTACCAGGAGACCACAAGTCGGCGGGTAGTCCCCGTGCACGCGAACAGAGAAACTTAGGGGTGGTTCAAAATCGGAACTATCGTAGAGCAAGCTGCCAGCTTGCTCCTCCGTAATTAGCGGCAAGCCAGCAGCTTGCCCTAGAAGCACTGTTACCCCCGCAGAATTGCTTTTGGACCATGCCGAAACCCGGCATCCGGGATTGTCGGTCCTCGAGGAACGTCAACCTGTCATGCGCATCTGTTCCAGCAAATCGCCGCTATCGAGGATGCTATAGCTATAGCCTTGCTCCGTGAGGAAGAGCTGGCGGTGGTGGGCAAAATCCAACTCGCGCGTATCGCGCGTGACCAGGGTGTAAAAGTGGGCAACCTCTCCCCCTGATTTGGGACGAAGAATGCGGCCCAAGCGTTGCGCTTCCTCCTGCCGGGAGCCAAAAGTACCGGATACCTGGATTAGCACGTTGGCATCGGGCAGGTCGATGGCAAAGTTGCCGACCTTGGAAAGGACCAGGTTGCGCACTTCGCCGCGGCGGAAGCGGCCATAGAGGTCCTCCCGCTCGCTGCTCGGCGTTTGCCCCGTGATCAGCGGGATGTCAAAACGCTTGCTGAGCTGGCGCAGTTGCTTCAGATACTGACCGATCACCAGCACCCGGCTGCCCTTATACTTCTCCAGCAAGCGCGCTACCATGTCATCCTTGGCGGGGTTTTCACTAGCGATGCGATACTTGTTGCGCCATTCCGCCACCGCATACTCCATGCGGAGAGGTTCGGGCAAGGCGATGCGGACCTCGGTGCAGGTTGCCTCCGCGATCCAGCCCCGCGTTTCCAGCTCGCGCCACGGGACATCGTATTTCTTCGGCCCGATCAAGCTGAAGACATCTTCCTGACAGCCGTCCTCGCGCACGAGCGTGGCCGTCAGCCCCAGGCGGCGCCGCGCCTGGATCTGGGCAGTAACCCGAAAGACCGGCGCCGGCAAGAGGTGGACTTCGTCGTAGATGATCAGGCCCCAATCGCGGCTGTCGAAAATCTTGAAGTGGGGGAATTCTTCCTTCTTGTCCGGACGGTGCGTGAGGATCTGATAGGTGGCCAGCGTGACGGGAGCGATGTCCTTGCACTCGCCGGTGTACTCGGCCACCTGATCTTCTTGAAGGTCGGTCTTGTCGAGCAACTCGCGATGCCATTGCTTGACCGCCGTGATGCTGGTCGTCAGCACGAGCGTAGAGCGCTGCATGAGAGCCATCGCGGCAATGCCGACGATGGTCTTGCCCGCTCCACACGGCAGGACGATGACGCCGCTGCCGCCGCGCACATCGCCGCCGGCATAGAATGCGTCGGCCGCGCCGCGCTGGTAGTCGCGGACCACAAAGGGCAAGCCCAGCCTTGAGAGCGTGCGCAGTTGCATGGGCATATGCGCGCCCTCGGTGTAGCCGGCCAGGTCTTCGGCGGGGTAACCGACGGCGATCAAGGCCTGCTTGAGCACTCCTCGGAACGCCGGCTCCACCAGAAAGCTGCTGGCATCGACGCGCTCTCCGAGAAATTCGCGCACTTTTGGCTGGCGGATCAGTTCTTCCAGGAGCGGCCGGTCCGAGCATACCAGGCGCAGCTTGTCGTCCGATTTTTCCAGACGGACGCGACCATAACGGCTCACCTGCTCGGCGATGTCCACCGCGAGGTTCGATGGCAGCGGGAACTTGCTGTAGCGCTCTAGCACGTCGATCATGCTGTCGGCCGTATGGCCGGCGGCGGCGGCGTTCCAGAGCGACAGCGAACTCAGGCGATACGTATGGATATGTTCCGGACTTTTCTCCAACTCCGCGAATGGTGCCAGAGCATCGCGTGCCTCCGCATACCGCGGGTTGTCCACCTCCACCAAGATAGACCGGTCTCCCTGCACGATCAGCGGATTGCTCGGGTCGTAATGCATTCAGGAATTTACCTTTACGGCAAATCTGACGATCAGCCTTTTAGACCGCAAACCTAAAGTTTAGTGGGTCTGGCATGGCCACGCAAGGCGAAGTCTTGTGAGGAGCAACCGGCAAAATGGGAAAATAGTCGCGCAAAAGAGCAGTTACGCTCCGTGGCGAGTCGGTTGGGAGACGTAGTTGTCCAATCAGTGCGCACCAGTAGGGTGTGTCAAGCGTACTCGCGCCGACGCACCTTGCCAAACAACCAGCAGGACACCGCTTCTTCATGCGGTTTCACGATGCATGCTCAACAATCCGAAGACGCTCCTCCTTATTTTTGGGAATTGATGCAGTGGTGGTAGCCGCGTCCTGAGAATGGTGCGTCGGCGCGAGTACGCTTGACACCCTACAAATCCACCTCAACTCCCCCTCACGGATTTTGCGGTCTCGCGTTCTGTTCGATCAACCACTAAAATGCCGGTTCCATCTTCTACGGGGTCTGCCATGGAAGTCGAGTTCAGTTTGACCAAGCAGGATTTGGCAGCCTTCTTCAGGCACCACCTACGCTGTTCTAACCCGGGCAGGTATTTGGGCGGTTGTCTGTCACCACTGGGGATCCTATTCCTGGTAGGCTTCTCCGTTCTTTTTCTTAATCTGGATCTCAAGCATCCTTTCGTTACCAAACAGATAATCTTCGGATTCATGATGGTCTTGCCATTACCCCTCGCTTATTTGTTTCGACATAGGCTTAGCAGCCTTCGCGGTCGGTTCGTGTTGCGCCTCGGCGGCAACCGCAAGCTGTTGGAACCCCAGCGAATGAGGATCGATGCGGAGATGGTCACCCTCAGCACGGCTTGGTCGAGCGCCTCAGTGAAGTGGAGCGCAATCGAGAGAATCGACGTGACCGAAAACCATGCCTTCATTTATGTGAGCACGCAACAGGCCTACATCCTTCCCAAACACGCGTTCGGCGATGATGTGGAATTCACACGGTTCGTGGAAACCGCACAGGGTTACTTCCGGGCCGCGAATTCTCAGGGTTCGAACTTCCGAGAAGTGGCAAAGTAATGTCGGCGGCAAGCCCACGACTTTTGCGCGGGCATGTGAGTCACGTTGCGTTCGGTTGCGAATTGTCCCTCAGGAGCACGAAGGAGCAGAGCGCGGTCTCCTGACTTCGCCGTAACCGCTGACCGCAGGTCTCCCCCTGGTTCTGGAGGCCTGCGGTCAGCCTCAGTGCGGGGTCGGAGACCCGCGCACAACTGGGGAGACCGGCGCACAACAGGGCCGTAACCGGGACAAAAATGCGCCTCAACGCGAAATTCGCACTTTGCAAAAATCGCGGAAAACAGGCGGTTTTTGGCATCGCCTAAGCATTTTGAGAATGGAACCCCCGCGAAATACCAGGTCGAGACCTCAGAAAGTGTAAAAAACACGGGCTTTTTGCGTGATGATCATTTTGGGACTAAAAAGGCCCTTGGCGCAAAATGTGTTTGGGAGGCGAATTCCACGCGATATTAGGGATACGTTTATTATTACTATTCGGACGGTCCGCTTATCTTGACGGGCCACATTCCCTGGAAAAATCAACAGAAATGCTCGGCTGGGGGTCTCATCGATCAGAATGAGATGGAAAGTCGATCCAAGACGTGTTGTCTGGGGTGCGTCCGCGAAGGTGCCAATTTTGACCATACAAGGCAGCCATTCAGCTGCATAGCTGTCTTGGCAAATCTGCCCAGGCAGATCGAACCCAGCAGCCGCAATCGTGTCACTGAACCTGGCCCGGATTATTAATGATCCCATATTAACCCGACGCGTAAGCGAGGCTGGGGTCAGGAGCTAACCTCGCTTACGCATCGGGCGAGTGTCCGACGCACTGTTTGCAATTCCATTGCGGTGAATAGTCCGAGTTAGATGTGTCCATCCGTCCCCTTCTGGTCCGCTCGGCCGGAGAACTAAATGCCAGTAATTCGGAGTGTCGTAGTCTGCCAGTCACGGGTCCTGCCAGCGATCAACCATTTGTGAAATACTCCTGCGTGCTCAGGACCGCTGCCTCGAGCCCGAGCAAGTCGGTCTGCGTGGCGATGAAATTGCCGACTTCCGTTGCAGTTGCAGGACGATGGAGGAAAGCCGCGATATCGCCACTGACGCTGTCCCCGCGGTATTCCTGCGACGTGAGGAAGCCGTTGGCAATGCCTGCCAGGCCCAGGGTTTGGATCTGGCTGTACCAACCGGCGAGTTCGTCCGGC
>DATGZX010000243.1:0-6388 GCA_035296965.1 Gemmataceae bacterium
GAAAGAGTGAGTGCAGCCTCACTCGTGATGCTGTTGACCGCATCGGAACTGCTGGTGTTGTGGGTGACCGTGATGTTGGAATAGTTGATGACCGCATCGTCAGTCGCGCCAGGAACCTGGCCAGTGCTCCAGTTGCCGGGAGTGTCCCAGTCGCCGCCTGCGGGATTAATCCAGTTGACGACTGAGAGCAAGGTTCTGTCCTCCAGATGCTCCAGCAGCAACGGACGACCGCTTTTTCTTTGGCTACGCTTGCGCCCAGCAAGATCTCTTGCCTGAGATCGACTCGAACCTGATTTCCGGGAATGGAAGAATGACAACATCGCCATTGCTCTGGATCTCCACCAAGGAAGCGGTCCGCGTTACAATTAGAAGGACATCCTTCCGGGCGCGCAAACCAGGCGCTCGGGTGATGCCGGGCCGCTAAGGAGTGTGGTTGGCGGCTACAACTCACCGGCCATTTCGTCGAAATTTCCCGAGGGAGTTCCTGTCGGTCGAAACGAACCACTCCAGTCAAACCTTCCATTGGATCTCGATTGCGGATGCAGGTATCGCACGCTGGCGATCCATCGAAACTGTTGCCCGGAACCACGCACTGGAGGTTTTCGGCAGCATTTGAGGCAGCAACAGCCACGAATGATCTAATAACGAGAATGCGCGGAGTGTGACAGGAAACTCATGCCTGCCGAATCCGCAGCGCGACGGATGTCTGCCAAGGAGAAGAAGGCAACAACAAACAGCCGGGGCGCGGTGGGTGGCAACACCCACCGCGCCCCAGCCCTTTTTGTCCTCATGCGAGCAATTCACCCATTTCTTGTTTCAGGCGGCGGAGCACGCGCGACTTGGCCTGGCGAATGGCTGCTGGGGTCATCCCTAACTGTTCAGAAAGTGTCGCCGGGGGACGATCCTCGACGGCGCTGAGCCAGAAGGCTTGCCAGGTGGCTTCCTCGAACTCGCAGCGCACCTGTTCCAGGGCACGCTTGTATAGATGGCTCATTTCGACCGTCTCTTCGTCTTCGATATTGGCAAGGGGATCGGGCACGTCTTGAAGATAGCGCCAGGCATCGGAGCCTCCCTCCGCCTGCGGGCGGCCCTGGTTGCGGCGGAAATGCAAGCGCACCTGGTTGCGGGTAATGCTCCGCAGCCAACCTCGAAAGGTGTCGCCTGGCTGGTCGTGGTGGAACGAATCCAGATTAGCCCCTGCCGCCGCAAAGATCTCCTGGGCCACATCTTCCGCATCGGGGCCTTGCAGGCCCCCGCGGGAGCACCAGAAACGCACAAGCGGCTGGTAAAGCTCGATCAGGCGCCCCCAGGCGTCGGGGTCGCGCGTTCGGATCCGCTCAAGTAAGCTCAGGGGTGTCGTGTGAACGGCACTAACTCCTTTATCATTGTGCAGATGAGGTAAGAGTGCGGTCGTTGCCCCTCTTGTAGCTTCAGCTGACAGCTTGAGCTACTCCGAATGGTGTCACACACCGCACAATCTACTATAGTGGGTAAACGGAGGTTCCGGCAGTTCCCCTGAGCCTCTCCGAATGCTTGAATAGGCTAACAGAGTCGATGCTGTGGGTTGTCCGAGGTCTGTGTGATGGGCGATGTCGGTTGCGTCAGTGAGGCAGAATTGCGCGCTTTGGTGGTCGGCGAATTGCCGGAGCGGGTTGCGCGCCTTATCACCGTCCACCTCGAAGGCTGCCCCGACTGCGAGGCGACCGCCCGGCGACTGGATAGTCTTGCCGACCCGTTCCTCAATTCCCTGCGCGAGGCGGTTCATCTTTCCTCCATGTCGTCCGGGCGGATTGAGACAGGTCGGCCTGGGACGAGTTCGGCTACAAGCGCGATCGTTCTGCCGGAAGCCGAAAATAGCCGGGATACGTTCCCCGACTTTGCGAGTGCAAGGCAAAAGTTGGATGACCCGCTCCCGCGAGGGCTGCCCGGCTACGAGATTCATGGAGAGCTGGGTCGTGGCGGCATGGGTGTGGTTTACCGGGCTCGCCAGCTCCGGCTGGAGCGCGTAGTCGCTCTGAAGATGCTCTTGTATGGGGCGCACACCTCGACGGAGCGGCGCGTGCGCTTTCAGGCCGAGGCGGACGCCATCGCACGTCTCCACCATCCCAATATCGTGCAGGTCTACGACGTCGGCGAGCACGAAGGGGTGCCATTCCTCGTCCTGGAATACATGAGGGGCGGCAGCCTGGAGAAAAGGCTTTCAGGCAAACCGTTGACTCCCCGGCAGGCCGCTGAGCTGATCGAGACGTTGGCCTGGGCCGTCGATCATGCTCACGGCCACGGCATCATTCATCGGGACCTCAAACCTGCCAACATCTTGATTAGTGGCGAGGGGCGAGGGGCGAAGGGCGAGAGAGATGAGGCAGAGAACTTGAGGCTCGCCAGCTTCATTCCCAAGATCTCGGACTTCGGGTTGGCCAAGCAGGAGCGTGCCGAGCTGACCTCCGTGGGGGACGTCCTGGGAACTCCCTCGTACATGGCCCCGGAACAGGCGACGGGAGCAGTGGGCGCGATCGGCCCAGCAGCCGACATTTACGCTCTTGGCGCGATCCTGTACGAGCTGCTGACGCGCCGGCCTCCGTTCGTGTCGGCGAGCGTTCTGGAAACGCTCGAACAGGTGCGGACGCGCGAGCCAATTGCCCCGGGAAAGCTCACAACCGGCATGCCGCACGACCTGGAGACGATCTGCCTCAAATGCCTGGAGAAGGAGGCCGGCAAGCGCTACGCCGGCGCGCGGGCGCTCGCCGAGGATTTGCGGCGCTATTTGGACGGTCGGCCCGTGCTGGCCAGGCCCATAGGGGCCTTGGGGCGTACCTGGCGTTGGGCGCGACGCAACCCTGGCTGGGCCGCGATGATCGCGAGCCTGGCGGGGCTGCTCCTGATAAGCGCCGTGGGTGGGACTGCCCTCTCGCTGTGGGCTTTGCGCGCCGAAGGCCAGACTCGGGAAAAACTCTTCGAGTCCAGGGTCTCGGAGGCGCGAGCCCTCAGCCTGAGCCGTCGTCCCGGCCAGCGCTTCGGTAGTCTCGCGCTGCTCGATGAGGCTGGACAATTAGCGAAGATGCTACGGTTGCCAGGGGAGAGGCTCGACGAGGTGCGCAATGGCGCCCTGGCCGCACTCGCCATGCCCGACCTGTATCCCGAGAAAACTTGGCCTGGTTTTCCAGAAGGATCCACCTATGTGGACATCGACGACGGCCTGGCAATCTATGCACGCACCGATCGCAACGGTTGTTGCACTCTGCGGCGGGTGGCAGATGATCGCGAGATATTATCTCTCCAGGATTCGACCGAGGCTGGTCAGGAAAACTGGCCGTTCCTCAGCCGGGACGCTCGTTTCCTGGCCGTTCGTCAGGCTAACGGCAGGCTGCAAGTTTGGCAGATCGATCTGGACCGGCCCAGGAAGCTATTGACCGCAGAGGAGGTTGTCTGGGTCGATTTTCATCCCAGGCTAGCGCAAGTTGCCGTCGCCCACGGAAACGGTGCGATCGATCTTCATGATTTGAGTTCTGGCGAAAAAACTAGCCTCCCTCCCGATGAACTTTCGCACGACGTGTCGATCGCCTTGCACCCGAGCGAGCCTCTGGTCGCGGTTGCATCTTATCTCGCCAGGGTGGTCAAGATTCGCGATTTCCGAACTGGTGAGGTCATCAAGTCATTGGACATGCCTTCCTCGAGCGGTTTCTCCATAGCCTGGCATCCCAAAGGCCACACACTCGGGGTCAGCGGCGGGGGCGCCATTCGCCTCTTCGACCGGGCAACGTTTGCTTGTCGACTCACATTCGCCGCAAACGGCGGAGGTGGTGAACGCCTCTACTTCAATCATGCCGGCGACCGATTGGCGACGTACGGCTGGAATTCCGCTGTCCAACTCTATGATGTTGCGTCCGGGCAAATGGTGTTCCGAGTTCCCAACGCCAGGCCGATATTCGCCTTGCGATTCGACCGCGCTGATCGCTGGCTGGCGGGTTTCATCGAAGGCAACCGCCTTGGGATCTGGCAACTCGCCGACGGCCGGGAATATCGCACACTTGTTCGTCGGTCGGTTGCCGGGGACGGGATCTACCTGAGCGCGTCGCTCAGTCCCGACAGCAAGCTCCTGGCAGTTTCCATGGCCGATGGTGTTGGCCTGTGGGATGTGGACTCGGGGCAGGAATTGGAATTCTTGCCACTGAAGCGACCCCGTTTCGCCCATTTCGAATCGGCGCCGCATTCCGCATTGCTGATTGGGGACGAGAGCGGGACGTTCCGTTGGCCGATCCATTCCGATCCAGCCCGACCTGGCCTCGAGCTTATTGGTCCGCCTGAGGCAGTGGTTCTGCCTGCCGGTTCTCCGCCAGGCCAAAGCCGGGACGGCCGCGTGCTCGCGACCGCGTGTCGAGCCGTCGGCACTTTCGAGCCCTGGGCGGGCGGCTGGGTCCTCCATGCGGAGCACCCTGATGCACCCGTGCATATGGCCGCGGGCACCGACCTCTGGAATCTTGCCGTCAGCCCGGACGGTCGTTGGCTGGTGACAGGGCAACAACTCACCGGAAGGATCCAGTTGTGGGACGCAGCGACCGGCGAATTCCAGCGGACCCTCGCCGGGGAGGGCGCCTCGCCTCAGTTCAGTCCAGACGGCCATTGGCTGTCGGTGGGAGGCAAGCAGGGCCGGCTCATTGAGGTGGGAACTTGGCAGGATGGTATCAAGCTAGGCAACGCCGCCCGCTTTGCCCCGGACGGCCACATGATGGCGGTCTGGACCGATACCGCTGCCATACGCCTGGTCGAAACCGCCACAGGCCGGGAACTCGCGCGCCTGGAGGACCCCGATTTCGAAGTAGCGCATGAAGTCCTTTTCACGCCCGACGGTTCCAGGCTAATTACCGTCCATCCCAGCAAAGGGATGCATGTCTGGGACCTGCGTCTCCTGCGCGAGGAGCTGGCGCAGCGTGGGCTGGACTGGGATGCCCCGCCGCCTATGTCGGCGCTGCCTCGCGCAGAGTCGCCTCATGTCCAATGGGTGCGTGGTGACTATGAACGACTTCGCGACTTGCAAGAGGCGGCGAACTACGACCTCGCCGTGCGCGCGGCCCCCACGCTCTCACAGCGCTGGTTCTTGCGCGCAATCTATCGCCAGCGCGCCGGGCTCCATGAGCAAGCCATTGCGGATTTCCGCAAGGCGCTGGAGCTTCGGCCGAATGATCCGATGCTATGCAACGAACTGGCCTGGCTTCTTTGCACGGGCCCCGAGAATACCCGCAATCCCAGTGATGCGGTCAAGCTGGCCGCGAATGCGACAACGCGCCAACCTGGGGAATGGAGTTTTCACAATACCCTGGGCATCGCACTCTACCGCGCGGGCCGGCTGACGGAGGCAATGAACGAACTGAAGATCAGCCTCAAAGGCAGCGCAGGTCACACCGATGGGTTCGACCTCTACTTCCTGGCCATGGCCTGTTTCCGCCAGGGCAACCTGGACGCAGCGCAAAGTTATTTTTCCCGGGCCGTTGCCTGGCAGCGGGAGCATTCCAACTTGCCCGCCGGGCAGATCCGGGAACTCGACGCGTTCGGTGCCGAGGCCGCGAGGACGCTCGGCTTGCCTGAGAAGCCCGTGCGGCCCAAGCCGTGAATCCGCGCACCTTTGTGCAGATGTTGCGAAGGCTGTCGGTGTGTTCGGAGCCGCGTTTGGCTTTCCATCTGTGCCCGCCTCGGCCCTTTGTTGCCGTTCAGCGAGTACCTTGGATCATTCAGATCCTTGAGCTTCTCAGCAGCGCGCAGGGGCATGCTGATCGCAACTGCATCGGATTGGCCATGCTGGCAGCGAGAATTCATTTTAGGCGAGGTGTCCCTTTCGGCCGACGTTGTAGGTCCGCCTCTGCCATCTTCTGACGATGGGGCAAGGCGGTTTGAAGTGCACCTCTTGAGCCTTCGAGCAGCTTAAGTACGCCTTGACCGTAGCAGCCGTCGCACACTCTTCGCCAGTTCAGGGGATATCCTCACAGATGCGGATACCAGCGGGTCGAACAAGGAATATGTCACCACGATCTAGAAGAATCTGCGGTATTCAGAAGTCTCTGAAAAGCCTTACCTCAACTTGGGAGCGAAGAGAGTGCCGTGCCCAAATGAGATGAACCGGAATCTACCGACGGCGTACACGGGTCCAGCCAACGATCAACCATTTGTGAAATACTCCTGCGTGCTCAGGACCGCTGCCTCGAGCCCGAGCAAGTCGGTCTGCGTGACGATGAAATTGCCGACTTCCGTTGCCGTTGCAGGACGATGGAGGAAAGCCGCGATATCGCCACTGACGCTGTCCCCGCGGTATTCCTGCGACGTGAGGAAGCCGTTGGCAATGCCTGCCAGGCCCAGGGTTTGGATCTGGCTGTACCAACCGGCGAGTTCGTCCGGC
>DATGZX010000244.1:0-14016 GCA_035296965.1 Gemmataceae bacterium
GAGGCATTCTGGGCCGTGTAATTCGTATCTCCTGCCACGTATGTGTAGGTGACCGTATAGGGCCCAGCGGCGAGAGTGCTGGTGTGGAACGTCGTGGAGAAATGGCCGCCAGTACCCAGTACCGCCGCTTGCGTCACGCCATTGAGGGTGACATTCACCGTGCCGCTGGTGGGGTACAACGCGCCGTCGATAAGTTTGCCGGACAGAGTGACGGAAGTTGTGCCCACCGCAATGGTCGGGGAGGCCAGAGCGCTGAACACGGCGGTCGCGGGATTGATGACCATCGTCGACGTAGCCGTAGTGCCGGAATAATTCGGGTCATAACTGGTGAAGTTGGCGATCACAGTATAGGAACCGGCGGCGGCCGGCGCAGTGGACGAGCCGTCGTAGGTGAACGTGAACGCGCCGTTCACCGGAGTCACGCCGTCCAAGCCGACGGCGCTGGCGGTTGCAACGAACGGACTGCCGTTAAAGGTGAACGGCCCATCGTTGAAGATAATCGTGGGCGCGGGCGCGGTGGAAGTCACAGTAATGGTGCTCGTGCCGTTCTGGGCCGCAAAATCCGTATCTCCCGGCACGTAGACGTAGGTGGCTGTGTAGCTCCCGGCAGGGAGAGTGCTGGTGTCAAATGTCGCGGAGAATTGATCGCCAGTAACCAGGGGCGCTGCTTGAGTCACGCCATTGAGAGTTATGTTTACTGTGCCGCTTGCAGGCCCCCCACCCAGAGCAGCGTCGATAAGAGTGCCGGAGAGGGTGACGGAAGTTGTTCCCACGGGAATGGTCGGGGAGATCAGGCTGCCGAATACGGCCGGCGCGGGATTGATGATCATGGTCGATGTGGCAATGGTGTTGCCGTAATTCGGGTCGCTGCTGCTGAAATAGGCGGTCACGGTATAGCTGCCGGCGAAAGAGGGCGGATTGGATGGGCCGCTGTAGCTGAAGGTGAACGTGCCGTTCACGGGAGTCACGCCGTCCTTGCCCACCGCGGTGGCGGTTGCGTAGAACGGATAGCCATTAAACGTGAATGGACCGTCATTGAAGATAATCGTGGCCGTGGGGAGCACGTTAAACGTCACCGTTTGCGTGGCAGTGCCGACTGGGTTGGATGCCTCAAAGGTGATGTTGACCAGCCCCAGCCCGCTTGCGGCCGGCGTGTAGGTAACCACGCCAGTGTTCGGATCGATCGACACGGTTGTCGGCCCGCTAAGGACGGAATACGTCAGTGGGTTGCCTACTCCAAGAAGGGTGATCTGGATCGTCTGGTTCTCGGTTACATTCACGGGGCCAGACCACAAGGCTCCATTACTAAGCAGGAATGCCGGCGCTTGAGGGAAACTAGGCGGGAACCACGTCTCGCCGGTGGCAACGTTGGAAGCGGCCGTCTGGATGCCCGTCGCCAGGTCCGTGGCCGTGACGTAATAGCTGTGGGAACTTCCTGTCGCAAGTCCGCCGACAGTGTACGACGCTGTCGTCACCCCGCTGGCGATCGTGGTATAGACCCAGTGGCCCCCATGCGAACCCTTGCCGCCGCCATTCGAGACGAACTTTTCTTCTGTAACCGTGTATGTCACCCCGGCCGGATCGTAAACCGCATTCCAGGAGAGCGCGATGGAGCTGGTCGAAGCGCCCGTCGCCGTCAGGCCTGTCGGAGCGGCTGGGACCACCGGCAGTGTATAGGTCTGCGTCGTGCTTCCGGCGTAGTTGCTGGCCTGCACCGTCACGGAATAGCTGCCGACCTGGCTGGTGGTTGGCGCCCAGGAGATCAAACCGGTGTTGGAGTCAATGGTCATGCCCACCGGGGCCGCGGTCAGAGAGTAGGTCGGTTGCGGATTGCCTGTGGAGAAAATCCCGTGGCCGTATGCTTGATTAGCGTATGCCGCGCCCAAACTCGTGGTCGTGATGACGGGAGCCGCGTCGGGCTGATTGAGCTGCTGGCTGACATAGACCGAGGCAGTCGCAATACCGTTTACGTCGTATCCTCCGGCCACGACGATGCGGCCAAGGGAATCCGAGGTCGCCGCTTCCGAACTCACGGGCGCCGGCAGCGAGGTTTCCGTGGTCCAGGTATTGGTGCTCTCGTTGTAGCTCTCCACGTCGGCGGTGGTTCCGGAGCTGGTAATGCCGCCAAGGACGTAAATCAGGCCATTCGATCCGAGGACCGCCGCGCTGCCCTCGGTAGCCACGGGCAAGGGCGCTACAGTGTCCCACACATTGCTGGCGATGGTATAGCGGTAAACCGCGGACGAAATCTGACCGTTGCCACCCATGCCGCCGAAGGCAAAGACATGGCCGGCGCCGTCGGCCACAGCCGAAAGCGATGAGAGACTTTGTGGCAGCGACGCAATGAGGGTCCAAGTGTTGTTGGCTTGGTTGTACACTTCTGCCGACCGGCCGCCACCTTGACCGCCGAGCGCATAGATTAGATGGTTCTCGTCGGTCGCGTAGCCGAACTGGGCGCGCGGCGAGTTCATACTTGCCACGCTGCTCGTGGATCCAGTAAAGCCGTAGGCGCTACTGAGGGGATCGCCCTCGCCATTCCGGCCGCCGAATATCAGGAGATTCCCGTTAGGCAATATGCCCGCGCCCAGCGCGACGCGAGATTGATCGAGAGGAGTGCTATATGTATAGCCCGTCTCCCAGGCGGGATTGGCGGCGGCGAATGTGGGAACTAAGATCGCGCCGGACGACTCTCCTAGAATCACTGTAGACTGAGAGCTGTTCTGAACAGCGGCCACCCCTGCAGTAGCGAGCGGCAAGGGCACGCCCGCAGCCCACGACAACGGCGCTGGCAAATCGCGCGTCTCCAGGAATTCGACACGTAATCTAGATCGCGGCGCGCGGCGGCGCGTCGAGGAACCTGTCGCTCGTTTTTGTGAAGAAGAGATGAATTTGCGCAACCAATTCTGAAGCATCGTTTTGGTACCCCTGGGGCGATGCCAGTTCATTTCACGAGACCTATCCGCACCTTCAACATAAAGGAGCGTGGCTCGTTCAGCGTTACTCTTGCTATGAATTCGGGGAGCAAGGGTGGTCGAGCTTACGCCTGGTGCGCAGCGCCCGGACCCCTGGAGGACGGGAATAACTTTCCGTGCCAGTATAACAATCGATTCGACGGAGAGAAGAGCTAAACGCCTTTTTTGTCTTTTTTCTGGGCTGATCCTCACGGAATTTGAACAAATACAAGTCTGGGGCCTTACCCGACCCGGATTCAAACGTATCTCCACAAATCTCTCAGGGCGCAATTTCGGTCGGTAAAAGCCTCTACTCATGTTTGAGACAATGGGCCGCGAAGGACTCAGGGCGCGCATCAGCGGTCGCGGTTGCCAGCGGCCAGGTTCCTTGATGCCGCTTCGATCAGGGCGCTAACCAGCACGCCGCCGCAGGAGCAGTTTGGACCACATCCCATGGCGCGGGGCGTGAGTCCGAGCATCCCATCAAGGCTGCCGGTGCGGCGCGGGAATGGCTGCAGCAGAGGGCGGTCATTCCAGCCGAACGAAGCGACGACAGGAGTTGGAGGGACCACGCGGATGGGAGCTTGGCCGATCTTCTTTGCCTTGTCCACCGGGAACTTCCGGCCCTCGAACACGGTGCCCCACACCGCGATGTCCTTGATCGTCTTGGGATCAACCGTGAGAGGATCGCTGTCGAGAATCGTGAAGTTGGCGATCTTCCCCGGTGCAATGCTCCCGAGTTCGTGTTCCTTTTTCCAAGAATATGCGGCTTCGATGGTCACTGCGCGCAGAGCTTTTTCTACCGAGATCCTCTGCTCCGGCCCGGCGACGTGGCCGGACGGCGTTATGCGGTTCACCCCGCACCAGGCAAGGAACAATGGGCTGGCGGGGGCCATCGGCAGGTCGGAGTGGAACGAAAGTGGAATGTGCTGCCTCACTACCGAGCCGTTCCGCACCATCGCGTCGGCCCGTTCTTTCCCCAGGCCGACCTCGCCGAATTTGTCCGCGAACCCCACCGGGTAATACGGGTTCGAGCTGACGATACACCCAAGGCGAGCAATCCGTCCGACTTGTTCTTGGCTCGAATTGGCAAAGTGGACGATCACGGTCCGGTGGTCGGGCCGGGGGTTTTCCCTCATCCGTCGTTCGAGAATGTCGAGCAGAACCTGCAGGCCAAGGTCCCCATTGACGTGGATGTGGAGCCGATAGCCCGCGTCCCAGTACAGCTTGGCCCGCTTTTCGAGTTCCTCCGGAGGCATGATCCACTGGCCTTTGTGCCCGTCCTGGTAACCGTCCTTCATCTGCATGAGCTGCGAGATAATCGCCCCGTCGGCGAATAGCTTCACCTGCTTCGGAAAGAACGCTACCTTCCCGGACGTGCTGAGAGCAATCTGTTCCTCCGTAGCAGCGAGCGCCTTTCCCAGCCCGACCCTGTCCGGTATTCCCCGGCCGTCCGCCAAGAAGGTGCTGTACATGGGCGTGTCGTCTGCTCCGAGGATCCGCTGGTACAGTTTCCAGATCTCGGGCGTCACCAAGGCACCCGGCTCGTTGTATGCGGTCACGCCGTTCTGATGGAGATAGGCGACCGTTTGCTTGAGGCCGAAGGTGAGCCGTTCCGGCGTAGCGAGCTTACTCAGAAGTGGTGCCATGATGAAGTTGAGGCCGCCCTCGTAGAAGTGCCCGGCCGGCCAATCGACTTGCTCGCTCCAGAGTCCCTTGCCCTTGGTGCTCTCTTCGGTGACGTTGAGCGCCTTGAGCGCCGCCGAGTTGAGGTAGAACTCGTGGCAGGAGCGGTGCCAGATGGCGATGGGCCGGTCACTACTGATATCGTCGAGCATCTTGCGGTCGAGCTTGCCGTGCCACAAGGGGTGGTAGCCCCACGAGAAGAACCACTCCTTGGGGTCTTTCAAGCGTTTCTCCGCGCCTCTCAGCCGGGCCATGTACTCCTCCGGGTTGGCGGCCGCCTTGCACACCCGCCCGGGAAGAACCCAGTCCTCGTTGGCGATGACCTCCACCGCCAAGGTGAGCGCTCCAAGAATCGGGTGCAGGTGTTGGTCGATCAGCCCCGGGATGACCACCTTCTTGGCGAAGGTGTCGTCGGTTGTGAACGTGTTGCCGCCGAGCGCCTTCTTCACCTCGTCCAGCGAGCCGACGGCGACGATGCGGCCACCCGAGACCGCAACGGCGGTCGCCTCCGGATTCGCAGCCTCCATGGTGA
The DNA here is from genome assembly GCA_035296965.1 of Gemmataceae bacterium. Lineage (GTDB taxonomy): Bacteria > Planctomycetota > Planctomycetia > Gemmatales > Gemmataceae > DATGZX01. The sequence goes on from DATGZX010000244.1 coordinate 5,170, forward strand.
TGATCTTCTGCGCCGGGAAGACAACGACGTGGCCGGCGTCGGGGGCGAGGGCCTTACTTAACAGCGAGTTCAAGTCGCCTTGGCCGCGCGAGCTCGCGGCGAAGATCAGCACGGCGATGCCATAAAGGGGACGCATCTAATTATTTCCCCCCCTTCCGCGCGTCGTCCGGTCGTTTCCGTGGCCGGCCGCGGGGCCGGATCGTCGACTGCAAGCCTAAGCGCTTCACCACCCTTTGCACCCAGCGGTCCGAACCATACGGTCGCCCGCGCGCCACCGATTGGCGCATCGCTGCCAATTCCGCTTCCGTCTGCGGCTTGTTGACCAACTGCGGCCAGTTGGCCGGCAGGACGACCGGGCCGGGGTGCAAGCGCCGCAAGGCAACTTCGCCGCCCGCCAAACGGCACGCCAAGCTGGACCAGGGCCAGTCCTCGGCACGGCGCACCAACCCAGCCCGCAGGGGGTTGCGTTCGACGTAACGAAGCACGCTCAAAAGGTGTTCGTCCTCTGCCACCGCAAACGCCTTGAAGCGATTCTGGTAGACGTGGCCGCTGCCCGTCGAGTGGTGGTGCTTGTGCCAGCGGACCGAATGCGTCAAGGTCAGCCAGCGCAAAAACGCCGTCAGTTGCCCCTCGGCGGCAGGCCAAAGCACGAAATGCCAGTGGGTGGGCATGATGCAGTAGCCTAAGACGCGCAGGGGGTGCTTTTCCAGGGCCTCGTCGAGCACGCGCAGGAAGGCCTCGTAATCAGCAGCTTTGCGAAACAGCTTGAGCCGGGCCGTCGCACGGTTAAGTGCGTGGTAGACATAGCCGCCCGGCGTTTGGCGGGCACTGCGTGGCATGCAGGAAGGCTAGCAACATTGGGCTGCGGTGTCAAGAAAAATAGATGCGTCCCCTTTTTCCCCTTTTTCTTTTCAGCTCCACTCTCTTCAGGGGTGCGTCACAGACCCGTCAAGGTGAAAATGTCATCGGGCTCCGCGAAGAGGGAATCGATCTCATCGACCAACGTCACCTGCCTTGCACCCGCCAAGTCTTCCGATGGCGGCTTGATCTGCTGACCCGTGCCGGTCAGGGCAACCTTGAGGGAGGACGGCTGAGTGAAAGCGCTTGGCCCGGCGTCTGGGCCAGGCAGGTTGGGGCTAATGGTTGCCTCATCGGGCAGGGAGTGCGCCGACTGCGGGACGGCGGCATTCAGAGCGGCTTCGAGGTCAGCGACGGCAGTAGCAAGCGGGGACAACTCAAGCAAAGAGGCTGGTATGCCGCCGGGACCGCCCGAGCTGGGATCACTGTTGCCGCTCAGCGACAGCGTGCCGACTACCAGGGCGCCCTGGATGTCGGCGTTGCCGCTCAGGGACATAAGCGCGGCAGGGGCGTACACAATATTACCCGATCCTTGCTCGAAGGCGTTCTCGCTTAGTGTGATCGTCCGCGTGTTGCTGCGATCTTGAAACAGCACGATCCCCGCGTAGGCACCCCTCGTGGAAGCAATGAGGTTGAGCGTGCCGTTGCCGCTCAGCGTGATGCTCCCGAAGCTGCCGCCGCTACCGGGATACTTGCTATTGGTGTTGTAGAGCATGACGCCGGTGCCAATGACTACGGCGTTGCCCGTGACCGATAGGCCGCCGCCCTCGATGATGTACGCGCCGGGATTGAGCGTCAGCCTGGCGTTTCCGGAGGCGCTAATCTTGGTAAAGACGCCCGGGTTGAGGCTGTGCGTGCCGCTGCAGTAGCTGGCGGAGCCATAATTCATCAGCCCCGCTGCGCTCGGCGCAGATAGGCTGGCAAGCGGGTCGGGCGCGGATGCTACGCCCGTGGAAGCGGCCGGGCTCAATGTGGCATTGCCGCTTTTGCTGACGCCACCGACCGCCAGAATGCTGCCGGCCGTGACTTTGGCGTTGCCGCTGGCGGTGAGCGCAGTTGTCGCGTTCGAGTCCACCACCACAGTGCCGGGTAGATTGATGCTGGCGTTGTCGGAGAGGGTCAACGCTCCGCTGGCGGTGGAATTCAGGACGAAGAGTGACGAGATGATGGTGACGCTGACGGTGGTGTTGCTGGCGAAGAAGCCGGTGTTGCCCAGGTACGACAGGGTAATAATCTGCTTGCCGAGCGGCAGAGCCGTGGTGCTGAGCGTCGCCTTGCCGCCGGACAGACTGACGGTGCCGAGGTCGTCGTTGGTAGTGGTGTCGAAGAAGTCTACACTCCCAATCGACGTGGCTGTGCTGGGAGAGTTGGCGGTAACCGTGGCGGTGAACGTTAAGGCCTGGCCGAAGTACTGCGTGCCAGAGACTGAACCCGTGGTGGTCGTTCCGGCGGCGTTGACAGTCTGGGTTAGAGCCGTGCTGGTGCTAGCGACGAAGTCGGTGTCACCGGCATAGACGGCCGTGATGCTGTGCGCGGCCACGCTCAACGAAGAAGTGCTGAAGGTGGCCTGGTCGCTGCCGCTGACGCCATTGAGAGCGCCGGTGCCCAATGTGGTGGTGCCGTCCATGAAGGTAACTGTCTCCCCCTCCGGGGGCGTGCCCGCGCCCGGGGCGTCGGCGCAGACGGTGGCCGTGAACGTCACGGACTGGCCGAACACTGACGGGTTCACGGATGAGGCGACGGTAGTCGCGGTGGTGTCTTGATCGATCATTTGCGTCAGCGAATCCAGGCTTAGCAGATAAGTACCGTCCCCGCTGTAGCTAGCCCGAATTGTATGACTGCCAACGGCCAAGGCCGTGGTGCTCAGCATGGCAGCGCCGGCCGATAGCGTGACACTGCCCAGGTCGAGGCCGGTGGTCACGTCGAGGAAATCAACACTACCGGTCGGGCTCCCCGACCCGGGCGTGTCGGCTTGCACGGTTGCGATCAAGAGCACCGGTTGACCCCAGACGGTGGTCGCGGCGCTGGCGCCGAGGCTCGTGAAACTAAGAGCGTTCGCGGTCTGCGGGATGCCATTGACCTCGAACGTGTCGCCCACGGCGGCCACCGGGTTACCCGTGGTGTTGTGAACGAACTCGCCGGGTGCATTGACGCTGAGCGTGTTGCCCCCCGGGCTGGCGGCGGTGCCTAAATCCAGGCTGCCTCCCACGAAGGCGATGGCAGCATCAGCAAAACCAGTCGATTCCTGGACGACATCGCTCCGTAAGGACAAGCTGCCTCCTGTGAGCAGGATAGTAGGGGCATCCGTGGCCGTGCTCAGGTTGCAGTTAAGCACCTCAACTTGGCCGCCGCTCACCGTCAGCGCGGGCGACGTGCCGATCAGCGTGCCATTCTGGATAACTAGGGAGAGATCCGGGGGCGGGCTCGCGGCCTGGTCTGAGTAGGTCCCTCCTTGCAGATCCACCGTCAAAGTTATGGGAGCGCCGGGAGACTGCAAACCATTCACCGCACTGAGGATCGCCGTGAGCGAGCCAGACTGCGTCGGATCGGCTTCAAGAATGATCGGGTTACCCGACTGCAAAGATTGTGCAATGACACTCTGCAGATTGCTGCTAGTCATGGCGTTGACCTGCTGGCCCGCGTCGAGCGAGCCGCTGCTGTTGACGAAACCACCATCAGAACTGACATAGTTTGCAGTTACCGTATGATCTCCCGCAGTCAGGGCGATGCCCACGCTAGTTGCTATTCCTGTGGCGCTCAAAGTCACTGGTGAACCCAGGTTCTGACCATCGACCACAAACTGGACGGCTCCTGTTGGTGTGCCGCTTCCTGGTACTTGGGACGTCACGGCGGCGGTGAAAGTGACCAGCTGCTCATTGACCGACGGATTGGCCGAGGAGGCAAGACTGGTGGTGGTGGTCAGCGCCTGGCTGACACTGAACACCGTGCCGTATCCATAGGTGCCGCCCTCCGAAGTGGTGCCGAAGAGGTTGCCGCTATCGTCCTCGATGACTCCGGCGTAGGGACCAGCCCCGTTGGTGCCATTGAAGTTGGCGAGGACGGAGATGCTGCCGCTGCTCTTGACCCACTCGAACACTGTGCCTTCCACTGTGACTTCGCCATAGGCGCCGCCCTCGTAAGTGGTGCCGAAGAGGTTGCCGTTGCTGTCCTCGATGACTCCGGCGGTGGGAAAACCCCCGTTGGTGACATTGAAGTTAGCGAGGACGGAGATGCTGCCGCTGCTCTTGACCCACTCGAACACTGTGCCATCGCCAGGGTCGCCGCCCTCGTAAGTGGTGCCGCCCTCGTAAGTGGTGCCGAAGAGGTTGCCGTTGCTGTCCTCGATGACTCCGCCAAAGGGAAAAGCCCCGTTGGTGTCATTGAAGTTGGCGAGGACGGAGATGCTGCCGCTGCTCTTGACCCACTCGAACACTGTGCCATCGCCAGGGGTGCCACCCTCCGAAGTAGTGCCGAAGAGGTTGCCGCTATCGTCCTCGATGACTCCGGCGTAGGGAAAAGCCCCGTTGGTGCCATTGAAGTTGGCGAGGACGGAGATGCTGCCGCTGCTCTTGACCCACTCGAACACTGTGCCATCGTTATTGGTGCCGCCTTCCACAGCGGTGCCGAAGAGGTTGCCGCTGCTGTCCTCGATGACTCCGCCAAAGGGATTCTGCCCATCGGTGCCATTGAAGTTGGCGAGGACGGAGATGCTGCCGCTGCTCTTGACCCACTCGAACACTGTGCCTTCGCCATAGGTGCCGCCGGAGTTGGTGGTGCCGAAGAGGTTGCCGCTATTGTCCTCGAGGACTCCGGCGTAGGGACCAGACCCGTTGGTGCCATTGAAGTTGGCGAGGACGGAGATGCTGCCGCTGCTCTTGACCCACTCGAACACTGTGCCTTCGCCATAGGTGCCGCCGGAGTTGGTGGTGCCGAAGAGGTTGCCGCTGCTGTCCTCGATGACTCCGGCGTAGGGAGTCGCCCCGCTACTGAGGTAGGCAGGGTTGAACGAAGCCAGCGTGGAAAGGGTTGGGCCTGACGGTGTGAGCCGCGTCTCAAGTTGTTCCAATATTAGCCACGAGCGCTGCCAACACCGGGGCGGTGAGATGCCGATGCATCTAACGGAATTAATTCCGTTGCACACCTGGGGGCAAAAGCAACTCTTGAGCAGGCGGGTCCAGTTCTTCATGGTGATCTCCCTGTCGAAAACGAAGGAACCAGGTGCACTACAGTGCAGGGTTGCGCCGGTTCCGTCTCTAGCCGAACGGAGTGGAAGCCTTGCCGCCGCCAACCGTACGGTGGCTCAGCCGGGAGGCAGAGCGCTTTCGATTCAGCAACTAGACAAGCGGAACGCAGGTATCGTGGAGTCTCCTCGGGGAAGAATCGCAATGAATCTGCCGCCGCGCCCCTGACCTCTAGCCTTTGCTGCCGTTTTTTCGTTGAGTTGGCAAGCGGCGGCAGTACCATAGGGGGCTGCGGCGCGGGCAAACGAGACTTATGGTCTGCTGCGACCAAGAAATCCGGCCTCCCCCTTGAAGGGGTCCGTGAGGCGCTATGCGAGTTTGCTATCTAATACTCGCACGAGACATGGGGGAGCGAACATGGCCGCCCCGGAATTGAACGAATTTCTTGCCGTGCTGCGAAACGGCAGCCGGCAGGAAGTCGAGAAGTTGCTCCGCGACCTCGATCCGTTCCTGCGCAGAGTTATCCACTTGCGCCTGATTGACGGGCGCCTCCGCCACGTATTGGACACGGCGGACATCTTCCAGTCCCTCCTTAAAGACCTCCTGTCTCAGGAGCACCCGCCGGTAGAAACCTCAGCAGGCCTTCCTGCCTACCTGGCTGCCGCCGTGCACTACAAAATCCTTACGAGAAAGCGGAGGGAACGCCGGCACGCGGGCAGCCTTCCGGAAGGCCGGGAGACTGTTTCTCCCGAGCAGCCTGCCGGCCGGCAAGTGGAAGATCAGGATTTCAGCCAGGCCATCCGGGCCCGGCTTTCCGCGGAAAAGCGCCTGCTCTTCGATCTGAAGTCACAGGGCCTGACCTGGACCGAGATCGCCGCGAAACTTGGAGGCACAGCCGACGCCCTGCGAATGCGGCTGAGCCGGGCCGTAGCCACCGTCCTCAGCGAGCTGGGGCACGCGGAGTTGAGTCATGCACACTGAATCAGACCTTCGTATCCCAACAGGCGATTGCTCCCTGTCACCGCACGCGGAAAACCTCGATGGCACGGTTGAGGATTTGCTCGACGCCGCCCTGGCCGAGCAGCGCCGCGACTGGATCACAGGCAAGCGGACCCCGGCGGCCGAACGGCTCCGGCGATCTCCCGCGCTGGCTCTTGATCCGGCCCAGGCTGCCGAGCTGGTGTATCACGAGTTCACCTTGCGTCAGGAGCTGGGGGAATCCCCGGATTGGGGGGAATATCTACGGCAATTTCCCGAGCACGCCGCCATGCTCCGGCTGCTGCACCAGGCCGACCAGATTGTCGAGCGGGCGCTGGCCCCGGCCCAACCAGCGCCGCGCCCAGCGGCTCAGTTCAGCGATTTTGAGCTGCTGGAAGAAATCGGCCACGGGGGCATGGGTGTCGTCTACCGGGCCAGGCAACGAAGCCTCGACCGCATCGTGGCCGTCAAACTGATGCGGACCGACGACCCCGGCGAAGAAGAACGGAGACGCTTCGCCCGCGAAGCGAAGGCCGTGGCGCGCTTGCAGCACCCCAATATCGTCCAGATATACGAGGTCGGAGAGGCCGGCGGGAGGCCCTTCTTGTCATTGGAATTCGTCGAAGGCGAGAGCCTGGCGCGTCGCCTCAATGGCACCCCCCTGGCGGCCCGGCAGGGGGCGTCGCTGGTCGGGGTGCTGGCACGGGCCATGCATTACGCACACGGCAAAGGGATCATTCACCGCGACCTCAAACCCTCCAACGTGCTCCTCGCAGGGACGCCGCAAACAACACTGGAGCTGTGTACGGCGAAGGTCACCGACTTCGGCCTGGCCAAGCGGCTGGATGGCGGCGGTGATACGGGCTCGAGCACGGTGCTGGGAACTCCCAGCTACATGGCACCGGAGCAGGCCGAGGCGAAGACCGCGGCCATCGACCGGCGGACCGATGTTTACGGACTGGGGGCGCTCCTCTACGAGCTGCTCACGGGCCGCCCCCCTTTCCGGGCCGAATCGCCGCTGCAGACGCTCCAGCAGGTGGTGCAAGCCGATCCGGCCAGGCCGCGCCTCCTCAACCCCGCCGTCCCGCGCGACTTGGAGACGGTTTGCCTGCAGTGCCTCCAGAAGGAGCCGCGCCTGCGTTACCCCAGCGCGTTGGCATTGGCGGAGGACCTTGATCGGTTCCTGCATGGCCAGCCGGTCCGAGCCCGGCCGGTGGGGCCGGTGGGGCGCGCGGCGCGGTGGTGCCGGCGCAAGCCCGTGGTCGCGGCCATGGCAGGAATGCTGATCCTGGCGGTGGCAGGCGGCTTTCTGACGAGCTTGCTGCTCTGGCAGCGAGCTGTATCTGGAGAGGTCGAGGCCCTGGCTAACCTGCGCCGAGTCGAAGCAGCACGCCAGGAAACCGAGGACTTCGATGTCGGGATATGCACGCTTCTGGAACGATCACTCCAGCCATCGTTGTCGCACTTGTCGCTGGCCGAGCCGACGGCCACCTATCAAGCGTCATTGAACGATGCAAAGGATTGCCTCGGCTATCTGTCCGAACGGAACCGGACGAATCATGTATTGGCGGCGCTTAAGGGGTGCGTGTACTTGCAACTGGGCGTGTTCGAGCTTTTGCGCCACCATGACGCAGCGCAACCCCTCTTGGAGCAGGCCACGAGCTTTTGGCGAGAGCTGCTCGCTGAGCATCCCGGCAAGCATGGGGCCCACATGTGGTATGCGATCAGTTGTTTCTTGTTGGAACAGGTTTATGACCGGCAAGGAAATGCAAACGCTGCGCAAAAAACGTTTGATGAAGGGTTTCGCGTCTGGCAGGCCTTGACGCGAGAGCCCCCGCGAGGCCGCGACTGGCTCCCGCTGGTCAAAGCCGACTTGGAAATGGGTCGGCTGCTCGTTAAGGGAAGTTCCGCAGGCAAGGACGTTGCGGAGCGGCTGCGGACTATCCGCCAGCGATGTCGCCGCGCCGCCGGCCCGGCGGAAGGTGAAGCGTTTTTCGATCTGGTGCAGGTCGGGTATTTGCATGGCGAAGCGCAAGAGCAGGAGCCAATGGCTCCTCCAGTGCCTTCCTTGGCCGACTGCCGGGAAGCCGCATCCATCGTGAGCCGCCTGTTGTCGCGGACGGACCTCGAAGAAAATCTGCGCGTGCACGTGGCTTGTATTTCCGTTCTGGTGAGCATGGACCTGCGCCGGCGACAAGCGCCCGAGGAAGCTCTCCGGTTGTCCCGGCAGGCCAACCGAACACTGCAAGAGCTGCTCGCCGGATCGGCCGACAAGGCTTCAATTCTCGATGCCCTCAATGAATCTTGGTTCGAGATGTCCAAAGTGCGTTGGAAATTGGGCCAGGCGGAGGAAACGCTCACGGCCTGTCGCAACGCCCTCAAAGCGGCGCGCGATGCTTTCCTCCTCGACCCCGCAGTACCAGGCCGCGAGGAGGCCGTTGGGGATCGTTACCTCCGGCTGGGACGCAAGTTGTGCGAGCTGAGACGGCCCGACGAAGCGGAAGCCTGTTTCCGGGAGCGACAGGCGCTGTGGCCGGGCGACGGTAACAAACATGCCGAGGTGCTACGCGAACTCCGGAAATGGGCGGACCAGGCTGGCCCGGAGGGGAAAGCTTTGTCGCCGGAGCGACAGCAGGAACGGCAGCGCTACCTCGACCTATACGCCCGCCTGGAGCTGAAAGGTATCGCCGGGCAGGGCGAACGCATCAAACTCCACCTCAATTATTGAGAGGGCCTTGATTGGGACAAGTGTACAGGCCTACGATTCTTCCGGACTTTCACCTATTTCCCGGAGGAACGCATGGTTGCTACTACTCACGTGGGGTTGTTT
>DATGZX010000245.1:0-46388 GCA_035296965.1 Gemmataceae bacterium
CGAACTTCTCAGCCGGACCGGATGAGCCGCGCTTTCAGCGGCTCCCTCCAAGTTCCACATCACTTCACGAGCGCTGCCCCGGCAACAAAATGGCCGCCGGCCCGCTCGAAATCCGCGCTAGAATGTGCGAAACTCGAACTAAGCCCGTTGGGCCGGATAGAAAGCGGCGCTGTCGTTTTTTGCTCCCGTTCTGCAAGAACTTTCCTTATCATCGCAAAGGGGGGCAGCTGGTCCCTGGAGTCTTCAAGCCCTTTGCGCGGGGATCGGGAAGCAGGTATCGATGAAGATCGTTCTGGCCATTGAAGGGATGGACGGATCGGGCAAGTCCTCACTGGCCCGGTTCATTCAAAGCCTCTGCGAGCAGCACCAGTGCCGCTGCACGGCGATCGGCCGCCGGAGTTGCACAATCAGTCCCGCGGTTGTCAAGCTCACCGAGATTCTCCGCGAGGAAGTACGCAACCTGACACCTCAAGCCGACATCTTCGTGCGCCTGGCCCGCGAGTACCAGCGCGCCCACCTTGCCGCTTCGGCGCCGCGCGGCGTCGTGGTCCTCGATCGGTTCGTGCTAACGATACTCTCCTTGATCCGCATTCACGGTCAGGATGCCGAGTTGCTTACCCCCCTGCTCCGAGAGATCACCATGCGGGCCAATCTGCATGCCACCATCTTTGTGCAATGCCCTTTCGAGACCGCTACCAGTCGGGTGAAGGAGCGCAGGCAGCGGCTACCCTCAGGAAGCAAGAGTGAAATCCTGCTGCGGCGAGTCGCAGGCTACCTGGAAGAGGAATTCCACCGTGGCGCCCTTACGGGCCAGCAATGGCTTGTCGACAATTCCAAGACCCTGTCCGACGGAGAAGATCAGGTGGCGGCCTATTTGCTGCCGTACCTGGTGAAAGATTGAGCGCGCCCTGTAAGCTCGCCTGGCGAAACAAGATCTTCAAATCCAGCCAGTTGCTTAGCTAAATGACCGTGTGCAAATCGGCTCACACCTAGCCCGAAGCGTTAGCGAGGTCCTCGCTGACGCTTCGGGCTAGTATCAGCGGAATCGTGCACGATGAGGTAAAATTTCTCGCCTGAGAAGCGATTTATTGAATTTCTGGTCTTGACCCGTGCCGCCTCTCAAGTTATGGTCCCGCCGCTTTCAGCCCCTAACTTTAGCGAAACCGAACCAGGCGGGTTTCCGGTCGCCGCCTTGAGGGGGGCGTTCGGACGTAAAGCCGTGCCGGATGCATGACAGGGCATCGGGCCGTGGAATTTGGGAGAACCGGCGTCCAAGGCCGGCTGGGGGGTCGGACGGGGAAAGGAGGCCAGGGTGGCTAGGGCATCGATAGTGGCATGGATGGGTGTTGTGGTGGTGACAGCGCTGGCGCCCATTGGGGTCAGCGCGCAGGTTTCGGCACCGACCGGTTCGCCCGGGGCGGCCGATGATTCGCAAGCCAGGCCGTCCCGCGTCCATGTTGCGTTCCACTCGGCGATAGACAGCTATCGGCGCGGCGACTACGAACTTGCGGCGATCTATTTCCAGCAGGCGCAAGCCGGCCAGGAGGATGTGACGCCTGCGGAACGCAAGGAGATGACCAGCTGGCTTCAGCTCAACAGCACGGCGCTGCAAGCCCGGCGCGACGGTGCAAACCAGCTCCGCCAGGCCGAACAGGCGTTCCGCCAAGGCCGCACGCAGGATGCCGTCAACCTCCTGAAGGGCGTTTCCAGGAATCAGCAGTTCCTGGCTGGCGCCGACAAGCAACGCCTCCAGGTGCTCAACGAGCAGTTGCAGCCGCTCAATGCCGGCAGCACTGCCAAGGCGGCTACCGGCGACGCGGCCATTTTGACGCAGGCCCGCACGAAACTGAAGCAAGCGCGTCTCTTGCTGTCGCGTGGCGACTTGGTGCCGGCCCAGGCATTGGCCATGGAGGCCGATCGGCTGGGGGCCACCTACACTCCCGGCGAAGACACCCCCCAGAAGCTGCTCAATGATATCAAGGCGCGCCAGGCTGTGGCCAAGACGACCGATCCGAATCGCCTGCTGGAGGCCGCCCGGACCGCTCTCAAACGGGGCGATCTCGACGAGGCCCAACGCCTGGCCATGGAAGCGGACAAGTATCGCTCGTTCTGGAGTTCGATGCAGATCTGGAGCGACAGCCCCTCCAAGGTGCTGAAGGACATTCAAACGGCGCGCGTAAATGCAAACGTCCACAGCAGCGCCACCGTGAAGGTAGACGCCTACAAGCCGTCTGCCGATGGGACAACGTCCACGACGCCTGACCATTCCCAGTCGCCCGGCGACAATACGGCCATCGCACGCCAGTTGCTCAAGGAAGCTCACAAGGCTCTGGATGCCGGCGACGTGGCCCGCGCCAAGCAGCTGACCGAACGAGCCCGCGGCTTGAAGCCGCAGTTGAACTGGTGGGAAGACACGCCCGATAAACTGCTGGCCGAGATTCGCCGCGTTGAAGGCAGCAAGCAGACCACGAAGCCCAAGGATAGCGTCGCGGTGGACAACAACCCGCCCGATGCGCGCCTTCTTCTGAAGCAAGCCCGCGAGCTGTATGAAGCCGGGAAGCTCGACGAAGCCGAGAAGCTGGCCATGCGCGCCGCTGCCGTGAAGTCGGTGACCTGGGGTCTTTTCGAAGGTTCTCCTGACAAACTCCTGACGGACATTCACAAGGCCCGCGTCAAACGGGACCAGGAAGAATCTGTTCGCGTGCTGGAGGAAGCACGGAAACTGTACGCTCAGGGCAAACTGAAAGAAGCCGAAGCGCTCGCTCATCGGGCGGAGCGGCTGCACGGTCCCTATAGCCTGTGGGATCTGAGCGACCGTCCGCAGAAACTCATTGCCGAGATCGATGCCGCCAAGGCAAAGAGCCGTGAGGCCAAGCTGCCTCCTCTGCCCGCTGACCTAGCGAAGAAGAACGCGGAGAAGCCGGCCGACAGCGCGGGCGTTCTGGCAGTGTCCAAGAACAATGTCATGCCGCCTCCGGTTTGGCCGAACAACGCCCAATCGAAAACTGATGATACTCCGGTCGCTACCGCGAGCGCAGCGTTGCCGATCATGCCTCCTACCATGCCTTCGCTGGCCAACGGCAGCAAGGAACAGGCCCGGCTGCTCTTGCTCCAGGCCCGGCAGTGCCAGAAGGAAGGCCGTCTGCTCGAAGCCCGGCAGAAGGCCCTGGAAGCTCAACGGGTGGGCGCTACCTTCGGATCCAACGAAGACACTCCGGAACTGGCCTTGCTGGCAGTTTCTGCCCTTTGCCAGAAACGGATCGACACTCTCGTTCAGCAAGCGACCGAATATGCCACGACTTTGGATCGAGATCCCAGTCGTTGCCAGCGCGCCGAAGCCAACCTGATGCAAGCTCGGCAGTTGGCAATGGCATGCGGCTTCGATACGCAGGCGGTCGACATGAAACTGAGCTGGGTGCACCAGATGCAAGCGAAGAACTCTGCTGGATCGACGTTCGCGCAAGCCCCGGCGCTCCCAAGTCTGTCGCAGTCGATCGCTGCACCGGGCATGGCATCGCAGCAACAGCAGGGTCAGAAGCTTCTGAACGATTCGCGTATGGAACTCCGGGCCGGCCAAACGTCGAACGCACGCCGGCTGGCGGAAGAAGCCTTCAGTCCTCAGTTCGGCGTCCAGAACGAAGCTACTCAGCTCCTGCGCTCGATCGATGCCGAGGAGTACAACCAGAAGATCCTGGCAGCGGATCACGCTTTCGATGCCGGCCAGGCAGCTTTCCAGCGGCGTGAATACAACCAGGCTGGCACGATGTTCCGCACGATTGATCCTCATCTCCTGAGCACGGACAAACAGGCCAGGCTTAAGGAGTACATGCTCACGCCGGAGTTGCAGCCGAGCGCGATTGCCCAGGTCGGCATGAGATCGACTAGCTGGGAAACCGACAACACGCACACAAGGAACCAGAGCAGCGATCCGGTGGGGACGCGCACGGCGACCGACGCGGACTTCGCGCAGCAGGTCAAGGCCATGCAAGAGGTCAGGTTCCAGAAGCTGCGTGAGGACGGCCTGCAGGTCCAGAGCGAAGCCACCAAGCTCTTCCAGGCCGGCCAGACCGATCGTGCCCTGGAAATCCTGGGTGATTACCGGGCGACTCTGACCGACGGCGGCATCGACTCCGAACACGTGGCCATCCTGCGCCGGCAGGTGGATGCGCGCATCGCCCAGTACCGGACGCTCAAGGCTCAGCGCGACCTCGAGAGCATGCAGGCCAATGCCGCGCATGCCGGCGACCTGAGTCGGTCGAAGCTTGCCCAGCAGGAAGAAGAGAAAAAGAAAGAGATCAGCAAGCTGATGGTGGAATTCAAGACCTTGTTCAAAGAGGCCAAATATGAACAGGCCGAGGTCGTGGCCATGCGTGCCAAGGAGCTGGACCCGGATGATCCGGGCATCGGCGCCGCCGTCTACACGGCACGCATGCAGAGGAACCTCACGCAGTACAACACGAACAAGCAGCGTAGAGAGGACATGTTTGTCAACGAGCTCAACGAGGCTGAGAATCCTGGTCAACTCACCAGCGCCGACCATCCGCTGGTTATCGATCCGAAGAGAATGGAGATCGCCAACAAGCGCAAACCATTCGATTTCACGAGTCTCAACAAGCCCAAGAGCGAGCGGGAGAGTGAGATTTATCGGAAGCTCGACATGCCGATCACGCCCATGGATTTCAAGGATACGCCTCTGCGGACGATTCTCGACGATCTGGGAGGCTGGACCGGGATCAACATCGTTGCCGACGAGCCCGCGCTGATCGAAAACGGCATCGGCCTGGACAAGCCGATGACGATGAAGCTGGAAAATATCGCGCTGAAATCCGCGCTCAATCTCCTGCTTCACCAGGCGCACCTGACGTACGTCGTCAAGGATGAGGTGCTCAACGTTACCACCGAAGAGCACGCCCGCGGCAAATTGGTGAACCAGATCCACCCAGTGCTGGACCTGGTCATCCCTGTCGATGACTCGGAGCCGAACTTCGATCCGCTCAAAGCAGCGATGGTTCAAGGGGCGACGCCCGGCTCCAACGTGAAGTTCAATGCCGCGACGCCCTACCAGGGCATGAACTCGCTGCCCGGCGGCCAGACCGTAAGTCAGAACCAGACCATGAACAGCACGGCCGGCATGGCAAGTTCGGGCAATGGGCTGACTGTCACCAAGCAAAATGCGAAGGGAACTATCGAAGAGGTCCTGATCCGGCTGATCGAGAACACGATTCAGCCTCAGAGCTGGGCCAGCTTGGGTGGTCAGGGCACGATCATGTTCTACCCCATGGGCATGGCTCTGGTCATCAACCAGACGCCGGACATCCAGGAACAGGTCGCGGAGCTGCTGCAGGCGCTCAGGCGGCTGCAGGACCAGGAAGTCTCGGTCGAGGTCCGCTTCATCACGCTGGCCGAATCGTTCTACGAACGGATCGGCGTGGACTTCAACATCAACATTCGCAATAACCAGAGCAAGTACGCTTCACAGCTCGTATCGCAGCAGTTCCAACCCTTCGGGGCCATCAACGCCTTTTCGCCGAGCAACTTCATCACCGGCTTGACGCAAGCCGGAGCGACCGGAAACTCGTCGTCGCCAGGTCTCGCCTTTACGCAGGACCTGGGAATCCCGATCAACAATTCGAGCTTCAACATGGCGGTCCCGCCGTTCGGTGCCTATCCGAACATTCCGGGAGGCAACGGCGGCATTTCGCTCGGCCTTGCCTTCTTGAGCGACATCGAAGTCTACATGTTCATGGAAGCCGCCCAGGGCGACCAGCGAACCAACGTCATGCAAGCGCCCAAGCTGACGCTGTTCAACGGTCAGACGTCGACCCTGACCGTCACCGATCAGCAGTTCTTTGTGACCAGCGTTGCCGCCGTGCAGGTCGGCGGCCAGGTGGTCTTCATACCCGCCAATACGCCGCTGCCCACGGCTGGCGTGAACTTCGCGATCAGCGCCGTCATCTCGGCCGACCGTCGCTTTGTCCGCATGAGCTTGCCGCTCAACCTGACCAACATTGCCTCGGCCAACGTCCAGCTCTTCCCGATCACGACGTTCATTACGCCGATTCTGGAAGGCGGTGCGGTAGGCCAGCCGGTTCCGTTCACGCAGTTCTTGCAGCAGCCGGCCTTCAGCACCATCACCGTAAGTACCACCGTCAACGTTCCGGACGGCGGCACCGTGGTGCTGGGTGGTTTGAAGCGCCTGTCGGAAGGCCGCAACGAGTTTGGACCGCCCATCTTGAGCAAGATCCCGTATCTCGATCGGCTCTTCAAGAACGTCGGCTATGGCCGTGAAACCGAGAGCCTCATGATCATGGTCACGCCCCGGATCATCATCAATGAGGAAGAAGAGCGGCGCCAGGTGCCCGGCCTCGAGGCGTCCCAGGGTGGTCAGTGAGCCGCCCGCAGGCAGCCTGCTGACACATTGACAAGCTGATAGAACGATTCAGGGGGAAGGAGCTTGGTTTCTTCCCCCTCTTTCGTTTTTTGGCCCTGCTGTTCCTTTACTGGGTGCATTCCCGTTTCGGTTGGTTCGTTTTTCGTTTAACCGCGAGCCAGCGGCGAGCGCGTGAACAGACAGGATCCGGTCCCCTTCTGTTGACGCGCTCCCCTCCGGGTCGCGGTTTTTTGGCCCTGCTGTTCTTTTACTGGGTGCATTCCCGTTTCGGTTGGTTCGTTTTTCGTTTAACCACGAGCCAGCGGCGAGCGCGTGAACAGACAGGATCCGGTCCCCTTCTGTTGACGCGCTCCCCTCCGGGTCGCGGTTAAACGATTTTTCGGACACTACAGAAACGAGAATGCACTCTCTTTTTACACTCCCTGTTGCTGTGCAGATCGGTTACTGTTGAGTCGTCGCCATGACGGCGACTGCCTCATGTCCTCGGGCCTTGCTCCCCCCGCGGACTTTCAAATAATGCGAGCGGCAGCGCTTGTTCTCCCCTCGCCCCGGTACTCCGAGGCGAGGGGTCGGGGGTGAGGGGTCTTGGCCGGGGATCGTTCGTCCCCCTCCCCCCCGACCCCTCTCGCCTGAAGCGGGGGCGAGGGGAGATTATTACCTGCCCCTCGCCCAAGAGCCTACCCCGCCGCGGGGAGGGCAGGAAGAATCCCATGCTCCGCATCATGGCCCTCTTAGCGGGTCCGATCTTTGCCAAGGAAATGGTGGAGCTGGCCCGGCGCAAGCGCTACTACTTCAACCGCGTGCTCTACGGTCTGGTACTGCTTTTCGCGCTGTTCATTGTCTACGAAAGCTTCAGCTGGCGGCTCGCGATGGGAAGGGCGTCCATCCGCATGATGGCGGAGATAGCCCACAGCCTGTTTATGGCCGTCGCCAACGTGCAGTATTGGGCGGTTTACCTCCTTTGTCCTTTATTCCTGGCCGGTGTGATCTGCAGCGAGCGCGAGGAACGGACCCTGGAGCTGCTGTTCACAACCAGGCTGACAGATCGCGAGATCGTACTGGGCAAACTCGGCAGCAGGATCGCGGTATTCTCCCTGCTCATTCTGTGTGGTCTCCCCGTCATGAGTCTGGTCATGTTTTTCGGCGGAATCGACCCGAACGCGCTGTGGCGCATGCTGGCGGTCACGCTACTGGCGATTCTCTACACCAGCGCCCACGCTATTTATTTCTCTGCAGTCACGAAGGGCGCTATGGGTGCTGTGGTTCGAACCTATTGGTGGATGGCACTCTGGCTATTTGGCGTGCCGTTGTTGGCCATGATCCCCCTGGCGACCATACGGTCGACATGGGCGATATACCAAGTAATGACGGGGATACTGTTCCTCAATCCGATAGGCCCCTACATAGTCGTGATCGTTCCGGACGCTTATACAGCCGTAGAGAAAAACCTGGGCCCTTGGTTTTTTCCCTTCACATTTGTGGCGCCCACGTCGTGGTCATTGTTTCTCATCTGGCGGGCCGTGCGCCGTGTGCGTCTGGACCCTACCATTCTCGGCTTGCTGGTCGAGAAGAGTTCCATGTTCTCGGGCGTGCGCGCCCTCCGTCGACAGTGGAAAGAGTGGCGGGCGGCCCGGCGGCGGGCCAAGGCCGAGAGGATCTGGTACGTACTGAGGGTGGTAAACCCTTTGTGGCTGCGTTCTCGGATCGCCAGGGTGTACGATCGCGAGGGGGTGGTCGGCCGCATTCAATTTGCGGCGTGGCTCGTTGCTGGTTTCTTCATTCTCGTACTCGCAGTCTTCCAGACCCGTGAACTAGGGCGGAGAGGCTGCGCCACCACCTTCCTGGTGCCTACATGGATTGTGGTGGCAGTACTGGTGGCAATCGTATCAGGCAGCAGCCTGGTGGGAGACCGGCGTCGCGGCTTCCTCGATCTGGTCTTGTTGACGCCTCTCACACCAAGCGAGATCGTGCACGGGACCTTCTTCTCGATCTGGGAGCATTTGCGCCGCATTTACTGGCTGCCCTGGGCGATCGGTATTTTCTTCTGTTTGACGGGTTCGACTTACTTGCCGGGCCTCCTGGCATCTATGTTGACGGCTACTCTTTTTGGGGCCGTACTCATCCTGCACGGCATCGCCTGTTCGTTGACCGCCAAAACCGCTCCCGGCGCCCTGGTGCCCACATTCGCGCTGCCGCTACTCATGATCGTGGGTCTTATGTTCCTTCTCCCGATTTTCAGGGGAGCGGCGCGCCCTGCCCTCTGGGTGCTGGCTCCTCTCGCACTTGGCGGCTGCTGGTTCTGGGTTCGCCGCCGCACAACGCCGGCGGCTGTGGGCTGCTTTTTTGTCGCCGTCCACCTCATGCTCATTACACTGGCAACGTGCTGGGTCGGGTCCTCCAACCGCGAGTTGCCGATTTTGGCGATCAATCCCGGCTTCTTGACCGTGATCGCGCTCGATGCCTCTAGCCCATCTTGGTTTCTCCAGGACGCGGCCCACTCCCCGGGCATCTATCTTTGTTACTGGGGGGCACTGGTCGTTAATTTCATCTGGGCGCGCTGGTGGTTGGTTCGCCACTTCGAACGGCTGGTGGAGCGGCCCCGTCGCGCCGCAAAACAAACGCTTGCCTCTGCTGAGCAGTTTTTCCCTGCAGCCCGGCAGCCAGCGTCGCGTTCGCCTCTCGTCCAGTGAATTCTGTTGAGCCCGCCCCCCTTGGGGAAGCGGCTAGCTCTGTGGAGGACTTGGTCGTGGGGCGTCCGCCTACTACCAGCCGTTCCAAACCATGCGATAGCAGCTGCCGGAATTTTAAAGGAGATTTTAGTTGACAAATGCCTGGCGCTCAGGCAGACTCCAAGCGTAAGCACCCGGAACTGCGAGGAGGATCGCGGACCGGGTATTTTTTTTGCCCCTGCACTCGCGCACGAGGCAATCTGGAAAACCGTGGCAAGGAGGCTGGCCATGCTCTTGCGGCGCAAGCAAAGCGGCGTTCTCTACCGGGCACGTTTAAATCCCAGGTTCCGAATCGGTGATCTCCAGGATCCATTGCTGGAAGTTTATCGGCGCCGGCACTGGGTCGGCTTATTGCCCTCGCAGATGGCCCATCGTTTCGAGATCCTGGCCGCGAGTTCCCGCGAAACGAATCAGCTCGCATTATTGACCGAATATCCGTTGCGCTACGCTCGCGATTTTCGATTTCGCCAAAGGCGCGCGCCCTGCCAAGGCATCGGCTTGCAGTAGGCCGCATGCAGCCTGCTATATCACCGTGCCTGATTCGGCAGCGGCGTAGGACAGATTTCCCAATCTGTCCGGTCAGGTTGGAAACCCGACCTACTGCCGAATCCGGCACGGTCATTTACCACCAAACGGGATTTCAGCGTTCGCGCGTCCCATGCTTCACACGTTGCATCCCAAAAACCATTTGATGCTAGAATACCCACAGGAATCGGGGACCATTTCGTTCACCACTCGGCAGGAGTCATGACGTGACCGCCACCGCTATCCCGCAGAGGAATTTGACCGAGGCCCAGCAGCGCGAATACCACGAGAGGGGCTTCATTGTGGTGCGGGGCGTGCTGAATGCCGAGCAGGTGGCGACGTACCGGGCGCGGGCCCGGGCGTTTGCACTGGGAGACCTGCCGCCCGGCTCCGAGAAAATGGTGGTGAAAGAGGTTCGTGTCGCCAAGGGTTTGATCAAGCCCGAAGATCCGGAAAAAGGCATTTGGAAATACATGAATCCGGACCGGTACGACCCGCTCTTTGCGGCTTATCCGTCTCAGCCGGGTCTGCTCGACGTGGTCGAGGGGCTTCTTGGTCCGGATATCAAGGCATTTCTGGTCATGTTCATTTACAAGCCGCCGTCGCTCGACTTCGTGCATCCGTACCATCAAGACGCGTATTACTTTCCTTTCGAGCCGCATGACTTATGCCTGGGGACCTGGCTTGCCCTTGATCCCACGGACGCAGGCAACGGCACGCTCTCGGTGATTGCGGGCTCCCATCGCTGGCCCATCCTGCCGCACGCGCAGCCTAAAGGCGACAGCGTCAACTACGGCGTCTTTGGCGTGGAAGGATACGATGATCGAGAGGACGAAGTCGTACTGGAACTGGAGCCGGGCGACGCTGTCTTCTTTCACTCGCGACTGCTTCACAAGACGGGCTCGAACCTGAGCGAGCGCTCGCGGCGCGTGCTCACGGTTCACTACGCCAGCTCACACTGCCGGCCGACCGGCGAACATCACAAGGCCATCGCCTTCCACCTCGTGCGCGGGCAGAGCTTCGAAGGCTGCATCTAAATCAACGTGCCCGAATTAGCGGCAGGAGATTGAACTTGGGTGCCATGCTTTCGTGGCCCAAGCCGGGACCGAACCCATCCATGCTTATCTGCCGGGGCCACGAAAGCATGTCATGCCCCAACGCAAGGGGGCCATTCGCCGACTGCTCCATGCTTTCGGGCCTTGGCGCTTGGCAGTATCCGGCGGTAGTACGGGCCCGGAAGCATGGCATCCCGCGCGTCTGGATAGAGCCGTGAACCTGCTGCCAGCCGAGGAGTGTCTGAAGCGCGAGAACACAGGCTTCGACAAATAGTCGGAAAGGATCAAATTGTGCTCAAGCGTGTGTACATCGATAATTACAAGTGTTTGGTGAATTTCGAGCTGGCACTTCAACGGACGCAATTGCTTCTCGGTGCCAATGGCTCCGGAAAGTCCGCGGTTTTTGACGTTCTATGGCGGTTGCGCCAGGTGATGACTGGGGAAAACAGAATCTCGGAGCCGGTAGATCCCCCGTTTCCGTCCGGGTCCTTGACGCGCTGGGAGCTGCGAAATGCACAAAGCTTCGAGTTGGACGTAGAGGGCAATGGGGGAACCTACCAGTACAAGCTAAAGGTCGAGCACAGGCCGCAAACGCGGCAGTCCCGCATCACTTCGGAGACCTTGAGCTTCAACGGTGGACCGCTTCTTGCTTTTGTGAATGGCGGGATCACAATTTACGGGGAGGATCACAAAGTCGGGGCCACATTCCCGTTCGACTGGGGCCAGTCGGCGTTCGTGACTCTTGCGGAAAGGGATGATAACCGCCTGCACCGCTGGTTTCGAGACTGGGTGCGGGAACTGCAAGTCGTATGTGTCAATCCCTTTGACATGGTCTCGCATACGGACCAAGAGAATGCGCGGCTGAACGCAAACGCGACCAACTTCGTCGCCTGGTATCGCCACCTCATTCAGGAAACGTACGGCCTCCAAGAGCTCGTGCGGCAATCACTGCAGGAAGTCTGGGAAGGGTTCCAGGGCATGCGTCTGGAGACGGCAGGGCCCAACGTCAAGCTCCTGAAGGTTGCACTCAAAGCTCCGGCCGCCGGCATGAAGGACTATGAAGTTGCCCTAGGCGATTTGTCCGATGGCCAACGTGTGCTGCTTGTCCTGTACACTCTTCTGCGCTTTGCGGGACGGACAGACGAACCAGGAACAGGCACGGGTACGGAGACAGGTGAACGGACGCCCGATTCCCTGATTTGTTTAGACGAACCCGACAACTTTGTGACCTTGGCCGAGATCCAGCCCTGGTTGATCTCCATGTGCCAGGCCGCAGAGGATCACGAATCCCAAATTCTGTTCATCTCCCATCATCCCGAGTTGATAAACTATTTGGCGCCTCAAAACGCGATTGTCTTGAGTCGGCCCGCCGGGGGTCCTACGCGCGTGATGCCGTTCCGTGCTAGCCCTGACAGCACGATGACGCCCGCGGAGGTGATCGCGAGGGGGTGGGAGATTGAGTAAGCGCCATGCCCACGTGGTACTTCTCATGGAGGACAAACAACACCAAGCGTTCCTCACACGCTTCCTTCAGGCGCTGGGCTATCCTCCGCATAAGCTGCGTGTGTTGTCATCGCCTGCCGGCCAGGGTTCCGGCGATCAGTATGTCCGTGAGTGCTACTCCAGGGAGGTGCGCGAATTTCGACATCGTTTGACCCGCTCGCAACACCAGGCCCTTGTGGTGATGATAGACGCGGATGACAAAGAGACCACGGAGCGCCTCCAACAACTGGCAAAGGAACTCGAACAATCAGGTCTTGAGCCACGTGGAGAAACCGAGAGGATCGCCGTTTTGGTTCCTCGCCGCAACATCATGACCTGGATAGAGTGGCTGTTGGGCAAGCAGGTAAACGAGACAGACACGTATTCAGAGTTGAAAGGGCGAGAGCGCGAATGCCAACCAGCGGTGGCTCGGCTTGTAGAGCTCTATCAGGTCTATCGGTCGGACAGGCCCTTGCCTGAAGACTGCCCTGCTTCTCTCATCAGGGCGATAACAAACGAACTGCCACGCCTGCAATAGGGTTTGCAGGGGGCAGGGAAAAGGCACAGCGTACTTTTTGGTTGCAAGCAATTCAGCCAGTGCTGCTAAAGTCTGGCATTCGCTCGCAAAAGCCGTGGGCGTGGCTCACAGCACCCGTTTGCTGAAAGATCAAGTGCAGTCATTTGGCCGTCAAACCTGAGTCGACCCAAGCAAATTGCCGCCGAGGCTGGGATGCCCGATGCGCTTGTCGCCGATGACGTTCACCAGCGCAGGTTTGCCGGACTTGAATGCACGTTCCAGAGCAGGCAGCAACTCATCGGGCTTTTCCACGTGCTCGCCGTGGCAGCCCAGCTCCGTGAAGATCCGGTCGTAGCGGATGTTGGGCAGCATATCGAAAGGTTCGGTCCTGCCTTTCAGCATGGGCATTTGATCGAAGCTGGGGCCCCAGGAGCTGTTGTTCCACAGCACCGCGACCACAGGAAGCTTGTACTTGGCCGCAGTCTCCATGTCCCACCCGCCAATGCCAATGCCGCCGTCGCCAATCACCGTGACCACGGGCTTCGACGGGCGTGCCAACTGCACGCCGATGGCCATGCCAATGCCGTGGCCGACCGGCGCGAGGGGGCCCGCATCGACGATCTGGCCGGGAAAACGCGCCGTGAACCAATGGCTCAGGTAACCCGACAGCGTGAAGCTATCCACAATCATCGTGGCCGAGGGGTCGAGCACGCTGATGAGGTCGCGCGCGAGCCGGTCGGGGTGAATAGGTACGCTGCCGCGGACTTTCTCTTCGCGCTCCTGGATCATACGGCTGAAGTTGGCGCGCGCCTCGGCCACCTCTTTAAGCCAACTGGACGAGCGCTTGCCCTCGAACTCTGCCTGCCGCTGCTTGACTCCCTCGATCACTTGCCGGAGCACCAGCTTGGGATCGCCCACCAGGGCCACTTCCGCCGGCACGTGCCAGCCGACCCGCGTGGCCGTCGGATCGACTTGCACATACTTGGCCTGGCCGTTCCAGGTCGGCGGCTGGCCAAACTTCTCGCCGCTCCAGTAACGGAAGCCCACGGCTACGATGACATCCGCTCGGCCGGTAAAAGGTTTCTTCCAGGCGCCGCGCACGGCGAGGGCGTGGTCTTCCGGAACGGCCCCCTGCCCCGCCCGGCGGCTATAAACCGGCGCGTGCGTCCGCTCGGCCAGCTCGCGCAGCTCCTCCGCGGCTCCCGACCAGAAGACGCCGTCGCCGCCGACCAGCAAGGGCCGTTCGGCGCCCGCCAGCAGCTCGACTGCTCGATCGATGCTGCGCGGATCCGCCTGGGAGCGCAGTTCATCGGGGTCGTATACCTTGGCCCCGGGAAACTGGGTCTTTTCCTCGGCCTGGTGATACAGGACGTTGGTTGGAAACTCGACAAGGGCGACTCCCTGGGGCGGGCAGGTCGCCTCGCGAAATGCCTGGCGCAGATCGACGGCAATGCGCTGCCAGTCGAGGACGCGCTTGGTGTACTTGGAAAACGTCCTGCAGATTTCAGACCCGTAGGCTTCCTGAAACGAACCGATGCCGTCTTCCAGCGTCGGATGCTGGCCGGAGAGACAGACGACGGCGCTATTCGTCAGTCCCGCCACGCACAGGCCCGTGACGGCATTGGTGAGGCCGCAGCCCGCCGTTACGCAACAAACTCCCGGAAGCTTCGTGCTGCGCGCCCAGCCGTCGGCCGCGTAGGCTGTTGCCTGCTCGTGACGCATATGAATGAGCTTGATGCCATGATTGCTGAGGTTCGCAAGAATCGGGAACGTGTGGCCGCCATTGATTGCAAAGAGGTAACGAACTTTTTGTTCTTGCAGGACCTGTCCGACTACGGTGCCGCCATCGACCACTGCCATGGTGTCACGCTCCTTCGAGTCTAAAGTTTCCGCAACAGAAGCCCGGCCACGAAAGCGCAGCCGGTAATCGTCATTCTTGTCGTTGATAGTCTACGAAGGAGGCAGAGAGTTGATGACCTTGCGCAGCCGGATTCTGCGTGATGCCCCGCTAGGTGTGCGAACTGGATCGAGATGGGAATACGCCTGCATTAGATTTTTGAAATGTGCGCGCCCGACGTGTGCCCCTGCCGCCCTGCAAATGCCCAGGAGGTTTTTGTTCCCCACCTGGGCAAAAGAGGGCGGTTTTGGCTGGCGAATCCTTCTAATGATGACAGGGTTGCAAGTCATCAAGCCAATGGTCGAACGAGTCGCTGGCGAGTTTGTTCCACAGCCCAGTAAGATCCTGCTGGCTATCATGGCAGTCGCCCAGATCTCTTAGAATCGTGCAGTTCAATGCCGCGTACCAGCGCCCATCCTGGTCGCCGCAGAAGTGCCCGTGGTGATTGTGGTGCGAGTGCTTGTCGCCGACCTGTGCCCAGGTGACGTTCCAATCGACGCAGGGCCGAGCCAGAATGACTTCGCAGTTTTTATCGGGAATCACGGTTGGGGCTTGGCCGGTGACCGTCAAGAAGTAATTCCCATTGAGACGTTCGGCGAAGCTTTTGCCCTTCCCCGTTCCGCTCAGGTTCGCGATGCGCGTTTCGTAGCTGTGGCTTGAGGTCCACTCCTGCTGGATCGCAAAGAGGGCGACCTGGGAATGGTCGTAAACTGTGCTCCCGC
Source organism: Gemmataceae bacterium (assembly GCA_035296965.1). Taxonomy (GTDB): domain Bacteria; phylum Planctomycetota; class Planctomycetia; order Gemmatales; family Gemmataceae; genus DATGZX01. Next base: position 15,319 of record DATGZX010000245.1, read on the forward strand.
CGACCAGCAAGTCCCCCCGCCCTCTGCCGACAAGGACGTTGTTGCCCGTGCCGCCGATCAAGATGTCACGGCCGTGGCCGGCAACGAGCATGTCGTTGCCGCTTCCTCCTACAAGAATGTCGTTTCCGCCGCCCGCGACCAGAAGAGCGTTGCCGGAGCCTGCATATAGCCACGCGGGCATGGTAATGCGACTGGAGACCTCGATAATGTCGTTCCCGGCCTGGCCGAACGCGATGATCCGGCTGGTGGGAGCGTACGAGCCAAGGTCCTTCCCATCCATCGTGACTTCGATTTGCCCGCGCTTGCAAGCCGGCGTGAAGAAGATCTGATCATTGCCAGTGCTGCCGCCCACCACCAGGGCCATTTTGCCCTGGTAGAGCGGGTCGGCCTCCAGGGCGATGGCCGAGATGGCGACGGACTCCGCGACCGGGGCGCTGGTGGCGCCGCTCTGGTCGGTGGCGGTCACACTCACGTTGTACGTGCCGGTTTGCGTGAAAATGTGGTCGACGGTGAGGCTTGACGGCCCCGTGACCGTTTGCACGCTGTCGGCGCTCCAGTGAATGACGTAGGTAAACGTTCCAGCCTGATTGCTCGCCGAGGAGTCGGTCGCCGACAACTGGAACGTCAGGTCTTGACCACGTACAGCGCCCGCGGGGTCGCTGATGCCTACTTGCACCGCTGAGCCCGTGACCTGAACGGATATCGAACCGCTGACCGAGGCCTGGTCGTTGTCGGTGACGGTAACCGAGATGGTGTAACTGCCCGAGGCAGCGCCGCCGGGCGTAGCGAGATATTGGTGTGTAACCCCGCTGAAGGTCAGCACGCCTGCAGCCAGGCTGACGGTGCTGGTGCCGCCGTCGCCCCACTTGATGGCGACGGTGTGGGTGTCGAGCGTGTCGGGATCGACAAAGGTGCCGCCCAGGCTGGTGGAGGATCCCACGTTGATGCTTGTTGGCGACAACGTGAGGCTCAGGTTCGATGGCGGGACGTTGTTGACCTGCTCGCTGATCTGAGCACTGGTGCTGCCGCCGTCCTTGTCGGTGACGGTAACCGAGATCGTGTAGCTGCCCGAGGCAGCGGCGCCGGGGGTGGTGACATATTGGTGCGTAACGCCGCTAAAGGTCAGCACGCCAGCGGCCAGGTTGACGGTGCTGGTGCCGCCATCGCCCCAGTTGATGGCGACGGTATGGGTGTCGAGCGTGCCGGGATCGACAAAGGAGCCGCCCAAGCTGGTGGAGGATCCTACGTTGATGCTTGTTGCCGACAGCGTGAGGCTCAGGTTCGATGGCGGGACGTTGTTGACCTGCACGCTGATCTGGGCATTAGTGCTGCCGCCATCCTGGTCGGTAACAGTGACCGAAATGGTAAAGCTTCCCGTAGGGGCTCCCGGTGGGTTGTCGAGATACTGATGCGAAATCCCGCTGAACGTGGTCACACCGGCCGCCAAGTTGACGGTGCTGGTGCCGCCGTCGCCCCAGTTGATGGCAACGGTGCGCGTGTCGAGCGTGGCCGGGTCGGCAAAGCTGCCGCTCAGGCTGGTCGAAGAGCCCTCATTGATGGTGGAGGCCGACAGCGCCAGCTGAAGGTTCGAAGGTGCGACACTGTTGACCGTCACGCTGGTGTTGGCACTGGTGCTGCCGCCATCCTGGTCGGTAACGGTGACCGAGACGGTGTAACTGCCCGAGGCTGCGGCGCCTGGGGTGGTGACATATTGGTGCGTAACCCCGCTAAAGGTCAGCACGCCAGCGGCCAGGTTGACGGTGCTGGTGCCGCCGTCGCCCCAGTTGATGGCAACGGTGCGCGTGTCGAGCACTGCCGGGTCGGCAAAGCTGCCGCTCAAGCTGGTGGAAGAACCCTCATTGATGGTGGAGGCCGACAGCGCCAGCTGAAGGTTCGAAGGTGCGACACTGTTGACCGTCACGCTGGTGTTGGCAATGGTGCTGCCGCCGTCCTGGTCGGTAACGATGACCGAGATGGTGTAGCTGCCCGAGGCGGCGGCGCCTGGGGTGGTGACATATTGGTGCGACACTCCGCTAAAGGTCAGCACGCCAGCGGCCAGGTTGACGGTGCTGGTGCCGCCGTCGCCCCAGTTGATGGCAACGGTGCGCGTGTCATGGGTGGCCGGGTCGGCAAAGCTGCCGCTCAGGTTGGTGGAAGAGCCCTCATTGATGGTGGAGGCCGACAGCGCCAGCTGAAGGTTCGAAGGTGCGACGCTGTTGACCGTCACGCTGGTGTTGGCACTGGTGCTGGCGCCATCCTGGTCGGTGACGGTGACCGAGATGGTGTAGCTGCCCGAGGCTGCGGCGCCGGGGGTGGTGACATATTGGTGCGTAACCCCGCTAAAGGTTAGTACGCCAGCAGCCAGATTCACGGTGCTGGTGCCGCCGTCGCCCCAGTTGATGGCGACGGTATTGGTGTCGAGCGTGCCGGGATCGACAAAGGTGCCACTCAGACTGGTGGATGAACCTTCGTTGATAGTGGTTGTCGACAGGGTCAGCTTCAGGTTTGATGGCGGGACGTTGTCGACCTGGACGCTGGTGGTCGCCGTGGTGCTGCCGCCGTAATTGTCGGTAACCGTGACCTGAATCGAATAGCTTCCTGTTGGCTGTCCGGGAGGGCTTTCGAGGTACTGATGGCTGACCCCACTGAAGCTGACAACGCCCGCGGTAAGTTGGACCGTGCTGCTGTTGCCGTCGCCCCAGTTAATGACCACGGTGTGCGTGTCCAGCGGACCCGGATCCGTGAAGGTTCCACTGAGACTCGTGGAGCTATTCTCGTTGATGATCGGAGCCGAGAGGCTCAATTTGAGGTTGGCCGGGGCGACATTGCTCACCACCACATTGAGCGTGGCGTTCGTCGAGGCCTGGCTGCCATCCGACACGACCGTGGCAGTGGCCGTCACCGCAAGGGTGAACGTGGCGGGCGCCGGGCTTAGCAGCGTCAATCCCTGCAATTGGGCCTGAGTCAACTCCCATACGCCGCCCCCCTCGTTGATCCCTGCCGAGAGCGTCACTCCGGTGGGTACGCTGGAGATCTGTACCGACACGGTTTCTTGCACATTCGTATCGCTTGGCGATGCGGATATCGAGAGCGGCGTAGGCGAGTCCTCCAATCCCGACGCGGGCGCGACCGTCAGTATGGGCGGGTCGGCAACGGCGTTGACCGTGAGAGAGACTGTGGCCACGTTGGAATCCGAGCCGCCGTTCGTGGCCATGTAGGTGAAGCTATCCGCACCAACGTACTGGGGAGAGGGTGTGTACGTGAAGGAACCGTCGCTGTTGAATTTCAGCGTGCCATGACTAGCGGAACTGACCAAGACGGCCGAAAGCGGAGCGCCTGGCGCGGCGCCGGAGTCGTTGGCTAACACGCCGGGCGCTTGCACCGTCAGCGTTTGGTTTTCATTGAGGCTGTAGGCATCATTGACGGCAGTGAGCGCTTCGAAATTACCAAAGTTGTTGCCTGTTGCCGTCGACCGAAAACCGAGCGCCACGCCGTAGGCGCCCCCGTTGGCGGTACTGATCACCATCGCCTTGCCGGTGCCGACCAGCGGATTGGTGCTGCTGTTTTCTGAGACCAGAAGCCGGTCGCTGGCCCCCATCAGCGTATACTCGATGCCAACGCTGGCGTCGGCCCCGTTGTCGACCAGCGGGTTGCCGGAGGTCAGGCTGGGGTAGTCGAATTCGATGTTCGCCGGATCTGCACCCGTGTTCAGCTGCAAGATGGCCTGGAAAGTAAGCGTGTTCGGAGAGTTGACATTATTCCACTCGAGGATCAACTCCGTGGGCGTCCCGGCCGCGTTATCCACGAACTTGCCCAGAACCATGGGGAAGCTGCTGTAGTTGTACCAATCAAACCAATACGGTGCGATCGCGGGCTCCGTTGGAAAGGTCGTCAGATCACCGTTAGCAAGGCCGATGTCGGAGACGCCCATGGTGATCAGGCCGTTCGAGCTGACATAGAGCGAGGTCGGGCCGGTGTAGCTCGTGCCGTAGAGATTGAACGTGCTGCTGCCCAAGTCCACGGGCACCGACACGTCAGCGCCCTGTGGCGCGATGGTGAAAACTCCCGGCTGGTTCGGCTGCAAGTTGATGTTCTGAATGGTGGTTGCCGAGGCGCCATAACCGAATCCATCCGGGCCGACTGCCGGAGTCGTGAACGACCCGCTTGGCAGAGTGCGACTGAACCCCTGGGGTGTTACCTCTTCGACGAGGTAGCTCCCCGCCGTCAGGTCGGTGAATGAATAGTTGCCGTTGCTGTCGGTGACCGTGGACGGATCACCCGGGTCGAGGTGGCCGTCGCGATTCAGATCCAGATAGACGGTCACGCCCGCCATTCCCGGCTCGCCTGGGTTTTGGACGCCATTGTTATTGAGATCGTCGAACACCTGTCCGCTGATCGTGCTGCCGAAAGGCGGCGCCGTGAACTGGATCGCCTGGCCGGAGGCAATGTAGGGGCTGGCCGCATTTTCGGAGATCAATATCCGGTCGGCTCCCTGGGTGCCGCCGGCTTTGATGCCGGTCGTTACGATAGGCGATGTCGTGGCGTTCAGCGTGGAGTAGTTGAAGGTGATCGAGGAGGTATTGAACCCCGTGTTCAATTGTAAGATTGCCTCAAAAGTGATGGGCGGCGAATAGTAGTCCCTCCAGGCACCCACCTGGTTCCATTCGATGACGAGTTGATTGTCGACCCCGCTGCCGTTGAGTTGCTGGAATTGGCCCATGATCTCGGGGGCATTGCCGGGCAGTTTGTTGTTGAACAGGTCCGTCCACAGCGGCGCGATCGTCGGCAACGCCGGACCGGCTGTCAGGTCGGTATTCTGATAGGCAAGATCCCCTGCCCCAAGAGTAATCAGGCCCTTGGAGCTGACGAACAGCGAGTTTGCGCCCGTATAGGTTTGGCCGTAGAAGTTGAACTTGTCGCTGCCCAGGTTCACGGCCGCATAGGCGTCATCAGCGCCTTGCAAGATCGTGAAGACGCCGGGTTGGCCCGGCTGCAGGTTGATGTTCTGAAAATTTGCGGTGTAGGCAGAGTAGCCGTAGCCGTCGGGCCCGCCGATGAGGTTGCCACCGCTCAGTAGACGCCGGTCTTCCAGCGCCTCTAGTTGGAGATGACCTTTCATCCAGGCCGAATTGAACTTCTTGCGGACGGGTCCCGCTTGAATGATACGCATCTCGACGCCCCTCTCTTCCCAAATGACCGTGCGGGATTCGGCACTTGGTCAGGTTTCCAACCTGACCGGACAGATTGGGAAATCTGTCCTACGCCGCTGCCGAATCAAGCCCGGTGATATAGCCTCTATATCCAGCAGCGCACTGGCAGAGTCCGTGGACTCGTGCCCATTTCGCGCCGCTTGCTTAGCGACAACGTCCCGGATAAACGCCTGCGGACGCACCGCACACGCTGGTTGTGTCGAACGAATTGATCGGGACTGTGAAGTTAGATCGGACCTTCACCAAGGGACGGGACCTTGAGATGGTGCGCACAAAAGGGGCAGCGGTGATTACGCCACCGGATGTGCTTCTTCCTTGATGCGCGCCACGCGGAGAAGGACCACTCTGTTCTCCAAACCATTCAACGACATCGACTTGACGGGATTACCTCTGCTCTCTTTTCTTCCGCAAGGATCAATAGGGGGGGCCAACGCCGCCGGGGATAGGGAGAAGAGAAATCGAAAATGGGAACCGGGGAACTGCTTCAGCGGGGAGATGGGATTTCCGCCATTTAGACCGTAGCATTCGCTCGAGGCAAAGACAAACAATTCTACGGAAAATGACGGTAATAACGCGCAGGGTTCTTGCCCGACTAAAACATTCGTGCGATATCCAGGGCAAGAGCGCTTGCCGGCCCCTAAATCCCATCTCCATCGACCATTTTCAACGATAGAACTTCTTGTGGCGTAACTGGATCGTTTGCATAGACACTCGCCAACGTGGCGTTCGCCATGTATCGGGCCGTAAGGTCGCGGATTTCCAGGAGCACGCGGCGGAAACGGCATACAGCCGACTGGCTGCAGATTTCGGGACGCCTGACCGAGACGCAGCCGATGGGGGCCAAAAAGCCGTCAAAGAGGGGTACGACCTGGCCCATGGTAATCCTCTCCCGACTCTGCGCCAGGTAGTATAGCCGCCCTTCCGCCCCGGACTGCTTATTGGAATAGGCCGCGCAAAATGCCAAGTAGCGAGAAGCAACCAAGCGAAGCGTGATTAGATAAGAGACTTGATCATCGGAAATGGTTCACGTTTTGTTCTTTAACCCGTTTCCGGGGTGAGCCTGGACCCATTGCTTCAGATGCTGCTTTAGAGCATCGAAATCTGCCGTATCGAGGTTTTCGATGGCTTCTGTGGCTTGTTTAACGCACGCGATGGCCGTCCTTTCCGATCCGATAGTTTTATCCTTCATATCGTAATCAGCAGACCATCGCTGCTGCTGAAGTGATTTGAGATCATGGCCCACGGCTTTAGCTATTTCGTCGTTGCAAAACATCAGAACTTGCTTAGCGAGATCGTGCCCTTTATATCTCTGGAGTATCTCGATTTCGGCGCGATCCAAAACTTCACAAACAACGTTATACAGAGCATAGTATGACCGACTGATCGCTGTTCGGTATCCGAGCGCAGTTGCAGGAATTTTTGCCCCTGGAGTTATAAAAAGGCGTGCAACTGCTAGGAAGTCTCTCGGATCATCCATCGGGCGCCGCGTTCATTAAAGACGGTAAGTTAAAGAGACTTGGCTGAGCGCCTCCGCGTCTATAGAGGAACGCCAGGCCTTCATGCAGGCTCGGTATTCACGAAGGAATTCATCCGGATGCGTGGTACAGGTTACTTGGACTGCTAGAGAAGTCTCTCCGGAGTCAGGATCTGTTTGCAATTGTATTTCTAGGGCCTTTAGCGACGAGAAGGCTTTTTTCACGATGTCCACAGCAGCTTCTGCCTGTGGGACGATATTGCTCCGCTTACAAAATTCCTCTGCCTCCGGCGCCCATTCCACTAGAGAATTACTTGGCAAGTTTCCGGCCGGAGAATCGACGTATATTCCTTCATGCGCAAATGACCAGATATGAAGCGTGTCATCTTCATCGCTTCTTGGCCAATCCTCATCTGTTCGTGGTCGCCGAGTAGGCTTTGATCGCTGGCGCGCTACGCAGGTGTAGCCTTCTTCGCTTACGGGTCGTTCTTGCTCTAGTTCTAGTACGTCCATCAGGATGACCCCTCTCCATTCTGCTCGGCGGACTTTGCTGGTTCATGGAATACAGAAGTTGGCCAAGAAAGCTGCTTCAAATCTCGTTTGAGGACGCTACCTTTTAGTTCGGCCCTTTCGCATTCCTTTTTCAGTCCGGCAATTTCTTCAGCGTCAAGAGTGAACTGAATCACGTGGTGATCTTGCCCATCGTGGTAGTCGATTGAGAGGGTGTGCGCTATCACAGATTGCACGATTTTATCGCCAGCCTCGTTGAAAACTGGCCGAACGTCCGTAAACACTTTCATGCTGACAAAATCGTATTGTCGAGACGCGACAACGCGAAAAGCTTTCGACGCGCCCTCCAGAGGATGGTCTGTGGACAGTTGCGAGATTGCAGCGGCGATTTTCTTCTTAGTTCGATTCCAGTTATCGACTAGCTTCTTATCCTCTGGCGATTTCGCCAAGCGGTTTAGATTGTGGCCGATCAACTCGACCGCTGCATGAGAATCAAGTTTGAGTTTGGTTCGCGTGTAATGGATGTGCAGCAGACCGGCCAGAATGAGCCGAAGGTCTTCCTGCTGCATCCCTACTGGTTCAGAAATCGCTTCGGCGACTGCTTTTATACCGACCAACGGGCCGATACGGGCTGATGCGGACATGATGTCGCTTAGCCGATCCGCTTCCGACGTGATGGCAGTTAGTTCCTCGAAATCTCTCCCGTTTAGGTTCAGCCGCCCAAGGTCTGATGGCACCAGACTTCTCCTACCACGACCGCTAGACATGATGGAGCCAGGCACCAGCTAACTAGCCATTACTACCAGTATACGCGATTTCACCCTTGGCGCGCAATCTGCCCACTTGCTCGCGGTGAGAGCGCGGTTGCGCTCTCACCGCGAGCGTAACCATGCAGAACAGCCTGTGCAACCCAAATCTTTTGAAACTTCGGTATTTCGACCGTCGCCACTTGTAAGATAGTCTGACTATGTTAGCAATAACTAACTTGCTGCTGCCAAGCGGGTTTTGTTTCACGTGCGTCGGTTTGGGAGCAACGCGCGGTTAAAGAGCAAAGCCAGTCATGCTCTTTCTCGTGCTCCTGCTCTTAACCCTCTTCCAAATCTTACTCGTCATCTTAATTCTTTCTCTAATGCGCGGGCCGCTGGTCCACCCGTCAGCCGAAGATCGACAGAGGACTAGTCCTTCCGCGTTTTGGCAATAATGACGACTATATTAGTCGACATTTATTGCACGAAGAAAAGATCGTCAAAAGCACGGCCGTAATGCCATAAGTATTTGTTCTGGTTTGTCTTGCGTAAATGTGCCTAAGAAGCGGCGGCTCCCATCTTCTTTCGGCCAATCAAAATACTCGCAAGGCAGTTTGTCTTTCCGAAGAATTCAAGCCTATAATGCACCATGTCGATGATAATAGTGAGCATTGCTTCCTTGTTGCAAGTAGCTGCTGTTTCGCGGAGGGACGTGTCATGTCGGTAAACCGGCTCCAGGGATTCTTTGCGAGACAGGACGAGGAGTTAGCGGCTGGCCCCGCTGCGCTGCCTGAAGTGGGCGCAGCATTCGTGGTTTGTCCGCTGGCGTTTCCTCCTGGCTCCTGGCCGCAGCAGCTTTACCAGTCGGCTTTCGAACATGCGCGAGCAGCGCTGGTGCATGTGCAAGCGCGATCGAGGAGGGATAACTTGATCGTTTGGAATTGAAGCGCAGGCTCTAATTCTAATTCAAGCAAGCACGCGGTAGAGTGTGCGTGCCAGACTGACATCTCCTCCCTTTTTGATGAAGGGGTCAGATGCCCTCGCCGGGGCGCTCTGACCCCTTCCTTTGCGCGCTTCTTGGCGGCCGGGCGCAATCAGGCATATGACGTCTCAGCAACAGCAGCACACCGGCATGTTGTTCATCATCACGTAGCACATGCAGCCGGCGTCGCACATGGCGGACAGAGAATCGCAGCAGGCCTGGATCATCTTGCAGCATTCCTTGTCGCCGCTCGTGCAGGTGATGCACACTCCGTCCTTAGTCATCTCGCACTTGCACATTCCCATCGTCAGGTTACAGCAGCAGACCATCATGCCGTTCATCATGCAACAACAGCTGCACATGCCGCCCGCCATGGCCATGCAGAGATTCTGCAGCGTGCCGGCCGCCATCTTGTCGTCGCAGGAGCACATGATCTTCATGCCGCCGGTGCACTTCTCGAACTTGATGTCGCAGCGCGGCACCATCACGCAATTCATTCCAGTTGGAGCTGCGGGCATGGCAGCGCCCATGCTGCTCATCCCCGTCGTCGGCATGCCCATGCTCGAAGCCATCATCGTGCGCGTCATTGTCGGACCTCCTTTTGGTCAAACGCCCCGGCCGCTGTGCCGACTCCTCGGCGCGGCCCCCGGCAATCCGTATTTGATTTCCCTGGAGTTAAGATAACGTTCGTTTCGGAAATGACAATAACGACGGATGTGGTGTATTTTCCGGTCGAGAATATCGACCGAGCGAATCGACTTTTTGTCCCATCCTGCGGAGCAGATCTTCGCTTGTCAAAACCGAAGTGACAATTCGGCAACCAACGACTACAATTTGGCTTACGAAAAATGCCTGCTTTCGCCAGGCCGCAAAACTGGGGTGTCCACAGGGAGAGGCAAAAGCTTCCTGTAGACACGTTGGGCGGCAGCATCTACGCAGTCACATTTGAGGCTACTCAATGCCAGCAACACAGTTTGATCGAGGCGCAATGGCTCGTTGGTACGCCCTAGAGCATCGGAAGACCGACCCCGGAATTGTCTCCATCCACTACCTGCCCACAAACGCAGGTGAGCGAGAAATACGCCTCATCGAAGTCAATCGTCTCATCGGCAGCCGTAACGATGATGCCCTCGAGCCGATTGACTTTGGTATCGACACCGGCATGGAGAGCGCCCACAAGCTGTTCGTCTTGGATGTCACGCCGGAACAATGGGAGCGGATCCAGAAGAAAGAACTCGGCCTTCCCGCGAATTGGTCGCTTGGCGGCGCGATTCACTACGGCAATGAATAGTTATCAGAATCTCTGGTGGGAACAGGCCAGATCGGACCACAATGCATTCACGCTGCTTCGTGGCCAAGGCATCGCGCAGTGCCATTCGCTGCATTACCTGCAGATGGTCACCGAAAAGCTTGCGAAGGCGTACTTTTGGCGTTCTGGTCATATGCCGCCGAGGAGTCACGCTGGCTTTGTTCAATTCCTGAGGTTCTTGGGTCACGTTCGCGCGAATGACCAAGAACGGATTGCGAATCTCTTTTCGTTCAGCAGGTTCGCAGACTTCCAGAACTGGATTCGCACGGTCCTTCCGATCGCCTACGATCTGGAACGCCTCGCACCGGCCCTTGCCAACGAGGGTCCAAATCCAGAGTATCCGTGGCCGCACGCGCAACCTGTATTCGCACCCGTGAACTACAACTTTCCGGTGTGGACCATGCTGACATCCGGCCAAGGTCGAGATCTGATGAGGGTCATTCGTATCGCGATTGACCGATTCCCAGAATACGCAGATACCTGAAGGTCGCATGACAGGGCGTTGCTCGGTAAGCTGGTTGGATCTCCCACGAGAATACGCCGCACCTTGACTTTCAACACCTTCGACCCCAGCCAAAAGAAATTCAATAGCCATCCAGTCGACTCGACTGCGGCAAGACGACTAGAACTTGCTCCTCGCTGCCATCAACGCGCACGTTCGCCGGAAGAGATGCCTCAAAGTTTCCCAGAGGCTTCGAGCGCGGCTTGGACGGTCGCGAGAGGCAGCAGCAGGGACAGGGGTGCGTCCGCCAGCGGTATCGCACCGTAAGACAAGCACTATTTCGCCGCCCGCTCATTCTTGGCATCCATGGCGCGGGCGGCCTTTCGCAGCTTCGCGTTTGGCGCGGGCGGGTTATCGAGCAATTCCATTACGAGACGGCTGTCGCGCCGCGTAAGTTTGACGCGTTCGTGTTCTTCGATGACCGACCGGGCTTCCCGCAGGACGGTGCGCAGGATGAAGGTGGTCATATCCGTTTGCGCGAGGGCGGCGGCGCGCACGATGACGGCCTTGTCGGCGGGCCGGACGCGCAGGGCCACCCGGTTGTTGTCGTTGACGGCTGCTCGAGGCATGAGGTCCTCCTTTGCGTACACATTGAAAGCGTCCGCGAAAACAGCTTCGCCGTCAAGATTGTGTGCATTGAATGTGTACGTGTGGTTCTACGCCAATCCAGGAGGAGGCTTCATGGGCTGCTTGCGCCCTATTGAAGAGGGCGAGTCAGTGGCCGTTCGGCATGCTTTCAGGCCCTCTAGCGAGTAAGATTTCGTTGCCCAGCCCGTGGCCTGAAAGCATGGCATCCGCGGGTACTTGCAGCCGTGAGGCATGTCCTGGGCGACGGATGCCGTCTGACGGGAGTGGCATCGCGTGGGATTCAGCCGGGGCATGGCCAGCAGGCCTTGCACGCTGATTGGGGGAAGCAGGGCGTGCCTGGCGTGTGGTATGGATGCCACGCGATCTGCGCTCTAGTGGACTTCACAAAGGACAATGGTGCGACGCGAGTCGTCCCTGGGTCGCATCGAAACCCGAAGATGCTTAACACCCGCCACGACCCTCGCAAACCGCACCCGGCTCAGCGGCAGCTCATCGGCGCGGCTGGGACTGTTTTTGTTCTCAACATCCATTGCGGGCATTCTGCAGTCCATAACGCATCGAATGCGCCGCGGCACGCGATATTCACGTCCTTTTCACGCCGCGACTCGCCCCTGCTCTTGGCCTATGCATTGCCAGTCGCGGATCCAAGTCCGGTGATACTCGCACGTTTTAATGCTGACGTCCAAGCACTTCTCAAGGGCTAAGCCAGACGAACAAAGGGGTCCGGTTTCTTTACGCTAAGGCAAAGTCAGAGTCATCATTAATCCTGACTCCTTTTCGTTTCTCCCCCATCATCTGCCTGGTTTGGTATACTCCCATTTTGGGAGATAATTCTCTCAAGGGGAACCGTCCGTGCAGCAGACCGAGATACCGTGCCACGAGGCCGCGATTCTCACGCGCCTTGTAGGACCCGACGAGCCCGTGCTGTCGTCGGCGACTGCCAAGGGTTTTCTGGCCCTGGAGTATGGCCCCGCCGACAAAGACCGCATGCACGCCCTGGCCGCCAAGGCTCGTGCCGGCACGCTCACCTCCGACGAACACGCCCAAGTCGAAGCGTACAGCCGCATCAGCAGCCTACTCGGTATTCTGAAGTCGAAGGCCCGCCGCGCCCTCAAACGTCGCACCACCAACGGCAAAGCCAAGACACACTGAGCATGCATGGAGCGCGCGCTGAGGGAACTGATTTGGGAGCGCGCCGGCCACTGCTGCGAATATTGCCGAATGCCCCAGGAATACGACGACGGCACCTTCGAGATTGACCACATCATCGCCTCCAGCCACGGAGGCCCGCCACGAGCCTCAAACCTCTGCCTCGCGTGCTTCAGCTGTAACAGTTTCAAAGGGCCAAATCTGAGCGGCCGGGACACGGAGACAAAGAAAATCGTGCCACTGTTCAATCCGCGCCGCCATCGTTGGGACCGACACTTCCGCTGGCAGGGCCCGCTTCTGGTTGGCCGCACTCCGACCGGCCGCGCCACCGTCGCAACGTTGCGGATCAACCTTGACCATCGCGTCGGGTATCGGCAAGAGCTTATCGACGAGGGTGTTTTCCCGCCGGATTAGGCCATTGCTATTCGCGTGCTGCCACTGGTCGAGGGACGGGCGAGCGATTCCTCTCTTCGACCTCAAGCACGTTACCCTCCGCTTACGGATTTCATCGCCGTTTTCCCCGTCCTACAGCCACCACTCGGCATGACGAAGAATAGCCACAGAATTGATCTTTTCCTGCCAATGCACTATCGACAAGTGACGATCCTGCGAAATGACGAGCGCAACTGAATCCTTATGAGCGGCTGCGAAACGAGCCGCTGATTGGTGCCGTGTTCCTCCGGTTTGCTCAAGAGATGCAGACTCTGCCAGCTGCCTACCTGGCACCGGCTGGAAAATGCACAGAGGGATAATTGCCCCATTTTCACCAGCAATCTTTGCGTCAAATCCCAGGACTTGTAGATCCCGCGTCATTACGACGGCGCCATCAACAGCTGCTAAAGACGCGATTGCTTGCGCGGCCCCTTTCCACGTTTTCCAATGTTGTTGCGAACACATTTTCACGATTTGATTCTTGATTTCATCACTCAGATTCACGGCCAACACTTGTGGGAGCATTTTTCCAAGAGCTTCTTGCTCATCAAGTTGCAGTCTAATTGCGTCCCCGATACTCCTGTCAGGTGCAGCAAATCGGAAATCGAACGGCTTCAATGACTCCTCCCACGCGCCCTGCTCCTTCGGAACGATCAACACCATCCCGCCGTGGCCGTCGTCAACAATCATTCGTGCGAGATCGGCCAGAGCCATGCATTCCCGCAACACAGCCTGCGTCGCGAAAAAGTCGGCCACGGGTACTGGTTTTGGCAACGCACGCTGAAGGTGATGCGCTAGAGTATTAGGAGATGATTCGAGGAAAAGATCGGATTTGCCGTTAACCACAATGAACGGCTGAAAAGGCCCCACGCCGATCCCCAGGTTTCCCGGTCCCCGGATCTTGACGGTCACTGTATCCTGCCATGATCCCGACTGGCTGCGTCCAAAGCCCCAGATCATCAGAGCTTCGCTCGTGCCAGAGACGGCAAGGCACCCCCCTGGCGGTACAGCCGGCGCAAGCTTCGCGATTTGCGATTCGTCACAGGAGATCGGTGTCGCGAATGCCATTGCATCACGGCAGATATCGGGAGCCGCGACGGCCAAGCAAACGCGCGTGGTCCTCCCCTCGTTCGATAAGAGACTTGCCCAGAAAGCAGTCTCGATGAGGACCGAAAGCTGTTCCCGACTGAGCGGTTGCGTTGAAGCGAAGGCCGGTTTCCCGATGTTGGCTAAGTGGAGGAGTTGGTCGTGAATGCGGCCAACAAAAGTCCCGTCCGGAATAAAAAGCTGGTTTCGCCCACAGATTTGTTCTTCGTTCAAGGCGCTCAATTTTGCCTCCTGCACCCTAATCAGATGCGCTTTGTCCTACCCCATTGCGTGAAGCATTTCAATACCTTACGCAGCTCCGCCGGGCGCCATGCCCACGGTACGACGTGACCAACAATGATGCAACTAAGGCCTGCTTTACGTTTAATCACGTGCTTCCGCGGGTTTTTCGTCGTGCCGCGGGCCGGGGTGGATGAGGAAGCCGAGGAAACGGAAGTGGAATAGTTCGGCCCTATCCCGCCGGTTTCAATTCATGGCGAAAACAAGACGAGCGTCTTCGAATAATCGAAGGTGCATCGTGAAAAGGCACGAGGCCGCGCAGTGGGGCGCGTTGCATAGCAAGGTACGTCGGCGCGAGTACGCTTGACGCGCCCTAAGCTACTATCCACTCTGAGATTTTTGTTGTACGATTTGCCGCCCCGGTGAAACTATCTATTGACGAAATGGTCTGTCACCGGGGTCCCCATGAACATCAGACACTCGAATACGATCCTCCAGCACATTCGCCAACTGGCTGCCGCGGATGAGCTGAAGGGTTTGAGCGATGTGGCATTGCTGCAGCGCTTTGTGGCGCTGCGCGAAGAAGAAGCCTTCGCCGTTCTGATGCAACGACATGGGCCACTCGTTTGGCATGTCTGCCGGCACGTCTTGAGCCACGACCAGGATGCGGAAGAGGCGTTCCAGGCCACTTTCTTGGTCCTTGTCGCAAAGGCACGCTCCATCCGCAACCAGCGGGCGCTGCCCGGCTGGCTGCACGGGACCGCTTACCGAGTCGCGCTCCGGGCGAAGCGGGACCTGGCAATTCGCCGCATCCACGAACGTCGAGGGCAAACGATGGGGCAGTCGAAATCCCTGCCGGAGACTGTCTTGCGAGAGGCGCTGGCCCTTCTCGATGAAGAAGTGGCGCGCTTGCCCGAGCGACAGCGGGCCGTGTTCGTTCTCTGTTCTTTAGAAGGCCGGAGCTTGGCCGAGGCGGCACTCGAGCTGGGATGGAAGAAAGGAACGGTGTCCGGGACGTTGGCGCGGGCACGTCAACAGTTGCGCCGGCGGCTGACGAAGCGGGGCATTACCCTTTCGAGCATACTGACCGCGGCTGCGCTTGACACGCAAACAAGCTCGGCCGTCTTACCCACTAGCCTGGCTAAGGGAACCGTACGAGCAGTTCTCTGCTCGCTGGCCGGACGGACGGCTGGCGTGAGCACCGCGGCGGCCGAGATCGCCCGCTCCTTCCTGAAAGGTCTGGCCCTTGCAAGAACGGCAACGGTGCTGACGGCCATCGTCGCGATGAGTCTCGCGGCGGCCGCCACTGGTTACTTTGCCATGCGGTCACCCGCAGCTCCAGCGGCCCAGGAGGTGGATAATGCACCTGATCGATCCGAGCGGCCGGGCGGCGTAGCGGAAGCAGGGCCGCCGGCAGCAAAAGTGGACCAGTTTGGCGATACACTCCCCGCTGGAGCCATCGCGCGGATTGGAACGGTGCGCTGGTGGTATGGCCAAAACCAGCAGGGCTGTTCCCTCTCTTACCTCGCGGACGGAAAGAGCCTGGTCTTTTGCCAATCGGGAAAAGGCCTTCGTATGTTGGACACCACTACGGGCAAAGAACTGCGGCGGATCGAGGACAATAGAATCACTTGCTTTGCGCTCTCGCCTGACGGCAAATTCCTCGTCACCGCAAGCTCTGAAAGCCCGGCCGTGCGCGTTTGGGAAGCGTCTAGTGGCCGACTGTTGCGGCAGCTCCCCGGCGTTACGGGCGGCACGGATGCTGTCGCTTTCTCTCGAGATGGGAAGCAGTTGGCCGCGGCGACAGGCCAACAGTGTGCCCAGGTGTGGGATGTGGCCACCTGGACGGAAACTGCCCGGCTGCCGACGGGGTGGCTGCATTCCCTGGGGTTTTTGCCGGACGGCAAAAGCCTCGTCACAGTGGGCGAAGACATCCGTTGGTGGGACATTATCAGTGGACACCAGGTCCGGCGCCTGAACTTCAAGATCGAGCCCTCTTACAATTTTGTCCTCTCACCGGATGGGAAGCGGCTTGCCGCCATGGTGCGGCCCGGCGAACTCCACGTTTGGGCGGCAATGAGCGGAGCCGAACTCTTCCGCAAAGCAATGGCGCCGGAACCGGAGCGCGGAGTCTGGGACCTTTGTTTTTCTCCTGACAGCAACACGTTGGTCTGCTCTGGAGGGATAGGCGGAAGGGGACCTGGGCAGACCCTGTTCTTGGAAGCGGGGACTGGTAGAGAGATGCTGCGCTGGAATGAAGCATCCGATGCCATGACGTTCTCGTCCGATGGCAGGTTCCTGGCCCAGTCAGTGCGCAGGCGACTTCAGATTCGTGACGCCAAGACAGGAAACGCGGTCCTGCAGACGCCGGAGATTCCTTCATGTGTCGTGTCGCTGGCCTTTGCACCGGACGGCAAGGCGCTTCACGCGGGTTGCTGGGGCGGGGCGATAGCCTCATGGGATCCGATGACGGGCCAGCGGTTAACGCCCTTCCACCGTGTCCCAGAGGGCTT
The DNA here is from genome assembly GCA_035296965.1 of Gemmataceae bacterium. Classification (GTDB taxonomy): domain Bacteria; phylum Planctomycetota; class Planctomycetia; order Gemmatales; family Gemmataceae; genus DATGZX01. The sequence continues at coordinate 32,060 of DATGZX010000245.1, forward strand.
CGCCGGCACCGCCAACATGCTGCTTGGAACGGCCATCTCGGCGGATGGGAAGAAGGCTGCATTGGTAGACGTCAACGGCGCTCTCCACGTGTGGGAATGGACGACCGGCAAGCGGCTGTGCCGCATCGATAGTCCACGGGTCGACGAAAATCAGGCGACCTTCTCTCCGGACGGAAAATTAATCGCGATCAAGCACACGGATGATGTCATTCGCCTTTGGGACGTGGCAACGGGCGTGCTGCACTGCTCTCTGCAGAAGTTTGGGAACCGGCAGTTGCCGCATCCTCATGTTTTCTCGCCGGATGGTCGTATCCTGGCGACGGCGCCCGGATCGATGGATAAGCCGATCCGGCTCTGGGACACGCTCACTGGGAAGCTAGTCGGCGAACTTGCCTGGCAGGATAACACGAATAGCCGTTGCACCTGTCTAGCACACTCTCCGGATGGAAAATCACTGATCGCTGGCCATATGCGCCCCTTGTTTCCAGGGATCGGCGAGACAAGCCCTGCGGAGGACTCGCTGAGCCTCTGGGATCTGGCCAGTCGACGTGAACTCCGGCGCTTTCCCGTGCCATCGAACGACATCCGGGCAGTAAGTATTTCACCGGACAACAAGACCTTGGCCGCCGCAGCAAATCACACTGTTCTTCTCTGGGAGCTGGCTAGCGGTAAGGAGCGCGGCCGCTTCCTCGGGCACGGCGCCTGGGTTTTCTCACTGGCATTCTCACCCGACGGCAGACTCCTTGCTTCCGGCGGGCTGGATTACACCGCACTGATATGGGACGGGACGGGCGTGTCTCCCGACGGCAAGTGGTCGTTGCAAGATCTCTCGCCCAAGGAGATGGAACATCTGTGGGCCGACCTGGCAGGCAGCGATGGCGTGCAGGCTTATCGCGCTATCTGGCGCATGGCCGGCGCACGCCAGTCGGTCCCGTTCCTGGCCAAGCGACTGCAGTCTGTGCCAGCAGTTGAGGAGACGCGGATTCTGCAGCTTATAGCCAACCTGGACAGCGATCGGTTCGACCTTCGTGACCAGGCATCGAACAAGTTACAAGAAATTGGTGAGTGCGCCGAATCAGACTTGCGCCAAGCATTGGCGAACAATCCCTCTCCCGAAGCGCGCCGACGCCTGGAGAAGCTCGTGGAGCACGTAACCAGCAAAGCTTTGACGGTCCGGCAACTGCGCGATCTCCGGGCGCTTGAGATCCTGGAGCACAACGGTACACCGGAGGCAGCTGAGATTATGGTGAAGCTTGCCAAGGGTGCGCCGATGGCCCGGCTCACCATCGAGTCGAAGGCATGTCTAGATCGCATGGGCAGCAGATTATCTGGTCCACGCTGAACATGGGAATAGAGAACGACTTCGGCTGCTACACGAGAATCCTCATTACGTGCCAGCGCATGTCGCCGGAGAATTCTCCACAGCATGGGGGGTCGATGGAGTGTGCACTCACGCGGGCGCTCGCGTTTTCAGCGATCGAGTTCTTCTTCCAGAACTATCTTCAATACAGCGAGGGCGCGAACAGCGCCCCGCTTGTATTTGCCAATCCAGCGTTCGGAGAGCTCCTGGATCGGCACCGGGTTGAGGAAGTGCAGCTTCGCGTTGCCCCGGCGAATCGTGACTACGAGATTGGCGTCTTCCAGCAGCTTGAGATGCCTGGTCACCGTCTGACGGGTGATGTCCAGGTACTCGCAGAGCTGCCAGAGAGTCTGGCCAGTCTTCTCGTGCAGCAAGTCGAGCAACTCCCGGCGCCTCGGGTCGGCCAGTGCCTTGAACACTTTGTCCATGTCATCGTCCATCATTCAAGTATGCAGCCAGGCAGCTGCATTGCAAGGTCGTTTTTGACCCTAAAAATTGCCCTCGATTTGCTCGGCTCTGCGCTCGGTTTGGGCGGGTTGGTGTGATTTGCAAGGGATTTTTGAAGAAATAGGACGATAATAGGACAAATAGGACACATTTAGTTCATGTGAATTATACCGAAATTGGGAGGGGGGCTTTTCAGTCCCAAAAGTCCCAAAACTTGCAGACGTTGATTTTTACGTGGTTTGATGATCGATGCGCAGGGTAAAACGTCTCCCGAACCAGAAGTGCCATTCTCAAAATGCCGTTACGTTCTGGGAGTCGGCGCTGTCTTGAAGAATGCGATGATGAACAGCACTCCGAAGATCAAATCCGGCGTCACGATCAGCAGGAAGGAGAGGCTGAGCCGATCTTGAGCGTAGAGCACTACGCAGGCGATGCCGAAGCTGAGCTTTGCCAGGGCCGTGGGAATCATCATGGGGCGATAGCGGCGCGGGTCGATCCCCACCATCAAGTACACGATCTGCCAAACGAGAGCGGTTCCCACGAAGCCGTAGAAGAATTCTGGGTGGTTGATTGGCGGCGGGTAATCGCGGCCCAGTTTCTCCTCCAGGAAGTAGTCCGGAAGAACGATGAGCACGCCGTAGACGCCTGCCACCAAGTACAGCCACCTGGCAAATCTCATGCTCTATTCTCCCGGCGACGGGGCCTCCGGAAAACTCGCTACCGGCCAACCATTTATCATAGGCAGCGTGGCCGGAGCGGCAGCGGCCGTCGAGTTCGAAGACAACGGCGTTTTCTACGTTCACCCGAAGGACGAACAGCCGAAAGGGATAAGGGTTGTTCGCCGACAGACTGGGAGTAACAGCCTCATGGAAGGGATGCCTATGTCGCGCTGGCACGCGCTTGGGAAGGTTGCATTGGTCGCCGCTCTCTGGTTCCTTGCAAGCGGGACTGCAGACGCTGCGTGGATTCGCTTTCACTTTGTGCCCGTGGAAGGGTGCAAAACCCTCAAACCCGTCGAACCCAGCAGTGACGGCACCCGGCAACCCAAATGCTTTCACCAGCCTGGGCCGCTGGTGATGGTCAATCTCTGTCATCTCTACACCGGGCAACAGATCACCGTGCCGCTGTACTTGCCCGAAGGTACACCGACGATCCAGCATGTGTGGTCCAAGATCGTCTACAACTACGGCAGCTATACGGTGGCGGTGCGGTTCTTGCCGGACGGCTCGGTGGACGTGATCTATAGCAGTGGCCTGCTTCGAGGGCTGTAGAGGAGGCGGTTTAGAGCACGCTCTGTGCAGCCCTCCTTGCAGTTGTCAGCCCTCCTCCTATATTCATCAGCTGACATCTTCCAAATGACGGTGTGCAAATCGGCTGATACTAGCCCGAAGCGTTAGCGAGGACCTCGCTAACGCTTCGGGCTAGTATCTGCGGAATCGTGCACCGCGATGTAGATCCGAGACCTCTCGATTCCATGGATCACTTTAGCTGGACGGTCTATGCCCTCTTTCTGGCCGATCTGGCCATCCGCCTGGGTTTATCCGCGCGGATCATCATGCGCCGTTTGCCGATCGGCGTGTCGCTTGCCTGGCTTGCGGTCGTGATGAGCTTCCCGTTTGCCGGTGCAGCACTTTACCTCCTGTTCGGCGGCACGCGCCTCGGATGGCGTCGGGCACACAGGGCGAAGCAGATTCATGGGCCGTATTTGCAGTGGTTGAGCGAGCTCCGCACACGCTATCCCGCCGTTGACTGGTCCAAGCTGAGGCCCGAATGCCAGCGGCTCGCGCGCCTTACGGAAGCGGCCATCGCCATCCCGGCGTTGACCGGAAACAGCTTGCGTCTGCTCGCCGGGGCGGACGAATTCTTCCCGGCGCTGATCGCCGACATCGATGCCGCACAGCGCACCTGCCACCTGGAGTTTTACATCTGGAATGCCGGCGGCAAGGCAGATGCCGTTGCGGATGCACTGCTGCGCGCTGCCGCCCGCGGCGTATCCTGCCGCCTCCTGGTCGATGCGTTGGGCAGCCACGCTTTCCTGCGCAGCGAACAGGCCCAGCGGCTTCGTAAGGGCGGCGTGGCGCTCCGTGTCGCCCTGCCCATCGAACTCCTGCGGCTGCTGTTTGTGCGTGCCGATGTGCGGCTGCATCGCAAGATCGTCGTGATCGATGGTGAGCTGGCCTACACCGGAAGCCTTAATCTGGTTGACCCGGCCTTCTTCAAGCAAGATGCCGGCGTCGGCCAATGGGTCGACGCGATGGTACGCCTGGAAGGCCCCTCCGTAGAGGCCCTTGCCATCACGTTTCTCGAAGACTGGGAGCTGGAAAGCGGGCAGGGAGTCGAGCAACTCCGCCGGATTGGGGACGTGCATCCCCTATCCTCGCGGGACTCGACGGCGGTGCAGGTGATCCCCTCCGGTCCGGCCACACGCGGCGATCCGGTGAGCCATATTATCCTGAGCGCCATCTACGCGGCACGCCGTGAGCTGGTGTTGACCACGCCCTACTTCGTGCCGGACGAAGCGCTGCTCGACGCCCTCACGACCGCAGCGCGGCGCGGTGTGGCCGTGACCCTGATCATACCGGAACGGATTGACTCCACCTCCGTGCGCTTTGCCAGCCGGGCGCCGCAGGGAGATTTGCTCGCCGCCGGAGTGCGCGTAGCCCTCTTTCAGGATGGATTGCTGCACACGAAGTCGATCTCTGTCGACGGGGAGTTCAGCTTCTTCGGCTCGCTGAACCTCGATCTCCGAAGCATGCGGCTGAACTTCGAGATTACCCTGGCCGTCTACGACGCCGCATTCACGGCCGCTGTTCGGACCTTGCAGGATTCCTACATCAAACAATCGCGCTGGCTCGACCAGGATACTTTGAATGCCCGCTCTTCCCTCGAACGCTTTGCGGAGAATACGGCCCGACTGCTGAGCCCGCTCCTTTAAGAGCCTGCTTTCTCCCTCTCCCTTGTACTCAAGGGAGAGGGGCAGGGGTGAGGGTTTTAGACTGTTGAAGGTTCGCTCAACCCCCTCACCCCAACCCCTCTCCCCCGAGTACGGGGGCGAGGGGCGTACGAAGTATGAGGCATTGGTTGCGCAGTAATCACTAAGCCGTCAAGCTTCTGCCTACTGTTAGCTCACTTATCAATCGTTCGCAACTGACTGCCGCCCGTCGTTGACATGCTCGAGCCAAATTCGACGTGATATTTTACGACCATGCGCTGGCGAATGATGTTTGTCTTTTCCAGGACGAGATTCCAGGCAGTCTTCCGGGCCTCGTTTCCCGCGGCGGCTGCCTGGCTTTGGGCGCGGATGACCTCATTGTAGTTGTTCACTTCCCAGTAGCTGCCGGGATAGCCCCAGGCGTAGGCGTAGCCTGGACCAACGCGATAGTTGTAGTAGCCGGGAGTGCTGAAAGATGCTTGGCCTTTGTATTGGTCCAGAAGCTCGTTTTGGATAGGCGCTCCCCGCAGCGAGCCTGCGATCGAGCGCAGCATGACGCTGACGCCCAGGCCGTAGTTCAGCAACTCGGGATCGACGTTGAGCATGGGGAACTGGTCGATGTCCTTCGCGTATTTTTCGTACCAGTAGGCGATACCGATGTAGGTCTTGCTCTTGATCTCCGCGAGGTCGTTCAGCATGGTCTGGATGGAACGGAAATAGCGCTGGGAAGCCACGGCCTTGGGGTCACCCGGCGGTGGAACAATTTCCGGTTGCCGGACCGATTCGAAGCCCTGCGTCGGCGGCGGCGTGTGGAAGAAGCTCAAGACTTGCCTGAGGGTCCTCGGCGACAGAGTTCCGGTCAAGACGGCAGAGGTGTCTGCGGGGGCCGCGTTCCAGCTCCCCAACTGGTCGAGCGCGGCACCCATGTGATCGAGCGTTTCCAGCAGCAGGGGCTTGACGAAGGGTGCGATGGGCGTGATCGAATCTGCGAAGTCGAGGTGCAACTCGCCGTGGATGCCGTCGTTGATCGAAATGACGAGGCGCAGCCCGCGCAGTCCCGCCAGCACTTTTGCCGCCGCGTCGAGGTCAACGTTCTGCCCGGCCAGGACTTTCGACTGGCCCAGGTGAGCACGAATTTCTTTCGTGTCAACCATATCGAGCGTGTCGATGGCCAAGACGATCTGCGATTGGTCGGACCCGTTCCCGACAGCTTGTTGAAGATAAGGAGTCAGCGTGGGCTGGCTGCTGCGCTTTATCGATCGGAGCCAGCGCGCCAGCTCTTGCCGGTTGGCCGGGTGCATGGTGCCGACGAGCCGTGGGCCCATTTCCACGAAATAGGCGTCTCTCGGGCAGAGCACGACGGGAAAGCCGGCAAGATTATCGACGGAATGCTTTTCCCTGCGGGCCACTTCCGCGATCGAGACGTCGTTTTTCATTTGCATCAGGCCGATCACCCAGGAGCTGCCCAGCGAGCCTGGGACGAGCTGCGCTGCGAAAACCAGCTTGCTGGCGCCGGGAGGAATGGCGGAGATGCCCGCAAGGTAATCCGCTTCGCTTTTCTTGGCCCAGCCCAGCCTGGCGGCGAGCGGGCTCCTGAGGATGGCTTCGCGCTCGATGACCACAACCGTATTGGCGCGGTCGGGCACTTTGCGGAGCAGATCGTCGAGCTGGTCGGCGGCAACACCCTGGTTCGCGAGGAGAAGCAGGGCGAACAATGCTGTCGCTCGGCAACAAGGGACGCGCATGATATGCCTCCTGGACCTATATCACCGTGCTTGAGTCGGCAGCGGCGTAGGACAGGTTTCCCAACCTGTCCGGTCAGGTTGGAAACCTGACCTACTGCCGAATCCCGCACGGTCAATTAGTTCCTGCGCCAGACTCCTCTGTCTTTCAAAATTCCGTTTTGTACTTGGCAGTCATCTGGCGGCGAATATCGGCAGTCTGGTCGTCGATCATTTGCCAGAGCTCCGCACGTGACTGGGCTCCTTGCCGAACCAGAGCGTCTTGCTGAAGGTAGACTTGGCCGTAATTACTGACCCCGCGCGTACCATACGGCACATCACTCCAGCCGCCGCCGTAGTAACCACCGGAGTAGGGGTTGTAGTACCGATTGAACCCGGTGCCCAAATTGGTTTGCCCCTGGACCTTCTGCTGCTGAAGATAACCACTTTGAAGAGAAATGCCGTTGAGCGACGTGCTCATGGCGCGCAGATGTTGCGCGGTGCCGGCAGCGAAATTGACCAGCTCCTGATCGACATTGAGAGTGGGCAGCTTGTCGATCTGGTCAGCGTACTTGTCGTACCAGCCAGACAACCCTTTCGTGCTCGCGGTTTTGTCTTTCTTGAGGTCGTTTTGGAGGCTGGTGATACTCTTGAAATAGCGTTTCGAGGTGGCAATAGTGCGTTCCTGCGGGCTCATCGATTCGAGAGAGGTCATGCTGGCCGCGTCAGGGTTTGGCACCGGCGTCCTGATGAGGGCACCGAACTTGCGCACGCCATTGACGGACAGCGGACCGGAAATGCCAATGACACGGTAACCAAGTATCGGCTCCCAGGAATCGAAGTCGGGAACGTAGAGGCCAGTGTTTTGGAGAGCTTCGATCAGCAGTCGTTTGCCGAAGTTAAGGATGTACCCCGTGTCTGATCCAAAATCGACCACCAAGGTCCCCTTCAAAGGATTGCCGGCCCGGATGGTGAACGTCAGTCCTTTGATACTCAGAAGCGCCTTCTCCACACTTGGGTACTCGGTGCTTTTCCGGGTACTCATTACCTGGGAATTCATGATCGACCGGTGCACGGCCCCTGGCTCGAGGCTGTCTTCCAAACTGATCGCCATGATGGCGATCGCGGGGGTCTCTGGGTTGGCCGCTTGCAACAAATACGGCGGCAAACCGACCACCGGGTTGGACTTTTGGTAAGTCAGCCAGCGTTTGAGTTCTTGACGGTCTCCGGGCGAGCGGACGCCCAGGACATCCTTCGCAACCTCAACGAAGTAGCCACCCCGCGGTGTGGGTACAACGGAGTAGCCGGCAAATTGGTCTACCTGCTCGTTCTCTGTTTTGGCGATATCTTGAATCGGCATCTTGCCTGAGAGTTGGGCCATGGCAATCGACCAAACGTGCTTGCGCTCGCTGAGATCGATCTTGGCTCCCATGACAAACTTCTTTGCCATTACCGGAAGACTGCTCACATCCGCGGCCACCAGTGAAGTTCCGGGTGCGACATCGAGAGCGCTGCGCAACGCCGGTACATCGACAACGACGAGCACATTGGTGGAATCCGGCAAGCGCCGCAGAAGATCCTGGTAAGGACTGTTATCGGCCCGGCATGCCGGCAGCAGACCCAAAAAGACTGAAAATACTGTCGCTAGAGTGTAACAGCGCTTCATGACGCTTCCTCCTACTGAGTTGAATGTTCGCCATAACAAAAGATTAGGCACACCACAGGGGATGACTCGAGGAAACGCCCTTCCACCTGTTTGGTTGCAAACCCGGATGCCTGCAGCCGGTTACTTGCTCAGGGTATCCCAACGCTTGGTGAGTTCGGGGCCGGCAAAGAACGTCACCATGGCACTATGGAGCGCCAGATAGGCGGACTCATCGCCCGAAACTGCCGGGGCGAACTTCAGGCCCTGCCGGGTCATCTGCGTCACCAGCTCCGCAACCGAATCTCCCTTGGCAGACCATTTGCGGGTGACATAGTTCGCAATATTGGGGTCTTGAAGCACGCGGATTGTGGCATCGATTTCATTGAGGAAACGCTTGGCCGTGATGTAATCATTCGGCGCGATGTCCGCGACATTTGACTTCAGGGCCGCCTGCAGGTTCGACGAGGCCGTCGTCATCCCCTGAAGGGTATCCGCGTCCACGGCCCCGCTTTCAGCCTGTTTGAACGCTTCCCCCGCTAGCCGATCGAGCGCTTTGTAGTCGTCTGCATAAGCCGACTGGCGGAGAACCAGCGGCCAGTGGAGTTTGCCGCCGTTGCGCAGGACGCCAACGCTGCCGCTGGTCGCCCCCGACGTGACATTGATATGCTCCAAAGTCTCCGGCTGCAAAGGAACAGTCGGCCCCGGAACTCCCTGCGCCATCTGCTGTCGAATGGCCAGCAGCAAATCGTTGAGGGCCTTGCCGGACCAGATCTCGGTGGGCGGCGGATCGTTACGGCTGCGCCGGAGCTGCTCCAGCCGGTAGCGCTCACGTTCATCTTCCGGGGTAGGCGCGAGGGCGCGCTCGTAGAGGTATTCGTCGAAATTCTTCTTCCGAGTGTCGATGCTGGCCTGGCGCACCTGCTCGCGCATCTTGAACGCTTGCTGCTGATCGGTCATGAACTGGCCCTGAGAGTTGATCACGTCTGCGGCGCCGCTCAAGTACCCGCCGACGGGACCGTTATACTGAGGCCAATAGTAGCCCGGCGGGGGGGCGGCGGGCGTGGTAATGGGGACACTATTGAAACGTGCCCTGTTGTTCGTGCCATCGTCCGGTTGGGCACGGAGACAGGGCACGGCCCCTGCCATTAAAATCACCGCGATCACGACAGCAGATATCCAGGGCTTCCCAAGGCTTCGCATGGTCTCGATCTCCAATGCTGCAATCTTCGCAGACTCAGGGATTGTCAATGCTTTACTTCTTCACGGGCGCACGACTTCGCTCCGGCACCGTGCCGGGGGGGACAAGTTTTCTCCATTTTTGAATGGCTGCCTCTCGCTCTTCCTTCGAACCTAGAGGATTGTAGGCAAGCGTTCGGCCCGCGGGGACCAGCCGGGACAGGTGCCAGTAGGCCAATCCTCGGATCCCCAGCAGATCGTGATCGAGATAATCGATCAGGGTCTGATAGATCTCGGGGCGCGCCAGCTCGTCGTCGCCATAACTGTGCAGTAGCTGGAGGACCGTTTCGGCCTGCACCGGCTTGTATCTGCCGCTGTCGATGAGGGCCTTGTAGATGATTTGGTCTTGTCCCGGACCGCGGCCGATCCAATGACGCAGGGCCAGTACGCCATTCTCCCAGACGTCCGTATGCTTGGTCTCGCGCATGGCGGCGCCAAGATTCGGAATGTCGTCCAGGGCGCCCATCAGGATAACGGCCAGTCTGCGGTTGCTGGGTTCTTCAGAGACCACATACTCCTCAAGCACCTCTTTGATCGGCTTCTTGAGCACAGCCTGACGGAAGCGCTGGAGAGCTGCCAATTTCATTTTGACCACGGGGTTCTCTTCGTCCTGCGGGCCTGCCCAGGCTGGCAGCCTGTCGAGGTGCTCCGGTGACTCATCCTGGCCGGCCACGTTGTCCCACTCGATCATCGCGGGGCCCGGAGGTGCGCTGAGAGCTAGCTGATGATGCAGGTGTTTCAGGTTCACTTCACCCTTGAGAACCACCATCACCATACGCGCGGAAGGGACGTGCTTGGCATCCGGTTCTTTCTTGAACGGCACGCCTCGCGCCCAGCGCGCGTACAACTCGATGGCAAGCGCCGACCCTGGTTCGGAAAGCGTCAGGTCCCAGATTTCGTTGTAAACGTGCAGCCTCACCAGCGCTGCACCGGATTTCTTCAGGTTCTCCACCGACACGCGACCGCGGTCCAGCGTGAAGTCCAGGTCCGCCTTTGGATTGCTGTGGAGAATCACGGCGCATTCGAGGATAGGGTTACGCGATTGACCATCGAGGTTCGCCAACTGTGTCAGCTGGACCGCGCCACTCTGCGAATTCAGCTTTGCGCCGGGCATCCCGACCAGGAGGTCGCCGCTGTTCAAGGTTCCTTTCTGGTTCACGATTTGCCAGGTCTTCTCACCCGCAGGTCGGCGCAGGATCGTTGCCGACGGCGTGATACAGACGGCGACATGCGTATCCGCCGCCTGCTTTGCAACGTCGGCTCCCTGGGCGGACGACGGACTGTTCAAGGAAGACAGCACCAGGCATGCGGCAACCGCAACGCAGGAGAGGCGGGGACGATACCGTCCTGGCGTAAAAAGACATTGATCGTTCATGAGGCCCTCAGAGGGAATGCAATAACTCTGACATCCGGAGAGTTCAGTATTTCACCAATCAGATCCCGGAGCAAGCGCCAGGCAGAACGGGTTCGAGATAATTCAGCGTCTCCCAAGCCAGGTTGGATTAGTTCGATTTCCCAACCTTGACAGGCACGCTCAACGTTGCGGTTTTGCCGGCTATCTTGTCGGTAGCTTTCAACTCGATGGTAAAGTTGCCAAGTTGGTTGAGTTCCAGTTCGAACTGCAACGGGATGGCGAGCAGCTTTTGGGGCACATCGCCTGTAATTGCCCCCGAAGGAGATTGTGCCAGCGCAGACCGGCCATCCTCATTCAACACGCGCATGGTGACTGCTACATTGGGCTGGCCCGTCAACTGATCGCGGGCGAAACCGACGGCGGCGAAACTGATCCACGCCGAGCGTCCTTTCGTGACTTTGCCAACCGGGATTTGCCCTTGGGCGTCATTGGTAATCGCCAGGCGGACCAGGGCGAAGGACTTGGGCAGAAGCTCGTACGTGCGAGTCACCTCCTTGGAGGTCTTTGCCGCACGGTCTGCTACTGTGAGCCTGACCTGGTACTCCCCTGGCGGTTGTTCCATGCCAACGTCGAGCCGTGCACAGGCAGGCAGCCGATTTTCGCCCGGGGCGACCGGGGCTTCCAGCTCGGTCGGCTCCTGCTTTAGAAGGACCTTGCCCTTACTGTTGAGGACCTCCATGCCAATGCTGTACTGGGCCTTGCCGGCGGCGTCGGTCTTGAAGCCCTCGATGTCGAAGCATAGGACCAGCACATCGCCGGGAGAAATCTTGTTGCTTGTGCGCGCAGCGCCCAGGGGGCCGTACGTCGTTCGGACGTTGCTCAGGGTCAATTCGCCCGACCGGGCCGGCGTCAATGGCAGCGACGCCAGCAACACTAAAGTCGTCAGCATGATGCGGATTTCCTCGCGGGGCCAAAAGGCAAACTCGGACAGGGGGCACCTATCCGTGAGAAGACCAAAGAATTGAATCGTCTTGATTCAGGCCATTATTCTATTCGCGAACCGAGGGAGTGCGATAGGGAAAAGCCGAGGAATCCGCCAAATCTTTGGCAAACTTTGCGGGCTGCTGGATCGTGCTGCATTAGCCGGAACTAAATGACCGTGTGCAAATCGGCCGATACCAGCCCAAAGCGCCAGCGAAGTCCTCGCTAACGCTTCGGGCTAGTATTTGCGGAATAGCGAACGGCAATGTTGAGAAAGGAGTGCGCGCGCGGAAATAGGACGATTGGGCTCGCCCTAACCGCGTTTGGACTGATCGGTAGGCTGATGGTACAGATCTTCAAGCAGCAGGAGATTATTCTTACTCTACAAACTCGATCTGGCTGGCATTATTCACCTCGATGAGAGGCTGGCCGTCCTTGACGATTACGACTCCTTTCACCAGAATCGTCCTCTCTTTGAACCGACCTGCCAGGCCATCGGCGTCGTCAGCCGGGAATTGGGCGGCGCCGTCCTTGGTGATCACGATTCTCAGGCGGTCTAAGCCGTGGGAAATTTTCTCGGCGTACAGGTACATGTCACCCTGTTTCTCGAGACGGTCTTCGATCGCTCTTACGGGCATTAGGACGGTTACCTTTTCATTGAGTCGCTGCACCGCTTCTGATGGAGAGAGAACTGCTTTCTTTACCGAGACCAGCTTGCAAGACCCCAGCTCCACGTACTGCGCTGGCTCGGCGTTGGGGACCGAGCCGCCAAACCCACCAGCAATGCCCATTGCTTTGCCGCCTATGCCGAATTGGCCACCGCCCACACCCTGTAGACCACCGCCAAGACCGCCAACTCCGAATTGACCGCCTCCCGACAATTGGCCCCCACCAAGACCGCCACCAACCAATTGGCCTCCACCCTTCAACTGACCACCCGACAATTGGCCCCCACCAAGACCGCCACCAACCAATTGGCCTCCACTTAGACCTCCTCCTAGTTGGCCACCGCCGGTGCCGGCGAAGCCGCCAACTGCGCCAAGATTACCGCCAAACGCGCCGCCCATGCCGAATTGGCCGCCGCTCAAGCCAAGGTTCTTGGCGCCCGAGCCGTCGACAGGTGGGCCTTTCCGGTGTCCGAGCACTTCTCCTTCGACTACAAGCGCGTCACCACTGTGTAACTCCGCCAATGGTTTAGGATCCGCGAAACGGCAGGCGACACACTTTTGTCCAGAAGGACCGGCCGCAAGCAGCCAGGCGATATACGTTCTCCTGCCGCCAGGTGCATCTTCTCGTTCGACCTTGGCGAGAGTTCCCTTCACCTGGATGCGCTTGCCCAGATACTTCACGTCGAAGGCTGCCGCATTGCTGTTGGCCGTCCTTAACAAGTCGAGTGCAGGGACCAGTGGAGTTTCTTCTGATTTTGCTTCGACTCGTTCCTTGCCTTGTTCGGCCGGGGAAGACCAGCCTGGCAAGATGCCTACGCCCGCGCCCAACAGGGCGATCACCAGCAACATGGTTCCGACGTTTTTCAATTTAGTTACGAACATAGCTTTGAGCATTCCTTCCGTTAGGATGGCCACGCGGGTTGAGATGGCCCCGGCAGCAACCGCTTGTCCTGCCGCAAGCAGATTGGCGGCCCGGATGGTGGAGACGAGCAAGGGCGCAGAAACGGCCGCAGGAGCCAAATTCTTCGACAATAACATCGCCAGGGACGCTCCCGAGAGCGCCAAACCCTGCCGAGTCAGTCGTTTCGCTAGCAGGGCTCGTGCCCTCGTCAGCTGACTGGCAACGGTTCCCTGGGGCCAGCCGAGCTGTTGGGCGGCTTGCCTACGCGGCTTACCCTCCAGGTCGCACAGGACCAGTACGGCTCGGTATTTTTCGGGCAGGCAGGCCAGTTCCTTCTCCAACACGGCATGTATCTCGTCCCGGCCGTCGTTTGCCGACTCGGGTTGGGGCATGGGGCTCATCTGCCTCTCCATTGCCCGCCGTTTGGCGAACGCCCTTTTGGCCCCCAGGGCTGTACGGTGAGCAACCCCATAAAGCCAATTGCCAACCAGTCCGGGCGATCGCAAGGTGCGCGCTTTATGAACGAGGACCAAGAAGGTTGCCTGGAAAACGTCCTCGGCATCGTGAGCATTCCCAAGAACGCGCCGGCAGACACCGAGGACCATCGGGCCGTGCCTGCGCACCAGGGCCTCGAACGCGGCCTCGTCGTGCTGCCCGACATAACGTTTCACCAAGTCGCCGTCTGTAATCCCCGCGACGTCTTGCTTGACCAAAACGCTGCGCAGATGCTCGATGGCCTTGTTCAACTGACCGGCCGCCATGGCAACCGCTCCAATGTAGTCCTCCTCCCCCCTTACTCTATACTGGCGGAAACAGGCAGATTTGATCCACCTCTTCATGAAAACAAATAAGGAAAGGGCGTTTTCGTTTGCGCTAAATGACCGTGCGTGATCTTGCAGCAGTTGGTCTTTCCGTGTCACGGAATGCCGAAAACCTTAAAAGCCTGGGTGAAACTATGAAGGAGGCCGAAGCCGACTGGTGGAGTCCTTTGAGTTCGTGGTAAACCGGATATTGCGTGTTTAACAATATCAGTTTCCACAAAAGGAGAACCACCGTGAAGTACGTCGGCATCGACCTCCACAAA
>DATGZX010000246.1:0-5263 GCA_035296965.1 Gemmataceae bacterium
CACGTGCTCGAAGGTCAGGCCGGCCACTTCGTTGCGGCGCAGGCCGCAGCCCAGCAGGAGAGCGACGATGACGCGGTCGCGTTTGCCTTTGAGCGTATCCTGATCGGGGGCGGCGATCATCTGCTCGGCCTGTTCCTTGGCGAGCCAGTTCCCTGCCCTCACACCCAGCGCTTTAGCTCCGCGGACGCGTGCGATCCCGGCCGCCAGGTCCGGCGCCAGGAGCGCGTTGTCGGCGGCTTCTCGAGCCAGTTTGCGGATGGCGGCGAGGCGCACGTTGATAGTCGAAGCCGCCAGGCCGTCCGCCTCCAGTTTCACGCGGTATTCCTGGACGACGGCTTTGCGGAACGGTCCCCGGGGCGCCGCGCGATACCAGCCCAGGAAATCATCCAGGGCTTTGCCGTAAGCTCGCCGGGAATGCGGTGAGGTGACACTGTTGAGGACCAGGGCTTTAAGACGGCCCAGATCATCACCTGGCGGCAAAACGGGGACCAGCGACACTTCGGGAGGATCAGCCATGGTGCTGCTCCTGGCGGAAGCAGGGGGAGGAGAGCCGGGGCCCGATGCGGCTGCCGTAGCGTCCGGGAGTTCCCTTGCGCGACCGGAAATGACCCTTCACGGCAAAAGCGGAAGAACGGTGATCCATGGCTGATACCGGATAAAATCTGATCCGTTGTTCGTCAGCAGATACGGTGCGCCGGGTTTCTCCACCATTTCCAAGAGCAGCGCCGTCACTCCGCGGTCTTCCTCGGCCATTTCGAAGCTGTTCTCGAATTCCCGCACGGTTTGGGCCACAAAGGCCGCCGGTGGCAGCGGCGCCAGGAATCCGGGCCTGGTCGTGACCGCCACAAACTCCCGCAGCACCTGGCGAGTGGTCCACCAGCGGACCGCCGCCTGCTCGAACTCCGCCATGCGCCGCCGTGCGGGCGCGTGCTGCTCGAAATGACTGAAGGAAGGTGACATACACCAAAACGTTGGGGTCCGCCAGAATCGGGCTACCGGCCGTCATCGCCGTAAATCTCTTCCCGACGGAAGCTCCTGTTTGGATCTATGGGCCCGGCAGGGAAAGTGGGCAACGAAAGGATGCTGGGGCGACCGGCTCCAGGCTCGGGTGCCGGTTTGACGATCACGGCTTCGCCTTGGCGTTCGGCCTCGAGCCTGGTACGAGGGGGAGCTTGGATGAGAGCGGCGGGCAGGAGGAGATCGCCCGATTCGGTAACTTCAAGGAGCATACAGGTTCGCTTTCGGGCCGCCGCAGGCAGGGAAAACGCCTCGCCTGAGTGCCTGGAGGGTAGTGTAGCACGGCTTGTAGATCGCTTTCTACAAGTGGTCTTATCATACGCTATTTCTCAAGAATTTTGCGCAGATGCGCACTAACATAAAGCAGGAGGTCTCATCCCTCGTGCCTGCCCAACCGGCCTGATTTCTGCGGCTTCCGGAGATTCTGGAAGCGGTGGCGCGCTGCGGACGGCCCGTAGTGGACCGCGTTGGGTTCGAACGGCCCTTGCGGGTGCGCTGCCGCCGTGCCATCCAGCTGCTGCACCGTTTCGGGGGTCTGCCAGACCGGCAAGACGTTCCTGCTCGACCACGGGCAGCGCTTCGAAACTGGACCACGAGTCGCCAGCCGGGATTACATCTTCGAGTTCCGGCGCAAGCAGCGCCTGGCCGAATCCATCGAACAGCTTGGAGCGGCACTGGGCCGCTGCCGAGGTGATGGCTGGTCAAGTTTGCCCATATACCTCCTCGAGACGTTTGGCCTCTTCGGCTTTCTCGCGGCGGTAGCGGGCGAAAGGCTCTCCCTCGAAATACTTGGGCAGTTGCTGGATCAGCAGGCCGACAGGGTTGTCCACATTGCGCATGCGTAAGATTCGTCGGCACTGAAAAGCGGCCAGTTCGGCGATTTCCTCGTCGCTGGCATCCGGGGCATGTTGCCGGCACTTCCGGATCACAAGAGCGACGGCGTCGTCGTCAATCATCCCCAGCACGTTTATAATCGCGTTGCACACGAGAGGAGACACTTCCGACGACGATGTTTTTCCTAAAGCATGTCTGTCTAATAAGGAGGAGGGGTGCGATTCACTCCGTAGTGCTTGATGCGATTCGCTACCAACAGATGGTAGTGATTCACTCTGTAGCGATTCCGCCTCCGGAGAAGAATCGCTACGTAGCGATTCACTACGTAGTGTTTTCTCGACTTCAGCGGTGGGTACGAACACCACCCCGCGGCTCCGCACCACCCACTCCATGCCGGCCGTCCTCCTTCGTTCCAGGATCTGCCGGAACGTGAAGCCATGATAAGTCCGTGGCGCCAACTGGTGCATATTTCGTTCCTTAGTCTGTTCGATCGCCAGTTTGGTAATGAGGCCCTTCAGGTTGTTGCGAACGTTGGTCCGGTGCATGACGGCGGCCTCGGCCAGATCGTCCATAGAGACCGACAAGAGCCAGGATCCATCTGCCAGGACCCGTCCCTTACGCTTGACTAAACGGACCATAGTATTGAACAGCCGGTCTTCTCCTGCCGTGTGGCCATCCTGGACTAGGATGCAGCGATGATACCGGCGCTTCCCCGCCCCAGGCACATCGATCGTCTGGGTATGGGTAGAGAGTGGAACACTACGGAGTGAATCACTACGTAGTTCTTCGCCGGGCACTTTAATTGGTTCACCAGTAACCTCTGTAGATTGAAGAGAATAACTTGATCCACTACGTAGTGAATCACTCGGCAGTGAAACAGTACGTAGTGAATCGCTACGTAGTGAATCGTGGCTGTCGCCCACCCGCCCCTCTACGGAAGTCACCTTGGCGGCTTTCTCTGCAGCCTTTCTCGCCCTGATTTCGTCACGCGAAGGCAGGGCAGCTAAATCGGCGAATCTAACACGTTCCAGGCTCATGCATTAGCCATCTCGGCAGGCACAGGTACATCTGCGTCCGGCTCCGGAAGGGACGTGGTCTGGGCGGCCTCTTCAATGAAATCCAAGGGCACATATTCCAAGCCGGCCTTGCGGGCCCGACGATAAGCATGAGCGCAGATGATCACGATGGCGCGTGGCACACCTTGCGTCAGATCGTAAACCCTTTCCATTCCGCGCATATCAAAGGGATTCGGCACTCCGGCGCGCTGGCACCGGAAGGTGATCATTCCGGCCGTTTCCTCAGCCGACAATGGCCGGATATGACAAGGCGCAAAGATCCGGCTCTTAATGGCCTTATTGCGCTTCATCAGCAGCCGGTCCCGCAGATCCATCTGGGCCGCCACCACCAGTTGGATCAGCTTCAATTCGTGGGTCTCAAAGTTGAGCAACCCGCGCAGCACTTCCAGGACATGGTCGCTCATCAGTTGGCCTTCGTCGATGAAGACTATCACCGTGCGGCCTGCCTGGTATTGCTCCACCAGGAAAGGCTCGAAGGCCTCTTGTTGGGCCGCCAGCGAGCGCTTTGCCGGCTGGCCGAAATCGCCGCAGATCTTCCGTAGGAAGGCGAACGGGGAAGGGTAGTTGGCCAGGGTAACGAGCGTGGTCGCGAAGTTCTCTTCCTGGCTGGAATACTCGGCATGCAGGAACCGCAACACGGTGCTCTTCCCCATGCCGACATCGCCAAGGATGAAACCAAGACCCTGTTGATCCTCAATCATTTGACGGGTCAGATCCAGGGTGGAGCGCAATGACGGTGTCAGGTATAGCCAGTTCGGGTTTGGCGATACGGTAAACGGCAGCATTACCGTCTACGTTACACCCAGACTTACCGATAATTCAATATTTATATTGGGGCAGGAAGGCGCGCCATCGGGACCTGCCGTTGCCGACATCAGCGCAGTGAGAGGGCGCGGCGCCACGTGCTAATGCCTTCTTCTCGGCCGCTTCCCAGGGTCCACCACGAGCCAGCCCGAGGAGGCCAGGGCGGCCCAGCAAGCGAAGATAGCGACCGCAATCAAGCTCCAGGTGGCCATTGAGGTCAGCGGCTGTGAACGGTTTCCTCTGAGATAACTCATTGTCGTTGTTCCATCAGAACGTCGTAGACTTCTTCCGTATCCATACCCTTGAAGGCCAGGTGAAAGTGCTTCACGACCTTGGTCACGTTGCGGCGGGTCAGGGCCTGGCCTTGGGGAAGGAAGTACTGCAGGAACGGCTTGGTATCGGGATTGATCAAGAGCGGATTCCTTCCCACTCCCACCACCGGCACATGCCCGCGGCAAATCATGACCAAATACTTCATCAGATAGGTGGGATGAAACGCCTCGCACAGCTCCAGGAGTGTGGCCCGGTCATGGGTCTCAGAGTAATACTTCCCGAGTTGATTGATTTCGGCGTGCGGACGCGGAACCGCATCCGTCTTCCATTGGGCGGCATAATGACTTGCCGGCAGGGTGATGGATCTCATTGCAGACCTTTCCTCGTGCCCCCACGTGGTGAAGTCTGCTTGCGGGCGGCCGTCTTATGCGGCCTTGGATTTCTTCCTGGTGCCCTTGGCCTTGGGCGGTTTGCTCAGATCGGCGAGCACCGCGCGCTGCATGTCGTTGGACACCGGAGTCCAGCCGAGCAGGGCGCGCCCGATCATGTTGAGGTTGATGGCGTCGGCAACGTTGTCGTCTTCGCACTCGATTCCGTACTTCTGGAATACCTTGAGCAGGATCAGGTTCTTGTCGCAGTTCCCCTTCCCGGTAAGGAACTTCTTGGCCTGGTTCGCCGGGCATTCTGGCAGGCCAACGTCGCATTCAAGGACGTCACCCCCAACCACCCCGGATGAACTCACGAACTCGGTTTCTTTGATAAGCAGCGTCAGGCGACTGATTCTGGGTAGAGGTAAGGATGCTGACCAAATCGTCACACTCTTCCTTAATCTTCAATCTTCTTCGCTTTTCGCCCGGCGTGCCTTCCAAGCGTTCACCAGCGCCATCGCGACACAGCCAGTCATGATTGGGATTCCTGTGGCGACCCATCGCGTTTCATCCCAACCGGCAGCATGGACGAGCAGGAGGCCCAGCCCGCATCCGATAAGCCCAGCGATAAGCCTCTTTATAAAAGACGGCATGGTCCCTTCATGGTAGTCGGTTTCTTTTCCGTCTCGGAGAATTCGTAGCCGCAGAACCGGCACTTCCGAGCATCGGCCTTGACCTCCTCCGCGCAATCCCTCGGCGCTCGCCAAGAGTTGACCACTTCCGCTCGTTTAAACTGACCCATGCCGAGAACGCGATTTGGCGCAGTGCAAAGAGGAGGCCAGCGATATCATCCACGCCGAAGGCGTGCGGGTTGATTTTCCATCATCCGCG
>DATGZX010000247.1:0-33800 GCA_035296965.1 Gemmataceae bacterium
GCAACACAGTCGCACCAAAGCCGTGTCGGAGTGGTGCCGCGAAAACCTCGGCACGACATTGTTCGCCAAACGCAAGCTGGCCTTTACCACCAGCGCAACAGAAACAGGATGAAAGCAGTGCCGAGGCTTTCATCAGTCCACCCCTGCCCCTCTCCCCCGAGTACGGGGCGAGGGGATCTTTCGGACAAATTGTTAGATACCAGTGCGCGCGGCGGTATAGTCCTCTGAGGCTTCTAACGGGGACGCTTGTGGCCATCGATGAAAGGAGCATATCGTGCGCTACCGACTGCTGGGAAAGAGTGGCTTGCGCGTTTCGGAATTGTGCCTGGGGACGATGACATTTGGCGAGGACTGGGGCTGGGGCTCAACGAAGGAGGAGAGCCGGCGCATCTACGACGCCTTTCGCGAGGCGGGCGGTAACTTCATCGATACAGCCAACGTGTACACGAACGGGACGAGCGAGACGTTCCTCGGCGAATTCATGCAGAACGATCGCGCGGGCGTGGTCCTGGCCACCAAATACACGAACAGCGCGCCCGGCAAGGATGCCAATGCGGGCGGCAACCAGCGCAAGAACATGGTGCAGGCAATCGAAGCCAGTCTGCGCCGGCTGCGGACGGATTACATCGACTTGTACTGGATGCATATCTGGGACCAGATCACGCCTGTCGAAGAAGTGATGCGCGCATTCGACGACCTGGTGCGCCAGGGGAAGGTCCTTTACGCGGGCGTTTCCGATGCGCCAGCGTGGTGGGTGGCGCGCGCCAACACGCTCGCCGAGCTGCGCGGCTGGACGCCATTCGTCGGGCTGCAAATCGAATACAGCCTGGTGGAACGGACAGTGGAGCGCGAGTTGCTGCCTATGGCGGAGTGGCTGGGCGTGGGTGTGACCGCCTGGTCGCCGCTTGGGGGAGGCGTCCTCACGGGCAAGTACGCAACGAAGAGTGGAGGGGGCAGGTTCGACAATGCCGGGATGAAGCAGTTCCAGGCGGGCGGCGAACGAGTGGCGCGAATTGTGTCCGAATTGCGCACAATTGCGCAGGAAGTGGACCGTTCCGCTGCCCAAGTGGCACTCAAGTGGCTCATGCAGCGGCCAATTCCCGTGGTTCCAATCGTTGGGGCCCGCCGCCTGGAACAGTTCCGCGACAACCTCGCCTGCCTCGATCTTCGCTTGACCGACGAGCAGATCCACCGACTTGATGCGGCCAGCACGCTGGAACTAGGCTTTCCGCACGACTTCTACGCCAAGGAGATGGTCCGCAGCATGGTCTACGGGGGAATGCGGGAACAGATTGTGTTCGCGTCGAACAGACAAGTATAAGTGAACAAATGCATCTGTAATTATTAAATTATGAGCAAAACACCCCTGCATAGCAGTCCCAAAATTATCAAAATGCAAAAAGCCCCTGTTATTTGCAGTTTTTCCTGCAAGCACCGCGCCCCTATCGATTCTCAAAGCCCGCGTATCTGTAAGATAAATGGTGGGTAATCGATTGACGAAGGGAGAGCAGGATGACGAAGACTGGCGACTGCTTCTGCACGATTGAAGAAGCCCTCGATGAGCTGAAGGCGGGCAGGATGATCGTGCTGGTGGACGATGAGCACCGCGAGAACGAAGGCGACCTGGTAATTCCAGCGGAGAAAGTAACGCCCGAAATCATCAATTTCATGCTACACAATGCCCGCGGGCTCGTGTGCCTGGCCATGTCGCAGGCGATCTGCGAGGGATTGCACCTGGAGCCTCTTCCGGGGCACAATGTCGATGCGCAGGCAACGCCGTTCACACCGTATATCGATGCCCGCACTGGGATCACGACGGGAACCTCGGCTTTTGACCGCGCTCGCACCATCCAGGTCGCAATCGACGAGCGTTCCACGCCCAAGGACCTCATTCGGGGAAAGGGGCATGTTCCCGGCTTGCAAGCGCGCGAGGGCGGCGTGCTGGTGAGGGCCGGACATACGGAAGGCAGCGTCGATCTTGCACGCCTGGCGGGATTGAAGGAAGCGGCCGTGATCTGCGAAATCCTTACGCCGGATGGGCACATGGCCCGCTTGCCGAACCTGAAGACGTTTTGCCAAGAACATGGCCTGAAGATGTGCACGATCGAGGATCTGATCCAATACCGCCGGCAGCGTGAACGCCTGATTCGCCGCGAAATCGCCTTGAAACTACCGACAGCGCATGGTGAGTTTGATCTTGTCGCCTACGGCTCCGTGGTCGATCCAGAGCCGCATTTGGCCCTTTGCAAGGGCGGCGTCGGCGTTGACGTGAATGGCCAAATCCCAGTGCAGACCGAGCCCATCCTGGTCCGCGTGCACAGCCAATGCCTCACCGGCGACATCTTCGACAGCTTGATGTGCGATTGCGGCTCGCAATTGCACCAGGCCATGCAGCAGATCGAACAGGCCGGCAAGGGCGTCATCCTGTACATGCGCCAGGAAGGCCGCGGCATCGGCCTTTTGTCCAAGCTCAAGGCGTACCAGCTCCAGCAGGAGGAAAACCTGGATACCGTGGAGGCCAATCAGCGCTTGGGATTTGGCGCTGATCTCCGGCATTACGGCATCGGCGCGCAGATTCTGGTCGACCTGGGAGTCAGGCAGATTAGGCTCCTGACGAACAACCCCACCAAGGTCGTCGGCCTGGATGGTTACGGCTTGCGCATTGTCGAGCGCGTGCCGATTCAGATCGCGCCGAACCAAAAGAACAGGAACTATCTGAGAACCAAGAAAGAAAAACTCGGACACATTCTCGACGATATCGAGTAAGCAATTTGTCCGGAACCTGGGCCATATACCGCAATTGGCCATCTAGACCTGAAGCCCAGCTCATTCAGGTTGCGCCCTCGCTGAAAGACCCATCCCAACATGACCAATCTCGCCCGGCACAACTCCTACATGCTGCCCGGCTGAAACCGTGTCCACCCATAAACCAGGAAAGAAGCGGGTCCTTCTTCTGAAATTCGGGTTGGCTCGGTTATAATGAGACTATCTTGCGACACGGGGAAATGGCTCGCTCGCGCCACTTCCGGGCTAGCGGGTGTTCCTCTGTTCGGTTCGCCAGGACCAGGATGGGGGCTCCCTGGATCAATCTGACACCGGCGCGGGATTGCATGATGGCTTTCGTCTACGGGCGGCTGAATCCTTTGAGCTTTGCGGTGCTCGTTCTTCTGGCTGTCCAAACAACGGCGGTGGAGCCAGCGTTGCCTGTAGACCCGCCGATTCCCCCTTCTTCCGCGCCGGCCAAGCCGGCTCCCGGCAGCGCTGCAAACAATGAAAAAAAGGAAGTTCCCTCCGAGAATTCTTCGCTCGAAGCTCTCAAATTACCCTCGGGAGCAGTTGTCGTCCTTTGCGAGCATTTGACGGATGCTTTCAAGCTGGTGCCCAGGGGGGTCATCATTCCTCCCCTGGAGCTTCAAAAGCTGCAGGACCGGATCGAACAGCTCCAGCGCCAGGTGAGAAACGCCAAACCCGATGCTCCCAGCGTCTGCCGGCTGAAAGGCCACATTGAAGGAGACCTTGCCAAGATCCACGCACAATTCGAGTTCCGAACCGATCGGCCTAAATGCCGGGTGAACCTTGGTTGCCGGCGCGCCTGGCCGACGGCGGCCACGCTGGACGGCCAAGCGCCTGCGGCGGAGTTCCGCGACGACGGTTTCATCATCCAGGTCGATAGCCCCGGCGCCCATCAGGCCACGCTGGATCTATCTCTTCCCATCGTATCGCGGAGAGGATTGAAGGGGGCCGATCGCGGGTTGGATCTCGATTTGCCGCGTGCAGCCATCAGTGTCCTGGAGCAGTTTGATTTCCCTGCAGGCGCCTCCGAAATCCACTGCGGCAGCCGGCCGATTCAACCGAAGACAGCGAACCCTCAGCTTGTCCGAATCGAAGCCGTGCCCCTATCATCCATCGACCACCTGGAACTCGCATGGAGGGGACTGGCTGCCGAAGGCGCTAAAGGCCGGCCCGTGCTGAAGGCGACTGGCAAGATCAACGTGCATGTCAACGAGGCCCACCTGACCACAGACGTTGACCTGACTCTCCAGGTCTTGCGGGGCGAAACGCAGCAGTGGCGCATCCACTTTCCCTTGGCGGCCGATGCAAGCCTCGACGTGAAGCTTCAGCCGCAGGACGAAGCACGCGTGCTACGCATCGATAAAGTCCCGGACAAGTATGGCCTGACGCTCGACATCCATTTGAAGGAACCGAGCGCCGATCTCATGCATGTGGCGCTGGCGATCAGGCAAACCAGGGCGGCGAACACCGCGCCCGTCGGACCATTCACGGTGCTCGAGGCGCTGACCCAAAAAGGCGAAATCGTCATCCATGCACCTGACGAACTCCGGCCCTATTACCAGGTGGGTGACGGCGTCAGCCAGCGCGATGTGAATGAAGACGAACGCCGCGAGAAGGTGGTTGCTGCGTTTACCTATTTCAATTTGCCGGCGCCGCCGGAGCCTCCACAGCCGATCCCAGGGCTTGTCACGCTCAAGGTCGAGACGGTCAAGGGAGCGGTTGAGACGCGCGTCGCGCAGGTGCTGCGTCTCGTGCAAGGCGAAGGCGAGGAGCTGACACGTTGGCAGTTAACCACCAAAATCGAGGTCACACCATTCCGTACCCCAGTCGATCGATTGGAGATCACCGTGCCACCGGGGTACGAGTACGACAAGGAAGTTGGCGCGACCCCGTCGGAAATTGTCGAAGACGTTGTCATCGATTCGCAGGCTCACACGGGGCAGATCAAGCTTGCCCAGATGCAATCCCGGCCGTTTTCCGTGACGTTGACTGGATCCTATTCGGTGCACTCGGGACGACAGGAGGCTTTGCTGGAGCTTCCTCGGCCGCTCGCCTGGGGCCTCGATCGAGGAGTAAGGCCCGAGCAGGAGCTTCCCCCGACCGCCCAGCAACCGGCGCCGACGAGCCATCCTGTACTGGATCGGGGCGGCCAGGTGGCGGTATCACTTCCGGAGGGTGTGGAGCTCGTGGCCGGCGACGCCCGGAAAGGCTCGGCCGTCGTTCATGATCCTTTCCATTTGTTTCTCTCACCCCTGCGTTTCAGGCCCAGCGGGCAAGAATACAGTTGGCATACAGACCGGGCGCTGTCTCAGATCGAGCTGACCTGGCGGCCTCAGCAACCCGAGTTGTCGGCGCGCACAGTTGTGGACATCACGCTGGCTGGCAAGCAGGCACGCGTCGTACAGCAGCTCCAATTTCAATTCTCGCAGACGCCGCCGGTTGAGGTGTTCCTGCGCGTGCCGGCTGAATTACGCGAACGCCTCCAGGTGATCGACGGCGGCATGCCAAGTCCGGACCAGCCTAACCCACAGACCTGGTGGGCGATCAAACTCGCCGCACCAGCCGGGAAAGAACATCGGCTTACACTGTCCTACTCCTTCGACCTCCGACCTCCCAAGGCTCAAGCGGCCGGGGAGGAATCTCGGTTCTCCGTGCCGCTCGTCCAACCCCTTCCAGGCGTGCATGGCGAGACCAAGATCCGCGTTTGGTGTGACGCGGATGTTCAGCCCAGTGTTGGCGGCGGCCGCTGGGAAGAACTGGCCACGGAGGTAGTGGCCAAGCATGACAGCGTACCCGCCTTGGTGCTGCGCGGCAATCTCGGCAGCCCCCTGGCCCTGCGCGTACGCATGTCCTCGAATGTTCCCATCGTGTCTGCCGTCGTGGATCGAGTGCTCGTGCGTGCCGCACTCACGGAGCAGGGAGTGCAAACCTATCGCGTGCGTTTCCTCCTTAGCAAGTTGACCAAGCGATCCCTGGAGATTGCACTGCCTGCTATCGTGCGCGGACTGGAGGTGCGACTCGACGACAAGCAATTGCGGCCGGAATTCGTCGACGGGGGCGGACACGCCGCGGATGTCGGACGACTGGTCCGAGTCTCCGTGGAACCCGAACTCTATACCCAACCCGTGATCCTGGATGTGCGCTTCCGCCTGGATGTTGGCCGGCTGGAGGAGAACGCACCTTTTCAGACCGTGCTCCAACCACCCGAATTGACAGGCGCCCTGCTGCTGGGCCGCATTCGTTGGCTCGTCGAGCTGCCGATCGATTGCATCCCCTTGTACGCTTCCGGAGGCTTCACGCTCGAAGAGCAATGGGGCTGGCGCGGCCGCTTGCTGGCTCCGCGGCCCGTCGTCAGCGGACGAGAATTGGCTCAATGGCTAGGCGACCCGCAAGCCTCGGAACTAGGCGATGACATCGAGCCAAGTTTGTCATGCTGGCAAACCTCTCCGGGAGGGCTTACGCTGACCTACTTCCCGCAAAGATTCTGGCTCCTCGTCTGTTCGTTGACCCTCCTGGCCGTGGGACTGGCGCTCTTCTTCATCCCCCTGCCCCGCCCGCTCTTTTGGAGCTGCTTGGCGATCCTTGGCCTGGCTACGGCGGCGGCTGGCGTTCTTTGGCCGGGGGTGCTCTCGGTTGTCATCTATGGCTGCGAACCCGGTCTGGTGACCCTGCTGGTCCTGCTGACGGCCCACGGGCTGCTGCAATTCCGCCAGCGTCGGCGCGCTGCTTCCTTATCTGGGTTCGCGCGACTCCAGCCTGGATCGTCGTTCATCCGCTCCGCGCCGAGTGATCGGCCGCGTTCTCTTTCCACCATCGATGATCCCCTCAGGGCCGCCGGCGCCGGCGTTCCCGAGCAGCGCTCGTCGGTCACCGGCCCGGGAACGATAACCAGTGCCCCTGGGAATGCGTGACATGCGCTCGTTCCGCCACATACTGGCGCGGCTTGGCGCGACTGAGACTCGCGCGGCGGCGGCTTTGCACGTTGCCAGATTGGTGCAGCCCGGCTTGCGCCTGTCTTTTGTTCTTGCGCTTCTGCTCATTGCTTTTTTCTATTTCTTCCCGCTATACGGCGGTATTCCGCCCATTTTGCTCCCGCCTCTTTCGCTACCATTGCCGGATCCGTTGCCGCTGCGCCGGGTGCTCGTGAATCCCGAGCAAATGCCCGGCGAAATCGAACGCGCGCGTCAAGGGATCCTCCAGGAGATTCCGCGCGCGGAATTCGAGGGGCTTGTTCAGCGTGCTGCCCTGGCTGCAGAGGCCCTCAAAAGCCCGCCGCGACTCATTGAGGCGCGCTATCGCGCGACTCTGAACGAAGCGAACCTCGTCGGCACCGCTCAGTGCACGATTCTGCACACGGTTGCCGCGCCCGGCATCCTCACGCTCCAGCCATTCAGCCTGGCCCTGCGCAAAGCAATGCTGGATGGGAGAGAGGCCATCCTGGCAGATTTGGACGGCAAGTCCACGGGGCTATTGATTGAGCATTTGGGCAAGCACACCTTGGCCCTCGATTGGAGTGCTCGAAGCGAACCTGGTCCCAACGGGCTTCACTTCGAATTGAAAGTACCCCCCTGTGCGCTGACGTCGTTTGACCTCGACCTTCCCGAGGGTCGCACTCCGGCATTGGCTCGCGACGGCTGCTTGCTGTCCGGCCCGCTACCGGGGTCGGCTCCTGGTCGCAAGCAATGGCGGCTGGAGTGCGCCGGGGCTGCACAGGTCGATCTGGTGATCCAGAATGCGTCGGGCCCGGGAGAACCTCGCCCGCTCTTACTGGCGCACAGCCAAACCAAGCAATCCCTGTTCCTGGACCGCGTGGAGTCGAGTTTCGACTTCACCCTGGAAGTGCTGCACGGGGCGGTTCGCGAAATAAACCTGATCTGTCCTCCCCAGCTCACTCCTCTGACCGTAAGCATGCGCAGCTCTACCATCGAAACCTGGGAAGTTCGCCCGGGCGCTCAACCGGGTGAATCATCCATCTTGCACGTGCGCTTGCCCGAGCCGGTCCAGGGAGCATCTTTGCCCTTCCACGTCCATGGTCTGTCTCCCGTGCTACCGGGTTCGTTGTGGACTTGTCCCGGCCTGCAAATTGCCGGCGCGATCAACCTTGGGGAGACCCTCTCTCTCCAGCTTGCGCCGGATGTTCAACTCGGCAACTGGCACGCTGGGGATTTTGTCCTTGTGAAGGCGATGGGTGATGCCGAAGGCGGACAAACTCTCACCTTCCAGTCCGGAACCCGCCAGCCGAATGTGGCACGTGATCCGGCAAGGCCGCTTCTGGATCGACCAAGCGCCCAGATTGGCTTGCAGGACGTCGATTTCCGCGTTCGGCAGCTTGCATGGTGGCAAATTCGACCCGAAGGAGCCTCTCTTGCCGCTCACCTGGGCTATGAAGTTCTTCGAGGACGGATGTATCGCCTGGTCGTGCGGCTTCCGGCGAACTGGAATGCCGATCGAGTGGAAATCACGCCGGCCGATTTACTGGGAAACTGGATGGTGGCCCGCGACAATGGCCAGGACAGGTTGATCGTCGACCTGCAACGACCTCTCGAGGCGCCAGCGCAGGCTGTGTTGAAGCTGGGCTTGCGACCCGTCCAGGGAAACGGGACAGCGGCCCCATACGCATCCGACGAAAACGGCGAGGTATCCTTCGCTTTCCCCCAGCTCGTTCCAGAGGGCACTTCTCAGTGGAGCGGGGGGTTAGCAATCAGCGTAGACGAACTGTATCAACCTGTGGTTTCAGCCTCCCTGCCGTCGACGAGTCTATCGAACCGGACGCTCGATCAGGGTTCAGATGGAGTGGCGCGCAAAGACGAAGAGTTTTCGCCTGATCGACAACCACAGCTCGCTCCTAACCTGCCCGCGCCATGGGGCAATGGAACCCCCAGCTACTACTACACCTTTCGGAACCAGCCTGTCACCGGTGTCGTGAAGCTTCGCCCCCGCGCGCCCCGCGTGCAGGCGAGGTGTTCCGGTGAGGTGGTGATCGCATCCGGTCGAGCAGCGATTCTCATGCGTCTGCATGTGCGACCGGAGGTGGGTAAGCCAACTAGTCTCGATTTTTTCGTGTCGACTCCGGTATCTGGACCATGGAAGTGGCAGGTCAAAGATAGCCGCAACTCCGTGCGCGGCCTGCAACGGCTGCATTTTGCGGAAGTTGCTCCTCAACTTTCAGGCCTTGCCGCCACCGATCCCCTCAGCGCTGCCGCCCTGCTCAGCATGCCGTCGTCGCGCGGCAGCTTGTGGCGTCTCACATTCGCGGAGCCGCTTGCGGAACCTGTCACGCTGGAGACGACACTCGACATTGCCCGCGTGGAACCTGCTGCCATTGCCGCCGCGCTGCCGGGTCCACTGGCGGGTGCAACGCCGCTTGGCGCCGCCGTCTGGAGCGCGCTCGCCCAACAAATCGCAACCCGCGCTATGCCTGCCGAGAAGTGGGCGATACCCCTGCTGACCGTGCTCGCTGCCGACCGCATGGAAGGGGAAGTGAAAGTGCATCTGGCCGGCGCGGATTTAGTCGAGGTTGAAGCGCTCGGCTTGCGTGAGAGCGTGCCAGGCCCGCGTTCTGGAAGCACTGCCGTCTGGCGCTCGTTCCACTACGGGCGACCGCCGTTCTCGCTGGTCCTGCACGGACGAATTGTAGCAGCCGATCAGACATCTGCGCCGGAGATCGATTCTGCGCATCTGACAACGTTCGTGCAACCGGGAGGCTTGCTTCTCAGCCATCTCGCTTTGCAACTTCATCGTTGGGAACAACGGACATTACCCATTCGTCTTCCTCCGGGAACCGAGTATCGGGCAGCCAGACTGGACGGCCACTGGCTGCCGCGCCCGGCCAGTATCCAGCCTGCCGACAGCGGACTGGTTATCGAGCTGCCCATCGCGATTCAGACAGCAGTGCACGAGGTCGAGGTGATCTACGATCGGAAAATGCCATCTTGGAGACTGTGGACGCAATTGGATGCGCCCGTCCCCATTTTGCCGCTGGAGGCAGCCACGTTTCGCCACACATGGTGCTTGCCGCCCGGCATCGTTCCTCTCCGGCAGGCGAGTGCGCAACTTCTGCCGGTACCAGGCACGAAGAGCGAAACTGGGTCGATCCAGGAATTCATGAGGATTTCGAAGTCTTACGTGGCCCCCCTATCCGGCGTCCGCATTGATGAATGGAGGCCCCGTCAGCTCCGTCTCCTCATGGAAGCAAATGCATATCTGCGCAATCAACGCCGCGATCGGCAGTCCCTATGCCTGGGCGATGTTTTGACCGCCCTCGTATTCCAAGTCTTCAAGGACCAAGAGCCGCTGGTCATCGATCAGGTCGCTCTGCAAGCAGCAGGCGTGGGCGCGCTCACGCCACTCAACGACCCAGAGATTCCCGGCGAAGAAGGGTTAGCCTCCGGTGACGAGGGCGCCTTAGCCCCGTTCGACCGGCTTGGTCTCGTGTGCGTCCCCACTCCTTACGCACTCCTGGTGACCACGCGACGTCAATGGCAGACACAACCGTCTTCAGAGGAAGGAACTGGTTACCGGCCCGAGCGCGTGCAGGCTGCTCTTGGCGAGGCTATTGCCCAGGGTCATGATTCCTCCGGGCGCTTCGTGAGCGCACTCGACTGGCTCAGTGCCAAGCGCACGGTCATCGGCAAGGCCTGGGAAAGTGATAGCGGCGGGAGCAAAGGTGCGTCAGGCGACCACGATTTCCTGGTAGCGCGCGAGGGCTGGACCGAATGGCAGCGCGCTGCAGGCCCGGAAAGTGATGAACCGCTGACGGTGATCCGGCAAGATGCACTCTCCGGTGCCGCCCTGGCGCTGTCGGGCCTGATCCTTCTTGCGGGCTGGCGTGCGCGTGCGTGCACGTTGCAGATTCGCTATCGCTTGCTCCTGCTCTGCTTGGCGGCCGGCGGCCTAGTGCTGCTCTGGCTGCCGTCCGTATTGAGCCAGTTGGTTTGGTGGCCGGTGTTGACAGCGGCAGTAGTCGCTGGCGTCTGGTGCCTCATGTCGGCGCTTCGTCCCGCGAAGGCCACGGAGCCAAAAGCGGTGGCAGCTGCGATGCTGGTCCTGATTCTCACGGTGGCAATACCCGGCCGGGCTGCGGATCAACCGCCTCTGACCGTCTGGCTTCTGCCAAACAAATCCGTTGAAAAGCAGTCCGCGCTGGTAGCGCCAGATTTGCTTCAACAACTCCGCGCCATGAGCCGGCAGGGAGCGGGCGGATTACAGGGCGCCATGCTCCTGCGCGCACGCTACGAAGGGACCTGCCAGGGCGGCACGGCAGACTTCCTGGCCGAGTTCCAGGTTCATTCATTCGATGACTCCCCTGCCGACTTGGCTATTCCTCTGAGTGGCATCGAGCTTCGAGACGCTCTGCTCGACGACAACCCCGCCTATCCCATGTCGCTGCCTCCGCCACTCAATGGCTACACCATCAAGGTGAAAGGCCGGGGCAGCCACCGGCTTCGTCTCCATTTTGCGGTCCCCAAGCTCGGCGCGGGACAAGAAGAGGAATTGCGTTTCGCGATTCCGGAGCTTCTCCAGAGTCAACTATCGTTGACTGTTCTTGCCGGCGCCTCTTACCTGCATGCTCCCACCGCACGAGGCGCACAAGGAATCACGAGCGATCTCCCAGGCACGCACCTGAACGCGGACCTTGGCCGGATTGCCGCCCTGCACGTGCGCTGGTTCCAGGCCCACGAGCACGCGACTCCGGCCACCGTAAACCTCAAAGAACTCTATCTGTGGGATTTGCGGGCCTCGACGAGCAGGCTCCTGAGTATTCTGCAATATTCGGTAAGCGCTGGCGGAGTCTCGATATTCAAGCTCGATGTGCCTGAGAACATGGAAGTGCGCCGCGTGGAGAGCGGGCCATTGCCTGCGAGCGGGCCGGTGCCGCCCCTCAAGCAGTGGCAGCTCACGAGAGCGGGAAACCAGCGCCAGTTGCAACTCGAATACCAATTTCCCGTGACTCATGGAGTGCAGGTTTTTCTGGAGCTTGTGCCCAGCGGGCCTCGTGAACCTGACATTTCCCTTTCTCTGCCGACTCCTGAGGGCACGCCGGCCGCGTCGTCGCTCGATAGTTATGTCGGCTATCGAGTGGAGGGATGTCAAGCAGAGCTGCTCGAGTACCGCCGCGTAACCGGCATCGACCCGGAGACGTTCAGTGCAAGATGGCAACTGGCCGGCACCGAGGATCCGGGGCCGCCGGAAAAGGCGTATGCATTTCGGCGCGGTCCCGCCGGCGCGCCTTTGTTGCGACTTGCCTTGACCGCGCCCAGGTCTCACATCCAGGGCGTCCAGGACATCCTCTGGCAAGTCGGCTTGAGATCGGCGCAATTACAGAATGCCGTGCATCTAAAAGGCATCGAGGACAGTCTTCTATGGGTGGAATGGGATGTCCCTGCCGAGGTTGCCATCGCCGACGTTGTCGGCAAAGATGTGCGAAACTGGTCTCGGACCGGGTCGCGGGTTCAGGTCTGGTTGCAACGTGCCGTTAGCGAAACATCGCTCATGATGATCGGCTCGCTGCCGCGCAGCCCCGAGGAGTCGACAGCGCCATTTCACATTCCCTGCATCACCCTTCGTGGCGCGGAGCCGGCGACGACCTATGTGCGTTTGATTTCCCGGAAGGGCCAAATGTTTCAAGCGGAGAACATACAAAACCTGTGGCCCTTGCCGGAGGCGCGCTTGTCGGGCGTAGAGCAAACGTACGTGACCAGGCAGGGCAGCTACGGGGGGATCCTGCAGGTCCATCCAGCGCCGACAAATGTCGCTCTGCGGATGCTGACCAGCGCAGAGGTGCTCGAACGCCGACTGAGCTTCACATGCATTCTCGATTTTCCAGCAGGCCTGTCGGACTTGCGCCATCTCACCTTGCACCTGCGCAACTGGCAAGGACAGGAGGTGAAGCTCACCGCACCGAAACTAGCCAGGCGTGAACAGCGCCGCGACGACGCGGGCGATTACACCTGGTCCCTGGATCTCGCGCCGGAAGTGACTTCTGCGTTTCAGATAAAGCTTTCGGGAAGCGTGCCGCTCACCTCGGCAGAAGACAGCATCCCCATGCCCGTGCTGTCCGTCGAAGAAATCCCCGCCCCCGAACATTGGCTGGCCCTGGTTGGCAGGCAACTATCTGCAGACGAACTGCGCGGCCTGGAGATTGCTGACCCGGTCCAGGCAGCGCGCCTATGGCCGGCCGTGGCGGACCGGATGACGCGTCTTGGCAGCTCTGTTTGGAGGGTCGAGCGCGAGGATTGGAAGCTGCGCTTGCAGACCCGCTCTCCGGGAGTCGAATCGGAGCCCGTGCGGGTGTTCCTCACTGAGCACGCCGCGGGCATGAGCGATAGCCGGCACTGGCTGCACCGGGGCACCTATTGGATCTATCACGCAGCGGGGACCGACCTGAGTGTTTCCCTGCCCCGCGGCGCGGTCTTTTCGAGAGCCACCCTTGACGGGGTGGAACTCCTGCCGCTGCAACCCAGCGGTGGACGGCTGTGGCTGCCCCTCACCGCGAGTACCGGCATGCGCAGCCTATGTCTGTACTGGCACTTTCCTGACGAAACGGAGCCATTCGCCCGACCCAATCTGGCAGATCCTGAGTTGGCAGGAGTTTCCTTCACTGGCCCTTCTGAAATGATTCGGCCGGCGTGGATCATCCAGGTGCCTTCAGGCTATCGAGTTGTGCAGCACGATCGCAATGTGCAGCCTGAAGTGGCTGTAAATGGATCTCTGCGGCGCGCTGCTGCCCAGCTTTACCTCAGCGGCTTTCTGGCGGATCGGGCCTCCGAGGGAGCGGACCGCATCTTGGAGCAGCAACTTCTCAACGCCCAGGAAAACTTCTATCGCTACACCAGCCAGGCACAACTGGCTCTGACGCGAAAGGGAGCGCCGGCCGCTGCTGGCGGAACCGATATCGCCGCCCGGCTGGAAGAATTGCTCAGTCAGAACAAACAGCTGGCCCAGGGCCATCATTTTGAACAGATCCGCACCTTGGCCGAGAGTCAGGCGACCGTCTTCTTCCGGTCGCCCGAGGCGATTTCGAGGGACAGAGCAAATCGTTCCCAGGGGACAGACTTCTTCTGTCAGGAGTGGGCTGAGCAGGGAACTCCGAGCTACTGGGAGGCAGGCGCGAGCGATGGTATGCCGCAAATACAGCTCATTGCCCTCGAAGTTCAGCAGACCCAGCGTGCGTTCGGCCTAACTGGACTCATCCTTGTACTGTTCTTGATCGCCTGGACTCTGCCGCACTTCCCCCGCCTGGTGGCCTGGATGCGGACATTATGGCCGGAGGAGCTTATCAGCTTTGTGCTTCTCGGCATGCTGGTCTACCATCCTAACCTCGGATTCTGGCTCATCGTCCTGTTCGGAATTCTAGCCAGGCTCATCTACACGACGGCGTGGGGACTGGCCATCTTGCATCGGCGTATGCCGGTCACGGCCTCGCCGGGAAGCAGCTTCACTTCTTCCTCCTGAGCGTGCGACATGGCTTTCCGCCCGGGGTGCGGAAGCTCTTAATACATGCGGAAATCAACGGCCGATTTGCTTGGGCGCGGCCGCCGCTTGCGCTCCTTGGATCGAAATGAGCAGCGGTTGGCCGCAGTATCCAAGTGTGTAAGATCCAAATTACCCGTGCAGATCTTGAACAGGTCGCATAGCGCACCCACAATGACTTGGGCGGGGGACCGGTCTGCAGCCGGCATCCCTCGATATGCCTTGTCGGGGTTCTCCCGCCCGTTTTTCACTCCAAGGCGCCGTGAAAGGCAATCGGCCATGTCAAAGACTTCAAGCAAGCTGGACTGTTTCCAAGATGACGAAGGGCGGACGTGGATATGGGTCCGACACGCCACCTTGAAGTTTCGGCTCCCGGTGTCCGCGATCCTCTACGCTCAAGATCTGCGCTGCCCGTCGTTGGACAGGACCATCGAAACGAATGAGCGGTTGGTGAATGGCCGCAGGCGCCGCTACGCTCTGGAAGCGGACTTGGCGCAAATGAGGGCCGCCCGAGCTCGCAAGGCGCCGCCTGCCCAACCATCGGCCGACGCGGATGTAATTCCGTTGCGTGAAGCGGCCAGAGTCTCGGGCTACACCGTGGCCGGACTCAAATGGATGCTGAAGAACGGCAGCTCCGCCGTTGCAAATCGAACGCTATGGGGCGAGAAACGCTGGCAAATCCTCGAGGACGGCCGGCGCAGGCTCACCACGCACGTAAGCCGAGCGGAGATGGAACAATTGAGGGAGCAAGCGAAGAGCAAGCCGGACGATCCAGACACGGTGATTGCAGGCCGACTGACGGCGCGCCAGGCCATGATGAAATATCCGGTCACTGACGCCGGGCTCCGCAAGGCTCATGCTGGCGGGGAAATTGACGCCAAGAAAATGCCCGTCCCAAAACGAAGCGGACGATGGACAACGCGACGGTACTACCTCGAAAAGGACGTTGATGCCTACGCTGCCAGGCTGAAGGCGCCCTCTGCCATCGAACGCGCGCGAGAGTTTCTGGCCGAAGCGCTTGCCGATGGCCCCAAGCCATTCCACCAACAGATTCTTCCCCAAGCCAAGAGGCACGGCATCAGCGAGAAGGCGTTGCGCAGGGCAAAGAAGGCGCTGAAGGTCGAAGCGACACAGCCCGCAGACCGGGCGCCGTCCTACTGGCATTACCGCAGCCAGAAGCTTCCCGAAGTCAAGCCAGCGACCAGGAGCAGCCAGGCCAAAGATAAGGCGCTCAGGTTTCTGCGCGCGACCGCGGGCTATGAGTCCTTGTCGTTGAATCAACTGGTCGAGAAGGCCAGCGGGTTGGGCATCTCGAAAACCACGATACGGCGGGCGCTGGCAGCGGTGAAATCGGGAATGGCGCCGGCGGCGGTGCAACCCGGACAGCCCGCGAATCCGCCGACTCAGCAAGATGAAGCCAGGACAGGCCGCCCTCGTTCAGAACTAACGCTCCAGGTCCAAAGATTCTGTTACGAGCGCTACATGCGAAATGGGCCGGGCGACAAGCTTCCGCTCATTCGCAGAGAAGCTGCACGGCTGTTTGGAGTTCGCGCTCCGAAAGAGGACTCGCACGTTACTCTTTACGCTAAGCGCTATGCAGAAAAAACCAGTTCGCCCTGGAGTACTAGAAACTCGCAAAATCCCCAGTGAAATCGGGGTGCACAAAAGGTGCACAAAAGTCTTTTGTGCATATCTGTGCAATACCCCTTAGCTCCCTTTCTTTACCATCGTCCGTGTGATCGTTGAAACGACGAGAGCACGGACAATGGCTCAGCAAACCAAACAACCAGGGCGCCGGAAACCGCCAAAGGCGGAAGAGGAAGCGTTGCGCCTGGAGATGGTCATCGACCAGGCGGCAGCGCCAGGGAATCCGATTCCGGCGCTGGTTCGATTGCTGCTTGCGATTACGGATAGGGAACAGAAGGAAGGGGCAAGGCAAAGCCTGGGATAACCCTAAAAAGCGAACGACCAGGCTGTGCCGGCCTGGTCGTTCCAATCTGCAAGGACCATCACAATGTCCACTTTACACGCCACGGAAGCTCCCGGCAATGCCGCGGAGCTGGAAGGTATCGTTACCGCTCGCGTGCGTGCACTTCTGAAGGGCGGTATGCATCGCAATGAAGTGATGTTCAGGGTAGTGAGGGAACACCCGGAAAACAGCAATGAAGCTGGGCGAATTGCCTTCCGAGCGGCCCTCGATTTCGAAGGTCAAGTCGAAGTTCCGAACGACCCAGCCGTTTTCACCGACGCGCTAGCCTCTCCTGCTCCCTCTGAGCTACTTCAACCAGAGCAACCAAGACAAACAGGCAATCAGTCAAGCATGCCAAACAGGTCAATTAAGACATCTAAGAAAAAAAAGAGAGACACGGGCGGCAGCGAGAGTCAGCCAAAGGCAGACCTACAGGCCAACCCAATAGCCAAGCCAAGGATGATAGTCAAGTCTCCTCCGAGGGAGAAGCCGACAGCGAATCCTCCTTTCCCTGGGGACATGTCCACCAACCTTCAGACCGCAGCCTGCCAACTCATCGAATCGGCGTGGGTCTATTTGAACAAAGAAATTGAAGTCTGGCGGACTCCCTTTGAACTGGCGCGAATCCTCCGAAATCTAACGAACACGAAACCCGAGCAATTCCGGGACCTCATCTACCGTTTCTACGTCAATGGCAGATGGGCCGGGGAATTTGAGGACTTGTATTATCAGTACCTCGACGCCTTTCCGACGATCATGTGCCCTTTCGGCAAGGACACCTTCGACGTGGCAGCGTTCCACGCGACCAGCGCGCCGCTAACCCTCTCCGTCGATCACGGTCCTAAGTTTCAGTCCATCGCAAGCTTCGCGTACTACATGCACACGCAGGCCGACGGCGGCAATATCCAGTTGCCGCGCGAACGCCTTGCAAGATGGCTCGGCGTGTCTCCTCGAACCGTGACGAGCCTGGTTCGATTGCTCGAAGAGGCAAGCCTCGTTCAGTGCACAGACGACGCCTATAGCTACGCTCAGCATCAGGCCAAAACCTACAAGTTCATCGCCGGAGAAGGGCAATTCAGCATCCCGAAACGTGGGGAGGCAGGAGCGTGATGATCGAGGCTAAGTCGCGACTGAGCACAGAAGAGCGCATCGTCCGCAAGCGCGTGGAGTCCCTACATCCATCGCCAGAGAATGAGCTGCTGTACCGTCCAATGGATGACGACCCTGGAATCTTGGCGCTTGCCAAAAGGATCAGGGACAACGGCTGCGATCCTCTGTTAGTGACCTTGGACAATTACATTGTTTCGGGCCATAGGCGCCAGGCCGCGCTAAAGCTGCTCGGTCAAGAGTGGGTGCGTTGCCGTGTGCTCCAGGTCTACCGGGAGTGCATGGACCGGGACAACTATGTAAAGCTTCTGCGGTCCTTCAACGAACAACGGCACAAATCCGTTGCCGAGCAAATCAGGGAAGAGCTGGTAGACATCGACCCGGACCAAGCAATCCTGGAACTCGAAGAACTTCGTTTCAGGGCATCTCACCCCGAAGAAAAAGGCGTGGAAGTGCTGGCCATCGAAGGGACCAAGAAACGCCACGAGATCAGTGAGCAGAAGGCTGATCACGTTAAATTCGTAAAGCAGGTTGTATTCACCGACCGACGTGAATATTGGCCCTTGTCCGTTCGTGGTGCACATTACGCACTCCTTAACTACTCTTTTATGCGGAACATCCCGCGCAAGATTCCTTACAAAAATGACGACGAGAGCTATCACGCCACGAGCGATCTAATCACCCGGCTGCGGTTGAATGGAGATATTCCGTGGAAGGCGTTTGACGACACGACACGCCCCCTGAAGGACTTCCAGCCATTCGGCAGCGTCGGCGAATTCGTTCGGCAGGAATCGCGGAACATGTTCACCGGGTACTGGAGAAATCTTCTCCAATCTCAGGCAGCTCACATTGAAGTCTTGGTCGAGAAAAACACCGTCTGACACATGGTCCAGCGGGTAACGGAGAAATACCAGATTCCTACCAGCAGCGGCCGCGGGTTCTCTGGAATCGACGGCTGGCACGATCTTTACGAGCGGTATCGCAACAGCGGCAAGGAACGGCTGATTGTGGTCATCGAAAGCGATCTTGACCCAGAAGGCGAACAGATCCCGCAAGTCGGCGGCCGGACCCTGATGGACGATTTTGGCTTGCATCCAGAGGAATTCGACATCATCAAGGCTAGCGTCACTCGTGAGCAGGTCGCCAAGTATAACCTGCCTGCCATGAACTTCGCCAAGGAGTCTTCCGCCAATCTCGAATGGTTCCTCGAGCGCACTGGCGGCAACAACAAGGTGTATGAACTGGAAGCCCTAGAGCCGGAGCACATGCTGGAGGACCTGGAGAACATCTTGAAGAACGTGCTCGACCTGGAGGCATTCAATCGCGAGCTGGAAATCGAGAAATCCGAAGCCGTACAACTGAAGCGAATACGCGAGTCCGCATGGGAAATGCTGAAAGACCTGGACACGGAAGAATGAGTGTGCGCATGGAACCGAAACTTGTTTCAGTTAGGCGCGCACACGGCCTGCCATCGTTGACCGGACTCTGCCAGCTAGCTAACCTCTACTCCCGTTATTATCAAAACCGTGGGAGGTTCAGCGATGGTAAATGGCTTCGTGACGACCGGAGAAATCCAGGAGATGGGTCAATGAGTGGGCGGCGAGACGCGCGGTCGTTAGTCTCGGCGAAGACATTCCACGGGCCGGACTGTACAGGATGATCCCGCGCGCTTTCTTGCCGCAGATGGAACGAGAGCTGCGACGCCGCGGTTATCTCGAAGAAGTGCAACTATGAAAATGATCGGGCTTGGAACAGGAAGGGGAAGAGAACGATGCGAAAACCAGGGGGTTGTGGGCTGGCTGAGGGAAGGCTGCAGGGGTCAACCATGGCGCATCGTGGCGATGGTAGGCACGGTTGAAGAGGCAGACCGATTGAACGACGCGGTCGTGGAAGCCCTTGCTGCGTCGGTTCACGAGTTCGGCTTTCGTCTGCCGATCGTGGTGGACGAGCAAGACATCATCGTCGTCGGCCATTCGCGCTACAAGGCAGCGCTGAGAAACTCGGGCTCGATTTTTCCCCGTTCACGGTCGGCGGGGCCTTTGAGGGATAACCCATGCCACTAGGAATCCCAATGCATCGGCTAATTGGGCGCGACGCAAGCGCTTGGGTCGCAAGGGAGCCCTCTGGAACCTGGCGGAAGGTATGGTCCGGGCTAGTAGCTACATTAAGGACCCCCAAGGGGGCATAGTTTCAGGCAATGGACGGCCTTGACCATTGGCGGCCCTAAACGCGCAAAGCCGCAGAATTGGAAAAAATGACTAGAAAAGTTCCTAAGTCGAATGGGCCTCTACGCTTAGAGTGGCTCGACCCCGCCCAGTTGGATGCCAATCCGGCGAACTGGCGCACGCATCCCGACGCCCAGGCCAACGCCCTCGAAGATGTGATTGCGGAGGTCGGTTGGGCCGGAGCGCTACTCTACAACGAACGGACCAAACGCCTGATCGACGGCCATCTCCGTAAGAAGAAATTCGCTGGTCGACCGGTGCCGGTGCTGATCGGATCCTGGTCGGAGGAGGAAGAAAAGGTCATCCTCGCAACCCTGGACCCAATCGGTGCGATGGCCGAAGCCAACAAGGAAGCTCTCGCCGCCCTGCTTCGGGACGCCCACGTCAACAGCCAGGCATTGCAGGAGATGTTGGCAGAGTTGGCGGCGAACAACGGCATCGAGCAGGGCGATCCTGGACTCACGGACGCCGACGTAATCCCGGAACCGCCCGACGAGCCGGTAACCCGACCCGGTGACCTCTGGATCCTGGGCGACCACCGCCTGCTGTGCGGTGACAGCAGCAAATCGGAGGAGGTCGATCGGCTCCTCGACGGCGCGGTGATTCACCTCGTGAACACCGACCCCCCTTACAACGTGAAGGTTGAGCCGCGCAGCAACAACGCCATCGCCGCCGGGAACAGCTCGTTTGCTGGTCCCAAACACCATCAGGCGCTCGATCTCGCCAGGCACCCGGAAAAGTCCAAGCCTACGGACAAGAAGATGCGCGCCAAGGACCGGCCGCTCGCCAACGACTTCCTCTCCGACGAGGAATTCGAGCGCCTACTCCACGCCTGGTTCGGCAACTTGGCCCGCGTGCTGGAGCCTGGTCGTGGCTTCTACATTTGGGGCGGCTACGCCAACTGCGGCAATTACCCTCCCGTACTCAGGGAAGTAGGTCTCTATTTCAGCCAAGCGATTATCTGGGACAAACAGCACCCAGTCCTGACGCGGAAGGATTTTATGG
The DNA here is from genome assembly GCA_035296965.1 of Gemmataceae bacterium. Taxonomy (GTDB): domain Bacteria; phylum Planctomycetota; class Planctomycetia; order Gemmatales; family Gemmataceae; genus DATGZX01. Next base: position 20,572 of record DATGZX010000247.1, read on the forward strand.
GCGCGCATGAATGGTGTTTTTATGGTTGGCGCGAAGGTGCCGCGCACCACTTCTACGGCCCAAACAACGCCACCGACCTGTGGGCGATCAAGAAGGTCAACCCCCAGAGCATGGTGCACCTTACCGAGAAGCCCGTCGAGCTGGCTGCGCGGGCGCTCGAGTACTCGTCGAGGGCTGGGGAGAACGTACTCGACTTGTTTGGGGGGAGTGGCAGCACCCTGATCGCGGCACAGCAAACAGGCCGGAAGGCGTTCTTGATGGAACTGGATCCTCCCTACTGCGACGTGATCGTGGAGAGGTACAGCAGGTTTTCTGGGGCGTCCAACATCCGACTCAAGGTGGATGGGGAAGAGCTGTCGTATGGAGAAGCCCGCGCCAAGCGATCCCCAACCCCATGACCTGGTAGGTCTGCCCGCTAGCGTGGGGTGCCAGCAATGTGCCAGGCTTTACGAAGAACTGCGGAAAGCACATCAGAGAATCGCTGAACTTGAGGGTGAGCATGCGAGGCCGCAAGCCAACGCCTACCAAGCTGAAAATCCTCCGGGGGAATCCGGGTAAGCGTCCGCTGAACGACCACGAGCCGCGGCCACGGCAGGGCATCCCGAAGTGCCCGAAGCACCTCGATGACGAGGCCCGTCGGGAGTGGCGGCGCGTGACGAAAGACCTGGAGGCCATCGGCATGTTGTGCCATGTGGACCGGGCCGACCTGGCGGCTTATTGCCAGTGCTGGAGCCGATGGGTGAAGCTCGAAGAGATTGTGCAGCGGACTGGGGAAGTCTTGGTGTCCAGGACGACGAAGCGCCGCGAGAGCAAGACGGGCGTGATCGTCACGGAGGAATCCTCCAAGATGTATACGAGCCCCTACATGAAGGTGCTCAACGCCACCCTGATCTCAATGCACAAGTTCGCCAGCGAATTCGGCATGAGCCCGGCAAGCCGAGTGCGGCTGAGCGCGCCGGGTGCAGAGCAAGGCGATGACCTTTTCGAGGACTACCTCAACCGTGCCAACAACGCATGATCCCGTGGCATCGTACGCGCATGCGGTACTCGCCGGGGAGATTGTCGCCGGCCGGCTCGTCCGTCTTGCCTGTGAACGGCATCTCCGCGACCTGGAGCATGGGACCGAGCGGGGGCTGCGCTGGTGCCCAGAGAAGGCAAAAGCCGGCCTGGAGATCTTCAACCACATCAAGCTTCCCGAAGGCGACAAGCCCTTCGTCCTAAGTCCGTGGGAGGAGTTCATCGTCGGTTCCCTCTTCGGCTGGTTCGATTCGGATGGCTTCCGGCGCTTCCGTACAGCGTATGTGGAGGCCGGCAAGGGGAATGGCAAGACTCCTTTGGCGGCCGGGATAGGCTTGAAGGGCCTCGTGGCCGATGGCGAGCGAAGCGCGGAAATCTACACTGCCGGCGTTACCCGCGATCAGGCCAGCTACCTGCTCAACGACGCCGTTAAGCTGGTCGAGGCTTCTCCTGCCCTGCGAAGGCGGGTCGAGGTGAATGCCCACAACCTGGCCGTGCTACGAACCAACTCCTTCATGCGTCCGGTCTCCTCCGAAGCCCGGTCCCTCGATCAAAAGCGCGTACACATGGCGCTGATCGACGAAATCCACGAGCACCCCAATTCGCTCGTCGTCGACAAAATGCGCGCCGGCACGAAGGGCCGCCGACAGGCTCTCATCTTCGAAATCACGAACAGCGGCTACGACCGCGATTCTGTCTGCTGGCATCACCACGAATATTCCCGCAAGGTGGTCGAGGGGCTGACGGAAGACGATTCCTGGTTCGCCTACGTGTGCCAATTGGATGAGGGCGACGACTGGACGGATGAGAAGGTCTGGATTAAAGCGAATCCAAACCTGGGTGTTTCGATCACGTTGAAGTATCTGCGCGAACAGGTCCGCGAAGCCGTGGGGATGCCTTCGAAGCAGAACATCGTCAAGCGCTTGAACTTCTGTATCTGGACGGAACAGGAAACGCGCTGGCTCGATATTGCCCGGTGGGATGCCTGCAACGGCGAAGTGCGGCCGGAGAACTTCGAAGGGGCCGAATGCTTCGCCGCCGTTGACTTGGCCTCGACCACGGACATTGCCGCCCTGGTCCTCTTGTTCCCGACGCCCGGCGGTTATTCGGTGCTGCCGTTCTTCTGGGTTCCCGAAGAGGCATGCAAGCGCCGCGAGCGTTCGAACAAGGATCGCATCGACCAGTGGGTGCGCGCCGGACTGATCGAAGCCACGTCGGGCGACTGGATCGATTACGATGTCATTCACGAACGCATCAAGGAACTGGCCAAAAAGTACAACATCAAGGAAATCGCCATCGACCGCTGGAACAGTACTCAGCTTGCGACCCAGCTCCAGGGCGATGGGTTCAACGTCCTTGGCTTCGGGCAGGGTTACGCCAGCATGTCGGCACCCACTAAGGAATTAGAAAAGCTAATACTCGCTGGGCAAATCAGGCATGGTGGCAACCCGGTATTGCGCTGGATGGCCGGTAATGTGGCCTGCGAACAGGACGCGGCGGGGAACGTGAAGCCGAGCAAAAGCAGGAGCAAGGAAAAAATCGACGGGATTGTCAGTTTGATAATGGCCCTAGGAAGGGCAATATCCCAGGCCGAAGAGCACAGCGTCTACGAGAAGCGTGGCGTATTGGTTATTTAGGCCTTACAACAGCCAGACAAGGTAGGCCAGGACCCCAACGACTTCACATGCGGTTATTCGAGTTTCGCCGGGGCCAGGAGTGTTATCGCATGTCTGAGATTCCTGGTTGCTGCGCTTGCCGTCCTCCGGCCGCGCAGTAGCCGACTGGATCCGTTGCATCGCGTTGGCGGCCAAGTTAGCACGGCATCCAGGTCGAGCCGAAGGAGGACATCGTGAAGCGGTTGGCGCAGTCGGAGCAGTCGTCGGCACTTTGCAGTAAATGCGCCCCGAGCAGGCGATGCTGAACCAACTCGACATCGACACGCGCAGCGACATTTTTTTCTTCGGCGTGCTCGTGTACGAGCTCTTGACGGTCTCGACGCCGCCAGGAGCACACGCGGCTGGGTGAGGCAGCCCTGGACGAGATGGTGCGGCGTCGATGATCCCGCGCGCGTCGCGTATTCCATCTCTGACTCGGTCGGCAAGCTGTAACCCTTCCGATTCAGATAATTCCGCGCCAGCTTCATGCCAGCCTTGTATTCCGGATCCGTTCGGATCAAGTTCATACCAATTCGCTTTGCGCGCGAGGCAACGTGCTGAATGGCAAGGATCACGCTCGCTTGTGATACTTGCGACCGGTCCAGAAAGCGGGTACTCTGCTTCTGCTCTCGATAGTTCCAATCAAACTTCATGTGGCAGGACACCGCGATGGCGAACAAGATGAACGGAGTTGCTGATCCAAAGGCTGGCCTGGCAGTGCTCGTCAACGGGGCAGCAGCGACGGCGCCCACTGCCAGTGGCTCTGACAGCGCCAATACTAACGAAGCGCCTCTCACGATAGGCTTACGCGCGAGGGTACGAGGGGAGGTCGCCATCCGTCTTCGCGTTATCGATCCGAGATACACGGCCGAAAAGATTGCCAGGCTGCTCAATCAGGGAAACCCATCGTGGGACGTGGGCAGACGCGCACGTTACTATCAGATCGAGAAGAATGGCCACGTGATCGCTGAGATCGAATACGCCGACGAGGACACGCATTGGGAGCGCTACGAGGTGGAATAGATGTCATTCGACAACCGTGCACACGATTCCTAACTTCTCACGCATCGTCGGCATTTTGGTTCGTCCAACTCGACTTACTGGAGGGAATTCCATGGCCGTCAACAAATCACAAAGACCCGCACCGAAGTCCGCTATGTACCAGACACTAGCCGAAGCGACCGGCCTGTCGCGTAAGCAGATTGCGGCTGTCTTCGATGAACTGAGCAAGTTCATCCGCCGTGATCTTGGGAAAAAGGGACCGGGCGTCGTGGGACTTCCCGGCCTTCTGAAGATTAAACGGGTGCACAAGAGTGCGACGCCAGCACGCCAGGGTCGCAATCCAGCGACGGGCGAGCCGATGATGATTAAGGCGAAGCCGGCACGCACCGTCGTGAGGGCTTATCCGCTGAAGAGCCTGAAGGAAATGGTCAAGTAGATCGAGGACAGCCGGAGCCGGCTCGGTGGAGGCGACGTGGCTTCCTTCCCTCGACTCGAGGTGACAACGCCGCAGCTGGCATGCACTCCAAGCTACTACATCCTCGATCCCAAGGGCGTGATCCGGCACGAATGGGTCGGCGCCCTGGGAGAAAAAGCCATCTACACGGCTCTGGAGAAACTGATCAACGAGGCGGAGGTGAACGGAAAAAAGTCGCCGTAGTGTCGCCTGTACCTGCCGTGACAGGACCCGAGTTGCGTGAGAATTGCCGCAGGATTACTGAAATTCATCGGAGGCGGGCTTTGAGACAGTTGCTTCTCTCCTCGTTTTGTTTCTTTGTGGCATCGATGGCTTCCGCAGCGGAGCCGGGCATCAGGGATTCGAGTCCACTTCGGGATAAGGCCGTTTACTTTCAGCAAGACCTTTGCGACAAGCATCTCTTGGAAGGTCTCTACATTTCCATCGTTCCCGCCGCGCCGGCGGGTACAAAGCTCAGGCACACCGTCGAGGAGCCGGGCAACGTGATCCATGCTGGAGTATGGACCGGGCGTTACCTCGCGGGCGTCGGCTATCAATACGCGATGACGCAAGATCCGCAGGTTCGCACGCATGGCGATGAGATCCTGCATGGACTGCGAAAACTGCAAGAGGTCACCGGCAAACCGGGTTTGCTGGCCCGAGGCTTCGTGAGAGGCCACGGACCGGTGGCTGGTTGGGAACGCGGCGGCGCCGACTCGCCTCAATGGCATCAAGGACAAGGTCAGTATGCCGACTACCGTTGGCACGGCGACGTGAGCGTCGACAACTTCAACGCAGTCCTGTATGGCTACGCAATCTATTACGACCTGGCGGCCGATGAAGCCCAGAAGAGATTTATCGCCCACGACGTCGACCGGTTAATGACGCACTTGCTCGAGCATCACTGCCGCATCGTCGATGTGAATGGCAAAGTGACGCAGTGGGGGCATGTCGGTATCGATCCCGACTCCGCCTACGACGATTATTACAAAAACCTTTATCGCCGATTCGCCCCAGGGGACGGGTCCTATCGGCCACCGCTGCGTGCCTCGCTCATGCTCTTGCCCGACCTTCTCATCGCCCACCATATCACGGGTAAGCAACATTATCTGGATTTCTACAATCGCGTTGCCGAGCGCTTTAAGGACAATCCCGACCCATTCGTCCTCAGCCGCCGCCCGTTTTCGCTCGAACGCGTGGCGCGCGTCAACCATAGTAGCGAGGGCCAATCCTACGAGGCGCTTTATAACCTGATTCGCTACGAGCACGATGAAGACCATCTCCGCCGCTACCGCCCGTGGGTTCGGGACCTCTGGGAGATGAACTGGATGGAAGGGAATTCCCTGTTCACGTTCATGACACTGGCGCTGCTTCCAGAACATCGAGCGCCGGAGAGACCCGGCATCTGCAGCATTAATCCCGATAAGCTTCCCCACGGGCCTGAGTCACTGCGCCTGGCTCGCGAATCTTTGGAGCTCTTCCCCGTCGATCGTGTGCTTCGTCCCGTAATGAATTCCCTCCGAATAGACATTGAATTAAACCCGCACGTTGACCGCTCTCGAGCCAAGCAAAGCGCCAGGCCGCTGCCGATGAACCAGCGGCCACTCGATAACGAGTACGAATGGAAGAGTAACCCCTATCGTCTGGACGGCTGGTTTAAGCCGACGGTAACGGCGTTTCAGTTCTCTTGTGACGATCCTCAGACGGGTTGGTTCAGCGATACGGCGGGCCGAATCTACATGACAAAGGACGGTGGCAAGACCTGGGATGACCGAAGCATGGGACTGATGGGAGCGCGCGTGCAGAACATCCTGACTTCGCATAATCGGACCTTTGTCCTCTACGCTCAGACCGATCGTGGCTTGCTGGTAACGCGCGACGGCGGCATGAGTTGGCGAACAGCCTCATCTGGAGAAACAGCCAAGTTCCCGGCCCAGAACTTCAAAGAGTGGCAAGGAAAAGGCAATGTTCTCGTGCGCGTCAATGACCAAGGGGAGCTGCTGCGAACCACGGACGGAGGCAAGACCGCCACCCCAGCCATGCAGGGGTGGCGTATCCCCCTGGTCACGGCGATCTTCTTTTCGCCGTGGGGTTGGATTGCCAGTGGTCCGGGTGGCTGCTACCAGAGCCAGGATGCTCTGCAATGGACTGAAATGATGCTTTGGCCGGAAGAAGAAACCGGGGCTGCGGACTTCCTGCATGCTTACTGGATGGGACGCTATTATGGATTCCTTCAAGAGGCTGGCAAGTAAGCGTGCGCGATTTGCCTGTCCCCCAGTCGTGACGGCGGCGTTCAGCCAACAACGTGGAGCATTGGCCTGCATGGGCTCAAGGGATAACCGAGCGAACGTGCTACACGGTTTCACCGGAGCGGCAGGTGCGATGCCTTCGTGATCTCTGGGCTCGCGTCGGCGTGCCCGATCCGTTTCCTACGCTAGAGGGCCAGCGCTTTCCCGGCGCCTGGCGACGTGCCCGGCCAGAAGAAAGGCCGGGACGGTCGCCGCCCAGTGAGCGCCGGAACTAGGCCAAGAATTCCTGATCCAGATCGAGCCTAACGAAGACATCGTCAAGCGGTTGGGGCGGTCGACGGATTATGGGGATGCGTTGGTGCTATCGATCCTGCAGCCGACGTAGTGAAAAGCGAAGCCCCAACGTTCGACCGGGCCGGGCTTTCCGACTGTGGCAATGGACTCAATTCGCACTAAATGGGTCCCTTCTCAATGCCATCGAAGAATCGAGATCAAGAGGCAAAGGCCGAGGAGTCGTCGATTCGCGCTGGCTGGTGCCCGCAAACACCTCAAGGTGTCGGGACCGAAGCGCGCGAGGATGCCGCGGCCGGAAGCGTACCGGGATAAGCCACCGGCGGATTGGCTGGCGAACCACCAGATGGACTCGCTGCTGCCCGAATGCGACGAAGATAATCCGCTCCACGCGCCGCGCGAGGCGCCGGCTGGTTCATGACCTATTCGGCTCCTCGGTCTTTCTGATTCGATGCCCTGGCAAGTGGATCGTGTCGCGCAATCATCGCTTGCCGCAAAGTCGTGCTTTTGAGCTCGCTAGCGATGATTCGGGGGTCGCCTCTAGTCTGGCAGATATAATTGAGCGCTGAGCAAACGGGCAAAGGTCGGCACGTCGCGAAGGACAAGACCGAATTGTTTACCACAATTCTCAAGCAAACCGTTCAGCTGGCTCGGGCAGCGCAAGAGGCATCCGAAGACGTCACGAAGGGAAGCAAATCGACCAGCCTATTGGATCTGACGAAATACGGTTTGCCCTCCGATGAGGAAAAGGCGCTGAAGGCTTTCCTTCTGACACAGACCGTGGCGACCGGGATATATGTCCGAGCGTGAAGTTCGGCAGCTGCTCGAATAAATGGCGATTGCCGGACTATTTGGAAGATGGGTTGACCATTCTGGCGAAAGCCAAAATCGATATTCACGAATACATGGAATCGAGGATTTGAACGAGTGTGGACTGCGAAATGCCCAAGGCACCAAATGAAAAGCTGATCGAGACCCTGTTCAATTACAACGCCCTTCGCTTCCTCGAAGCCGAGAGGGTGACGCTGTATGCCCCGTCCACGCGCGAAGAGTTTGCTACCGGATACGACGCGAAGCTCATGGGCGCCAGTGGATTCGACGAGTTGTACCTCCAATTCAAGACGCCGGACCTACTAGTGAACCAAGGACGAAGTGTCCCGACAACATCGCACCAACACGCGCGGTTACTTCATTATCCGCCGCAGACCGCCTACTACGTCACTCACACGTTTCACGAGGTCCGCCAGCTTCAGGACATGCAGCGGGCCGGAACAGGGCCGCCCGAATTCCTGCGTCGCTTCCTCGCGATCGAAGCGGGCCATCTTGAAGAAGACGTGTCGCGGCTTCGATATTACGTGTTTGATCCAGAAAACCCAGAAGACATCAATTACAAGCTTAGGTCGGACTTCGGAAGAACGCCGGTTCGCCCGGTTAACGCCTGGATGGATGGCGAAGAGCTCCTTTTCAGATTCGCCCGCGGCGAGATCGGCGCCCACGTGCGGCTGGTCGGCTCGGGCGAGGAAGAAGAATTTGCGGGTAATCGGTCGAAGATACCGACGCTGATGGACGACAGGCGCGGCGAAGTGTGGGTGATGTCGCCGGAGAGGGCGATGGGGATCGCGTCCGGCGACGATGAAGAAGCCCGATGGGGCGAATCATTCCGAAGAGATTTCGTACCGCTGTCGGCGTAATCGAAGGAGACGCGAATGCAGATTCAGGATCTTGTCTCGCGCCGCACGGATTTGAGCACATTCCTTGTTCATCTGACCCGAGCCCAAGGCGCCGAGACGGCAAAACAGCGCCTTATCAGCATCTTGAAGCAGCGGAAGATCGTTGCCCGAAGCCCCTTCGGTCCGGCGATAGAGGGGCTGAAAGCCAAGGGGCAATCCTCGGACTCTCAACGATGCGCTTGTTTCACGGAAACGCCCCTGGAATACACGCACCTATTGCTTGGAGAAATCGAAGGCCGGGATTGTCAGTTTGAACCGTATGGTGTCGCGATCACCAAGAAGCAGGGTCGTCGTCGGGGCGTGAACCCGATCTGGTACGTGGACATCACCCCTGGCCACGATTGGCTGATGAATTCCATCAATCCCCTGATCAAATTGCATCTTAATGCCCAAAAGCCATATGAAACCTATGGATTCGCAAAGATCACTCCATTCATCGAGCAAATGGGTAGCGGGGCCTATGGGCATGGCCTCGGCGGCGGCTACAAGAAGGAATTCTGGTGGGAACGGGAATGGAGGCATCTCGGTGATTTCGACTTGCCGGGGAAGTTCATCGTCCTTTGTCCCCTTAATGAGATTCTTGAGATCAAAGAAGCCGTAAACCAGGGAGTTGAAGAACATGACCAGTTACGAGCAAGGTGCATTGATCCCAGGTGGGGACTTGAGAAAATCATCGGGCATCTCGCGGGCTTCGACATCGACGATCTTGGGCCGCTTTGAAAGACAATGCCTCTGGATTGTACCCGAGTTGTAAATGGGAGACGAACAGTAGTCAGATGGCCAAGAAGGAGGCCGAGATGCCTGAGCCCGAGGCCAAGTCACGCAAGCCGCGGTACGTCCCGGCGGACATCGTAATGCGTCACCAGGCTTGCATTCGCGAGATCGAGGCCATCCGCCGCTACACCGACAGCGTGACCTCGGCATTTGAGAGGGAGCGCAGGAATTACGAGGAATACCTGCATCACCGGATGAGGGGCGCGTCGAGGCACGAAGCTGAGTCGCTCAACGATGACTGGTGCGAATCGGAACACTACCTGGGCCTACACTTCCCGGCCTTCGCGCTGCAGACGACGTTCGTGGCGACGTACTCGCTGCTCGAAGATGAGATGGTCAACCTGGCCCGAGTCCTCGGTCGCAAGATCGGCATCAAGCTTGATCCGGACGATCTCAAGCACACCGGCATCCACGCCGCCAAGATGTACCTCGAAAGCCTGTGCGGGATCGAGTTCCCGGAGGTCACGCACGCCTGGCAGCAGGCAATCCATTACGGTCGGCTTCGCAACGTCTGCGCTCACGCCCGCGGCCGCGTGAAGGACGGTGACACGAAGGTCCGCACCTTCATCGAGACCAAGAACAAGCTGCTCACCATCGACCACTACGACCAACTGCACCTGTCCAGGGAGTTCTGCTTCGAGGTTCTGGACAATATTGAGGCGCTGCTGAATGACCTGTTCAAACTCGCCAGGAATAAGCTGATGGATCATCAGTACGGGGGCGGCCCCGAGGAGTGAGAGGGACGGCCGATGCCGATGTTCTCCGCCACGCAGGTTCCGCCGCCGAAGAATTGGCAGGACTTCGAGCCGTTGTGTTGGGATCTCCGGCGGCGGATTTGGAAAGATCCTGGCACGCAGAAAAACGTTCGCCTGGGAGGCGACCGAAACTGCGGTTGTCAAAGTAGAGAACGAGGAGTAAAGGATGAAAAGAGACGAGCTCATCCGGAACATTCTCGCGGCAGGGCTAGATTCCGGGCTCGCCGGCAAGGCGCTGGACGCCCGCTTCACCCTGGCGAAACTGCGCACCGCGACGAAGAAGGATCTCGAACCGCACTTCAACCAGATAGAGATAGATCGCATCCGTGATCGGCTCCAGCGTAAGCCGATCGACGAGGATGTGATCCGGCAGCTGGTCGAGAAATGCGATTGGTCGTGCTGCGTCTGCTGGGACCTCGAAGATCGGCAGCCGATTATCATCCATCACATTGAGGAGCACGCCAAAGGCGGAGATGACACCTACGAGAACCTGGTCGTGTTGTGCCTGAGCTGTCACGGAACAGCCCACAGCCGTTGGGACATATCGCAGCACCCCCTCCACCCGAAGTTGATCAGATCCCGGAAGGCCGACTTCGAGAAAGCCATCGCGGAATTCAAGGCGGGCAGACGCGCGGCACCCGGCAGGGAAGGCGATGGCTCGGACGCGACTTCCCAATCTGACGTTGAGGCGCTGAAGCACCTCGCGGATTTCCTCTCTCGCCCAGCAGTGTTCCGACCGTTCCGCGTCGAGGGAAACATGATGGACTTCCTCGCGGCGATGGCGGACATCAGCAAGGCGATGAACGCGGGCATTCTGAGGACACGCGAGGGCGACGATGTCGGGCGAATAAAGAAGGTTCGCCGGTACTCGAATCCGCACTGGCGGGAACGTCTCGACCTGGTCAGCCAGCAGTTTGACTCGATCCGAAGCCGGGTCGAGGTCGCGATCCGTGACAAGGAACTGAGCGTCGATACGACAACTGGCTCGTACTGCTTCAACAACGCGATGCTCGCGGACGAGATCGACGCAATGCGGCACGCAGTCGTGTCCCTATTCAATTCCGTGCTGCGTCAGGCGGGGATTGATTCGATCCGAGGGCCGGCGCAATAGCGATGATTACCGAGGGCGTATGCCGTCAAACGTGAAAGGAACGCTGAAGTACACCTGCGACGTGCTAGGTTTGATCTTCAGATCTTTCGATCCGCTGGAGATCCAGACGACTGAGCACTGGGTGGAGAAGATCGTCGTGGAATGTCGGAACGAGAAGCCAATCGAGCTGACTGTCACGTTCGCTTCGGCCCCCTCCGCCGATACCGCGCTCATCTCGGGCAAGGTGATCTGCCGAATGATCGTGGGCAGGCTGGCCCTGCAATACGGTCTTTGCATTCAGGAGCCGATCTTGGCGGCGCAGGAACTCGTGGAAGAAAAGGATGGCAGGACGAAAAAAGTGATCGCCGGCAGCTTCCCGATGGTCTGCAGCGGGAAAGACAACAAGAAAATCGAGCCGCAGGACGTGGCCGCCTTGAAGGCGGATTTGGAGGATCTGAGACCGAACAGGCAGGACTACGAAGAGCTGTACCGCGTTGCGATGCAGGCCGTGGACAACGTGGATCGCTACATGTCACTATACCGGATCCTCTCGCTCCTCTGCCCGAACCCGAAAGGGAAAGAAAAGCAACAGTACGTTGATCTCTTTATCGAGCAGCAGACGACCGAGCTGCGGACTCACGCACGACCAGATATGGCACACATCAAGGAAACCATTTACAGCAAGTTGCGCAATGAGGTCGGCCACGCGCGGCATGGCGTGGATCTGGCGCATACGAGGCACGAGATGGACACGCGCGTCTACGAACTTGCGAAGATTGCCAGGAAGGCCATCGAGATCAAGACGTGAGGGCCGTACTCGAGGAGTCGGGTTCAGGCAGCAGAAACGGCTGAGGACACCACTCTGACTCGAGGGCGCTGGATCTAAACCGAGTCAGCACATGTCACTTGCCACAGTAATTCCGCCACCGGCCAAGCCCGGTTTAGTTGTTTCGCGCGTCTGTCCCGACACACCGACGCGCCTCTTTGGGACTCGGCCGTGCGTGAAACCGCCATTCTTGGGAGAGCAGCCATGCTGATGAGGAATCGGTTCATGCCACGCGATCACACGAGTGCCTCACTTGCGCCGCCGTCCACGCGGAATGATGGCTCTCCAGTTTCGCATAAATCGATTCGTTTACGTGAGGACCATGCCGCCCCGCGGGAGATTCTCAATCCATAGCGTCCGCGATACATTAACCTCCTGAGAAAGTCGAAAGAATTCAGCGTCGACGGGATTTCCCTAATGATCGTCTACAAGTATGTCGTTGCGGACAGGGTCGATGTACTGGAACATCGACGCATCCGATTTACACAACCATCTGCCTTGAACGATCCTTTTGAAAGTCTACCGTGCCTGTCGCTGTACAGAGCGCATCTTCACGGACGCCTTTCAAAAACCACGGAAGGCGAAGCTCTGAAAATCCACCCCGATTTCCACGACATGATCGATGCGTCGATTGGGGACTTAGAAACGACCGCCAGAGACGTTATGAGCAAGCTATTTGTGTTCTTAAGCCTCTCCCGCAAGCGGGACAACCTTCTCATGTGGTCGCATTATGCAGACTCTCACAGAGGCTTGGTTATAGGCTTTGATAGCGACGGTCCAATCTTTCAACCTGGAGCGCTGGCGGTGCACGGTCTTCGAGATGTCGAGTATTCTAAGAAACGATGGATTCTTCCTCCCGACGGCTTGGAATCCATCTCGCAGTCTGAGATAGAGCGGGCACACCTTCGATTCTTTTTTGCAAAGAGTGACGACTGGGCCTATGAGGAAGAACTGCGCCTCGTAACCCGAGTCAGCGGAGCCAGTATTACAATTCCAGTGACGAACGGGTGGCCGATTTGCCTCTTCGATTTTCCAAAAGAAATGGTTCGCGAAGTCATACTCGGGTACAGAATGAGTGAGGCGCAAAAGCAGAGAGTCGCGGATGTCGTCAGGGACTACCCTACCGCAACGCTGTACCAAGCTTCGCTGGACCCAGATGAGTTCGGTCTGGTAATCGGCAAGTTTCTGCCATAGTCTTGCGGGCAGTGAACGACCGCAGGCCGCTGACACGCGTCCAAGAATAAGAGTATTTTGTTAGCGCGTCCCCCTCTGTCCCAGGTTGGGTTTGCTTGCAACTGGCGCAGCTGAACGGCGTTGTCGTTGCTAGCATGAATGCATGGATGTTCTTGTCTGTCGCGGATGCCGACAACGTGAGCAGCGCATCCG
>DATGZX010000248.1:0-4470 GCA_035296965.1 Gemmataceae bacterium
CCGGCGCCTCCGTGCATTTGAATTGCCTGGTCGATGATCTCCAGGGCAATGTTGGGAACGGCGACTTTGATCTGGGAGATTTCGCTGCGGGCGCCTTTGGCGCCGACTTCATCGAGCATCCAGGCGGCTTTAAGGGTGAGAAGTCGGGCTTGCTCCAGCATGATGCGGGCGTTGGCAATGACATCGGCGTTGGCGCCCAGCTCGGCCAGAGGTTTGTCGAAGGCCACACGATGGAGCGAGCGGCGGCATAAAGGTTCAAGCGCGCGTTCGGCCGCTCCCAGCGTGCGCATGCAGTGATGAATGCGACCGGGGCCGAGCCGGCCCTGCGCGATTTCAAAACCGCGCCCCGGTCCGGCGATGATGTGGTCGAGCGGTACCCGGACATCAGTGAAGCTAACCTCGCCGTGACCGAAGGGCGGGTCATAGGATCCAAACACGGGCACCATTCGCTCGATCTTGACGCCGGGTGCGTCGAGCGGCACCAGAATCATGGAATGACGCTGGTACTTGCTGGCAGAGCGATCGGTTATGCCCATGAAGATGAGCAGCCGGCAATGGGGATGGCCGACTCCGGAACTCCACCATTTCAAGCCGTTGAGGACGACGTGATCCTCCTCGATGAGGGCCGTTGCTTGCATGTTCGTGGCATCAGAAGAGGCCACGCCGGGCTCCGTCATGCAGAATGCGGAACGAATCTCGCCGGCCAGCAGGGGCCTAAGCCAACACGCCTTTTGTGCTTCCGAACCATACTTCACCAGCACTTCCATGTTGCCAGTATCGGGTGCGTTGCAGTTGAAAACCTCGGGGGCGATCGAGGAGCGACCGGTGATTTCCGCCAGGGGCGCATACTCTACATTGGTGAGGCCGACGCCATACTCCCGGTCGGGAAGAAACAGGTTCCACAAGCCGGCTGCACGCGCCTTCGCCTTCAAAGTCTCCATAACCGGAGGCTGCTTCCAGCGGCGCCAGTCGGGAAGGTTCTGCAATTGCGCGCAATACTCAGGCTCCGATGGCAGGACATGCTCTTGCATGAAGGCCGCGAGGCGCTGAACATAGCTCCTGGCTGTCGGTGACACAGAAAAGTCCATTGGTAAGCACTCACCCCGCAGGCACCCTAGCCTAACGATTTCTGCAGAATTCTCCTAATGAATCTTGTGAATCCAGTAATATATGTGCCGTGCATTTAAGTCAGGTCGACCTGAACCTGTTTGTGGTGCTGGAAGCCATCTACCGCGAGGGCAACATCACTCGCGCCGGCCAGCAACTGAACCTCACCCAACCCGCGATCAGCCATGCACTGAAGCGACTGCGCGATCTTCTGCAGGACCCGCTGTTCGTCCGCCAGGGGGCGCACATGATGCCGACGCCGTTCACGCGGAACATGATTGAGCAAGTGCGGCAGGCGCTGCACATCCTGGAGGTGCACGTCAGCGCGAGTCGCAATTTCGTTCCCGAACACACGCGGCGGAACTTTCACCTGTCGTTGTGGGAATACGCCGAGGCCCTGATTCTTCCGCTCTTGCTGCGGCGCCTGACGCTTGCCGCCCCAGGAATGTCGATCACGACCTCGCAGGTCAAGCGCAGAGATCTGGAAACCGAACTGGCGAGCGGTTCGGTTGATCTGGCCATCGACATCCCCCTGACCATGAGCGATCGCATTCGGCACAAGTGGCTTCTGAATGACCCATTCGTGGTCATCGCCCGGCATGGTCACCCGGCGATCGCGGACAAACTTGACCTGAGTACTTATCTAGGGCAGCGCCATATTCAGGTCTCTTCACGGCGCCACGGTCCCAGCCTGATCGATATCGAACTTAGCCGGCGGGGGCTTCGCCGGCAAGTGTTTCTGCGCAGCCAGCACAACTTCCCGGCCTGCGTGGTAGTAAGTACGACCGACATGCTTCTGACCTTGCCGGAGCGCCATGCGCAATTGCTGAACACGAGTTTGATGAACCAGGTGCTTCCCTTTCCGCTGCAAGCGCCCCGTCTCGAAGCCCATTTGTACTGGCACGAGAGTGTGGAGAATGATCCGGCAAACCGCTGGCTACGGGAAGAAATCGAAAAAGCCTTGGCCCCGGAACCCCGAGCACCAGCAGCGCCGCGCAAGGCCGGTAGCGAGCGGCGCCGGGGCAGATGTTGACCAAGATCAGCCGTAGGTCGCTGACGGTGCCAGGAAAAGGAACAAAGACCACCACCATCAATATGATTTTGGGCGTTCTCGCGCCGGCTTCGGGGAGGATCTGTATCGAAGGGGTCGATATCGCTACGCACCGCTCACAAGTGCTTCAACGCACGAACTTCGCGGCCGTCTACGCTCCACTGCCAGGAAACTTGACAGTCCAGCAAAATCTACGTGTCTTTGGGCTCCTGAACGGAGTGATAAGCGGTGTTGCGGCGGGGCGACCGTGAACTGAGCGTCCTGTGGCTGCCGGCCCCGGCTTGGAGTCTCTGACTCTATAAGTGCAATAATTGGAGCCGAAGAGGTTGCAGCAGTCATGAAGAGCAGGCAGGGGTACAAGGGTTACGTTATCGTGGCGCGGTCGTGGGAGCTACGAGAAGGCGAGTTCTCGGCAGAGTTCTCCGTCGAGGAACACGATGCGGATGGGGTCATGGAAACCGAATTCTACCTGCCCGACACATTCCGCACGCAGGAGTCCGCTATTGAGGCAGCAATTCAGGCTGGGCGGCAGAAGATTGATCTGGGATTTGAGCGGGGATCGGCAGTCGTGAACGGCTGAAGCACGCTCTTCCAAGAAATGGCCCCTCAGCCAGAGAACACATTTCCCCTACCGCTGCCTTTCTGCCTGGAGCCCAAACCCGAGCAGCGAAGGGTCTAGTTAGTCACGAGTCCAGAGAATGAGGACTGACAGAACAATAGCCAAATTAACGGCCTTCTGTCACTTCTCTCACGGTCTCGGCAGCGGCTTGGTTCACGTCCTCGCGGGTAGTTTTCTCTTTCTCGATCTCGTCTGGACGGCGATCTACCCTTTTGTCGAGTTGTTCAGTCTGCCGCTGTGACCTGTCGGCTTTGGTGCGTTTCGTCGCCATACCCACAGCTTGACACAAACCTGATGCCAAAGCGAGGTTCTACACTGCACGGACATCCGTGCCCACATTTTCCAACTCCTCTGCAATTCTCTAACCTATGCTTCCGCGCGTTTCGACCTACGACTGGACAACAAATTGTCCAGATAGCGTGACTTTATTTGCTGGCTCGCCATGACTTGTTTCAGCGGCGGCAATTTGAGAATCACACCCAGAATGGCGGCCATCGCGCGATGGCTGGCAAGCGCCTGATTGTCGAAGATGAGGTCCTGGAGTTTGCCGCGCTCAATGGCCATCACAACAGTGCGATGAGCGGTATTCACGGGCGTGATCACGCGTTGCCCCCGTTGCTTCAGCCCGATGGCCTGCTTGTCGCAAACCCGAGCGCACACGCCGCAACCGAGGCAGATCTCTTCGTTGACCTTAGCTTTCTTGCGTTTGTGGTGGCGTGGGTCTCCCGCAGAAACCATGCCCATCGCTTCTACCGGACAGACGTCGGCACATTTCATGCAGCCGGAACATTTGTCGTCGGCGATGGCCGGCAGGAAGTTGGTGGTGCTGATGGGAGTGAGAACGGCGAACCGTTTGGCGGCTAACATAGCTTCGCAACAACATCCACAGCAGTTGCAGATGAAGGACACGCGCTCGCGCACGTTCTCCCCGAATTGCACCAGGTTACGATCGCGGGCTTGAGCGAGCAGATCGTGACATTCGGCCTTATCGACGCGGCGGACGATGCCATGTTTAATCAGCGAGCGCGCAGTGGTGTTGAAGGTCATACAGATGTCCATCGGCGCTTCGCAATTGCGCCCCAGATGCGACGCCTTGTGGCGGCAATAGCAGGTGCCGATGCCGATGTGCGAGGCCGTCTCGACGACTTGCGAGGCGCGTTCGTAGTCGAGCACGTGTAGCGTGTTTTCCGCGGTCAATACGCGCTCGTTGACGAAGGCGCGTCCTATTTGTGTCTCGCCGGTCGTGAACAGGGCTTTGACGAAGTCCTCCTCGACGTTAAGGTACTGATAGAAAAGTTCGGCGAGGAGTTTCTGGTCGTAGTGGCCGCCGATGCGCATCATGGAGAATTCGAAGAAGCCGGCCATCGGCGGCGGCATGACGAACATCTGGCCCTGGCGCGAGTCGATGTCGAGCATCATGCCGCGCGAGGCCAGCGCTTCGAGGATGTTGCGGGCCTCGGTTTCGGACTTCTTCCAGAGCAGCGCTGCTGTTTCGGCCGTGAAGGGCCTGATCGGAAGCAGCGCGACGAGTTCGGCCTCAGCCGGCGTGAATAGGACTTCTAGGATTTGAAACAAAAGCTCGGTCGGCGGAGCCCCTTGCGGGAAGCGGTTGATCCGCTCCGACAGTTTGCGATAGCTCTCCCTGGCGGTGTGGTGGGACATGGAAATAGCGTAGGCCGAATTGGTCCGGGGC
>DATGZX010000249.1:0-3002 GCA_035296965.1 Gemmataceae bacterium
TTTCAATTCCATGGTGCTCTCTCCCGAGAGTTGATTTGTAGTGCAGGCTTACAGCGCGTAAAAAAAGCCCCTGTCGTGCCAACGATGCACAAAGGGGCTCTCAAAGCCTCATAAATCAACGCCCGTCGCGGGCGATCGACACGTTTAGCTTAACCAGACCTGGTCGGCAATGTCAAATGCGATCATGAGTCTCGTTGTCGTCCTTTGTCATTGGGCGCTTGAAAAGATACCACTCGGAGGCGCTTCAAAAGATACCAGCCGGAGTGGTTTCGGTTGGTTTTGTGAGAAGTGGTTCCTTTTGACGCATTGAGCCGAGCTATTTATCGGGCGGCGACCCGGTGGGCGCTTTGGTATCTTTTGACGGTTTGTCGCGGTTCCCCAGACGGTAGCTCTTGCCGCTGATCTGGAGGATCTCGGAGTGGTGCAGGAACCGGTCCAGGATCGCCGTGGCGCTGGGTACGTCCCCCACGAGCTTCCCCCAGTCCTCCAGCGGACGGTTGCTGGTCATCAGTGTCGATTTGATTTCGTGGCGACGCAGCACGATTTCGAACAGGTACTCTCCCGACCGTTTCGGCAACTGCTTCATGCCCATGTCGTCGATGATCAGCAGGTCCGGTTTGAGATACCGCTGCAGGATCCGTTCCTGGCCAGCCAGCGCTTCGTCGTGCAGAAAGTCCCGCACCGTGTCGAAGATCGACCGGTAGAACACCGTGAAGCCGGAACGGATCGCCGCCGAGCCGATGGCCTGTGCCAAATGGCTCTTGCCGGTTCCCGGAGGTCCGACCAGCAGGGCATCGCGCCGTTCACGCACGAACTTGCAGGTGGCCAGGTCGAACACGCGGTCCTTCTTGATCGACGGGTTAAAGCCGAAGTCGAAATCCTCCAGCCGCCGCACCTCACGAAAGTTCGCCGCCATCGTCCGGCGATTGATCTGACGCTGGTTGCGGATCAGCAACTCATCCTGGAGCAGAAGCTCCAGAAACTCGCGATGGTTGAGCCCCGTCGTGGCCGCCTCATGCAGGCGGATCTCCAGCGACTCGGCCAATCCCGACAAGCGTAACTTTCTCAGCGTCGACAACAATTGGTCGGACATCATTTATCCTTTTCGAAGGGCGTGATGAACAAACTCTGCGTAATCCGAAATCGGTCGAATCAGGGGATGCGTGTCGAGGAACTCCAGGGTCTGCTGGGTGGCGGCCCGTCGCTCCAGCAGGTTCTTCACGATCCGATAGCGAAAACCCCGACCGCACCAGGCCTTCTCGCAGGCGGCGTCGATCGCCCCGGCCTCGTACTTGCGGCTGAGGGCCAGAAGCCCCTGGATGATCCGCATCCCACGCACCCCGTGTTCCTCGAGCGTGGCCTCGGCCCAGCGGGCCGCATGCGTCCCTAACAGCCGTATTTTCTTGAGCAAATGCTCGGCACCGCGCTCCACCGAGCTGATCTTCTCACTGGCCAGGTGTTCGTGCAGCGTGCTGAACTTGCCGAGGGGCTGTCGGCAGTGCAACGCGATCTGCTCAAAGCGCTGGTTCAAGATCCGCACCACCTGCTCGTTCCAACGCACCCACACATCGCAGCCCAGAAATTCCGGGGGCACGGAGTAGAACGATCGCTTCACCTCGATGTGGCCGTCGCGGCTGACATGCCGCTGTCCTTCCTCATAGACCGGAAATCGCTCCCGCGCCAGCGGCCGCAGCGCGGCGCGCTCCACCGTCTCGAAGAGCTGTCCCACGTGCTGCTTCGTCGTGCCGTGAATCCGCGTGTCGGCGACCGACCGTTCCCAGTGCCGCAGAAACTCGTTCTGCGCGGCCAGCGAATCGAACTTCCGGCCGCGCAGCGCATTCGATTTCGCGTAGCCCACGCCGCGTTCCACTTTCCCCTTGTGCCGCGGAGTCCGCGGACGCGTCGGGAGCAGCGTGAAATCGTAATGCCGGCAGAATTCGACGATCTTCGGATTCAGCTCGGGGTCGTACCAGTCGGCCTGCGTCACCACGGCCTTGGCGTTGTCGAACACTACGACTTGAGGAACTCCCCCCAACGCCCAGAACGCGTTCTCCAGCGACCGGATGAACGACTCCGTCGTCAGTCGTCGCACCGCCTCGCTGTAGCCCTTCCGGGAGAAGCTCAGCACTCCACGAAACACGTGCGTTCGACAGCGCTTCCCCGCTTCGTCCAGGCACGGGGCGCCACTGCCGTAATCAACCTGCATCTCGTAGCCGGCGGCGACCTCGATGCGGCGAAACGCCAGGTCTGTGTTCGCCGTCAGCCGCTGCACATAACGCCGCACCGAGTGGTAGCGACCCGGGAATCCCTGTTCGTCCCGCAAGTCCTGGAAGATCCGCTGCGCCGTCAGCCCCTGTCCCAACTTCTCCAGGATGCTCGACTGGTACGCGGCGCACAGGCTCCGTGATTCGTCGGCCGAGGGCTCCGGCGGCTCGGTCGACCCGGTGGGCGCTTTGGTATCTTTTGCCTCCCCCGACCCGGAGGGCGCTTCCCCGGTGAGCGCTTTGGTCTCCTTTGAGGCCACACGTCCCAAATGCTGCCGCACTGCCTTGCGGCTCACTCCCAGCGTCCGGGCGATCCGACGCTCCGACATCCCAGTCGCCGCTAAACTCTTAATTGCCTGTGACTTATCCATTGCCAATTGGTTCGCCATGAACTCTCTCCCCAGGGTGCTTGTCTTCGACAAAGCACCCAGCGAAGCATTCCATGACGCCTTAGTCCAACTGGTACCCTTTCAAGCGCCTTTCGCTGGTATCTTTTAAGCGCCTCCTGACAAGGACCGTCTCAGGCATGATGACACGAGGTCCGGCGTATAGTGTTCGCTTGGCTTCATTTTCGCCAATATTCTTCGGCGGATTATGGGAAATGTGAACCCCTTTTTCATCTTTATGAACCACGAACGACCCGAATGTAGATGGCATTACTCAAGTCCTGTTCAGTCGAAACAAGTTTCCTCATGATTTGCCCGCTACCATCTAATACGACATTTCCGTCCCTGATCG
>DATGZX010000250.1:0-6886 GCA_035296965.1 Gemmataceae bacterium
GTTAAGCCTGCTCAAGCGGAATCCGGCCAAAACGAGCATCGCACGGAAACGCAAGGCGGCTGCCTTGGACACGGGTTTTCTCGAGGAAACCTTGGCTGGGGCACGAAACCTAGAGAAAGTTTGATGCGTTCGCCCTGGCGATCAGCGGGCTGGCCTGGGATTCCTTTTCAATCGCCTGCTCTTCCCGCTTGGTCCTTGCGGCTGCGAGCCCCCCGGTCGCCGGCATGGAAGCGGCGAAATCTTGAAAGGATGCGAGCCGGCGCCGGTCCAGCCCCGTCCATCCCTGGGCGGCGGTCTATCCCGCGTGTGCTGATCTGACTTTTTTCTCAAGAGCCGAGGCGCTTTTCGCCGAAGGATGTTGACAAGTTACTCAACGTTGAGTATATTGTCAACATGGCTACCACATTCGGCGAATTGTTGCGTGAAAAGCGTCGTGCGGCGGGCCTCAGCCAGCGTCAGCTCGCCGACCGAGCTGGCGTCGATTTCTCTTATATCAGCAAGCTCGAAAACGGCCGTCTTCCGGCTGCGGCAGATGATACCGTGGTTCGGATCTGCACGATCCTCGGATGCCCGGCCGAGGAGTTTTTCACGGCTGCGAAAAAGCTTCCGACCGAACTAGGTGAATCGCTGGTGGGAGAGCCTGCGGCGATCCGCTTCCTCCAGGAGGCGTCCCGGTTACAGCTGTCACAGAAGGAGTGGGAGCAGATGCTCGGCGAACTCCACGGCCTGCGCGGGGGTGACGAGCGGAAGGAGAAGTGATGCGAAGGTCTCACTCGTACTCGAAGCGTGAACTGCTGGACTCGTGTCTCCGGCAGTTCTTCTACGAGTATTACGCAGCCTCCAAGAAGCTTCCGTTCGACTCGGCACGCAAGCCGCTGGTACAGAAGCTGAAGGAGCTCACCGGGGTCTATCTGCTCGCCGGCGAGAAATTGCACTGGTTCATCGAGCAATTCCTCAAGAAGGGGGAGACCAGCCGTGCTTGGGCCGAGCGCACCTGCGTGGCCGGGTTCGACCTGGCGGTCCGATATTCTCGTGACCCCGAAGGCAACGCGGACCTGCTGGAAATGGCTTACCCGCCGCCGATGCTGGTGGAGTTTTATTACGGCGACCCCAGAGCCGAGGAATTGGCAGCGAAGGCACGGGAAGCGTTGTGCCGCGGAGTACGGCGGTTCTTGGAGCATGAGCCGGTAAAAAAGCTGTGGAGCGAAATCACCGCTGGCGAGCATTACGTCGAGCAGCGTGTCGGCGGTCTTCCAAAGTTTGACGAGTTCGGGATCGAAGGCCAGATCGACCTCGTGGGTCGCGACACTGACGGTGTTCGCGTCGTGGACTGGAAGCTCGGCGTGAACGGCGGCAGCCATGACAGCCTCCAGATGCTGATCTACGGCCTCTGGGCGCAGACGAAGTTCCAGGTTGACCCGACGCAGGTCAGCGCCCGCCGAGTATTCCTGGGTGATGGCACGGTCGAGCCCGAGCGTCCGCTCGACCGCGAAATGATGGTTGTTGGCAAGGCCCGGATGCTCCAGGACATCGAGTTGATGAAGGAATTGGACCCCTATGGCCGGACCGGAATCGAGGAGATTTTTTCGCCATGTCGTCGCGAGAACGTCTGCCGTCAGTGCAAGTATCAGGGCATCTGCCCGGACAACCGCTCAGGGCTGGCCCCGAGACAAACATTCGCCTCATTGACGGTGCTGCCATCGCCGGTGTGACGTGCCGCCGCGTAGACATTCAGTGCGCGGTTCGCCCCGCCGAGTTGCGCGCATCAGTGTGCAGCAAGCTGCGGAATCGGCACGGTGTCGTCGCGGTGCCATCACCGTTTGCGGCATCCGAAATTCTGGTTCTCGGAGGGAAGAGACTCCCGGTCGATCAGGTTCGCGACAAGTCATGGCGGGCCGACCTTCACGATGTCGGCAAGAGCTTCAGGTTACGGCCGGGGTCGGAAGATGACCAGCAAGTGTTCGCCGACCTGCTGGAACGGTGTCTCGTGGTTGCTTTCGAGCAATCCTCCGGGTACTGGCGGCTGTCGCGTCCCCTCCGGAACTGGTACGCCGACCAGCCTATCACCAAGGTGGATGGTGTCGAGGTCATCCCCCGCGTATCGTTTTCCACGGTCCGGCTCGGTGACCCTGGTGTCGGCATCGCGTTCGATACAGGTTACCTCAATCGTACCGAATGGACCGTCGCGGAGTTCTTCGACCCTGGACTCAGTCCGGGAGAACGCAAGAGGCGAAGGCGCGAGTTTGACCGCTTCCGCAATCGGGCCGAGCGTCGGAAAGGCACGCTGCTTTACACGACTGGAGAGCAGGTTGTTCCGGTCTGTTACTTCGAGCGTTTCGCAGACGGTGTCACCTGCGGCACAACTGGCCCGGTCGTCCAGCACGATTCGCTCTACGACTACTGCCAGGAGCGGTATCCGAAGCTCGCTCTTGACCCGCGCGACCTGGTGGCTTACGTCTCATTCCCCGGGTTGCCGCATCCCGTCCCGGTCCCCGCGAAGTGGCTCCGGCTGAGGGTGATGGCCGATGAGGAACAGTCGTATCGCGGCCTGGGCCAATACAAGACCCTTCCTCCCGATCAGCGCCGGGAGGCGGCCGTCCGCGGATGGGAGCAATGTCGGGCCGTCGTCGAACGGCTGATGGGCTGTGAGGCGGAGGCGGAGTTGTGGACTCCACCCGAGGAACGCTGCGAGCTGCTGCCGTGCCCAGATTTGCAGTTCGGTGGGGGCCGCGTTGTTGCGGCGCCCCGAGAAGCAACAACTGGGGAGTACGGCCGGTACTTCCGCGAGCGACTTGAGAAACTGAGGGGTGGTGGCCTATATCACTACGCGGCAGCGGTCGAACGCAAGCTCTTCGTGGTCACTCCGAAATCAGGCAACGGCTGGACTGACGAATTGCAGGCTGCGTTTGTCGCCGACTTCGGCAAGGTCATCCAGGACATCACCGGCTCGCGATTCTCCCTGACGCAGGTGCGGGAAGACGATCCTGAGAAGGTAGTGGAGGCGCTCGACAAGATTGCTGACGGACAGGGCGGAGCGGGAACGACCGTGATCGTTTTCGATGATCGACTGGCCAATGGAGCTTCTTACTACTTGCTATCGCACGGCTTGAAGGGATGGCATCTCAAGCGGCTCACGCGAGGGCAGGTCGTCCGCAAATGGGACGCTCGCCGGTCCGGGCGCAGCGCCGAGGATCGGAAGAAAGCGGATCGACGCTGGTTGGACATGGTGACCCTGTCCGTCCTAGACACGCTCGACCAGATGGAGGCGATTCCTTGGCGGATCGCCGAGTGGCCTTATGAAGCGTGTCTGGCGATTGACGTGGGCGAAGGCCGACGGCACTTCGCGATGTCGCTACTCGTCTGTCGAGGTGCGGATCGGGTGCCGTCGTTCGCTCGAATTTCGGACTCGTGGCCGAAGGGCGACCACCAACACGAGACGATCAACCCAGTGATCCTCCGCGACAAAGTTGTGCAGCTCTTCGATGGTTACGAAGACCCAGGCTTCACGCCGATCCGGTCTCTTCTGGTTTTGCGAGACGGCCGTCTTTGCGGGGAAGAGGAGGCGGCCCTTGTCGAAGCCATCGACCGCTTGCAGCAAAAGGACCGGCTCGCTCAGGATGCGACCGCAGATTTCGCCGAGATCCACAAGAAGACCGTGAAGAACTTGCGAATGTGGCTGCCGCAGGGTCAGAGCCGCTTGAACGTCTTGGAGGGCCAAGCAATCTACTTGGATGGAGAAGCCGCGCTTTTGAGTTGCACCGGGGCCGCTACGCTCTCTCGGACGGCCACGGCCGATCCGTGCCTGTTGGTGCTCCGACGGGGGCGTGACCTGCGCCGCGCGACGCGGGCTTTCTTTGCCCTGTCGCAATTGAACTACTCGAGCCCGAGTAAGGCTCAGCGCTACGCACATCCCATCCGGGAGACGGACTCCCGGCTGCAACAACGGATGGCGGAGGACATGAGAGGAGTCAAGTGAAACCCAACCACCGGAGGATGCCATGAGTCAGGAGTGGCTGAACATTCAGAGCTTTTTTACGGACCACGAACTGCTAGGCGCGATCAACGATTTGTCCATCGCGATCAAGCAGGAAGCTGCAGGCGTCCAGGATGCCGAGCGGGAGCGCCGCGCCAAAGATGCACGGCGATTGCTGAAGCGGTTCCTTGGTCGCCTCAGTGAGGTGGAGTCCGCAGACAGCAAGGAACTTCTGCTGGGCGTGGACGCGCGATTCCAAAGTCTGACAGACGCCATTGCGTCCGCCCGGCGGGAAGGAAACCGCTACCAGTCCGTCCTTATGAAAGGCGGAGCCGCGGGCGCCTTGCCCCTGCTGGACGCGAAGTCTTCGGAGTCGCGCGCGCAGCTGGTGGAGAGCCTCGCGGAACTTCGGCGCGTGATCGAACAGCACCAGCAGACTGACGCGGCCGCAATCTTCGAGGAGCGGTGATGCGAGCATATCTTGAGGAGTCCAACCAGGATCTGCTCTACCAAATCGCCGTCGTCCAGGAGTTGCTTGGAAAGACCAGCATTTGCGGCGAGTTGACTCCCTATGTCGGACAAGTCATCCAACTGTGTGAAGCGTTGCGTCGGCAGGCCCAGCGGAACCTAACTGACCTCGGGTACGGGCTCGACGATACTCTGAACGACATCCTGGCCGCGACCCAGTCGCTGACGAACGTGTTCGAGGTTGTGAACACGCGGCTGGCGGCTCCGGTGGTGCGCGCAAGGCCAGAAGACCGGCTCGGGCTGCTGGTGCTGAGATTTCTCCATGACTCCAACCCTAAGACCGCGACCCTGCCGTTCGGGTTGTCAGACGGCAGCTTTGCCATATACCCGACCGACAAGATCCCGCCCATCTATCTGGTCCCCACCTCCCGGCAGACTACGCTCCTTTACTTGCCACTGCTCTTCCATGAGTTTGGCCATCTGCTCTATGCCTGCCACAAGGTCGAGTTGGACGAACTGGTCAAGGACCTCCAAAAGATCGTGGCCGGTGCGCTGGCGCCGAAATCGGTTCGCAGCCGAGCCGGTGCGAGTCGGTCGTCGTCGTTCCGCAAGCAGGTCGTGACCGCTTGGTACACATGGGCGCAGGAATTCTATTGTGACGCGGTTGGGATCACGGTGGGTGGTCCGAGCTTCCTCAAGGCATTTTCCCACTTCTTCCGCACTCGCTCGAACGATCAGTATTACGTGCCACGGGACGAGCAGCTTCAACGCCGCCATCCGGTGACGTGGCTGCGGACCAAAATGTTGGTGGATCGCGCCCGGAAGTACGGATTGCACACTTTGGCCGACGGGGTGCAGGATGCTTGGGCCGAGACCGCCCGAGTGCTGGGGATTCATGAGGACTATGAGGGGACGTGGTCGGAGGACTTCTTCCTGCCGCTCCGGCAGATGCTCGACGACATGATTGAGGAGTCTCAGCCTTACGCACATCAGCCCGCCGACGTGAACCTGCCGGCAGGGCAGGCGAAGCCGCTGTCACCGGTCCAACTGTGCAACTTTGCCTGGAACAAGTTCGAGGCCGACGGGAAGGGTTATCGGGCATGGGAGAAGGGCGCCATCGATTCGTTCTTGCGCAGCACTTGAACCGCTGCCGCGGAAACACGAGCAGCCCGTACTCGATCAGTTCCTTGAACTCGGCGTGCAGCATCACGTAGACGGGAATCGCTCGATTAGGTCCGCCTCGCGGAGCGGCTCCAGCACGCCATTCTGTAGCTTGGCCTTGTCGAAGCCCTTGTCCGACTCGGCGCGGATGGTCACCGTCACCTTGCCCGCCAGGTCGGCGAGGTTGGCAATGGCGTTCCATGCCCTGAACAGTTGGTGCCGGTCGGCGTCGAACGTCAGCTGTTTCGAGGAAGGGAATGCCACAAGGACTGTGCTGCTGTCAAGCTATTGATTGCTTAGTGCAATTCCCCGGCAACAGAGAGAGGCTAGCCGGGGGTCCGGGGGACGGCAATGAGTGCCCCCGGTCGCCGGCATGGAAGCGG
Source organism: Gemmataceae bacterium (assembly GCA_035296965.1). Taxonomy (GTDB): domain Bacteria; phylum Planctomycetota; class Planctomycetia; order Gemmatales; family Gemmataceae; genus DATGZX01. Next base: position 5,986 of record DATGZX010000250.1, read on the forward strand.
CGAAATCTTGCAGGGATGCGGACCGGCGCCACGCACGATAGACGAATGGCAAACGACAGCACTCAGCAAGCAAGGGCCTTCCCGGCACAGGCACACGTCGGCTGATGCCTCCGACCATCAGGAATCGGTGAGATGGTCTATGCAGGAGGGCGCTCTGGTGGGGATTCAGTCGAAAGCCGTGGCAATCGCCTTGTCGTATGGAGCCTCCAACCGCCGATCTGACGAGAGTGTTGATCATAATCCTCGGCCAACTCGTCGGGATGTACTGAATCGGGAATTGCCGCCTCACGCCATGATTCGAGGTCATCCTCCTCCACCAACGAGTCGAAGAACGGCAGGAAATCCGTGGTTCCCGTCCGACGAAGTGCGTTCGCGTACTCACGGTAGGAATGACAGGAGAAGCGGGCATCGCAGTTTTGGCAGATCCGGCGGGCGAAGTTCTGATTCTTTGCTTGCCCTTTTCGCAAATTGGCAACAGGCGGGGGAGCGAAACATCCTTCTTCAATCGCATCCACGACTTCACCGAACTCACGGATCGTAGCTTGCACGCTCGATAGGTCAAGAGCGATAGGGACGACGGGGTTCCACTCCCGCAATGCCGCCTCTAATTCGTCATGGTTGCCATTTGAAAAGGCATTCCGAACCGTCTGAGGAAGCTGCGTGCAGATGACGGCCATCTCATCGAGCCTTTCAAACGCGGCAGGGACGCCTGTTTGCGCGAAAATTTGTCGCTGCGGCTTCGAGGCTGGTAGACGGCGTCGAAGGGGCCCCCGTGCCCGGTCCCTTGCTTCATCAATGGCTGGCCACACAGCTCGGTGCCGCGGCCCCCCGTGTTGTCGCCGCCGACGAGCTGGCCGCCGCCGACCGCGACCAGGCGTACGCAGAAGCCGAGGTGGCTCTG
>DATGZX010000251.1:0-62592 GCA_035296965.1 Gemmataceae bacterium
CGCATGAATATCGAATGCCTTCTTCGCTGCCGGCGACGTCATCAGGTCGAACGCTTTCTGCTGGAAGACCTCGACCGCCTGGGCGTCTCTGTTGGAGCGCGCCTCCGCAGTCCCCTGAAAGCGATCGACCTGAGACAGGAGATGCTGTCGCGCCTCCAGCCTGTCCGCTGCCAGAGAAAGCGGCGGCACGATGTCCGGAACCGAGAAATTGGGCGCGTTGGGATCTGCCTCGATCACGAAAGGCGCGGCGGAGGCACCCAGGTATGCGGAACCGGCGCTTGGGTGCATTTTCGGGAGACAGACGTAGGGCGGGATCGAGCCGCGCGGCCCAAGCTTGCGCGCAATCACTGAACCATACGATGGCTTTTGGTTATTGGGCCTCAAGCTTGGATTGAAGCCCGCCGTTGCGGGATAGGCCGTGAAAATGTAGTGATCCGCCGGACCATGGTCCGAACTCGTGTGCCGGAAAGAGCGAATCAGTGAGAACTTGTCCATTTGCCGGGCGGCACGAGGCAGATGTTCGCTGATCTGGATGCCGGGAACATTGGTCGCGACCGGCTTGAATTCACCTCGAAATTCAGCGGGTGCATCGGGCTTGAGATCCCAGGTGTCAATGGTGCTGCAGCCTCCGTGGAGGAAGACAAAGATGAGGGAAACATCCTTCGTCGAGCGACTCGTTTGAGCGGCTCGAGCTTGCCGTGCAAGCATGTCGGGCAGGGTGAGACCGAAACCGAACAAGCTCGCGGCGCCGACGCGCAAAAAATCACGCCGCTCGATGCCATCGCAGTAACTGCTCTTCCGCCCCATGACATTGCTCCTGCAATCGTGCGCTCGGCGTTCAGTGATTGAAAACAAACTCCAAGGAATTCATCACGCTCCAGGCCAGGTCTTCCGCCGCTTGCCGGCGCTCGCTTGGGTTGCGGGCGAAATAATCGAGTGCCACTCGTTTTTCTTTCTCGGTCGGATAGCGGCTGTAGAACGTGAGGTAGAACTCATCGACAATTGTGGCGTTCTCTTTTCGGAGCCGCACAGTGCGTGCGACGAAGCCTGCCTCATGGGCAAGTTTGGCATGGATGTCCGGCGCGTTCAGCAAGTGGAGGACCTGCGAGACGCTTGGCTCATGATTGCGCTCACACTCGCAGACGCTGATGCGCTCCGGCCGGCCGAACAATTTCAGAAAGTAATGCGGCACATGACTATCCCAGAGCTGAACAGCACGGTAGCCGGCCGGCACGCCGGGGAATTTCTCGCCGACGCCGGTCGTTTGGCAGACCATGTCGAGCAGCACTTCTGCGTCGAGCCGTTTGAAGAGTGCGCGCGAGTAGTTTTGTTCATCCCGTTCGTTCGTCGCATTCGGACGCGAGGAAAGTTGGTAGACCAGCGAGCTGGTGATGAGGCGGACCAGGCTGCGAAAATCGTAATGATGCTCGACAAGATGACTGGCCAAGGCATCCAGAAGCTCTGGGTTTGTCGCCGGGTTGGTCGCGCGCACGTCATCGACCGGCTCGACGAGCCCGCGGCCCAGGAAGTGGGCCCAGGTGCGGTTGGCGAGGTTTCGTGCGAACCAGGGATTATCCGGTGCAGTTAGCCACTGGGCCAGAGCGGCGCGGCAATCGCCGTTAGGAGCAGCCCGTGGCGCTATCATTCCCAGCGGGTGCGCTGTCACCGTCTCGCCCGTGCGCGGATTCTTTGCCTGGGCGGCCCCGCTTGCCATCAGCGCTTCGCCTTGTGCCTGGCCGCGCAGGCCGACCGGCGTAAAGAACGCCTGCATGCCGTAGTAATCCGTTTGGCTCCAGCAGTCGAAGGGGTGATGGTGGCACTCGGCACAGGCCAACCGGACGCCCATGAATACCTGGGCCACCGTGCTGGCCTCATCCCCGGGCCGGCCAACCACCTTGTAGAAGTTTGCCGGGCCGACCTCGTCGAGAGGACCGTCGGCCGCAACCAGCTCCCGCACAAATTGATCGAGCGGCTTGTTGCCGGCCAAGCTCTTGCGGATCCAACTGTAGTAGTTGTAAGCGCGCTTGCGGCCCAGGGCCTGCCGGTCAACGCGCAGCAGATCGGCCCATTTGAGCGCCCAGTAATCGGCGAACTCGGGACGCTCCATCAAATCGTTCACAAGGCGAAAGCGACGGTCCGGCGACGGATCGTGCAGGAACTGCTTCGCCTCGTCAGCCGTCGGCAGCGTGCCGATGACGTCGAGGTAGACGCGGCGCAAGAATGCCGCGTCGTCAACGGGTTCTGAGGGCAGCAAGTTCAGCTTGCGCAGTTTGCCAAACACCAAACTATCGATGACGTTGTTCGGCGTTGGCTGTGGGTAGCTTTCCATATGACCCGGGCGTGGGATCAACGCCCGGAATACATCGACGGCATTCATGAACCCGGCCATGATGGCGACGTCGCCGGGGGCCTCGCCCGCTGTGACCAGTCCAGTGCCGGTGACCGAGGCGAGCGCTTCGTTGTTCGATTGGAAGCGGGCGTGCCAGGTGACGTCGGCCTCCCGGCCGTCGGAATAGCGCGCAATGACGCGCAATTGTTGCTGCGCTCGCATCGGCAGGAGCCGCTCTGAAGGTTCGACCCGGATGCTGACGACCTTCGGGTCTGATGCGTCCCCAAACGGGGTTCCCGCTGCGATCCAGCCGCGGAGCGTCTCGTACTCGCTGGAATCGGCCTTGAGCCGAAGTCCGCCGCCGTGCGGTACAGCCCCGCTTGCCTTCAGCAACACCAGGCTATGCTCCGGCGCCGCCGGGAAGATGCGCCTTCCCCGAGCTTCCATCGTCAACGCGGCGAAATCGGCTGGCGGATCAAAACCGAAGACCGAGAGCTTGAACCCGTTCTGTCCCTCGGCCTTACCATGGCAGCCGGAAGAATTGCAACCGAACTTGCTCAGAAGCGGCACGATGTCGTTCTCGAAGTTGTAGCGCCGCGGCTCGGAGGCACCCGTGACGTGCACAGGAACGGTTAGCGTGCGCCCGTCGGCCTCGACGATCACTTGTGTCGTGCCGTCCGCAACGGTGTGAACGATTCCATGTGCGGTGACGGTCGCGATGCTCGGATTCAGGGATCGATACCGTGCGCGGCGCGTGCAATCGATAGGCTGGCCTTCTGAGCTCGTAGCCTGCACCAAGAGAGAATATGCAGCACCTGGACCGTGAAGCTGGATGATTGCCGGGTCGGCGCGAACGCCCAACGCAGCACTCTCTGCCCTGCTCCTGGGGCAAGGGATGCTTGCGAGGATTAGCAACGCCGACAGGTATTTTCCAAGCTTCATGGCAAGCACGAATCGCCAGGCGGCCGGCGATCTCTAGGCAGGGGCGTGGCTGGGGACTCGTAGCAGTTACCTCGTGGCAGTGAGCGCGACCAAACTGTGGAACAGGCTGGCCGATGCTAGCTCAAGTCTACCACCCTAAGACTCGGATACAAGCGCCCTTGCGAGCATTTGCTGTGCAGCCAGCCGGACGATTTCTTCCGGCAGGGGCATCTGACGAAATCGATGGATGCTTGCCGGCAATTCCTCCAGGAGGGATTCTTCCACATGCAGTTGATCCGACACGGCCAGCAGGAATGGCTCCCTGGCATGTTTGCGCAGGCGCTCGAGATGGCGCTCCGCGCTGGAACGGCGCCAGAAGCCCAGCACTTCGAGCAGGATTCCCTGGCCGGTTGCACGCTGCGTCAGGCGAAAGTCGGGTACCCAGAATCCATCTCCCAGGGGATAGATGTTCGGGTCTTCGACAATGTCCCAGTCCGCGATCTTCTTGCGAAAGAGATCGACAAACATTGCCAGCTCGGGCGGCACATAGACGCCGGTATCGGGATGATGCGAGACCAACCCCTCGGCCGGTGAAAGATTGAAGGTTTTGGGTTTGCGCTGCGGTCCCCAGCGTAGCTCCGCACGCAACTCGAAATCGCGACACCGTATCACCGCCGGCAAGAAGAGAGCCAACTGCAAGCCATATTTTTGCGTGGCCGAGAAGAGGCTGAGTGGGCCGTCGAGGTGGAGCAAGTAGCTGTCGGCGTCGCCCTTCTCGATTTCACATACCAGCCGATGAAATTTGACGAGGCGCAGGAGCTGGCGGTAACGCTGCGGTGTTTCGCCGCGGATCGTAACGTGCACGCATGTAGAGCGCAGCAAGACCGCCTGGGCCAGGCTGACGTTGTAGCGCTGCAACAAATGCTCGGCAGTGATGTCCTTGAAGCGGATCAGGCGCTGCTCGCTTTTCAAGTCGGCGAACATCCCCTGGTCCACGGCCTCCTGAGTCATGCTCAAGGGCGTTGCAACATCGCGCAAGACGGCGTTTCGATCGAACGCGGGCGCCGGCATCTCGGTCACCGAGGCACGTTTCCTTGCGGCTGCCAGAAAAACAGCCTCACGCAACTCCTCCGGTGGATGTCCTGAAACGACTTCGAACTCGCAGCGATCCTCTAACAACTTGGCCAACCCTTGATGGACGAGCTGCGCAGGGTCGCTGCCAAATGTTTCGCGTAGCTCCTCCTCCAGAGAACCGCGCGTCACGTCTTGTGCGCTTCGGAAGAGTTCGAGCAGGCGCTCCGCGGCTTCGTGCCAGTTCGGCTCGTTCACGTTCAGGTAGTTTGGAATGATTTTGTCTCGGGCGAACCGAACCCGGACCAACCTACCTGTAAGCATGGTGTTGTCTCCGCCGGTCGCTGGTGAATTCTTCTGCCGTTCCCTTGCTGACAATCTCATAGAGGAGGGCTTGCTTGTCGCCGTGCTTGCGCAGCAATCGACCGAGACGTTGAACGTGCTCCCGCACGCTGCCCGTACCGGAAAGGATAATGCCGACGCTGGCGGCCGGCACATCCACGCCTTCGTTGAGCACCTGGCTGGTCACGATGATGGGATATTCGCCGCTATGAAAACGCAGCAGGATCTGCCGGCGTTCCTTCGTTTTGGTCTGATGCGTGATGGCCGGGACGAGGAAGCGGCGCGCGATCTGGTAAACCGTGGCGTTGTCGTAGGTGAAGATGAGGGTCCGGTCGGCGCGGTGTTGCTCCAGGAGCCGTTCCAGCAAGTGCAGCTTGGCCGGGGCGGCCATGGCGAGGCGCCTCTGCTCGCGGTAGGCCTGGAAAGCGGCGCGGCCTTCCGACGAGCGGCAGGTTTCGCGGAGGAAACGCTGCCAGCCATGCGGCCCTCCCATGCCAATGCCACGCTCTTCCACGAAGCGGCGATAGTGCTCGCGCGCCCGCTGGTAGGCTTGCTGGTCCTCGGCCGACAATTCGATATATCTCCGTTCGACGCGGTAGTCGGCAAGGAATTCGCCAGCCAGTTGTTTGATCTCGCGGCGGTAGATGATTGGCCCGACTAACTCGGTCAGGAGCACTTCCTGGCCATCGGCGCGCTCCGGCGTGGCAGTCAGGCCCAGTCGGTAGGGGGCGATACTTCCTATGGCCGCTGTCAGATAAGTGGGACTGGGGAGGTGGTGGCACTCGTCGAAAACTATGAGGCCGAAGCGATTGCCCCAGCGCTCGACGTGGATGTAGGCGGAGTCATACGTGGTTACCGTCAGTGGCTGCAGGTCGTAGTATCCTCCACCCAGGAGGCCGATGGGGACATCGAACGCAGTGACGAGTTCGCCGTACCATTGATTGAGCAGGTCGATTGTTGGCGTTACGACGAGAGTCGGCCGAGCGGCACGCTCGATGGCCATCAGCGCGACTTGCGTCTTGCCTGTTCCCGTGGGAAGCACGACGATGCCTTGGCCGCTGGCCTGCCACCAGGCTTCCAGGGCTTCGCTCTGATGGGGGAATGGCTCCCGGCGTGTTCGCATTGGCCAGGGGATCGGATCGTACTTGCGCGCTTCATCGCGATAAGGGAGGCGCTGCCGCCGTATCAACTCGACAATCGCCCTGTAATGGCATGCCTCGGCGCGAACCGCACCGGAACGAGTGTCGACCCGGCAACCTGGGAGCCCGAGTAGCTGTTCCGCAGACGCTCCCGAAACGATGATGGTGCCGCCGTCAAACGCCAAGTGAATGGTACTGACTTCCATGGAAAGGCATTATGACGGATCAATGGCCGCCTGCCCATGCCTTATCATGGGACGCAAATCGACAGCTACGAATCCTGAGCGGCGAGAGGAACCGCGGACTTGCTGAAGCCGGATTACCCGCGCACGTGAACTATGCCGCTCTTGCGCTGACCCGTGCGGCAGACGTCCATCACCCTGCCGAACTCATCCATTGCGAGATGAAAGCGCTCCGCGCCCTGAATGCGGTGCAGGGACAGGTGGTAGTCTTTGCTGGTAACTGCCAGGTAGGCCAGCTCCTCGGGGGTGTGCGGCCTGCGCAGTCGCCCCCAGGACCCGTCCCCGAGGTAAAGCACGCCATTTTCATGCGCAACGCCGTCCAGCAATGGCTTCGTTCGTTTGAAGGTGTGGTCGTGGTGTTCGAGAACGACGGGCACGCGATACTTTTGGAAAAGCGGCACCCAGTGCTTGCGGTTGCCTTCGCCTGTGCCTTCTTTGCCGTCCGTACCTTCGCTATTGCGGAAGGACGGATAGGCCGGCACGTGATTGACGACCATGACATGCGGGTGATCGGCGCGTGCCTTGAGGGTCTTCTCCAACCAGTCTGCCTGATCGCCGCCAATGGGGGAAGTGTGGCCGGTGTCAAGCAGCACCAAGCTCAGATAATCGCCAAAATCAAGCGTGGCGTAGCCTGTGTCACGGAAGAGGCCGTCGAACAGTGCATAGAAAAACGGCGCCTGGGCGCGGGGCTTGCCGTACCCACCGTCCACTTCGTGGTTGCCGATGCACGTGACCATGGGGATCAATCTGCCGTCGCGTCCGATCATATGCTTGCTGTAGTTACGCAAAAACGCCAGACTCACGTCGACGGAACGACCATTGTCGTAACCCAGATCTCCGCCAATGATCGCAAACATCGGATCCTGGCGAGCTGCCTGAATGTTGTTCGCAACCGTGTGGACATTGACCCCGCAATCGCCGCCCGAGATGAAGGGGATTGGATTGGTGGCCTTGACGGGCATCGTGCGAAAACGATAGGTGGGCGAATGCTTGCCAATCCGGAAGCGATAGTCGGTCCCGGGCGTCAGGCCAGTCAGTTCCGCACGGAAGACCTTGAAGTCGGTGGTGGGATACGGCTTGGCGCAGGTCTGCAGCGTCTGCCAGTGATCGTTGCGGAGGGTCGCATAAGAGATCTTGGTATCGCTTGTTTCACCAGCTGTGCCGACCCATTGCACGGTCATCGTCGTGGTCGGGTCGCGCTGCCAGGTGAGAAACAATGTGCTTGGTTGGAAAGCAGGATCCTCGGGCGTCTTTGCACTGTCCTTAGCAGTTGGCTCGTCTGCCCAAAGAAACCCACCCGCGGCCAAGCCGGCAAACGAAGCCCCGAGAAACTCCCTGCGCGACGAAGCAAACATAGGTAAGCCTCCAAACGATTCTTTGTGTAATCCTGCTCATTGTGCGACTGGCCTCTTGGCATGGCAAATGAAATCCACATGAATGTTTGGGGAGGGACCCTGGCGCTCGCGATTACGCAAAACTTGCATTGCGTGCCGCGGCACATGAGCGTATAGGCCCATTTAGAATCATCCAAATCCAATGCGCTTAGGGGGTGGGGCCATGAGAAGTCTCTGGGTGGCAGTTTGCGCCGCCGTATTTTGTCTCGGATGCGAGCTTGATGGCGACAAGGGCAGCTGGGAAGAAGCCATGAAGGACGCGCGCGGCGACAACATGCAGATGAGAAGCAGCTTCGCAGGGCTAGGCGGATTCGACGACCGACCCGTCCAATCAAAACCATCGAACTGAGATCTGCATTCCTGGAGTAGCCGCTCTAGTGGTTCGGCATAGCGATGAACAGCGCCAGGCAGTCAATCCGCAGGATACTCTAGCTGGCCAAGTCTCGTAGGAAATGCAACACGAGGATCAGGCACCAATAGAGGAGAAACGCGCCGCACACAAAAAGGATCAGCGCGAAAGCCAGTACGGCCACTTCCCATTGGCGAGGCGACATCCCGCTTGGCGGCTCCTGTCGGCCTGCCCATAGCGCTCCAATCACTTCCAGCACTTGCATGCAGCGCTCCTCCCCGGCGTCATCTTAGCTCAGTGCCTGCACATGGCGCAGCGCCCGAAGCGGAAATGTCCCACTGTTCCGTGGCCATACTACTCCGGCAGGCACGACCCAAAAAAGTGTGACCAGAAAGATTGCGCATCCTGCTGGCGGAAGCCAGAGATCCTTGAAATTTACTTAGACTCCGAAGTATTTCGTAAATCTTCCAATCCTTCCCACTGAGCCAGTCAGTGAGATCCCGCCTATGGTCGTATTCGCCCCCCCGCGAACTTGTAATTGGGGAGAATGGAGATGTTAGGGTAGCACTCTTGACAGGGCGGCAACGGGAACGGCTGCTTGGTACTAAATTTGCACTCAACCGGCGGGGTACCACACTCACATACGCGTGTCACCGAGAGACGCTACGGAGATGTTAGAGCACTCCGCCGAAGTTACCAGTTTGGACAGAATAGCGAATAAGCAGGGGCTCGCTCTGCGCCTAGCGGTGGTCAGCACGCCCCGCTCGGGAAATACCTGGCTGCGCCGCATGCTGGCCGTGCTCTACGGATTGCACGAGTGTGCGGCCCACGCTCCGGAGGAGGTGGAATGGGGAAGGCTTCCCGCCCGCTGCGTACTGCAAATCCATTGGCACCGCAGCCCCGCGTTCGTGAAATTGCTGGAGCAACACGGCTTCCAGGTCGTGGTTCTGGCCAGACATCCGCTGGACGTACTCCTTTCCATTCTCCATTTTGCCCCGCATGATCCCTCGACGGTACATTGGTTGCAAGGGGAGGGCGGACACGAGCGTTGTATTTATGGATCGATGCCGTGTAGCCCCTCCTTCCTGGAATACGCATCCGGCACAAGGGCTGCTGCTCTCTTGTCGGTAAGCCGGGAATGGTGGACGGCGCCCGGTGTGCAAAAAGTTCAATACGAAAACCTGGTGGCGGTCCCGCACGATGAACTCCGACGCCTTGTGCTTGCCTTGGACCGGGAAACGGAACTTTCGATTACCGAAGCTGTGGCAGTCACGACCATGGCAAATCTCCGGGTCATAACGCAGGCCGCGCATCACTTCTGGCAGGGCCGGCCGGGGCTTTGGAGACATCTGCTTCCAGCTGCCGAGGCACACGCAATCGCCACAGCCCACCAAACCATTTTCATGGACCTTGGCTATACATGCGACCCCGACCCCAACCTGACGCGCAACCGGGCGGATGCCAACTGGGTGGAAATGGTGGGACCGGAACTTGCCGCGGAGCTTCAGGACCTTACGCCGTTGAAGCAAAAAGTCAGTGCGCTTGAGGCGCTGCTTCGCAAAGCGGAAATCCATTTGGCGATAGCGGAAGAGGCCAGGCGGAAACTTTCAGCAGAGTTGGCCGCCGCGCACACTCGGCTTGCATCCTAAGACGCGCTCGATCCATTCGCGGTTGGTGTGGCCCGGATCCTCAGCAGGTTGTCGGCGCGGCATCCGCGCGTCGCCATGCTTTTCAAGAAGTCCCTGGCCCCGACACAGTTGGTTACCCGGCACGAAAATCATCCTTCCACCGCCGTCAAAGCCAGGTTGCATGACCAGAAACGCTCCACTCCCGCGGCCTAGCGCATCGAGGCAGAGGGCATGACCTCAAGAGAAGAATTCAGTGAGCGACCGGGGCCGAGGGATGTTGACTGATTCCCAAACTTCTTGTTCGGGAACCAGAAAAAAGAGTTTCCGCAACCTGAAGAGCCGGCTGCCTCATGCATGATTACCTGCCGCCTGTCTGAGACGGCGGAGGAGTTTGATAACGCACCGGCGCGGGCGGCGGCGTGGAGAGTTCATAACCTGGCGCAGTTGTCGCAGTCATGCCGCTCGGGCTTAGATCCTGATAGGTAGCGATGGAAGGCGGCATGGATACGGGCGGCGCGGTCCCGTAATAAGATCCGCCATCCAGGGCACCCGGATCTACGTACACCTGGTAGGGATAACGGGGCCGCCGGTTCCAAGGTCTGCCCATGCCGCGCCCCAACGGCCCGCCGGCTTCGGCCGGGGCCGACGCGGCTGCCAGGAGCAGCAGGATACTCACGGTTAATGCTCGTTTCCCGTTCATTCTCATTTCTCCTGAGTTGAAATGCGGGGAGATGATTCTGCGGCTGGGTGACTCTCGAAAATCGCTTCTCGCAGCATGCCCGGCAATTTATACTGAACGCGGTCAAGAATGAGACATCGCCCTGTAGCCGCATTCGCCAGAATGCGGGGGAAACTGAGAGATAGCCCGCATTCTGGCGAATGCGGCTACGGCCTATTGGGATCAGTATTGACCGCACGCAGTATAACCGCCGGCTGCGCCCCCCGGAGCATTAGGCGGATTGTTTCCTTACGAAGTGCGACAAGCCCTCTCAAATGAGGGCGGCGATCTCGTCGTCCGTAAGACTTCTAGAAAGCGAGCAACCCAGCGACCAGTTCCCGGGGGGTTGCTCGGTCGCATGCTTCACGGTTGCGGTGAGAATTCCGGAAATGCCGACCTCGCGGTGGCGCAGTTGAATCGCCAGCAGCGATCCCGGCTCAAATCGTTGACCGATGAGCAGCCCGATGCCGCGCCGGGAAATATTGAGAATGACCGCATTGTGGCTTTGCAGGCTTGGTCGTGCCAACACGCGAACGCTTGGCCGCCGACTGCAGATGAATCGCTCGAGCGTTGCGCTGTCATCGGCGATTGGCTGATTGCCGGGCTGCATCGCAGAAAAGCTGGTGAATTGCGACACGGTAGCCTCCTCGTTCCATCGCGCAGTGTGATTCGTTCCGCAAGAAGCATAGGTCACTTCTCCAATCCGATCAACCTATGAGAACAATCCTTGAAGGATGAACCGGTGCAGCGCAGGCTCGCAGGGAAACATCGGTCCGAGCTCGCGATGCTGTAGCCGGTGAACATGTTGCTATCGCCGACTGAGTCGGAGCCGATCACCCGCGCTGTCGCGCCCCGTGCTCAAGTTTCCGCCCGCAGCCGAAAGGGAAAGTGCTCAAAGGAGCATCTGTTCTTGAGCTCGAGCTACGGCGCTAAGACCTGGCTCGTCGCCACGAACTTCTTCGCCTTGGCCCCCTCCCACTCTCTCTTTCGTGGTGGGATTGCATAGGGGTGCTCTCCGGTGCGGTGCAGACTTCGCTGCTTCAATATGATGACTATTCTCCAATCTTGTGGAAGACCCACCGTGGCCAGAGTCAGATGAGAGCAGGAGTAGGCATTATGGATCGCACGCGTCGCTCATCTGAGAAAGGTGCCGCACAGTCGGGCAGTAAGCCAGGCGACCCCGGCGTACCGGGCCGGCGTATCTTGCTGGTGGAAGATGATACACCGGCTGCCGAATCCATGGCGCGTTTGCTTCGAGCGGATGGCTATGAAGTCCGCGTTGCCACGAGCGGCCAGGAGGCCCTCGAAGCAGCGGCGAATGAGTTGCCGCACATCGTTTTGCTCGACCTCGGCTTACCGGACATGGAGGGTCACGAGGTGGCAAGACGGCTGCGGGAGCGCAAAGGGCCTGCTCGTCCGCTGGTAATTGCGATCACCGGCCACGGAAAGGATGCCGACCGTCTCCAGTCCTATGAGGTCGGCATCGACTTGCATCTGACCAAGCCGGTGAGCATCCAAGAACTCAAGCAGTTCTTGACGCGCTTCCAAGAAATCAGCGAGCGTTCACGGGATTGATCCATGTGACCCATCACCAAGGGGAGGCCGACGGATGGTAACGCACGAAATCTGGATGGAAGGCGGAGCGGTTCCAGTGATCCTCGATTTGGACGACGATCAGCTCTTCCAGCAGTTCAGGCACTGGGTCGATCAGGACGCGGAGGTTATGGGCAACGGCTGGACCGGCACTAGCGAGAACAAGACCTGGGTAATCAGCTTTCAGCGGGTTGCCTGCATTGCCATCGCGACCAAGGAAGCACGGCGGGGCATGGGTTTTGGCAGTGGTTCTGTTCCAACTGCAAGAAAGAAAGTCGAGCGCGGGGACTGAAGTTCCAGGCCGCTCCAGGCGAGGCTGCCCGCCGTGAAGCTCGCGGTCTCCAGCGAAGCGGGCAGACGCCGTTTCACTTTTCCATCGAGAGGATGGAGAATGCCACATCAAAGCGACCTGGATGATGAGTGGGACGACAACGAGGTGCAGGGATTCCAAGTGCCTGAAGAAGAGGAGGAGGAGACGGTACCGTGCCCCCACTGCCGTCGGCAGATCTATGAAGACGCTGAACGCTGTCCCAATTGCGGCCATTACCTCTCGATCGAGGATGGTTCTTTCCGAGCACGGCCCTGGTGGTTCATCAGTGGTTTTGTGATTTGCGTGGTGATTGTGGTCGGATGGATTTTGCGGGGCTGAACCGAAGGCGGATCTTCACGTCCGCGAGCGCGGATGCCGGTGCGTTTGGCGAAATGGTTGGCTTCGAGTGCCCTGGGGCAACCTGGCCAACCTTCTGGGCACAGCCAGACGCGTTTGAGCTTGCCCAGCGAGCTTTGGTCGATTCCATTTTTGTTGGAAGGAGTTCCTAGCCCATGATTGGTCCTGTCAAAACCGTGGGCATCTATGTGGAAGACCAAAAGAAAGCGGTCGACTTCTACACCCAAAAATTGGGCTTCGAAGTCCGGCGCAGCTTGCCAATGGGACCACACGCCAACTGGGTGGAGCTGGCAGCTCCCGGTGCCCAAACTTGCTTGGTGCTCTACCCCAGAGCCATGATGGCGAACTGGGCGGAACACAAACCATCGATCGTCTTTCACTGTCCGGACGTTGAAGCATTCTGTCAGCGCCTGCAGTTTGCCGACGTGGCAATTACCATGGTGCCGACGCAACTGCCCTGGGGAAAGTTCGCCAAGTTTGCCGACCCGGATGGCAACGAATTTGGACTCACATCGCAGGAACTGGCCTGAAGCTTTCCGTCGCAAGTGAAAACTAAAAATGCTTGACAGCGACGATTGCTTGTATTATACAAACGTACACGTATCGGCGAGTGGACCCGACAATAATGGGCTGGGCGGCGCCGGTCCGCGTGGGGCCGGCCCAAGTGACAGCCTGCTTTCAAGGAGATGCATCATGCGTATCAAGTTGCTAGCGCTAGTTTGTTGCTGCCTGGTGTTCCGGGCTCTACCGGCGGCTGCGCAGCCGAAGCCGGGGCCGGAACATGACGCTCTCAAGAAATTCGACGGCACCTGGGATGCAACCGTGGCATTCATGGGCCAGGAGTCCAAAGGCACCGCGGTCTACAAGCTGAGCCTGGGAGGCCTCTGGCTGACGTTGGATTTTCACGGCGATTTCGGCGGACAGAAATTTGAAGGAAGAGGAGTGACTGGTTACGATGCGGCCAAGAAGAAGTACGTCAGCTGCTGGGTTGATTCAATGAGTCCCTCCCTGACCTTAATGGAAGGTGAGTTCGGCAAGGACGACAAGACATACACTGAGACCGGCGAGAGCCCAGGCCCAGATGGAAAGCCAATGAAGATGAAGTCTGTTTATGATTTCAAGGATGACAATACGATTATCTTCACGATGAATGGGGTCGTCGACGGCAAGGATCAGGAGATGATGAAGATCACCTACAAACGAAAGAAGTAAGCAGGCAGTGGGATTTTGCCTGAAGCCCAATCGGGACGTGGCGGCCGGCCGGGAGCCGTTCGCCGCGTCCTTTGCTTTTTCGGGCGGTTTGATTTCCCATCAGTTTTTCAGGCCGTTCGCCGTAACTTTCGATTTTGCAAGCATGCGGCTCTCTCTGCAAAAAGCAACTTCGCATTGACATCTGCGTGCTTTTTCTCGATACGTCGCCATTCCCTTTGGCAGACACTAGAGACTAGACAAAGTAGCTGAACCGTGTTGCGGGCATCGGTCCAGGTAGGCGCATGACTCCATGAAGAGCTTCCCGGTCGCGTGGAGACCGGTTTACCGTCCCGATACAAACTCACGCACGTCGTTCAATCAAGGGCATCTCGCCATGATGCGGCTCCTTCTTGGATCCCTATTCATTGGGGCCTTCCTGGTCACGGGCTGCCAGACCGTGAATTCGGAAAACCTGCGGGCGCACGACCAGTCTGGAAGTCGCCCAGACGGATCTCCTTCGTCTCCCCCGTCCGCCAGGGCCCCGTGCGCTGTTGGCATGAGCGATAGAGAGAGAGCCATCAAGACTTTTCTAGAAGAGCGAATTCTTGGGTTGACTCCCGTGAAGGCGAAGGAGTTCATGCAGGCGCAGGGCTACTACTGTGTCTACACGCCCGAGAGCCTGACAAACAAGGTCATCAATCGATTTACGTCGAAGCCAGATTCCGAACAGCTCAACTGCACCAGGACGAGATTGCTTGGCGGCAAATTTGTGAACGAGAATGTGACCATCCTGGCAAGTTCGGGAAGGGTTGTTTCCGTCGCGGTAATCGAAGGGGATAACCCTCAGCCTATTATTCCAATTTCCGCCTCATTTCCAGCGCCGCCACGTCCTTGAGAGAATGCCTGGCAACGATGCGCTCATCGGGTAATGAGGCGACTTCGCTAGCTCACTTCAATGGCAAAAGCTTGATGTTCTTGAACCAGCAATTCGCCCCATGATCCTGCAGGCCGATGTAGCCTTTGCGCGGATGATCCTTGAAAGCAATGTCGAACTTGTGCGGTGTCCCGTCCGGTCGTTTGTTCGGCTGGGTCCATTCGTCCAGATCCATGTGGTTGACCTTCTCCCCATTCAGTTCCACGTCGATCACGTTCTTGTTGCACGTGACCACCATGTGATTCCACTCGCCTACCGGCTTCATGGTGTTCTTCGTGGGTTTGACCAGGTCGTAAATCGCTCCCGTGTCGTGAAAATCGGCGGTGGTGCTGTCAAGGATCTGGACCTCGATGCCGTTATAGCCGACGTCTTTGCCTGGCCGGACGGTTAGCGGAAATGTGCGCACGAACACACCGCTATTGCAGTCCTTGCTGATCTTGAAATCGAGCGCAAGGATGAAATCGCCCCACAGCTTGTCGTGGATCATCATGTAACCGCCGCTCTTGTGCGGATTGATGCTGTGATCCTCGACCGGCCGTTTGCTTGGTTTCTGGCTGCTTGTCTGCCAACCATTCAGCGACTTGCCGTCGAAGAGCAGGATCCAACCTTGGTCTTGCTCCACTTTCGTCAATTGATTGTCCTCGGCCTGCGCGGCCCCACCAAGCAGGACGGCGGCCGTCGTCATCAGCATGAAGCGCATCTCAGATTACCAGCCTTTCTTTCTGCGGGTTCCAAGACATGGCATTTCCATGGCGCTACGATTCCGCCGCGAGTTTGATGGCCACTATCTTGGTAGCGCTCAGTCTTGCGTTGCAATTCAACGGCTTTTTGGGAGCGCGCGTGCTCGGGGGCGGCGGGAGATCCCATTGATAAATTCCGTGGTCAACCTCCTGCAAGTGTATCCGGCGGATACCGGTACGGCCGCAGATGACAGGAAAAAGAAGTGAAAGCACAGCTGTCCTCGGTATGGGCCTTCACACCTCAAACGATCTTCCTCAGCGGAGCGAAGCAACTTTCTCATTTTGTCGTCACGACCCGCGTTCCTGGCAAAAATGACGGAACTTGCCTTCGTGGAACATCCGATAATACCGGTAAGAGCGCTACCTCGGGACGCGGCCAAATTGCCCATTTGACCCAGGTTAAGCGAGTTTCGTCTTCGTCGACTGACTGCGTGGTTGAAGAGGCGTGCCAATTCGTTGGGAGACATCTCCATGAGCCACCGTTTCATGGTTTCTCTGGTTGCTACGGCGCTGCTGGCGCTGCCTGCCTTTTCGCAGGATCCAGGCGCAAGCAAGGCGGTGACTCTGCCCCCGGCCAACTCAGGCGCAAGCAAGCCGGACACCGCTGCACCCGCCAACGCGGACACTGCCACCGGAGTCAATCCGATCGAATCACCGCTCCTGGCGAACATCGAGCATGAGAATCAAGTCCCCGGTTTCGGAGCAGGTCTTTGGTTTTCTGCGGATTATGAGTTTGCATGGATCAAGGGCACGCCTCTGCCGCCGCTTGTGACCACGAGCCCCGCCGGCACCGCCCAAGCCAACGCCGGTGTTCTTGGGAAATCCACGACCACGATTCTGCTGGGCGACGAACAAGTCGATTCGGGCATACGCGCCGGCATGAGTCTTGATGCCGGCTACTGGTTCAATCCGGAACAAACCCTAGGAATTCAAACGGGCTTTCGCATGCTCGAAAGTCAAAGCCAGCCATTTGGCTTCACTTCCAACGGCACCACGATCCTGGCTCGCCCATTCACCGATGCCAATACAAGTCAGCCGGTGGCGCTGCTCATCGGCTACCCTGGTGTAAGCTCCGGGTCGGTAACCGTCGTGCCAACTTCGCATAACTTCCAGGGGTTTCACATCGACATGGAGGAACAATTCAACTGTAGCAAGTTCGTTCGTCTCGAAGGAATCGTTGGCTACCGCTACTACCGCTATGACGAGGACCTCGATATCAACGAGACGATGAACCCAACCTCCGGCGCGTTCGTGCCGGGGACGGTGATCCAGGTCAATGATCATTTTGGCACCAAGAACGAGTTCAACGGCGGCGAGTTCGGCTTGCGCACCAAGATCTTCTTCCTCGACCGCCTGTCGCTGGAAGTACTGACCCAGGTGGATGCCGGTCAAATGACCCGCGAGGTGACCATTGCGGGCCGAACGACAGTGAGCGTGCCTGGTGCTACTCCTACGGTCAGCTCCGGCGGTCTGCTGGCCCTCTCCAGCAACATTGGCAACTACACGAGTGACAAGTGGGTTGCCATCCCGGAGATTGGCGCAATACTGGGCTGGCAGATAACTCCGAACGTGAAGTTTAAATTCGGTTATTCGTTCTTGTCTCTCTCGCAAGTGGCGCGCCCCGGAGATCAGATCGACCTGACGGTCAACCAGACCTTGCTGCCCAACAACGGCCCCGCGTCAGGTCCCAGCCGTCCGGCCTTCACGCTGCATACGAGCGACGTGTGGGTGCAGAGCCTGAACCTTGGTTTGGAATTCTCCTTCTGACCGATGCTTGGGACGGCAAAGTCAGGAATGCTGGCGGCGAATCGCGAAAGCTCTTGGGAGGGATACCTCTGGGATAGCCATACGGAGAAGCGCCGATTCCCACCAAGCAAAAAAGAATTTTGGATTTCCCTGATGAAATTGCCGAATTGGCATGATAACATTTAACGTTAAGAATTGGACCATTTTTGGAGTTCTCCCTCTTGTCTCCAAAGTGCCGATGACCGCGGTTTGATCGTCGGCACGTCTAGGCTGGCTCGAGTCCACGGAACACTCGGGCGCCTCCATTAACCACACGGCACCACTGCCGGTAATCAACCATTCAATCTCCATTTGCGAGGCTTGCGATGCACCGCCACTCCACGAAACTTTGGAAACTTCTAGGCAACTTCGTTCGTCCACGAGCAAAGCGTCGACAGGCGACTTGGTACCGGCGTCCTTGCCTCGAAGCCTTCGAAGATCGGCTCGTTCCCAGCGGCGTCACTAACACCAGTTTGGGCGTCGTATCCGGACTGGTTTTCGTGGATTCGAACGGCAACGGCCAGCACGATGCCGGCGAGGTCGGTCTGCCCGGTGTGCAAATCACTCTGAGCGGCGCTTCGACCAGCAATCAGCAAGTGAACTTGACGACGACCACCGACACCAACGGCGATTACACCTTCTTTCAGGTTCAACCTGGAACTTACCAGTTGAGCCGCGGCAGCCTCACCACCGTTCTGGCCAACCCGGCTTTCTCCGGGACGCTGGGCGGCACTCCGGTCGGCCAGACAATCACGACCATCACGGTGGCCCCCGGCCAGGTCGGTCTCAACTACAACTTCACCGTGCGAGGCCTGGCTCCGCAGGGTATTTCGCTCGCGAAATTCGTCACGAGTTTCACGGGCTCTCTGTTCACGACCCAGGCCGCGGGCACCGGCACGGCATTTGGCGACGGCTTGAATCAATACGCATCCACGACGCCCACCGGCAGCGCGACGTTGGGCGGGTCTGTTTACAATTCCTCCACGTTCACCAGCCAGAGCAACATTGCAGCAGCTGGGATCGCAGGCGTCGAAGTAACGCTGAGCGGTGTCGACAGCACCGGCAATGCCATCTTGCTGACGACCACGACCGCGACCAATGGCTCCTATCAGTTCAGCAATCTGAACCCGGGTAACTACGCGCTTTCTGTGCCGCAGCAACCGGCAGGTTTCCGCGCCGGCCCGGCAAGCATAGGCACACTGGCAGGAATCAGTACTCACAATAATCAGGTCACGGGAATCCAGGTTGCCAGTGGTTCAAAGGACACGACCTATAACTTCAGTGAAATCCCCTTGGGGTCTGCCACTGCAGGTCCGGGGCCGGCCCTCATCGGCGTATTGGCCGATGACACCGGTGCCAGCGCCACGGACGGCGTTACCTCCGACCCCAGCATTCAGGGCAGCGTGACCAGCGGCAACACACTGACGAGTTTTGTCGCGAGCATCGACGGCAAATCGCCGACGAGCATACTTGGCCAGGTGACCTCAAACGGCAACTTCCTGCTCAACCAAGCCCTGGTTAACCAGATTGCAGGCGGCACGCTGGCCGACGGCAGCCACACGCTGGAGCTGACCGCTACCGACTCGAAGGGCAACACCAGCACGGTCACGGTTTCCTTCACGTTGCTTACGTCAACGCCCACCCAGCCGACGTTTGATTTTGCCACCAGTCAGAGTCTTGGCGACCTGGCCACCAATATCCACGTGGCGAAGCTCGATTCATCTGGAACCTACACGATCACCGGAATCGCCACGGCTGGAAACACGGTCGAGATCCAGGGGTTGGGAGCGGCGCTGACGACGACAGCTGACTCCCTGGGCAACTTTACGTTCACTGGGGTGCCGCTCGCTGCCAGCATCAACGGACTCACCGTCCTGTCCGTTGACAAGGCGGGCAATTTCAACTCGCTCTCGGCCCTGTTCCTTATTGATACCACACCCACAACCACAGGGATCGCGAACCAGACGGCGACGATAGGCCAAACCAGTGCAGCGCTCAATCTCTCCTCCTTCTTCTCGACTCCGATTACTACCAACACCACGGTGCAATTCAACACCTCCGTAGGGCCAATCGACATTCAGCTTGACGACAGCATCGCGCCAAACACGGTGGCGAATTTCCTCAGCTACGCGAACTCCCCCACTGCCAACGGCAGCTACACGAATTCCATTTTTGATCGACTGATCGCCGGCTTTGTGCTTCAGGGCGGCAGCTTCAATTTCAATGCCACAACCAGTTCACTCACTTCAATCACCGCGGGTTTGCCAATCAACAGCGAACACACGCTGCCGGGTGCCAAGAGCAATGTCACGGGCAGCATCGCCATGGCCTTGCCGAACAACTCCGACGGCACGACCAACGTCAACGGCGCGACCGACGCCTACTACATCAACCTGGTTAACAACCCCAATCTTGACACGCAGGGATTCACTGTCTTCGGACAGGTTGCCAACGGGCAGAGCATGCGCGCCGTCAACGCCTTGGCCGCCCTCCCCACCCAGAACGAGACCTCATTTAACGCAGCTCTGGCAAATCTGCCCCTGCAAAACTACACGGGGTCGAGCTTCCCCTCCGGTCTCACCACGAGCAACCTGGCGTTCATCAGCTCGGTGAGCACCGTGCAGGCATCGGCCAGCGAGGCCTACACGTTCGCCGCCAGCGGGTACGATTCGTCCATTGCCACTGTCGCCATCACGAACAATCAGCTCACGATCACACCGGTCAAGGCCGGCATCACCAACGTAACCGTGACCGCAACGGACAAGTCCGGCCTGTCCGTGCAGACCACCTTCCAAGTGACGGTGAGCTAGGCACGAGCAGCTCGAAAACAAGCACGGCGCTGATGTGCCTGAATCAGATTCACGCACCTCCGCGTCGTTGTTATTTCTCGAGTGCTGCTCGGGCCGCCAACTTGATCCCAGATTCGAAAACTCTGGCCGCGCCGGCAGATCTATGTGACAATAATCTGGCTAAAGAGTCCCGAATGTTGCACGGGATCGATGCTCGATGTTCATTTGGAAGCCGGGGTACCAGGCATTCCGAAGTGAGTGTTCATTTCACCAGGAGGCTGTGATGCCTGCCATGTTCCGTTGGACGCTGCTTCTTGGCTTGTTCCCGGTATCGGTCCCGGTTTCGGGTCAAACGGATATCATTCCCTCGCAGAAGGGGCCAGTTTCTTCTGCAGCGATTCAGGCCGATAAGGAGTCACGCGGCAGCGTGGAGTTGCGGTTCGTGGACGGTAGCAAGGTGCGCATGGCCGTACTGCAGCAGACCCTGGATATCGTGACCAAGTACGGCAAGCTTACTGTACCGGTGCGTGACATCCGTAAGATCGAATTCGGCCTGCACGTGTCGGAAGAAGTAGCAAAGCAGGTTGAACATGACGTTCAGTCATTGGCGAGCAATGTGCATGCCGAGCGCGAAGCGGCGGGCCGGCAGTTGGTGGAGCTTGGCTATCGCGCTTACCCGGCAATCCATGCCGCCCTGAAAAGCAAGGACCCCGAAGTCGCCCGGCGCGCTGAGCTACTCGTAAGACAGGTTCGCGAAACGGTGCCGGCGCACTTGCTGCGGCTCGATGCCAACGATCGCATCGACACCGCTGAGTTTCCCATCGTCGGGCGCATCGATTCGCCAACGATGAAGACCCGCTCGCTTTACTTCGGCGAGAAAGACATCAAGATAGAAGACCTTCTCGCTCTGCACATATCCAGGCCGAATAGCTCACTGGAATTGACGGTGGATGCAGCGAAGTATGGCAGCGGCTCTAACCAGTGGCTGGACACGGGGGTGGAAGTCGAGGCCGACATGGATCTGAATATATCCGCCTCGGGCCAAGTGGACCTTACGGATGGCAAGGGAGGACAGGTTGCGGGACCTGCTGGAGCTCAAGGCATGGGGGCCGTTGGAGGCGGGGGCGGTCGGGGTGGAAGAAGCCCAGGAATACGCCCTGGAGCGCTAGTGGCCCGAATCGGCGACGCTGGCGAGACCTTCTTCATTGGGGAACAGCACAAGAGCAAATCCCCCCGCGAAGGCAAGCTCTACCTGCAGATAATCCCCGGCCCATTTGGCGTGCCTTCATCTGGGACCTACAGTGTGAAGATCAGCACGGGAGGCCTGCCGTGATACACTCCTGCCGCCCCATCGCGATTCCCCACAAATCCAGAATCGGTATTATTCATCTGTTTCTTGCATTCCTGCCTCTCGCCACGAAACTTCTGCAGATTTCAGGGGTTTGATAAGCACGGCCCCAGCACCTGGAGAGGTTTTCGGTGAGTCATGTTCACGCACTTTCTCGTCCTACCTGACTGGCAACTTTACATCGTTCCTGCCACAGGCATCGTGTGCGCCGTGGTAGCCCTGAGTCTGGGCCATGCCATTGTCAGGCGCACGCAGAGAAACACGCCTGAAATCCTCAGCGTGAGCGGCTGGATGCGGCGCATGTGCCCGGACCAGACCGTGCGGCCGGGATTCAAGGAGCAGGTCGAGGAATGGTTGAAGTGACACCCCCGTAGTGACGAGGGGCTGAATAGGTCCAATAAGTCCTATGAGTCCCATGGGACCCGGTCCGGCGAGCCGGCTCAAAGGTGATGCGCAAGAGCGCGAGACGGAGCTGGGCCGGCCGGCAGTGTTACGGCCGGATCAGGAATCTCCGAATCCATGCTCCTCGTCCGCAAGTCATTGACCCATTGGATGACGTAATAGAACACTGGCGTGAGGAAGATGCCGAAGAGCGTCACGCCCAGCATGCCGCCAAACACCGCTGTGCCTAGCGTCCGCCGCATTTCCGCGCCAGCACCCTCGGAAATTACCAGTGGCACCACGCCCAGAATGAAGGCGAAGGAAGTCATTACGATTGGCCGCAAACGGAGCTTGCAGGCCTCCAACGTCGCTTGCCGGCGATCCGTCCCTGATTCGCGGCGGGCCTTGGCGAACTCCACGATCAAGATGGCGTTCTTGCAGGCGAGGCCCACGAGCACCACGAAGCCGACTTGCGTGAAGATGTTCACGTCCATGTGGGCCATCAGAACGCCGGCGATCGAACACAGCAAGCACATGGGTACGACCAGGATCACTGCCAGAGGCAACGACCAGCTCTCGTACTGCGCCGCCAGTACGAGAAAGACCAGCACAACCGCCAGCAGGAAGACCAGCATGGCCGTATTGCCCGTTTGTAGCTGGAGCAGCGCCAGCTCTGTCCACTCATAGCGCATCGAACGGCTGAATTCTTGTCGCACCAAACCGTCTGTCCGTTCAATGGCCTGTCCGGAGCTGATGCCGGGCTCCGGCGTGATGTTGACGGCCGCAGCCGGGTACATGTTGTAGCGCATGATCAACACGGGGCCGCTTCGGTCTTCCACGGTGGCCAGGGTGCCGAGGGGAACCATTTTACCCGTGTCGCTGCGGATACGAAGTTGCTTGAGATCTTCGATCTGCTTGCGGAAATCGGAAGCCGCCTGCACATTCACCTGCCAGGTGCGGCCGAAGCGATTGAAGTCGTTCACATATAAGGAGCCGAGGTACACCTGGAGCGTATTGAATAGCTCCCCCATCGATACACCCATGGTCTTGGTCTGCGTGCGATCGATGTTCAGATAAAGCCAAGGCGTATTGGCGCGGAAGCTGGTGAAGAGTCCCTGGAAGCCCGCCGTTTTCTTACCCGAGGCCACGATGTCGTCGGCGACGTCCTGCAGCGACATTAAGCCGGAATCGCCACGGTCCTCAACGACGATCTTGAAGCCGCCCGCCGTACCCAGACCGTCGAGCGGCGGCGCTCCGAAGACGTTGATCAGTCCATCTCTGATCTCCTGCTGAAACGCTTCCTGGAGCTTGTCGGCAATGGCGTCGCCGGACAGGTCGTGGGCGCTGCGCTTGTGGAAATCATCAAGCATCACGAACATCGCGCCAAAGTTGGGCGCGTTGGCGTTAAGCAAGATCGATTGCCCGGCGACGGCAACCGTATGCTTGACGCCCGGCGTTCTCAGGGCGATTCGCTCGATCTGCGCCATCACCTGCTCGGTGCGCTGCAGCGAGGAGGAATCGGGAAGCTGCACGTTTACCAGCAGGTAGCCTTTATCCTGCGAAGGGATAAAACCCTTAGGAGCGCGAGCAAAGCCAAGATAGGTTAGGAAGAGCAGGCCGCCATAAACCGCCAGGGCGATGACACTGACGCGCAGCAATCCGCCCACCATGCGTACATATGCTCCGGTCGCCCGGGTAAAAGCCGTGTTAAAACTCCGGAAGCAAGCGCCGAGAATTCGGTTCAGCGGCCCGGCGAGCACCCAGGCGACGATGGCCGCCACACATGCCGCGACTGCCGAGACTGCCTCGGGCGCTGCTCCGCGCACGAGGTCCGCGGCCGACGGAGGCAAGAAGTCCACGCCACGGACGAGCCAGGGAGTCAAAAAATCCCAGCCAAGCCAGGCGCCTAGCAGAGGGAATGCGAGACGCGGCAGCGGCGGTGCCGAGCCTTTGTCCCGTGGACGCAAGAGCAGCGCAGTGAGGGCAGGACTTAGCGTGAGCGAATTGAACGCGGAGATGATCGTCGACACGGCAATGGTCAGTGCAAACTGGCGGAAGAACTGACCTGTGATCCCCGATATGAAAGCACAGGGTACGAACACTGCGCTTAACACCAGTCCCACGGCAATGACAGGCCCCGAGACTTGGCGCATCGCCTCGACGGTCGCTTCCCGTGGCGTCAAACCACGCTCAACATGATGCTCGACCGCCTCGACAACCACGATGGCATCGTCCACGACGATGCCGATAGCCAGCACCAACCCGAACAGCGTCAGATTGTTCAGACTGAACCCCAGAATCGCCATGACGGCGAAGGTGCCGACAATGGCTACCGGCACGGCCACCAGGGGGATGAGCGCCGAGCGCCAATTCTGCAAGAACAAGAGCACGACGACGGCGACGAGGATGATTGCATCCCGCAGCGTCTTCACCACTTCGTAAATCGACTGGTTGATGAACGGCGTGGTGTCATAGACGATGGCGTAATCGACGCCGTCGGGAAAACGGCTTTTCAACTCCTCCATCTTGGTGCGCACCCGCGTGGCCGTTTCGAGGGCGTTCGAGCCGGGCAGCTGGTAGATAGAGAGCGCCACGGAAGGTTGGCCGTTCAGCGTGCAAGTTTGGTCGTAAGCCTGGGCGCCAAGTTCAATATTCGCCACGTCGGACAGGCGAACCAGACGGCCAAGGGCGTCCGTCTTGAGGATCATGTCCGCGAATTGCTCGACCTCGGTGAGGCGGCCCATGGTGCTCATGGTGAACTGGAAGACCTGGCCGTTGGCCACGGGCGGTTGGCCGAGCTGGCCGGCCGCGACTTGCGTATTCTGCTGCTGGATCGCTTGCACCACGTCGGAGGCGGTCAGGCTCCGTGTCGACATCTTCTCGGGGTCGAGCCAAAGGCGCATGCTGTAATCGCGCTGGCCCAGGAAAGTGATGTCGCCAACGCCGTTTTGCCGCGACAGCTCATCTTTGAGCTGGATGGTGGCGTAGTTGCTCAGGTATAGGTTGTCGCGACTGCGATCGGGCGAGAACAAATTGACGATCATGAGCACGCTGGGCGATTTCTTCTTCACCGTCACTCCGCGCCGCTTCACAAGGTCAGGCAGGATCGGCTGGGCCAACGACGCGCGATTTTGCACGAGCACCTGGGCCATGTTCAGATCGATACCGTTCTGAAACGTCACCGTGAGCGTATACGTGCCGTCGTTGGTGCACTGCGAGGACATGTACAACATGCCCTCGACGCCGTTGACCTGCTGTTCGATGGGTGCGGCCACTGTGTCGGCGACAACCTGGGCGTTCGCGCCGGGGTAGATTGCGGACACCTCCACTGTCGGCGGCGTGATCTCGGGGTATTGCGCGATGGGCAACGTGAAGACGGCGATGCCGCCGGCCAGAGTGACGATGATCGACAGCACCGAGGCGAAGATCGGACGATTGATGAAGAAACTCGAGAACACTTCTCGGCCTCACTTCTGCTCGACGGTTTCCGCTGGTTCAGTGACCTCGCGTTCAACGGAAGGCACTGGCCGGGGCCCTTCGGCCAGACGACGCAACGTCTGCACGCCGGCTTTACGCACATGGCGAAGCGTGAGAATCTCGAGGGCGCTCGTCCCGATGCGACGTGCCAGTCGGGAGCCAAACAGGCGCGATTCCCCTAGCCAATCAATCGTGAAGAAAAAGACCGGCGTCATCACGATGCCGAACAATGTGACCCCCACCATGCCGCTGAAGACTGCGGTGCCCAACGTCCTGCGCATCTCGGCTCCGGCACCTGTGGAAATAATCAAGGGCAGCACGCCGAGGATGAAAGCGAACGAAGTCATCACAATCGGCCGCAGTCGAAGCTTGCAGGCCTCGAGTGTCGCCTCTTTGCGCGACCTGCCTGCGTGCCGTTGCTGCTTGGCGAATTCGACGATGAGGATCGCATTCTTGCTGGCGAGCCCGACCAGCACGACGAAACCGATCTGCGTGAAGATATTGATGTCCATGTTGGCGATGTTCACACCAATGATGGCGCTGAGCAGGCACATGGGAACGACGAGGATCACAGCGAGGGGCAGCGACCAGCTTTCGTACTGAGCGGCCAACACGAGGAAGACCATGACTACTGCGCAGCCGAAGATGAACATGGCCGTGTTGCCGGCCAGCAGTTCCAGATAGGACATGTCGGTCCATTCATAGGACATGCCGCGCGGCAACTCCTGCTCGGCCAGGCGCTGCACCATGTTCAGCGCGTCGCCGGAGCTCATCCCAGGCGGGGCCATGCCGTTGATGGACGCTGCCGGGTACATGTTGTAGCGGGTCAGCACCAGGGGGCCATTGACCTCGTGCTGGGAGGCCAGCGATCCTAGCGGCACCATGGCACCGCGCGAATTGCGTACCTTTAGCTGGGGCAGGTCTTCCGGTTGGTCGCGGAATGCTGAGTCGGCTTGAACGATCACCTGCCAGGTGCGGCCAAACAAATTGAAATCGTTGACGTAGAGCGATCCTTCGTACACCTGCAGCGTGTCGGAGAAATCCTTGAGACTGACGCCCCGCATCATGCAGGCGCTGCGATCGGGGTGAATGTGCAACTGCGGCACGTTCGCTCGGAATACCGAGAACATCTGCGGCAGGCCGGGCTGGGACCTGGCCTTGCCTACCATGTTATCGATTTGTTCCTGCAAGGCGGCCGGACCAAAATCGCCGCGATCCTCGATCATGATGGCAAAGCCGCCTGCTCGACCGACGCCTCGTACCGGCGGTGGTCCGAAGACTGCAACCGCCGCGTCCGAGATCTCCTGGCTATATCGTTGGTTCAGTGTCATCGCGATGGCAGTGCTGGAGAGGCTCGGGTCGCGCCTCTCTGGATAATTGTTGAGGTTGATGAACACTGAGCCAAAATTGGACCCGGCGGCGCTGAGCACGAACGATTGGCCGCTGATTCCCGTGACATGCCTGATGCCGGGCGTCTCCAGGGCGATTTTCTCGATCTGCTGCATCACCTTCTCCGTTCGCTCCATCGATGCCGAATCAGGCAGTTGCACAGTCACGAGCAAGTAGCCCATGTCCTGTCCAGGGATGAAACCTTTGGGCGTGCGCTCGAATTCGAAGTAGGTGAGACCAAGGAGGCCGACATAGACAGCCAGGGCGACCGCACTGACGCGCACCAAGCCGCTTACGAGCCGCACGTACCCGTTGGTCGCTTTCTTGAAGCCCGCATTGAAAGCTCGGAAGAAGCCGAACAGCAGCCAGTTCAGCGGCCGGCACAGCAGCCATCCTGCTCCCGCCCCCGCCAGCGTGGCAATCAGCAAGGTTCCCCATTGTCCTTCGCGCAGCCATCCGGGACCTCCGGCCGGCAGCAGTTGCACACTTCTGGTGAGCCAGGGCGTCAGCATTTCCCAGCCCATCCAGGCTCCGATCAGGACGAAGGCGAGTCGCGGCAGTGGCGCCTTCACGCCCTTCTCGCGGGGTCGCAAGAGCACTGCCGTGAGCGCAGGACTCAGCGTGAGGGAATTGAACGCGGAGATGACGGTCGAGACCGCGATTGTCAGGGCGAACTGTCGGAAGAAGTGGCCTGTTATCCCGGAGATGAACGCGCATGGGACGAACACGGCGCTCAGCACTAGGCCCACCGCGATGACCGGTCCCGAAACTCGATCCATCGCCTTGATTGTCGCATCGCGCGGAGACAGCCCCTCTTCGATGAAGTGCTCGACCGCTTCAACCACCACGATGGCGTCATCCACGACGATGCCGATGGCGAGCACGAGTCCGAAAAGAGTCAGGTTATTGAGGCTGAAGCCGATGATTGCCATGGCAGCGAAGGTGCCCACAATGGCGACAGGCACCGCCATCAGGGGAATGAGCGCAGAGCGCCAGTTTTGCAGGAACAAGAGCACCACAACTGCCACGAGAATTACGGCGGCCCGCAGCGTTTTCACGACTTCGTAGATCGACTCGCTCGTGTAGGGCGTGGTGTCGAAGCCAATGTCATAGGACACTCCTTCGGGAAACGATCGTTGAAGGTCTTCCATTTTGGCGAGGACGCGCTCGTGAACTTCCAGCGCGTTGGCGTCGGACATCTGAAAGATGGCGAGGAATACCGTGTCGCGGCCGTCGAGGCGGACACCGGTGTCTTGGTTCTTGGCGCCCAATTCGACGCGGCCAATGTCCTTGATGCGCGTAATGCGTCCGTCACGCCCCCGCTTGAGGACGATATCCCCGAACTGCTCAGCGGTGGAAAGACGACCAAGGGTGCTCAACGTGATTTGGGACTCTTGCCGCCCGCGAATAGGCTCCTGGCCAATCGATCCGGTGGCCACCTGAGCGTTCTGCTCCTGGATCGCCTGGACCACGTCGCCTGCGGACAGCCGGCGGGCGGCCAACTTGGCGGGATCTACCCAGATGCGCATGCTGTAGTCGCGCTGGCCAAACAGGAAGACGTCGCCCACGCCCGGCAGGCGGGCAAGCTCGTCCTTTATTTGCATCAAGGCCAGATTGCTCAGGTAAAGCTGGTCGTAGCGGCCGTTGGGTGAGTTGATGGCCAAGCCCATGAGAATGTCGGGGGAACGCTTGATGGTCGTGACGCCGGTCTGCTTGATCACATCGGGCAGCAGCGGCACAGCCAGGTTGACGCGGTTCTGCACCAGCACCTGGGCCATGTTGACGTTGATGCCTTGCTGAAAGGTCACCGTCAAGTTGTAACTACCGTCATTGGCGCATTGCGAGGACATGTACATGATGCCCTCCACGCCGTTGACCTGCTGCTCGATCGGTGCTGCCACCGAGTCGGCGACTTCTTTGGCGCTCGCGCCGGGGTAGACACAGCTGACTTGAACCGTGGGCGGCGTGATCGCCGGAAACTGTGCCAACGGGAGCGTGAAAACAGAGACTCCTCCCGCCAGGGTGATGACAATCGACAGCACCGAGGCGAAGATCGGCCGATCAATGAAGAACCGGGAGATCACTGTGGAGGGTCTCGCCAGGAAATAGTGGAATCAGTCGATATCAGGTTCACTTTTGGGCTGTGGCTTTCGTCAATTCCTTGTCCTTCATGCCTGGGGAATCGTGGGCAGCTACGAGGGCAGGCATATCTATTTGTTTGGGGTCGACTTCCATGCCCGGCCGAACTCGCTGCAGGCCGCTCACGATCACCATCTCGTTCGGCGCGAGCCCCTCGGCGATAATGCGCAAGCCATCGTGCAAACGGCCGACCTTGACGCGGCGGTAGGCGACCTTGTTGGCGGCATCCACGACATACAGGTTTTTTTGTCCCTGGTCCCTGCTCAAGGCTTGTTCGGAAACGAGCATCGCCTTGTAAGGATTGCCGATGGGCAGGCGGATGCGAACGAACAGGCCGGGCGCGAGCGAATGGTCCGGATTGTCGAAGAGGCCGCGCAAGCGCCAGGTGCCGGTGTCGGCATCCACGCGGTTATCCGCAAAATTGACGGTGCCACCCTTGGAGAAACCTTCCTCGTCGGCGAGACCCAGTTGAACGGGGAGTCCGGTGTCTGGCGACCACCGGATGTTCTTGTCGCGCATCAGCCTTTGCAGCCGCAACGTCGTCCGCTCGTCCAGATCGAAATAGGCGTAAATGGGGTCCAGCGAGACGATCGTGGTGAGAGCTGTCTCGTCCGCCTTGACCATGTTTCCGGGGTCGATGAAACGGCGGCTGATGCGACCGCTCAAAGGCGCACGCACCTTGGTGAAGCTAAGATTCAGGCTGGCCGTATCCTTGCTGGCCTTGGCCACCGCGAGTGCACCGGAAGCCTCTGTGCGATCGCCGATGATTTTGTCATAGTCCTCGCGGCCCATGGCGCCTTTAGGGTAAAGATCCATGGCGCGCTTGTAATCGGATTCGAGGCGTCTTAGGTGACCTTCGCTCTGGAGCAGGTTTCCCTCGGCCCGAGCAAGGTCAGCCACGTAAGGACGATCGTCGATCTCGAAAAGCAGCTCGCCTTTCTTGATTTCGGCGCCTTCCTTGAAGTGGACCTTCTCAAGGTAACCGCCGACGCGCGCCCGAATCTCAACCGCATTGACCGCCTCTGTCCGCCCGGGAAAGTCTTCGTAATCGACGACCTGCCGCATGATGGGCAAACTGACAAGGACCTCCGGCGGCGGGGGTGGCTTCTGGGCCTCGGCCTGCGTGTGACCACAACCGGCAAGCGCTGCGCAGGAGATCAGGAGCATACCTAACCAGATCGATTTTTCAGGGAGTCTCACTGACTCCTCCTCTGTGGAAGGTGAAGCGCGAACCAAGGCGGCAACTTGGGGGCTTTGTTTCGTTAGCTCTGGCGTCGGCGACACCGCTCGGCATCGCTGAGAATTCCGTTGAACACGACGTCCAGAATGTCCTGGGCCTGTGCCTCAAAGGGTTTCCGCTGGCCGGCGAAGTAATTCGTGAACATGGTTCCGTACAGCAAATCGCTCACAACGTCGGTGATGCGCTCGACCGACATGTCCCGGACACGTCCTTCGCCAATCAAGGCGCGGTAAATAGCTCGCCAAGCTTCGACGTTGGCCTCGCGGTGCGCGAAATAAGTTGGCTTCTTGCGATCCTTGAACTGAGCCCGTTCCTGCATCAACAGCTCTACGAAGTCCGGGTTTTCGGCAAAGAAAGCAAGGTAGGTGCGAATCGCTGCAGCAATCCGGTCGAGCGGGTCTGTGATCCCTTCGATGCCAGTGTCAATCTGTTCGCGCAACTTGCGCATCGCGCGGTCGGCCGCCGCCAGGAAAACCTCCTCCTTGCTAGGGAAATAGCGATAAATAGTCCCCTTGCCGATGCCCAGCTCCTCGGCAAGAAGTTGCGTATCAGCCTTGGCGTATCCATGTTTGGCGAATAGCCTTGCGGCTGCTTCGAGAATCTGCTCGCAACGGCTCGCCCAAAGGGCTTCATCGCAGGGCCGACGAGGTTTTTGCTCAGCGAGATTGCTCATACCATTCCATCCGGGGGATGCGGACTGACCAGTCAGTCTATACTAAACTCTTCTTCTCGGGAAGCAAGAGCACATTCTGCCGGCGCTCCGCTCATGCGTTCTCAGGGATGGATTTGCTCTTTCAGGATTTCGATGGCCTTTAAGAGTTGCTTGTCTTCAATCTTCCCTGCGCTCCCCGCCGCGGCCAGATCGCCTTCCATCTCCGGCAACATGACACTTGCTCCGTCCGGCAAGTTCACGACAATATCCGGCGCAATCCCCTGTCGCCAAATTCGCCGGCCGTTGGGAGTCAGCCATTCCGCCACGGCTATTAGAACCGCGGAGTTATCAATCAAGACAAAGCGTTGCAGGAGGGTGCCGAAGCCTAAGGTGTGCGTTCCTATCAATTTGCCGCGGCCATGGTCCTGCAGCGCACCGGCCACGATTTCCGCGGAACTCGCCGTGCCGCCGTCGATCAGAAGACATACGGGAATGTCCGCTGCGCTCGCTCCTTCGCGCACCGGCACGGCGATCTGGTTGCCGTTCGCGTCTCGCTCGAGGAAGACGTTGCCGTCCTTGAGGAATTCGCTGCTGACGGTCACGGCCTGGTCCTTGATTCCTCCCTGATTGCCGCGCAGATCCAAAACAATTCCTTTGGCTCCCTTCTTGCGGATTTCTTCCAGGGCGGCTTTAAGTTGGTCATGGACCTTGTCGCCGAAGCTTTCGATCGCCAGGTGAGCAATCGGCAAACCAGGTAACATCGACCAGGCGACGTCGGGGACATCAACTTTGGCGCGTGCAATATCGAATGCGAGCGTTTGCGGTTGCCCCGGACGTAGGACCCGGATATGAACCTTGCCT
Source organism: Gemmataceae bacterium (assembly GCA_035296965.1). GTDB lineage: Bacteria > Planctomycetota > Planctomycetia > Gemmatales > Gemmataceae > DATGZX01. The sequence continues at coordinate 31,320 of DATGZX010000251.1, forward strand.
TCCAACGGTCCACGAACCAGTGCCGCGATGCGATCGGGAGACATACCGCGGACGTCTTTACCATTGACTTCAAGGAGCTGGTCGCCCGAACGCAAGCCTGCGGCTCGGGCCGGCGAGCCGGCAACAGTGTACAGCACGGATGGCTTGCGCCCGGCAAAGTTCATGCGGATGCCGATGCCCTCTACACTTCCCGCCAAAGCGCTTTCGAGGGACTTGCGGTCTTCCGGTGGAAGGTATGTGGTGTGGCCAGGGTCGCCCAGGGAGGCAAGCATCCCTTCGATTGCGGCCCGTGTCATGCGCTCCGGGTTGACAGCCTCGCGGTCTACATAATGTCTCTGCACGGCATCCCAGGTCTGCCAGAAGGGGGCGAATGTCGATTCCATGCCAGCTGGCGTGTACTGGTAAGGCGCAAGAATCCGCCCAGATCTCTCCACTAAGATCCCTGCGGAAAAGGCAGCTGCCACGATCACAAACATGGCCAGCGGTCGACTGAGGAATCCTCGGCGATGAATCATACTCGTCTTTCTGCAAGGGTGTTCCGACGCGACGTTAGCCCCGTCAATTGTAGCAAGTGAAATGAAGAGAACGCCGGCGCGAAGCGCCAGGCCTGGCGAAGAGCTTTTGCTCCCATCGGGAGGGTTGGTCAGGACTGGCGAATGCCTTCGGCCCAGCAGATCGCGTACCACAATGCGGCATCAGGCCGGCGCGCCCAGGCGTCGAGGGTTTCGAGCGCACCATCGAAATAGGCGCGGTCGAGGATCCCCTGCGCCAGGATGGTCGCACGCGCACCCTGTAAGATACCGATCATGTTCTGGGCCACGGCGTCAAAACTCCGGCCGCTGGCGCAGTCTCCAAAGAATATCCAGGCGTTCCGGACAGGGACTGCTCCTGCCTCATGGAGAAGCGAGACCAGGCGACGGCCGACATAGGCGTCGTTCCCGAGGCGATCGTAAGTCCGGATGTACGCATGCCACAGCAGCGCAAACCCGGGCGGCTCCGGCCAAAGGCGGATGACTTCGTGATCGTCGTCCTCCAGGACGATGCGGCCGCCGAACTTCACCGCACGCACCATCGAACGAACTACACCGAGTGGATCACGCACATGCTCAAGCACGAAACGTGCATGGGCGACATCGAAATCACCCCATTCCTCGGTGCGCAGAGGCAGCGCGAGCGCGTCTCCTGAGCGCAGATCCACAAGACTTTCCTCGCCGGAGGCGCGCGCCTGGCGAACGGCCTCCGCAAGCTGCTGGGCATCCTTCTCGATGCCAACCACGCGCGCTCCCGGACCAGCAGCGCGGGCCAGCACACGCGTGAACTGCCCCAGCCCGCTGCCGACGTCAAGAATGTTTTCGCCTCCTCGAAGCCTCAACTCGCGCAACGATGCTTCGTTGATCAGGTCATTCAACTTCGAGAGCCGGTGCTGCTCTGTTGCCGCAGTCCCGTGGATATAGCTTGATGCCGGCACGTCCGTCGGGTCGCTCATGGTGGTGATCGTCGGTAGAAAGTTTGTGCTGCGCGCTAGTTTTAGATCCTGAACACCCGGTTGTTATATGAAGACAATCTGCGCGAGCGCCGCCCAACCCAGCGCAAGCAGTACACTTCTGGAGGAGATCCGGTTTCTAGTTTCGATCTTGGTTTATCACGGGCGCAGGTTTCGCCCTTGACTCTCCCCTTACAGGAGACTCTATCCTTTGCAAGGGTTTGATCGTTCATCCGTTGCCACTGCCCTTTTCTTTGTCGAGGGACACTCGTGTTCAGCATCGGGGAATTCTCCAAGATCACCGGCCTGACGATCAAGACACTCCGGTTCTATCACGAGAAAGGCATCCTCGTTCCCGCCTGGATCGATGAGCAGACCGGCTACCGTCACTACGGCAACCAGCAAATCGAGAAGGCACGCGTCGTCACGCAGCTGCGCGATCTGGAGTTCTCGCTCGAGCAAATCCACGACATGCTGGCCGACTACGCTGACGAGGATCGCATTCTCGATTACCTGGAGCAGCACAAAACGCTGATCGAGGCGAAGATTCGGCAGTACCGAACGATCGCTGGTTCCCTGGGAAAGATCATCATTTATGAAAGAGAGGCGCAGATAGCCATGCAGAATCCAACTTTCAAAGTGGAAGAGAAGACTCTTGCCCCAGTGCTTATCGCCGGCGTTCGGATGAAGGGTCGCTACAGCGAATGCGGCAAGGGCTTCGCCAAGGTGGGCAGGACTTTTGGGCGTCACATCGCTGGCAAGCCAATGCTGTTGCATTATGACAGCGAATACAGGGAGGAGGATGCTGAATTCGAGGCGTGCATGCCGATTCGTAAAGGCAAGAAGGCGGACGGGATTTCGACACGCGAACTCCCCGGCGGCCCGTGCGTGTCCTTACTTCATAAAGGGCCGTACGAGCAACTCGGCCGATCTTACGCCGCGATTCTCCAATATATCAAGGAGAAGGGGTACGAAATCGTCATGCCGACGCGCGAAGTCTACCTGAAAGGGCCGGGGATGATCTTCAAAGGCAACCCCAAGAACTACTTGACGGAGATTCAGATTCTCGTCAAAACAGGATAACGATGGCAAACAGTCAGCGGACGCTCATCCTGCTGGACGGCTCCTTCGCCGTCTGCAAATTGCCCAGCGACGCCGCGGTTCCTCCGTGGGCAACCGAGGGAAACTTCCTCTCGATCACCCGCACTCCGGGCGAACTCTCCGTCGTTTGCCAGCGGAGCGTCATTCCCGAAGGAATTCCCCGCGGGCCGGCTTGGCGCTGCTTGGGACTCGCCGGGCAGATCGAATTCTCCGCCGTAGGCGTCCTGGCCGCGCTCGTTGTGCCCCTGGCAAAGGAGGGCATGAGCGTGTTCGCCATTTCCACCTTCGACACCGACTACCTGTTGCTTGAGGAAGAGGACCTTGGGAAAGGGATGGATGCGCTGCAGCGCCACGGCTATGACATCCAGAGCCAGTAGAATAGCGCGAATTGTGACAAGTAGGCGATGATGGCAGCGAAGAGCTTGGTTCAGCCGCTTTTTGACGGGCCTGTGGACATCGTCGGAGATGTCCATGGGGAACTGGAGTGTTTGCTGCAAGTGCTGCGGCACCTTGGCTACAACAACTTGGGCATTCACCCCGAGGGAAGAAGGCTCGTATTTCTTGGCGATTTGACCGACCGCGGTCCAGACAGCCCGGGCGTCGTGGAGCTTGTGCGCTCCTTCGTTGACGCGGGGTACGCCCAGTGCGTGCTCGGCAATCACGATCTCAACATTCTGCTGGGTCAGGAGAAACTCGATAACGGTTGGTTTTTCGGCAAGCCCTTTTTCCATGATAGGGCACTTGTTCCCCAGGTATTGGCTACAGATGCGATTCGCCAAGGCGTCCTCGATTTCTTTAGCCGCCTGCCCCTTGCCTTGGAGCGCGCCGATTTGCGCGTGGTTCATGCCTGCTGGCAAACGGAAATGGTGGACCTGGCTCGACCAGCGCGCGCTACAGTCGACCTTTACAACCGGCATGCGGACCTGATCGAAAGAGACCTTCAACAGCGTTCGGACATTGACGCAGTCGCTCGCGAACTCGAGCATCAGAATCGGAATCCGGTCAAAGTCTTGACGTCGGGGCGGGAACGCCGGGCAGAAGCGCCTTTCGAATCGAGCGGCAAACTGCGATACGAGGAGCGTGTCCGCTGGTGGGAAAACTACGAGGATGTTGAGTTTTGCTTCTTTGGCCACTATGCCTCGCCCCTTGGACAGCCTCATGGCCGGGGGCGGGCGCTCTGCATCGATTATGCCGTGGGCAAGCGCTGGACCGAACGAGGCCAGGCAGCCCCGGGGACGGCCTTTAAGTTCAAGCTCGCCGCTGCCAGGTTTCCCGAAAAAACTTTGCTCTTCGATGACGGTTCGACCGCAAAACTCGGTCCGTGAAGTCTTCCCGACGTTGTTCCGACTGCCTTTGGCGGAGATAATGGGATGCGGGAAGATCAATCGCGATCTAGAGACAGCGGAGTTGTTAAGGCCCATTTCTCGAATTGTCCTGGGAGAGACGGATTAGCGTATGGCCCCCCGACGAGGCATCTTCGATCAGACGGCCGGCTGGCAGGAAACGATGGCGATCGTCCTGGACACGATGAAGGAGATGAGCCGGCAAACCGATCCCCAGGCGATGGTACGCGCCTATGCCAAGAGGATTCGCCAATTCTTGCCCAGCGATCGTCAGTTGTCGCTGAGTCGCCGGGATCTCACCAAGCCGCATGTCTGCATCACGCGCAGCAGCACCTGGAATGAGGATATCAACCCCTGGAAAGAGAGAGACCGCCTCCCGGTGCTCCAGGGCGGCTTGCTGAGTGAGCTGATCTGGGGCGACGAGCCAACCATCATCGATGTCCTGCAAGTAGCTCCGGATGACCCTGCCGCAGATTATCTCGCCGGGCAGCGCACCTTGATGGCGATACCCATCTATGACCAGGGCGTGGCGCTCAACATGGTCGTGCTGCTCCGTACGGAGGCCAGGACGTTCTCACGGGAGCAGTTCCCCGAATGGGTCTGGTTGAGCAATCTGTTCGGGCGGGCGACCCATAACCTGGTACTTTCGGAAGAGGTGCGGCGCGCATATAGCGACGTCGATCGCGAGCTGAAAATCGTCGGAGAGATCCAGCGATCGCTCTTGCCCGCAGAGCTTCCTCAAATCCCTACGCTGGAGCTGGCAGCTTACTACCATACCTCCAGGCGCGCGGGCGGAGACTATTACGATCTCTTTCCTTTGCCGGAAGGAAGATGGGGCATTTTCCTTGGGGATGTCAGCGGGCACGGGACACCGGCGGCGGTTTTGATGGCCGTCACGCATACCATTGCCCATACCTATCCCGGGCCGCCGACGCCGCCTGGCAAGATGCTGGAACATCTCAACTATCACCTGGCCACGCGCTACACCGCTACCTCCGACTCGTTTGTCACTGCATTCTACGCCGTCTACGACCCTGCGACGCGCGAATTGCGCTACGCCTCGGCCGGCCACAATCCGCCGCGGTTGAAGCGCTGCCGGGAGGGAACGCTTGCCTCCTTGAACGGGGTCAACGGCCTGCCTCTTGGGATTCGCATCCCGGGGGACTACGAGGAATGCCCGGTTTTGCTTGATCCTGGCGATCAGATCGTCTTTTACACCGACGGAGTCACGGAAGCTCATAACCCCAGTGGAGAGATGTTCGGACTGGCTCGTCTCGACCGGATTCTGGGCGATTGTTCCCAGGGAGCGGCCGGCCTGCTCGATGCCGTGCTGTGCGCCGTCGAGCAATTTACAGCCGGCCACCCTGCGGATGACGACCGGACTCTGCTCGTGGCCAGGATTGTTTGACGAAGATGCTTCTGCACGCATCTTCATATGCTTAGCGCGCTTAGTTCGTACCGCTGAGTTCGCCTTTAGGGCCCGATACTATATGGCCGTGCGTGAATCGGCTGCTGCGGTTTGTGGGGCACGTTTGTCACGTGCCCAGACGCCGGCCGGCACGTTGAAAACGTGCCCCACAAATGCTGCCGAATTACGCACCGTCATATAGACGCGAGGACCATGCGCATCGTTCCTCGCATTTCCTCCAGAGCCCATTCACGGAGGTCCCGTGGGACTGACGCACTATCACCGACTGGTGCTGCCTAGCGATGCCAACCATCACGGCACGCTCTACGCCGGCTCGCTTTTGCGGCTGGTGCTGGAAGCTGGCTATGCCGCTGCCTGGAAGCACGCCGGCACAGATGCCAACCTCGTGCTCCGGCGCGTGCTCAATCTGGAGTGCCTTCGACCCGTCCCGGTCGGCTCGGTGATTGACATCGAAGGTACGGTCCTTCATCGCAGCCAGGCGTATCTCGTGACGGGTCTCCGCGGCAGACCATTGGTCGAGGGCCAGGGGCCGTGGCTGGAGGCGCTCCTGGGATTCGCACAAATAGACGAGTCTGGGAAGGTCGATGCCTTGCCCGAAGCGGCGGGTGCAGGTGATGTACCGAACACCGACGATTGGCGGCGACTTCACGAACGACTGCAGAAGCTGCTTCACCTGCGCTGATCGACCGGACAGCTTGTAGAAGATGAGGCTAGCTCAGTCTGGCCCAGACCGACAAAGATCACGGTAGCGCCTCAGCCTTGCCCCAGACTTGCGCCAGTTCGACCAGCACCTTCACCGCCGTCTCCATTTCTTCGAGGCAGGTCCATTCCAAAGGGGAATGCAGGTTATGCTCACCGGTGGACAAATTTGGCGTCGGCAAGCCTAATTCGGTCAGGCGCGAGCCGTCGGTGCCGCCGCGAACGATGGTGCGTTTAGGTTGCAGGCCGACGCGTCGCATCGCTTCTTCGGCATAGTCCAGCGCCCGCGGCTCCCTGGTAAGCCCATCGGCCATGTTGCGATACTGCGGCGTGATCTTCACGTCGATTCGCGCACGCGGGTACTCCAGCGTCAGCATCCGGGCGGCCGCGCGCAGCAGTTCCGCCTTGTCTGCCAGCTTGCCCGTCTCGAAATCGCGAAGGAGGATTCGCAAAGTCACGGAGGGCACGCCTCCGTCGATCCGGTACGGGTGCAGGAAACCTGCGCGGTCGGCGGTCGTCTCCGGCGACAGCACTTGCTTCGGCAACCGCTCGAGGAACATCCCCGCCAGGCGCACCGCATTCACCATCTTCCCTTTCGCGATGGCAGGGTGAATGTTTACCCCCTCGATGGTGACGACGGCCAGGTCGGCCGAGAAAGTCTCGGCGTCGATCTCACCTTGCCCGCCGCCATCGAGCGTGTAGCCAACGTGCGCACCCAGCTCTTTGAGGTCGAGATGATCGACCCCCTTGCCGATTTCCTCATCGCAGGTGAAACAGATCCGGATGGGACCATGCGCCAACTCCGGATGCGCGATCAAAGTTGCCGCCGCCTCCATGATGACCGCGACACCGGACTTATCATCCGAGCCGAGCAGCGTCGTGCCGTCGGTCGTCACGATCGTCTTGCCTTGCATGCCGGCGAGGTCCTTATCCTCGGCCACCCGCAAGACTTTGGTCGTATCCCCAGGCAGGACGATGTCCTGACCATTGTAATTCTCATGAACAAGTGGCTTGACGTTGTGGCCGCTGGTTTCCGGAGAAGTGTCAACGTGGGCGACCCAGGCAATGGCGGGCGCCGTTCGGTTGAGCGTCGCGGGAATCGTAGCCAGTACAATGCCGTGCTTATCTTGCATTGCGTCCTTCAGTCCCAGCGTGCGCAGCTCTTTCGCCAGTAGCGCTCCAAGTTCCAATTGGCCCGGCGAACTGGGGTAAGCCGTAGTCGACTCGTTGGCCTGGGTGTCGATGCGGACATACCGACAAAAACGGTCGAGCAGCGCGTTCATGCAATCTCCGTATCAGCGTGAAGTCATTGGTGGCTTTCAACACCAACCTTCGGACACACCTTGTTCAGGGCGCAGCCCGAGCAATTCGGCTTGCGAGCAAAGCACACTTGTCGGCCGTGGAAGATCATGCGATGGCTGAACATCGTCCATTCCTTGCGTGGCAGGAGGCGCATCAGGTCCCGCTCGATTTTTTCCGGGTCGTTCTCCGAGGTGAGACCCATGCGCCGGCTCAAACGGCGGACGTGCGTATCCACGGTAATGCCGGGCACTTCGAAGGCATTGCCGAGGATCACGTTGGCGGTCTTGCGGCCGACGCCCGGCAAATGCACTAACTCCTCGATGGTTCCGGGCACGTCTCCGCCATGTTCGCTCATCAGCTGCTGGCAGCAGGCGATGATGTTGCGCGATTTGTTGCGAAAGAAGCCGGTGGACTGAATCGCGGCCTCTAACTCACGGGGGTCCGCCTTGGCAAAATCCTTGGCATCACGAAATTTCTTGAACAATGCGGGCGTGACCATGTTCACGCGGACATCGGTGCATTGCGCCGACAGGATTGTCGCAATGAGCAGTTGCAAAGCGTTTTCGTGGTGCAGGGCGCACTGCGCATCTGGGTATGCCTTGGCCAGCAAGCGGACGATGCTCCGCGCGCGGCTACGAACGGGATCTGAGGTTTTCATCAGTGAGTCCCTGGATGCAGTAACTTCGTCCCGCGATGTTTGTACCAAGGGATGGAAGAAGCGGTCCAGCAGATTTCCGGAACTCTCTGCCGCGTGGTTCGAGTCGTCGGTCGCCGTTCAATACGGAAAGGTTTCGTCCATCCGTGCCGCACTTAACTCAACCAGGAACTCCGACAGCCTCTCAACGATGACTTGCATGAGGCGCTGTCCCTTTTCCGCAGAGGCGGCCCGAGGATTTCCCAGTCCGGTGTTCGTCGTGACGAGGTGCCAGGGACGCGTCAGGTTGATCCAGCCGCGGTTGATGGCCTCGAAGCGCGAGGGCCGGGCGGCGCCGTCATCGGCCAGCTCCGGGTAGACGAGTTCCGGGAAGAACGCCAAGCCCAGGCTCGTCTCCCCTTCGCCGGCATGTTCGCCGGGCTGCTCGAAAATCTTGGAAGAGAGATCACTCACCATGCGAAACCAATCACACAGGCACATGAAGACACGGGTACGGTGATGCAACTCGCGCATGAGAGGCTTCAGCTCATTGCCGCCGTGGCCGTTCAAGAGGACCAACTTGTGCACGCCCTGCCGCTCCAGGGAATCGACAAGGTCGGTGAGGAGACGCAACAGGGTGGTGGGCGTCACGCTGCAAGCCAGGGCGCCAGGGACTTTCAGGTGATTCGTGTTGACGCCGAAGGGCATGGTCGGCAGCAGCAATACCTTGGCGCCGGCCTGGTACGCACGCTCACAGGCGCGCTGGCCGATTTCCTCGACCTGGTAATTATCGGTTCCGTAAGGCATGTGCAGGTTGTGCGGCTCCGTCGCCCCAAAAGGGAGGACCGCTACCTCCCACGTTTGCGAGCGGATGAATGCGTGATTCTGTTCCGCCAGGATCCATTCACGCGGCAGGCTGGTTGACATGATTCGTGATTGACCCTTTCTCCCAAGAGGTTTTGTCTCACGCGGTTGGCCGGGAATGAAGGCTTCGAAGGGACCTTGCGAGCAGTTTCATGGCTGGCTAGCGCCCGTCCGGCCCGGCGACTTTTAACAGCACAGATTTGGCAGCATATTCCGCCCCTTTACCTTCATGCCGAGCCAACACGACGAACGGATGAGTGGTCGGCTGCACCCACGGCTCAGCGTAAATGATAAACGTGCGCGCGCTGTCCTTTTCAGTCACCAGGATGCCGTTCAGGCCGATGTCGAGGACGTGCACGCCGTGAGGCAAGCCACGCACCTCGAGGGGGACGCGCCCTTTGAAGCCATGCCGGCGCTCGATCGTGGCCGTCACGGAAACCTGATGGCCTGGCCAGACGGTGACCTCGGTCTGCTCCGTGCTCGTGGCCAAATCCCCTGGTTCTTTCACAATTGGCTGTCCGCCGGTTGCCTCACGAACAACCTCCCGGCCATCGATCGTGGCCCGAGCAATCAGTTTTAGCGGGGGAGCTTTGGCCGGAACCTTGAAGCCGGCGTCAGCCCAGAGCGCGAACGTCGTGCTGTCCTCGCCGGCCGGGATACTGGTGCGCGGCGCACTGAAACCAGCGGGCAGATTCTCCAGGTGAATCTCAATTGGGCCTGCGAAACCGTCCAGCCTCTCGGCGGAAACCGTGACGGGGACCGCACTTCCTTGCGAAACCGTTGGTGCGGTCGGGCTGAAGCTTACCTGGAAGCCCGGCCGGGGCGGCCGAACGTCCAGGCGATAGGCGTAGTTGCTGCCCCCCAGTCCGCGCGCATCGCCGACGCGCACCTGGTACTCGCCGTCCTCAGGCGGATCGAAGAAGAGTCGCGAGTCTTTGCCGAATCCTGGGCCGCCGTCGTCGTTCCGGTAGCTCAGGCGGATCACCGGAAAACCATTGGGCGGAAAATTGGTTCCCGGAGGATGGATGCTCACCTTGTACATCGGCAAGCCCAGGCTGAGATACGTGGGCGTGGTACCGAGATAGCCAAGGCGCCGGCCGCCGGCACTATAGAACTGACAATCGTCATCGGGGTTCTTCGGTAGCGCGAAGATCCTCAACAGTTCGTTGCCGACCCAGACGTAGTCGTTCATTGCGAATGCGTCCCAGGTCTCGATGCGAATGCCGGAACCAAACGAATCGTGATCGCGGAAAGTTACATAGGTCTTGGCGACGCAGCGCAGCACGGCGCGAGGTACGGGCTGTGCCCTGGCATCGAGGATTTCGATGGTGGAATCAAGAGGCGAGCCGATCCGTCGTGCGTTGATTTCGAGTAGCAAATGCCGACCTTTTTTGGCAGCGAATTGCCAAGTGTCCGTCGCCCCAGGCTGGTCGATCCGGCCATTTGCAGTGCCCGGGACTGGGACTTTCAGCGCCTGGGACGAGTGTCCAGGATTCACCACCTCGGGGAATTCGCCCACCAGGACGGAGGCATCGCCCAGCGGCGGGCCCAAGGAAGTAACGATTGGAACAGGCAGCCGGGAAAACACCGGTGCCGCAGCTGGTGCCTTCAAGCGTACTGAATGACTGTCGCCGAGGTTCACACCTTCCAGGTGAACCTCCGTGTCCGTGCCGCGTTGCACACCCAGCGGAAAGACGCCGGTGACAATGGGGATATTGCCAATGTGCAGGCGATAGTGCATCTCGGGGCTGCCGCGGTACTCGCGGTCCCGAATGCCCAGCGCGTATACCCCCGGCTTGGCGCATGTGTAACCCAGGAGGCCGTTACTGCTCTCGGAAACGATTTGTCCGTTGGGGTCAACCAGCTCGAGAACCGGGTCGAGCTTGGAACCAAGCGCAGAGATCAACACCTGGACGCCGACCTGGTAACCCGGCGGCGCATCGAACTGATAGAAGTCGACGTTGCCGGCGCGCTGAATGGCGCCAACGATCGTTGCCGGCAGCGTCACGCGTTGACCAGTCTTGGGCGAATCATTCGGTTCTCTGGAGGCGATTGCGGGGAATAGATCGACCGTGAACGGCAACGTCGCGGTCTGACCGGACGGCGCTTTTAATGAGAGCTGGTAAAGGCCCGCTGGGGTATGAGCCGGGAAAGTGATGTCGGCCTGGATCGAATCGCCGGATTTGCCTTCCGGCAAGAGCCTGGCATTGATTCCAGGAAAGTTGCAGACAACCTCCGTGGCCTTGTCCAGATTCTTCCCCTGGAAGGTGACCCGAAGAACCTGGCCGCGCGGTCCGGCTGCCGGCGCCAGTTTTGTCAGGATGGGCGGCTTGGGTTTGACGGGCAGCGGCTCGGATTGCAGGCGGCCATTTTGCTCATGAAGGAGAGCAACAACTCCGTCGTAGCGTCCCAGGGCAAGCTGATGATGATCGGGCGCGACAGCAAACGATAGAACCGCCTCCGGCTGCTTGGCGTAAACCTTTTGCTCGACCATGCGCTCGGCATTCCAGGCCTTGAGCGTGCGATCCTCGCTTAACGAATAGAGAATCTTGCCGTCCGTGCTGTAGATCAGGCGCGTGACCGCGGCTTCATGGGCGAAGGCGGATTGAACGATCCTGCCGGCTTTCGCGGAAACCTCCCAGACCCGAATGCTCTTGTCGACTCCGCCTGCCGCGAGGTGCCGGCCATCGGGGCTCCAGGCGACGGCGTACACCCAGTCAGTCGCTTCGCCGAGCGTGTACAAGCGCGTGCCCGTGTGGAGGTCCCACACCTTGACGGCTCGATCTGCTGCAGCAGATGCGAGCAAGGAACTATCCGGACTGAAGGCCAGGCCGTAGATAGCGTCGCTGTGGTCCTTGAGAGTGCGGATCAGCTCGCCCTTGGCCACGTCCCAGATCTTGACGACGCGGTCGTAGCCGGCTGAGGCGAGGGTTTTGCCGTCTGGACTGAACGCTAGGTCAAGAATGGCGTCGGTGTGGCCGGCGAGCGTTCGCTCGGGGCTGGCTTTGTGTGAACTCGCGTCGAACTTAAGAAGCTGAACCGTACCCGCAATACCGGGTGAGCTTGTTGCAACGGCCAAGCGGTGGCCGTCCGGGCTAAATGCAAGACCCGTAATTTCGCCAGATTGCTGCGAGAAAGTGCCCACCACCTCGCCACGGACGGCGTCAATGAGAAAGACTTCACGCTGGGCGGCTGCCGCCAGAAGTCTGCCATGCGGGTGATACGCTAATGCGCGGATCGGCGGCGAGACAGGTTTCAGCGGTCGAATGTCGGGAAGATGAACGCTACTTCCTGCCCGGCCGTCGTTCTTGGCCCCCGCGGCGACCCATGCCCGCAGGATTGCAATTTCCTCTGCCTTGGGTTGCTTGGCTTTTCGAGGGGGCATGTTCGGCTTTGCCTTCCCCTCGGGCAGCAGCACGAATCGGCTTTCGTCCGGCTTGCCTGGGATGAGTACCGGTCCGTTTTTTCCTCCCTTCATCAATCCCTGAAATGTCTCCAGATCAAGATCGCCCTTCGCCGTGCCCGAGTCGTGGCATTCCAGGCAAAAGCGCGCGAGAAAGGGGCGCACCTCCTTGGAGTAGCTTGGCGGTTGCTGGGCCAGGATTGCACCTGGCGCGCTCACGAACAAGGTCAGCAACAGAGTTTCCCAGATGGCTTTGAGCTTCATGGTCTTCCCAGTTCTGGTCGTCATTGTTCTCGGCGGGAAAACGTGGAGCTAGCGATTGAACAAGAACTCGCGCCCCGTCAGCACGGCCCAGAAAAGATCCTCCAGTGTCTGGCGCCGGGTCATGGTCTTGTCTTTCGCGGACTCTGACATGATGTCCTTGAATTTCTTCATCTCGCCAGGCAGAGGCTGCCGGCACAGCGCGAGCGCGAACACTCGGCGGATAGCTTCCTCATCGTCGATTTTCTCCTGTAGCCAGTGCTCGACCCGCGAATTCTTCGAGCGCAGTTTGTCGTTGAGGGTTTGGCCGTTGTTCAGGTGCAGCGCCTGGCCGACGCTTGAATCCTGTTGCCGTTCGCAGGAGCAGGTCTGCGTCCGCTCAGGCCGGCCGAAGGCGTCCAGGAACGGCGAGGCGATCTGCACGTCCGGCAATTGCAGGGCCCGTGTTCCGGGAGCGAATTGAAAGACAGGGCGAGCGTCCGAGTAGATGGCGAAGGCACTGGGCGCGCCGGTCACCTGCGTATATGCGTCCAGGATCACTTCAGCCGGCAGCCGGCGAATGAGATAGTGCGAATAGAAGCGATCGTCCGCGGCATTTCCCGGCACCGGCTTCGATGAGCGTTGATACGTCGCCGAATTCAGAATTGTCCGGATCAGATGCTTGACGTGGTATTGGTGGGCGATGAAATCTCTTTCGAGTTCGGTCAGCAGTTCTTCGTTGGTCGGCGGATTGGTCTGGCGCAGATCGTCCTCAGCTTCCACGAGGCCGCGGCCCAGCAGGCTTCGCCACACGCGGTTGACGATGGCCTTGGCAAAGTACGGATTCTCGGGGGCTGTCAACCAATTTGCGAAATACTCGCGGCGATCCTGCGTGCTGTCGAGCGGCAGCGGTTTGGCGTCGAGAGGGGTCGGCTGCATCGGAACGCCACGGCGGGGATGGACAACGTCTCCCATGGGCAAATCCTGAACGGTGATTTCACCGCTGCGCTCGCCGTTCTTGAGCGCCGTGCGTGCGAACAGGTTGGCCATGGCCCAGTATTGGTCCTGGGTCCACTTTTCCATGGGATGGTTGTGGCAGCGGCAACAGGTGATCGACATGCCCAGGAACGTGACCGACGTCGATTCGGTCAGGTCGGTCACGTCTTTATGCAGGGCGTAATAGTTGGCGGCGCCGTTTTGCAGCGTGCTGCCGCTGGCTGTCAGGATGTCGCGGGCAAAGCGGTCCCAGGGTTTGTCATCCGCCACGCTTTGGCGGAGGAATTGGTAAAACGACCACATGGCCGGCTGGGCAAGCTTGTGCGTCGACAGCAAAAACAGGTCCGACCACTTGTAGGCCCAGTAGTCGATGTACTCGGGCCGCTCCAGCAGGGCATCGATGAGCCTGGCGCGCTTCACGGGAGCCCGGTCCGCGACAAACTTCTGCACCTCGTCGGCCGTGGGCAGGATTCCTGCCGTATCCAGGTAGACCCGGCGCATGAATTCCTGATCTGTGCAAAGCGACGACGGCGGAATGTGCAGGGTCTCGAGCTTCTTGAGGACCAGTTCGTCCAGCGCATTCGTCTTCTCAGCTTCCGCAAAGACGCGCGGCTCGAGCCGGTTAGGCAGCGGGGAGGTCACCCGGCAAATAGCGACGAGGTTGGAATACCACATGGTAATTGCTGCTTCGCCGTAGCCCGCGACGCGAACCTTGCCCTCTTGATCGACCGCGGCGACTAGATCCTCGGTGCTGCTGTATTTGACCCAACGCGTGACATCTTTTGCGTGGCCGTCCGAATACCAGGCGCGCACCGTCACTTGCAGCGAATCCTGTGGCTTCCCCACCGCCTGCCGAGGAGAAACCTCCAGACGCTGGATGCGCGCGTCGTCCGCGCGCGGGCCGGACGCTCCGGCAGCAATCCAGTTGGCAAGGATCAGGTAATCGGGCGAGCCAACCTCGATCCGCTGGCCGCCGCCGTGGCGCACAGCCATCGTCGGTTTGAGCAGCAAGAGGCTGTGTGCGGGCTCAACCGGATCGATGCGCCGCCCAAGCGCCTGGCGCGTCATCACGAAGTGATCGGTGGCCGGATCGTAGCCGCGGAGCGAAAGTTTGAACCCTCCCTTGCCGGCCAAGGCGCCATGGCAGGCTCCGGAATTGCATCCGACCTTCGTCATCATCGGGATGACCTGGTTGCGGAAGCTTGGGGTCGAATGATCTTCGGCTTCCGGAGCCTTTCCCGAATCTCCCGGAAGGAAACTGGCTATAAGGAGGACGCCTACAAACATTTCGACCTCTCTCAACTTTTGAGTGTGCGCTTTCAGTTGCAATGCAAATGTCGATTGCTCTAGCTTCGCAGTACAAGGCCCGATTGTAAGGAAACCGAGCCGATTGCAAGAAAACTTCCCGATCTGGGAAGAAAGGGTGTCGCAATGGAGTTGCCCTTCATGCGGATCATCGGTTCCTCGTCAGCGATTTAATGCCTGAGTAATGGGTGAAAGCATCACAGCCAATGACAAACGTGTCTTCCTCTTCGTAAAGCCTGTCCAAGCTCTCCGGCTTTTCTGGCTCGATTTCCGTGAACAGATGGCCGAAATCCTCATGCCTGAGTTTGCCAACGTACGGCAAGCGGCGTTCTTCCTTTCGAACAGGGCTGGCGGTGAACCAAAATTCGAGCTTGCCAAGTCGCAGGACGAGCGAATCTTTACCCTCCCGGACTAACTCATGGGACACCTTTTTTTTCCCTTTGCCTTCCGAGGTGATCGTTTCACAGGTGTATCGGGGCAAAAAGTCTCCCTGTGCATCTACGGGTATTACAAAGCTGATGTAGTGCGGTGCGGCCTCGCCAAGCTCCGCCGGCGCACACCATCCCGTCTTTCCACGCACTTCCGTTTTCACAAGACTGTGTACAAAGGCCATCTTCATGTCCTCGGGTCTATTTCACGGTTCTCTGGGTCAGTGGCCCATTTAATAGAGTCCGAGCATTTTGAGTTTGGAACTTCTGCTGTTCGATGCCGGGCATACCCACTAGTGGGCCGATGATGGCATCGTGGACGGTCGTGTAAGCATGCTGCATATGGCTGGCCCTAAGTTGCGCGTCCAACCTCCGTGCCATATTCAGATTTAGTCGCCTAAAATTCAAAGCGTGGTAAGCGAGGTTGTCAATATTCAGGATGAGAACCGCGCTGTTGTCGCCGTAGATACCCTGTCCGCGTCGAGCGGCATTGCCGGTGGAATCCTGCGTATAGAAGCCGCGACCAAATTCGCCTCTCCCCCGTGTCACATCGACAGTGCCCCCAGCAGCAGGCGTTCCAGCCATCGCAGTCGCGAACGCGCGGTTCGTGCCATGATAGAGGATGGGCATATCGTCTTGCTCTCCCCATCGAAAAGGTCGGACGCTGACTCCTGCCCATTTCTTCTTCTCTAGCAACGCCGGTGTCGTTATGTGGTGCGAGTCTAAGTTCGGCTCTTGCCGGTATCCGGCCGTAGGTGTACAAGCTCACAACAATTCCTTGATCGGCTGAAGACTGTAATCTACCAACGGTATCGGGCGATTTTGTGGTCCCGGCAGTTCCCGGTGCACGTCGAACCCGAGGCCCTGATAGATTGTCGCCGCCACTTCGCCGGGCGTCACGGGGCGAGTTTTGGGGATATATCCCAGCTCGTCCGACTCACCAACCACTCTCCCTCCCTTGATCGGTCCGCCTCCCATCAAGATCGTCCAGACTCCCGGGTGGTGGTCGCGACCGCCGGCTGGGTTGATCTTCGGCGTCCGGCCGAACTCACCCATGGCTGTGATCAGGGTGGACTTCAGCATGCCGCGTTCATGCAGGTCTTCCAAAAGGGTACTGAAAGCCCGGTCGAAATTGGGAGCCACCAGCTTGGCCATCTCGGTGATGTCGGTAAACGGCCGGGAGCCGTGGATATCCCAGGTGATCTCATCGAACACCGTCTCAAACATATTCACGGTCACGAAGCGAACGCCACGCTCGATCAGGCGGCGGGCAAGGAGACAGCATTGGCCGAAGCGCGTCCGGCCATAGCGATCGCGCACGGCCGCGGGCTCTTTTTCCAGGGCAAAGGCCTCCCGCGCCTGCGGGCTGGACATCAGCCGATAGGCAAGATTAAAGTTGTCGTCGAGCTGCTTGGCCCGGGCGTTGTTCTCGAATGCGGCTAGCGACCCCTCCACGGCATCACGCATTCTTTGGCGCCGCTCGGCGCGCACTGCGGAGATGTAATCCGGAGGCAGCAGGTCCGGCACCTTGAACTTCGGATCGGAAGGGTCCGCATTCAGGATGAAAGGATCGTACTGTTTGCCGAGGTAGCCGGCGTTTTGGCCGTGCGGCAGGTTGCCCCCGGTCCGGCCGATGGGATGAGGCATCAGGACGTGCGCGGGTACTTCGCCGCGCTGTCCTTTCAGGTAATTCACGACGCAGCCCGCGTGCGGATGCTCGATGCCGCCCGTGAAGAGCCTGCCCGTTTGCATCATCTGATGGCCTGTGTCGTGAACCGCGGTGGCCGTGTGGTACACGGAGCGGATCAGCGAAATCTTGTCCATGTGCCTGGCCATGTTCGGGAAGATCTCGCTGATTTGGATGCCTGGCACACTCGTGGCGATTGGCTGGAAGGGTCCGCGGATCTCCGCCGGAGCGTTCGGCTTCGGATCCCAGGTGTCAATCTGGCTGGGGCCGCCGACCAGGAACAGCATGATACAGTTCACGTCGCGGTCATTGACCGCGCCGGCAGCCTTTTGTGCCATCCAGCCAGGAAGGGTCAGGCCGAGCGTCGCCAAGCTCCCGGCGTGCAGGAAATCGCGCCGCGAAAATCCGTCGCAAAATGACACCGATCGGCTAGCGTCCAATCGCAACATCACCCGTCCTCCCAACTTGGTGCATGCAAGGCAGGCAGCAGCAATAACTTGGCTAGGATATTGAGGTTACTACTCCAGGAGGCAACATTCAATGAAAAACCTTGCCCGTGCGTTGCCCGAGGGGCATTTGCGGTTCTGGTTGAAAGGGAGACGGCCCACGATCGACCGAACAGTGCATGAAGCCTTGAGATTGGCTCGATTTTCAAGCGCCGCTCGGGGACCCGCGCGTGTATGATCACGAAGCGTGAATTCTTCAGCAACTTTGTGACGAAACGCTACCCGTTGTCTTGATTCGGAATTTACTCCCATGGCCGATCTCACTCGAATCAGCATCTCTCTTGAAAGTGCATTGCTGGAGGCATTTGACCAGCGCAATGCAACGAAAAGTTACGCCACGCGCAGCGAGGCGATTCGCGATCTCATTCGCGATCGGCTCATCCGCGAAGAAGGGGAGCGAGCCCAGGGCGAGCAAGTAGCGATAGTCATGCTCGTCTACGACCACCACGCGCGCGAGTTGGCCTCCCGGCTGATCGATAAGCAGCATCATCACCATGAACTCGTTGTCTCCAGCCTGCATGTCCATCTGGGCGAGCGGCATTGCCTGGAGGTAACCGTCCTGCGCGGGCCCGCGGGCAAGGTGCGCCACCTCGGTGATGAGCTAATGGCGGTGAAGGGAGTGCTCCACGGAGAACTGGTGCTGACGAGCGGCGAAGGCTCCCTCAACCGCTGGCGAGGCTAGGGAATTCTTTACCTATCAGCCCAACTTACGCAATCGAGTCACCCGGCCCCTGGCGGGGCTCGGCTCGCCTGCGAGCCGAGCCCCGCCAGGGGCCGGGTTTAGTAACCCCAAGTTCAAGCAGTGCAGCAGTGCTCGGCAGTGCACCCCGAAGGCTAGTTGCTCTTCCACCATGCTTGGCCGGTCGCTATAGTCGCCCCTCCTCATTTCGGAAAGCAATCGAAACCAGGAGAAGAAGTCATGGCGACCATTCGCGCAATGGTGTGCGCAGCCGGTCTCGCATCATTCGCGATTGCCGGCTGCGATTCCGCGCAACTTGCGGGGCTTCTCGAATTGCAAAGCAGTGCCGACGACCAGGATCATTTCATCGTGGCATCTCTTGATACCGTCTCCCAGTCTGCGCAGGACACTCTCAGCCAGATGGGCATGAAAGCGACGGCAACCAGGGAAGGCGAGACCGTTCGCCTGGTCAGCCAGACTGAAACTGGCCGAAGGTTCACGCTGGTGCTTACGCGCGAAATGCTGAACGGGGTGGAACGCACGCGGGCGCACATCGAATGGGCTGACGGGAAAGAGGATCAAGGCGTTGCCGAGTTGTGGCTCGCCCTGGAAGGCTTGGGCCACCGCTGAGAGCGCGCAAAAGTTAGCGGTGACGCAGCCGTGCGTCACCGCTACTCCTCAGGTTGGTCAACACGACAAGCAGAAGTCTCTTCAAAGGTGCTAACAGCGTCCGTGCCACACAGTTGGGTCGGACCACCCCTCGGCGGCATTACAGATATCGGCGCGCCGTTGCTGGTAACTTCATCCTCCTTGGTGCCATCCCTACAGAGGAGTGCACCGGCAGTCATGAGCGCTCCCTACGATCGACAATTCCGGCACAGCTGGCGGCTTTCATTGCTGTTGTCGTTGCTCCTTCACGCTGGGGTCGTCATCCCGGTTTTCCTCCACTGCTCGGCAGGCGATGCCGGTGCGGGCCAAGGTTTGCTCATCGATACGCGCGTCGCGGCCCTCGATCACGATGTAAACTTGAAGCTCGACGATGAGCCCATGCGCCAGCCGCAATCTGCCCACAAGTCCGAGCCGACTCCTCGTGCGCCTATCCCACCCACGATGGCAATCGGCCCGTCGACTGCATCCCAAGAGCATGTCACCCCGGCAGTTTTGCGTCCTGTCGTCGCTCAGAGTGAGACGAGACAAGGCTTCTCCGAGCAACAAGAGGATCCTCCAGTGCGAAGAAATGGCACTGGCTTGGGTAAGGCGGGAAGAGGCAATGGGTCCGGAGGAACGACCACTTCGTTCTTCGGTATTGCGACCGAGGGGCAGAAGATCGTCTATGTTATCGATCGCTCGGCGAGCATGGGATTGAACGGCTCGTTCGAGACTGCCAAGCGCGAGTTGCTAAGAAGCTTGGCATCCTTGCCGGTGAGCGTCCGGTTCCAGATCATCGCCTATAATCGCGACGCCGAGCCCTTGCTCATCGGCGGCAAAGCCGAGTTAGTCGATGCCACGCCAGAAAACAAAGCAAACGCTGCCGACCTTTTGAAGGAGTGCTACGCCGAAGGCGGCACGGACCACGTGCGGGCCCTGCGACGGGCCTTGCTGCTGCTCCCCGACAACATCTTCCTTTTGACCGACGCGGATGACTTGAAAGCCGAGCAGGTTCGCGACCTTACCGTGCGCAATCACGACCAATCGGCGATCCACGCAATCGAATTGAGCAACGGTCGGGCAAGGCGGGGAGATCAGGCTCTGCATGCACTGGCGGAGCAGAATCGGGGAATCTACCGCCGCGTATCTATGAGTCGCTAACTGCCCATCTACAGCCAGCCCTGCCCTTCTTCTGTCACTAGGGTGGCCAGCGCTTGCAGCCAGGCAGGGTGGTCGTTGAGGCAGCGGCAGCGATGCAACTCCTCCCCTCCAGCCTTCCGAAATATCTCAGTGGCCTCGTAGCCGATCTCGTCGATCGTTTCGAGGCAATCCGCCGTAAATCCCGGCATTGCGATGAACACGCGTTTGGCGCCGTGTTGCGCCAGGTCCTTCAGCGTTTCATCAGTATAGGGCTGCAGCCAAAGGTCCTTGCCGAATAGCGATTGAAACGATTGCGTCCAGCGCCCTTCCGGCCAGTCGAGCAATTCCAGGAGAAGCTGTGTGGTCCGCTCGACATGCTCGGGGTAGGGGTCGCCGCGCTCGGCATACTTGACGGGGATACCATGAAAGCTGAGCACGAAATGGTCCGGCTCCCAGGGCAGCTTCGCCTGTTCCTCGCGGATGACCGTCGCCACGGCGCCCATGTACGCCGGGTGATCGTAATAAGGCGGCACGATGCGCAGAGCGGGAACACAGCGCTCCTTCATGAGCGCCTGGAAGAGCACGTCGTAAGCTGAGGCTGTAGTCGTGGCCGAATATTGCGGATACATGGGGACGACGATCAGCCGATCGATGCCGGCCTCGATCATGTCTCGCACCGCGGAGGCGATAGAAGGATTGCCGACCTGCATCCCAAAGCAAACGGGAACGTTGGTCAGCAGTCGTTCGAGCCCGTGGGCTTGCACCCGGGTCCAGTGCAAGAGAGGCGAACCGGTTTGCGCGTCCCAGATGCGTTTGTACTTGGCAGCGGACTGCTTGGGCCGCGTGGGTAGGATTCGGAAATTCAGGATGAGCCACCATAGCAAGCGCGGCGCTTCAATGACGCGCGGATCCCCGAGGAATTGCCGCAGGTAACGGCGCAACGCGGGCGCCGTCGGAGCATCTGGGGTACCAAGCTGGATGAGAAGGACTCCCGTTGAAGATCGCATGCCTGCTTCATTGTAGGCGGCAGGCAAACGCCAGCGGGGTAGGAGACTGGCGCATGTCTACATCCGTGAGTACTCTTGCAGCAGACTTGTCTTGGGTGTCATGCCTTCGGACCCAGCTTACCGCCTGAGACAGCCATGTGGCAAGACCCGAAAGCATGGAGCAGTCGGCGAAGTAATCCCTTGCGTTGGGGCACGATATGCTTTCGCCGCCCCGGCAGATAGGCGTGCTGCCCTCGGCCAGGGCCAGGGCGGCGAAAGCATGGCACCCAGGTTCAATCTCCTGCTGCAGACTCTGGCACGCTGAGTTAAGCTTTCTTCTTGCACTCAGGGCCTTCTTTGGCGTCGGCCTTCTCGGTGATGTGGGCCTCGCCGCCTGCGGCCTTGAGCGGAGCTGCTTTGTCAGCGTTCAGTTGCGTGTAATGCGTCCACTGCGCGGGAACGTTGGCTTCCGCGAAGATGGCTTCCACGGGACATTCCGGGACGCATGCTTCACAGTCGATGCAGTCCACGGGATCGATGTAGAGCATCATGTCGTCTTGGTAGAAGCACTCAACCGGGCAAACGACGCAGCAATCGGTGTACTTGCAGTCGTAACAAGGTTCACAGACAGTGTGAGTCATGCGCGTTCGTTCCTTTCTCCTGACAGATCGCTGTGTCCCGCGATGGTCGACCCCGAACCGATCGCCCTGACACGCCCCGAATTTGCTCGGCGCTACAGAATTCAGTGACGCCCAATGCACGCGCCCGTTCGTCCGGGGCGGCGGGTCTTTACCAGATTCATGCTAGGGATACCAAGTTAACACCCTGTTGTCTAGGGCCTGACCCACGCGAATCTTGCGCCGTTGCGGACTCGCTTGCCCCTGCATTCGGCCCTAGCGGCGCCTTGCTCGCGGCCATACGCCGGAAGCGCGTCGACGCGGTGGGGCAGGACTTGCTGGCGGCAGCACAAGCAGGCCTGATCCTTACAGCATGTTCAGAGGGTCTACATCCAACGTAAACTCCACGCCCGAGGGCGTGCGCAAGGTGCCAGTGACGGCCCGCAAGACCTGGTGCAAGGCGGCCGCACTCGCAGATTGAAGTTGAAAATGAAAGCGATAATAGCCCTTCAGGCGGAAGACCGGGGCCTCAGCCGGGCCGAGGAGACGGACCGGAGCCGTGGGGGCGGAGGTATGGCCGAGCCCAGCAAGGGCAGTGCGGAACGCACCGGACAGCCGTTCCGCGAACTCATTGGCCGCATCCTTGTCCCGGCTGCGGACGATCAGCCGGACGAGCCGTTCGTAGGGCGGATAGCCGTGGGCCCGGCGCTGGCTCAATTCTGTGGCCACGAAGGCCTTATAATCGTGGGCCGCCGCCAGCGCGATGGACGGATGCTCCGGAGTGAATGTTTGGACGAGCACGCGCCCGCCAAGCGCCCCCCGGCCCGTACGGCCGGCTACCTGAGACAGAAGCTGGAAGGTCCGCTCGCCAGCTCGAAAGTCGGGAATGTGCAGTGCGGTGTCTGCGCTTACGACGCCGACCAGCGTGACGTTGGGGAAATCCAGACCCTTGGCAATCATTTGCGTGCCCAGGAGGATATGGATCAGACCCTTCCGGAACGCGGACAGCACGCGGGCATGGCTGCCGGGCCGGCGCATGCTGTCGCTGTCCATGCGGCGGACGACATAGCCGGAAAACTTCTCCTCGATCTCGGCCTGCAGCTTCTCGGTGCCCAGTCCCTGATAGCGCTCTTCGCCGACGCCACAACTGGGACATAGTCTCTGCGGAGCCTGCTCGTAACCGCAGTAATGACAGAGCATGACGTCCCGCTCCCGGTGGTGGATCAAAGCCAGGTCGCAGAAACGGCAAGTCTCCACGTGGCCGCACGAAGCGCAATGCACATAAGTGGAGAAACCCCGGCGGTTGAGCAGCAACATTACTTGGCCGCCGGCGCGCAGTGCATCGCGCATGGCACGCTCCAGGCTCGGGCTGAGCGCCCGAAACCGGCCCGGCCCGGCCCTTTCGTGCCGCATGTCGATCAGGGCCACCTTGGGCATGGGCCGGTCCAGCACACGGTTCGGCAAGCTCAGCAGGGTGTATTGGCCGCGCTCGGCATTGTGCCAGCTTTCCAGCGACGGTGTGGCCGAGCCCAGGATGATCGGGATATTCTCGAGTCGAGCCCGCATGACGGCCACGTCGCGGGCGTGGTAACGCGGCGTCGATTCCTGCTTAAACGTCCCCTCGTGTTCTTCGTCGATGACGATCAAGCCCAGCTTACGCGTGGGCGCGAAGACGGCACTGCGAGCGCCGACCACGACCTGCACCTGGCCTCCCGCCACGCGCCGCCAGTGTCCGCCACGCTCGGCATCGCCCAGATGGCTATGCAGCACTGCAACCTCGCCGCAGCGGCCGCGGAAACGCTGGATGGTCTGCGGCGTCAGGCTGATTTCCGGAACGAGGACGATCGCCTCCTTGCCTTGCCGGATGACTTCCTCGATCGCGCGCAAGTAGATTTCCGTCTTGCCGCTGCCCGTCACGCCGTACAGGAGAAACGCATGGAAGCCGCCTCCATGCAAGGCCTGCTCGATAGGTGCCCAGGCTTGCAACTGGTCGGCATTCAGCCTGAGCGACGGATCGGGGGAGATCCCCTCCTCCGTCGTTTGCGTGAAGCGATCCACGCGGCGAGTCGATTTGCGGACCAGCCCCTTGTCGACGAGCGCTTCGATCGGCCCCGATCCGCACCGCGCCAGCCGCGCCAGTTGCCGCGGTTCCATGGGTTTGTCTTCAGCCCGGAGATGCTGCAAAGCGATCTTCTGCTTTGCGGTAAGCTCGGGCATCTCGGCAGGCAGCTCCGCGGGCGGCACGGCTTCCAGAAGCGTTATCGTCCGCGACCCGGAACGCTCGCGGGCGCCGGCTGGCACGACAGCGTTCAGCACCTGTCCCCAGCCGCACAGATAATAGTCCGCCATCCAGCGCGTCAGGCGCAGCAAATCAGGCGTAAGCAAGATTTCATTGTCGAGTACCCTGTAGAGGGCCTTGAGTGCGCGAGTGGGGGCAGAATTGCTCAGACGCACGCAATAGCCGACCGTGGCCTTGTCGCCCCGGCCGAAAGGCGCCAGCACGCGTTTGCCGACGGCGATCGCCTCGCGAAGATTCTCGGGCACGGAGTAAGAATAGGCATGATCGAGCGGCCTGTCGAAGACGATGTCTGCAAACAACCCCGTTTCTGCCGGGGGCGCCGGCGGCGGTGTGTCTATTTGGCCGAACAGGTCGCGCTGCGGGGGTTGGGTCACGGCCGCTCCCCGGAGAAAACTAGGCAGATTAATCGCAGTGTTCATATTTATAGTATAACTGCGACCGATCCGAAGGGCTACGTTGGTTGCTCCGTTGTAAACTGAGCGCGGTCAAGAATGAGACATCGCCCTGTAGCCGCATTCGCCAGAATGCGGGCTATCTCACGCAGTTTCCCCCGCTACGGCCTATTGAGATCAGTATTGACCGCGCGCCGCATAAACACTGTGGCCGGTTTTAGGCCTCTACCCGGTATTTTTCGATGGCGTCCTCGCTGATTTCCAGTCCCAATCCCGCCCGCTTGGGCGGCACGATCTGGCCCTTGACGATTGCCGGCGGATCGACAAACGCTGGGTAAAGCCACGGCATGTATTCCACCGTGGTCACTTGCTGCAGGCCGCAAGCCAGATGCACCGCGATCTCCGGCAGGAGATGAGGCGCGAGGGGCCGATGATGGAGGGCGGCCAGGTTGGCCACCTTGAGCCACGGGGTGAGCCCCCCGAGGTGCGTCACGTCGGGCTGGAGGACATCGATGGCATCGCGGTCCAGGTAGGCGGCAAACTCGCCGATGTTAAACAGCGTTTCTCCCGCGGCAATCGGGATTTCCAGTTTCTGGGCCAGGCGAGCATGGCCCTCGATATTTTCGCAAGAAAGCGGCTCCTCGAACCAGTCCGCGCCGATTTCCTCCTCGAAGAAGTGGCCCATTGATAAGGCAGTGCCGTAGTCGTAGCGCTGGTTGGCATCGACAGCCAGCCAGATGTCCTCGCCCAGGGCTTCGCGGATGCGCGTCACGCGCTCTGCATCAAGTTCCGGGTCCGAGTTACCGACTCTCACCTTGACGCCCATCATGCCCTGTTCGAGGTACGGCTGCGATGCTTCGATGATTTCTTCAGGACTCATCCAGAGCCAACCAACGTCCGCCGCGTAAACAGGGGCCGATTCACGCGCGCCACCCAGGAGCTTGTAGAGCGGCAGCCCAGCGACTTTCCCCTTCAAGTCCCAGAGGGCGAGGTCGATGGCGGAGTAAGCCTGCGCGACCAGGCCCGTGCGTCCAATAGCCTGTAATCTCCAGTATGCCTTGGTGCCGAGCCTTTCGTGATCGAGCGGATCCTCACCCACGACAAGAGGAGCCAGATCGTCGTCGATGATGACCTTCAGCGCCCTTCCGCCCCCGTGCAAGGCGTACGCAAAACCGAGTCCACGATGTCCGGCATCCGTGTCCACGTATACGATCAACAAGAACACGCGATCGAGCCGCGTACCCTGCTCGCCGCCGGCAGGAGCGGTCACCGGGCGCGCCAGAGGAATACGCAGCAAATGGCTTTCGAGTTGCGTGATGCGCATGCGGGGCAAACCTTTGAGTTAGCGAGACTCTTCCAATCCTTTTCTCACTCTCTACGAGTCTACTGCCCCTTGGCATCGAGCGCCAACTGCTGTCCCAGGGCGCTGTGGCGGCGACCGTAGAAGAAATAGATGAATAAGCCAATCGCCAGCCAGCCGAAGAGTCGGATCCAGCTATCAAGGGATAGGAACAGCATCATTAGCAAATTGACGGCTACGCCAAGCGGCGCCAGCACGAATACGGCAGGACAACGGAAGGGCCGGTCCGCTTCCGGTCTTCTAATGCGGAGCAGCAAAACGGCCGCGCAAACGACGATGAAAGCAAGCAGCGTGCCAATGTTGACCATCTCGAAGAGTACACTAATGGGAGTTACCGCCGTGATCACGCACAGGATCCCCCCGGTCAGCATGGTCGAAACGTGGGGTGTGCGAAACGTGGGATGTACCGCGCCAAAAATACGCGCAGGCAGCAGACCATCGCGAGCCATGGCCAGGAAGATGCGCGCCTGGCTGAGCAGTGTAATCAGCAGGACGCTGGTCATGCCGGCGAGGGCACCCACGGCAATGACACCGGCGGAAATACGCAGAGGCAAACTGTCGTTCTTCTCGGATAATATTCGGAAGGCCGAGGCCACGGCAGCATCTTGATCAATCTCGGGATAGGGCTGAATTCCGGTAATCACCGCCGACACTCCAAGATAGAGCACGGTGCAAATTGCCAGCGAAGCCAGGATGCCGATGGGCACGTCACGTCGCGGCAGTTTGGCTTCCTCGGAGTGGGTGGAAATGGAATCGAAACCGATGTAGGCAAAGAAAACCGCAGCGGCCGCAACCAGGATCCCCGACATGCCGTAAGGCATGAAAGGGCTACGCGTGCGATTGTCGAGTGATTCAAGTGGTGCGTTCACGCCGAGCAAGCTCATCATGCCCCATTTCGAGGTGTCGCTCTTCAGTCCGCCAACAAGGTCTTGCTGATCCTGGGACAGAAAATCTGCGATCGGACGATCAACCTCGAACAACTCCTGTCCTTTCCCGACTTGGGCGCGCGCTGTCTCAGGATCGAGAAGGGCAATCTGGGGATGGTTTTCCAGCCAGTCAGCTAAACGCTCTCCCTTCAATCCTTCCAGTTCCTTTTTCTCGGACGGGGAGACCACGACAGCAAAGCGAGCCTGATGCTCCAGAAACTCCTTGCCATCCCCCAGGTGCCTGCGCTGGGCCTTGGGGATCATGGCGGCTATGGTCGGGTGGCCCTCCAACCACTCGCTGACAATGATGAGCTTTCGCTCCTGCGGCGGAATACTCGTCCAGTACGCTGGGTTCACATAGGACCATCCGACGGCGATCACGAAGATGACGACGCCGACTTTCGTGATGACGAGAAGGGCATTCATCGTGGCACTTTCGCGGATGCCGATCACGAGAACGACCGTGACCAGCGCCATGATGATGACGGCGGGCAAATTGATCCCCAGCCACGATTGCCCCTTAGTCAAATCGTGCAAGGTTCCCGGGTCGTTGGCTAACCAGTCAGGAATCTTCCGGTGGATAAAGACTTGAAGGAATTCATTGAAATATTTTGTCCAATCCGCCGCCACGACGCCGCAGCTCATGGCGTATTCCAGAACGAGGTCCCAGCCAATGATCCAGGCGAAAAGTTCGCCAAGCGTGGCGTAGGCATACGTGTAAGCGCTCCCCGCCACCGGCACCATGGAGGCGAATTCCGCGTAGCAGAGGGCCGCAAACGTGCACCCAAGGCCCGCCACTACGTACGAAAGCATCACCGACGGACCCGCCTTGGTCGCAGCCGTCTCGCCGGTCGTCACGAAGATGCCCGCGCCGATGATCGCGCCAACCCCCAGGGAAGTGAGCGAGATGGGGCCAAGGATTCGCCGCAAACGGTTCTCCCCGGCCATTTCGGCAAGGAGGGTTTCGAGCGATTTCCTGGCGAACAGTTGCTTGCCGAGCATTGCGATTCCTAATATGGGCGGAAGAGGAACTCTGTCCTCTGCTGAAGCGCAGTTCCCGCCGAGGTCCTTTAATCAGACCCCGTCTACGGGGACTCCGGCTGGCGAGATCCCGTGCGTGCTGATTTCTGCGCGCAGCTCCTTTCCAAGGTGGCTGTGCCATCGGCCGTAGGTGAAGTAAATGACAAGACCAATCGCCAGCCAGATGCCCAACCGAGCCCAATTCTGAACACCGAGCGAGAGCATAAGGATGAGGCAGCTCACGATCCCAGCGATAGGGACAAACGGCACGAAAGGTGCCCGGAACGGTCGGTGCGCACCGGGGTTCAACCTTCGCATGATCAATACGGCGGCACACACCATCAGGAATGCCAAAAGCGTGCCGATATTCACCATATCCGCGAGAATGTCGAGCGGGAGCAGCGCTGCCGCGGTCCCGACCAGCACGCCCGTAAGGATGGTCGACTTCCAAGGCGTGCGAAAGCGGGGATGGATCGCGCCGAAAAAGCTTTGCGGCAACAGCCCATCGCGCGCCATGGCGAGCAAGACCCGCGGCTGACTGAGCATCATGACCAGGAGCACGCTTGTGATGCCAGCGACAGCCCCGGCGGAAATGAGCAGCGCAGCGAAATCAAAGCCTCGCTGCGTAAAAGCGTCAGAAACTGGGGCATCAATGTTGATTTTGTCGTAGGGAACCATGCCGGTCAGGATGCCGCTCACCAGAATATAGAGAACAGTGCAGATCAGCAGCGAGGCGATTATACCCGTCGGCACATCCCGCTGCGGGTTCTTGGCTTCCTCGGAGTGCGTGGAAATCGAATCGAAGCCAATATAGGCAAAGAAAATAGTGGCCGCTCCGGCAAGCATGCCCGTGGGTTGGCCACCGATGGGACCACTGGTCAAAAAGGGAATCGAAAGGCCGCCGTAACCGTGTGGTGCGAAATTGTTTGTCCAGTTGGCAGGGTTGATCAGGAAGGCGCCCACACAGATTACGAAGAGCACGATGGTAACTTTAAGAATCACCATCGTCGCATTGAACCCTGCGCTTTCTCGAATGCCGATAACTAGGACCACAGTTACCAACGTCGCGATGAAAATCGCCGGCAGATCCACGTACGAACCGCTCAACTGCATGGTTCCAGTTCTGGGAAGGAACTCAAAAGGCGCATCTCCCCAAGTTTTGGGCCAGACCCACGCTCCCCTGGAAACCAGTTTGAGGAAGTCCTGAAAGTAATGTGACCAACCGTGGGCAACCGTGCTTGCGCCGATGGCGTACTCCAGGACCAAATCCCACCCTATGATCCACGCGAACAGCTCTCCCATGGTTGCATACGAATACGTGTAAGCACTGCCCGCAACAGGCGCCATGGATGCGAATTCGGCATAGCAAAGAGCTGCAAAAATGCACGTGATTCCTGAAGCAACGAACGACAACATGAGCGCGGGGCCTGCCTGCTGGGCCGCCGCCTTGCCGACCAGGACAAAAATGCCGGTGCCGATAATTGCACCCACCCCCAAGGACGTGAGTGTCACCGGCCCCAAAACACGCCGGAGACGATTTTCTCCAGCCATTTCTTCCAGCAGCACTTTTAAGGATTTCTTTGCAAAAAGCTGATTCAAAGACATAATCAGTCCCCGCTCGCTACACCATTTTCACGTGCCGAAACAGTCGCAAGATACTAGCAACGTTAATGAGTTCGTGCGATAACTACTTGCTTTCCACAATCAACGTCACCGGCCCGTCGTTCACTAGCTCCACCTGCATCATCGCCCCGAACCGTCCCGTTGCCGTCTTGATGCCCTGGGCGCGCACGGCCTCGACGAATTTCTCGTACAAAGGAATCGCCGTCTCGGGCGGGGCAGCTTCGACAAAGCTCGGCCTGCGACCCTTGCAACAATCGCCGTAGAGCGTGAACTGACTCACCACCAGAACTTCGCCGCTGACTTCGGCAACGCCGAGATTCATCTTTCCTTCGTCATCCTGGAAGATGCGGAGCGTGACGATCTTATCCGCCAGCCACTCCGCCTGCGCTATCGTGTCTGCGCGGGCCACGCCAAGCAGCACCAAGAGCCCTCGGCCGATCTCCCCCACGATTTCCTGGCCCACCACGACCCTTGCGCGGCTGACCCGCTGCACTACCGCACGCATCGATGGTTCTCAACTTGTTGCCCGGTCTCATCGGGTAGGTCCGTAGCCTGGCGGATATAATAAGGGAACTGCCACCTCGCGACAATTGCCCGCAGGCAATCGCCCGTATCGCAAGTGCTTTCCAGAACGACAGTTCCCGCTCTGGCTCAACCCTGGGCCTTGGATTTTTGTGGAGAGGCGTTCATGATTCTGAGGTACGCCGGCCCTAAAAACAAGGATAAAAAGGAAAAGTTCATTGCTTGAGCGACCTCCTTCTCAGTCCCGCCTCCAGGGCGCAAGAGGCCATGCAAACGACGAGAGCCTAACCCACCCGAAGTCGGAACACTGACCTTGAAGGGAGATGGCAACGTGCTGGAAGACTACACGCCCCACCAACAGAAAATCATCAAACGCTATTACCGAAACGAAGACGCCTTGCATCGCCAACGGCTGGCTGAGCTGGTGACCGAGCTTTTCCTGGCCGAAGGGAAGAAACGGCAGCGAGCCTGGGCGACTGCTGCCTCCGCCATGCAAAAGCTGGGCGTTCCCCAGTCGCGCATCGATCATCTCCTGAAGAAAGACAACCCGGCTCTGCTCGCCGAGCTGGTGAAAGAGCTGCAAGGCAGCCGATAAGGCGATCTGCAGTTTCCTTATCCTTTGCAAAACTCCCTGCTTCAAAGCCTTGCCAACGGCCCTGTTGGTGTCCTTGACCCTTACCCAGCCAACCTGTTACAAGCTGGCCGGGAGCAGTGCGTGGGACCGGAAGGTCTATGCAGGAGAGGCTATGCAGGTTGTCATTCTTTGCGGCGGCCAGGGCACGCGCATCCGGGACGTTGCTGATGACATTCCCAAGCCGATGATCCCAATTGGCGACCGGCCGATCCTGTGGCACATCATGAAAAGCTATACCCAGTACGGGTATACCGATTTCATCCTGTGCCTGGGCTACAAGGGCTGGACGATCAAGCGTTACTTCCTCGACTATCATCTTGCCAACTCCGATTTCAGTCTGCGCCTCGGCGCGCCGGAGCGGACACACACTCACGGCCCCGATTTGCAAGAAGATTGGCAGGTCACGCTGGCGGAAACGGGCCTCGACGCCATGACAGGCTGCCGGGTCAAGCGCATCGAAAAATACATCACCGGCGACCATTTTCTCCTCACTTATGGAGATGGTCTCGCGGACATCGACCTAACCAAGCTTGTCCAGTTCCACAAGGCTCACGGCAAGATCGGCACCGTGACCGCAGTCCGGCCGCCCGGCCGTTTTGGAGAAATCGATCTGGAAGGCAGCCAGGTGGCCGAGTTCAATGAGAAGCCGTTGATCTCGCGCGGCCGCATCAACGGCGGGTTCTTCGTCATGCACCGGGCGATCTTCGATCGTTTGCCCGAGGATCCCGGCTTGGTCCTCGAGCAGGAACCACTCATCCGGCTGGCCCGTGACGGCGAGCTGATGGCCTACTTGCACGACGGCTTCTGGCAATCGATGGATAACAGCAGAGATTACAAGTATCTGAATGATTTGTGGTGCCGGGGCAACGCAGGGCGAACGCATCAAACTCCACCTCAATTATTGAGAGGGCCTTGATTGGGACAAGTGTACAGGCCTACGATTCTTCCGGACTTTCACCTATTTCCCGGAGGAACGCATGGTTGCTACTACTCACGTGGGGTTGTTT
>DATGZX010000252.1:0-16352 GCA_035296965.1 Gemmataceae bacterium
AAACAACCCCACGTGAGTAGTAGCAACCATGCGTTCCTCCGGGAAATAGGTGAAAGTCCGGAAGAATCGTAGGCCTGTACACTTGTCCCAATCAAGGCCCTCTCAATAATTGAGGTGGAGTTTGATGCGTTCGCCCTGGCCCGGAAGATCGCGAATAGAACCGATTGCGAGAGACCAATGCGACGAAAAGCGCTGTTTTCCGGAGGAGCGTTCGATCTCTCCCTGTTCAGTAGGAATGGAACGCTCCAGCCCGCCTATCTCACGTCACTCGGGGCGCTTTTTCGAGGTGACTGCCTCACGATCCTTCCCGGCCTTGCTGACGAATGTGTGGATACCGTCTTCGCTGATCCGCCATTCAACATTGGCAAGGAATACGGACGGCAAGTTAATGACCGGCGCGAGGAAGGTGAATACCTGGGATGGTGTCGCCGGTGGATTGACGAGTGTACCCGTGTTCTGAAGACCGGCGGAGCCTTTTTCCTGTACAACATCCCGAAATGGAACATCGTTCTCGCAAACCACCTTACAGAGAAAGGCATGCATTTTCGAGATTGGATAGTTGTTGACATCAAATTCGGCTTACCAATCCCGGGCCGCCTTTATCCAAGTCACTACAGCTTACTTTATTTTTCCAAAGGCAAGCACAAAACCTTCCATAATATCCGTACTCCCATCATGACATGCAGGCACTGCGGTCGTGAGGTGAAGGATTACGGAGGGCACCGCGGGGCAATGAATCCCAACGGAGTCAACCTCACGGACGTCTGGAGTGATATCCCGCCCGTGCGCCATCGGAAGTTCAAATCCGAGAAGTGGAAGTCTAACGCTCTTTCGACGAAACTCCTTGAGCGGGTCATTGAAATGAGCACAAAGGCGGGCGACGTTGTCCTCGACCCGTTCGGGGGAAGTGGGACAACATTTGCGGTTTGTGAACGCAAAATGCGACGATGGATTGGCGTTGAGATCAACGGAACAAGCGTGATTATAGAGCGCCTGGAAGCAGAGACCCTCAAGAATCACAAGAACAGCGACTTCGTGGAAAACTAGGAACACGTTCGGCGAGTTCCCGCCAGCCGAGATGCCACGGGCCCCTGCCTCGATCTGCCGGTGAATTGGAAGGCCTTGAACCCATACAAACAGCGCAACGGCTGCTAACATCAACCGGCTAGGTTGACTACAGCTTGATTCCATCAGTTTCCTACCGCCGCCCGCCATGAAAGCCGCCGCCGCCCCGATAGCCGCCGCCGCCGGAACTGCGATATCCCGCGGCCCCGCCGTGGAAGCCGGCGTAACCGCCAACCATGTGTGCGGGAGGACTATAGGCGCTGCCGTAATGGCCGTAGCTGCCTGCTGCGGAGCGGAAGGCGGAAGCGTTTGCTTCGCCGTAGCGTCGCGCCGCCCAGTCATTATTGAGCGTGGCAGTGGCGGCCCCGCCGGAATACGGCCGCCAACCAGTGGTCGTGTGTGTCTCCCAACCCGCTCCGGCCCGACGGTATACGTCGCCTTGCGGGCCGGCAACGACGTTGTTCAAGGTTCTTCGGTTATAGGCTGAAACGTTCGCTGCCCCGCCGTGGAACGTGTTGACGCGCACGTTGTCGTTCCAGCGATGGTAGACGTTGACGTTGCCGAAATTGAAGTGGTTGATGTGGGCGTTGGCGTAGCGGCCGCCCCAGCCGTTCTGCCAACCCGGCCGCCACCAGGCTCCGCCTCCGCGGGCGTACCAACCCACCGGTCCCCACCACGGCCGGCCGCAGCCGGTCGCGAAGCCGAAGCCCCAGCCGCCCGCCGTCCAGTCGAAGTGCACGCCCCAGCCGTAGGTCCAGGGCCAACCGAACCAGGAACTGCCAATCCAGGGACGATAAGTCCAGCCGGTGCCGTACACGACAACACCTTCAGGACAAACGCACGTGCCAAAGTACCCGGGCGTGTAGCCGGTGTAAATATAATCGGGAGTTGCGTCGTAGATGTAGGTGTTGGTCACGTAATAGAGCGGCGCGTCGGGCGGGATCGAATAGATCGCCGGCGGCACGGAGGTGGCCGCCACCCAGGGCCCGGTGGCCGCGGGGGACGTGAACCAGACGCCGTTTTCCACGGCATAGTAGCTGTTGGGGTCGACCTGGATCACCGGTGTCGGAGAGTTGACGGCGTAATTCAGTGAAGTGTTTTCGATGGGCTGAAATTGCGGCTGACCGTCATAGACCGGCGTCAACTTCGCCTCGCTTCGCTTGATGGTCGCGGTCTGAGGTATCTGGTTGGCGATGAGCGCTTCGCCCGCCTGTGGCGTGCCCGACACCGAGGACAACACGTCGGCGCGCGGGTGCGCCTCCGGGATCTTGGCGAAGTCCGCCGGCAGCTTGTCCGAGGCCACGAATTCCCAGGGTCCCTCCAGCGATTTTCCCCGGAACCAGCGACCCGAAAGCAGGACATAATACTTCTGGTCCACGGTGTTCAGCAAAAGCTGGTTCGTGGAGTTCTTGGCCCAGAGCAGCTTGGTCCCGTCGATTGGCGCGAAATCAGGCGCGCCGGTCGTCTCGATCAATTCGGCCGGCACCGTGCTGACGTAAATTGTCGGCACCGCGCCATTTTCAAAGGCCTCTTTGAGATCGTCAGCGACATCGTCGAATAAATTAACCTGGGGATCATTCGTGAATCCTTGCAACACCCCGGCAAGCGCTGCCGGCGGGTTCTGCGCCACCGACCAGGGCCCATCGAGACCCGCAGCCTCGAGCCACCGGTCCATGACATGCAGGTAATGTTTCCCCGAACTCTGGTCGAGCAAGATCAAGGCGCGCGTGTTAATGATTCGAAGTAGATTGCTTCCCTGGACCTGCCGTAACGCGGGCTGTCCATCGATCAGGACCAGCAGGGCGGGCTTGGTGGTGTTGATGATCCGCGGCGGTTCGTTCTTCACCGCGACCTTCGCGGTGCGCGCCTCGGCTTTCGTGACTGCCAGGTTGGCCTCCAGGCGATCCAGAGCGACCGTCCGCGTCTCCGGGAGCGCCTGCTTCCGCAAGATGGCCAGGTAAGCATCCACTTTGTCCGGCGCCGATGGGAAAGTGGCGCGGGTAACCTTGATGTTGTCGAGCGTGACCTGGCGATTCTCCTTGTCCACCTCGGTCCGGGCGGAGATCCACATCACGCCATAGGTGGGCTGGGCGTTCGCCTGGGTTGCGACAGAGACTGCCGCGCGGGCCTCCAGTTGATTCCTTTCCCACTTTTCAATTTGCGGCTGATAAACCGTAAGCGTGGTTCCATTGTTCACCACCTTGCGCGGCCAGCCGGCGTCGGCGACTTGTGGCGTGCCCGAACCGCTACCGTTTGCCGCCGGAGCTTCGGTCCCCAGTCCACTGAAATCGACACGCGTGGTCTCACCCGCACGAACAGCGACTTCCTGCGTCTGCGGGATAACCTGGCCCTGGCGCGTGACTTCGGCCTTGATCTCGTAATAGAAGTCGGCACCTGGCTGCAAAGGAGGCGTGGTGAAGCGCCGCTCCGTACCCGTTTCCTTCATCAAGGTGCCGTTGAAACAAAGCCTGGCGTCTGCCGGTACGGTGACGACGACAGAGGCGCTGGCTGTATCCTGCGTGGCGGCGACGTTGGCAATGCCAAGTCCCAGGGCAACGATCAACGCCAAGGACAGAAGCCGGTGCGTCATGGCGGAATATCCTCGAGAAGGTGGATTTTTATTCTTTATAGCACATCGGCCTTCGTGACGCGCGCCGCGCTAGCTGGACCGCATCTCTTCATTGAGGCTGCCCGGCCAAAAAGGGCCTGATCTCCGGTTCCATGCAGTGAACTCGGCGGATCGGCATATCAGGCTTCACCGTCCCTCTTCTGTCTCTCATTCTTCTCGCCTTAGCCTAATTCTTCTCGCGGCAGCTTAAGTCCCGCCGTTCGCGACCAGGGGCTCGTGGTCCGGGCGCACAAAGTGGCCTGCCGACGGAAAAGATTCTAAGATCCACGAACTCAGACATGGGGCAAAAGCCGGGGTTGAGTTCCCACAAAAGGGTTGTGGTTCCAACCATCCAGGGTAAACTAGAAGTAAGGCAGATTACCAGCCATACGGGTCCTCCATGCGTTTGTCACATAAGCGTTCTCGGCGATTGCTCATGGCCTCCTCGATCAAAATCGCTTGCCCAGAATGTGAGCACGTCCACTCATTGCGCACGGAGCTGCTCGGCCGGCGGCTCATCTGCGTGCGCTGCAACCATAGCTTTCAAGCACGCATCGCGTTCCCTTGCCCGTCTTGCAATTACAGCCTGCCTCTCGACCTAGATAAGCTTGGACAGCAAGTATCCTGCACGCAGTGTGGCCATGATTTCCTGGCGCAGGTCCGCCTACCTTGTCCAGAGTGCAGCCGCGCTCTGAAGATACGCGCTGGCTACATCGGACACCGCATCATCTGCAAGAAGTGCGCCCGTGTCTTTCGCGTCGTTTTCTGGAAAGAGCGCCTGCAGCTTTCCCCTGTGGCACCCGAGAGGGCTGCGCCGCAGCCTGCCGGTGTCCAGGACATGGTAGGAGGCGATGTCTCGCAGACGGCCCAGAATGACAAATCCGTCAGTGCGGCGCTGGAGCAAGCCGCGCGCCTGGAGCAAATCGTGAAAGGCATGGAAGCTGAGCGCGACCTCCTGCGTGCGCGCATCGAAATGTTCGAGCGCGAGGCAACAGACGTCGAGGAGCTGAAGGCGGCCCTGCAGGCCCGTGAGAAGGAGGTCGAGGGACTTCGATCCGATTTTGCGGAATACGAAGCACGCTCGAAGCGCTCCGAGCAGGAAACAGCGCAGGCCAGCCGACGCGAAGTCGAGGCGACACGGGTCGAGCGTGAGGACCTGAGGCAGGAGGCTGAAAGACTCAAATCTCAGCTGCAAGCAAAGTCATTGCAGGATGAGCGCGTCCAGCGCCTGGCCGAAGCGCTCGGCGAGGCCCAGGCGGCCCGCGATCGGTTGCTCGGCGAACGAGAGGAAGGCCTGCGGCAGAGGGAGCAACTCCGCAGCCGGGCGGAGGAGCTGGAGCGATCACTCGCGGACACCGCCAGCGCGATGCAGACTGCCCAAAACAACCTGGTGCAACGCCTGGAGGAAGAAAGCGGCCGCGCTGAGACCGACCGCCAGGCCATCCAGGCCCACTGGGAGGAGAAGCACAAACGCCAGGCAAGCGAAGCCGAGCGGCAGCTCCACGACCTTCAAGCTCGGCTCGACAGCGTCCGGCAGCAGGGGCAACAGCAGACCGGCGCGCTCGAACGACAGTTCCAGCGGGAGCGCGACCTGCTTCGGGACGAAGTCGAATCGCTCCGCGCCGGCGCAGATGCGCTGCTACGGGAGAGGGATGCCGCTCTCGAGCAGCTCAGCGCGCACACACAAACTCACGAGCCCGGGCCGAACGACCAGGGCAAGACTCAGCGAGAAACGGAGCAGCGCTTGCTCGGGGAGGTCGCCGAGTTGCAATTGCGACTCAAGCAAGCGCAGGAACAAGAAGTCGGGCGGGCGGCGCGCATCGAGGAGCTGAGCGAGCAACTCCACGCGCAGCAGCTCAAACAAGAAGGACAGGGCCGACGGGAGAGAGAACAGCTTCGAGTCTTCGCCGCGCTCGAGGAAGACCTGAAGCTTGCCCAGAGCAAGGTGGCCGAGCAGAAAGAGCAGCAAGAGGCCGCCGAGGAACGCTTCTTTGCAGAGTGCGAGTCGCTGAGGAAGGAAATCGCTCAGTTCCGTGAAAAGAATACGCTTCTCTCTCAAGAACAGCTGCGACAAACCCTGCGGGCGAAACAGCTGGAAGACAGGCGGCAGAAATTGGTCGAACAGGCCCAAGCACTGAAGGCCGAGCTGGCGCAACAGCAGCACGAGGCGGCGGTCTCGAAACAGGAATTCGATGCGGCCTTGAAAGAGGCAGCGACCGATTGCGAACGCCTGACCAGACTCCTGGCCGGCGAGCAAGCCAGGTTCCAAGGTGAAAAGCAGGCCAGCCAAGAGCGCCTGAGCGCCGCCGTCCAGCAATCGGACGAAGAGCGGAAGGGCCTGCGCGACGACATGCAAAAGCTGCAGCATGAGGCTTCTGCCCTGCGGCTCGAACGGAATTCGCTCCTGGGCCAGATTGCTGGCCTCACTCAAGAGACGAAAACTGCTCGACACGACCGCGAGGAATTCGAAACGCTCCACCGCGAGGCGACCGTCCGCTTTCAGGCCGAAGTTACGCGCTTGACCCAGGCCGCCCAGCAATCGCAGCAAGCACTCCAGGCCTTGCGCGCCGAGTGCGAGAAGCTGCAAGCGCATGAAAGTGAGAATCGATCACGGTTGGCCGAGGCACAAGAAGAGCGCGACTCCGCCCGTGCAGAGGCTACCGAGGCCAGGAACCAGGTGGCGATAGGACAGAGGAAATCTGAGCGCGAGCGGGAGGAGCTCACCGAGCAGTTGGAATGCGTGCGCCGTGAGTTGAATGCGTTCCGCCAGCAGCACGAAGCAGCCCTCCTCCTGCAGCAGAATGGCGATGGGGCCGCCCTGGCGCACACGGCTCAGAATGCGGATTCGAGCGCAGGACCCTCCCCGCAAATCGGCCGGCTCGCCGAGCTGGCCGAGAGGATCGAGCTGTTGGAGCTGGAAATCAATTTGCAGCGCCCCGTGGAACGCGAAAAGGGTCTAGTCGGGCGCGGTCTGGAAGCGCTGGGCAGAGGCGTAAGGCGTGCCCTGGGCAGCGCACCCGCTATGCCGGACGAGGCCCATCAGGAACCGCCTGGCGCGGATCATCACCTGAGGGCGCTCTGGACCGAAGTCATGTCGGAGCGGGAGCGCGTGATTCGCAACGAGGCCGAAGCGCGGCACGCCGATCTCCTCCGCCAGCTAGAGGACGCCCGCCAGCAGCTCCAGGCTGTCACCGGACGCACGGCCTCGCCGGGACCCGACGCCTCCGCAGCCCAGGATCAGGTGCCTGCCGAGGGCGAAGTTTAAGTGCGGGCAAATACCCTCCGGTATGGACTCGCGTCTTGAGTGTTTGCTTCATCATTTCGAAGATTTCATGCACTATTCCTCATGCCTTGAACGTCTATTACCGCCGGGTCTGCATTGTCTGCGTCCATCCCCTGTATTCTTCTTCTTACGTTCGTCACATACAAACCGAGAGGAACCGATCGTGCAACGAAGTTGGCTTACGACAGCATTCTGTTTCATCGTGATTTTCACTGGCCATGCCGCGGCTGCCCCGGATGAAGCGCGCTTACTGCGCTTCCCGGCCATCCATGGGGACCAGATCGTATTTACCTACGCCGGCGACCTGTACACCGTGCCGAGCGCTGGCGGCGTCGCCCGCAGGCTCACCAGTCACGACGGCTTCGAGATGTTCGCCCGCTTTTCTCCCGACGGCAAGTGGATCGCCTTCACCGGCCAGTACGACGGCAACACCGAGGTCTACCTGATCCCTGCCGAAGGCGGCGTGCCCAAGCGTCTCACCATCACTTCCAACCGCAGCCGGGACGACGTGTCCGACCGCATGGGTCCCAACAATATCGTCATGGGTTGGAAGAGCGACAGTAAACACATCGTGTTCCGTTCGCGCATGAAAGAGTTCAACGATTTCAACGGCCAGCTTTTCCTCATCTCCATCGACGGCGGGCTGCCGGAGCAGTTGCCGTTGCCGCGCGGCGGTTTCTGCTCGTTCGCGCCCGACGACAGCAAGCTGGCATTCAATCGCATCTTTCGAGAATTCCGTACCTGGAAGCGCTACCGGGGCGGCATGGCGGACGACATCTGGATCTACGATTTCGCTACCAAGAAAACGGAAAACATCACGTCCAACCCCGCCCAAGACATCATCCCCATGTGGAGCGGCGATAGGATCTATTTCCTCTCCGATCGCGATGAAAATCGGCGCATGAACCTATTCGTCTACGACCTGCGAACCAAGGGCACCCGTCAACTGACGCACTTTCAAGAGTTCGACATCAAATTCCCTTCGCTGGGGGACAAGGCCATCGTCTTCGAAAACGGGGGCTACATTTACCGCTTCGACCTTGCCGCCGAGAAGTCGGTGAAGGTTCCCGTGCGCATCCTGGAGGACGAGGTTTCTGGTCGCGGCGGCGTGGTCGACGTCAGCAAGAATATCACCAACTTCGAGATTTCACCCGACGGCAAGCGCGCCCTGTTCGGGGCACGCGGCGATGTGTTCACGGTGCCTGCGCAACATGGCAGCACGCGCAACCTGACTCAGACAACAGGCGTGCACGAGCGCAATTCGGTGTGGTCGCCCGACGGCAAGACCATCGCCTACGTCTCGGACGCCACCGGCGAGGACGAGATTTACACTGTCCCTCAGGACGGCAGCGGCCCGGCCAAGCAGCTCACCACGGGAGGCGACAACTACAAGTATGAGATCCGCTGGTCGCCCGATAGCAAGAAAATCCTCTGGTCCGACCGAAAGCTACGGCTCCAGTATGTGGACGTGGCCACCAAGGCAGTCACCCCGGTACTGCAAAGGAAGGCCAGCTTCGAGATCCGGGATTTCACCTGGTCGCCGGACAGCAAATGGATTGCCTACACCCTACCGGTTCCGGACACCATGGAGCAGATCTACCTGTACTCGGTCGATCAAAACAAGACCTGGGAGGTAACCGCGAACTGGTATGACTCCGGACAACCCGCCTTCAGCGCCGACGGCAAATATCTGTTCTTTGTCTCGAGCCGGGACTTCAGCCCGGTGTACGGGCAAACCGAGTTCAACCACATCTACCGAGACATGGCTCGCATTTACCTGGTGACCTTGTCCAAGGACACGGAATCGCCATTTAAACCGCAAAACGACGAGGTCGGGACAGAACTCGCCCAACCGTCAGGCCCAGCCAAAGGCAAGGAGGAACCCAAGAAGGAAGTCGCGCCGATCAAGGTGGACACCGAGGGGCTGCAAGACAGGATCGTGGACCTGCCGATCGCGCCATCCAATTACGACAACCTGCAATCCGCCGGCAACGCCCTGTACTACCGGCGGCAGGGAAGCAAGGACCCCAAGCCGCAGCTAGAGATGTTCGATTTGTCGACGCGAAAGGAGACCTCCCTAGGTCAAGTGAACGGCTACGAGATCTCCGCCGACCACAAGAAAATGCTGGTCAGCAAGGAGGACAAGTACGCCATCATCGACCTGCCGAAAGGCCCCATCACGATTACCGAGCCGATCAATCTGTCTGGCCTGGAAGTACGGCTCGATCGGCACCAGGAATGGCGGCAAATCTACAACGAATGCTGGCGGCAGATGCGCGATTTCTTTTACGACCCGGGCATGCACGGCGTCGGTTGGAAAGCCGTCCACGACAAATACGCCCCGCTCGTCGAGCATGTCAATCACCGGGCCGACCTCACCTATGTCCTTGGCGAAATGATCGGCGAGCTAAGCGCCGGCCACACCTATGTCGGCGGCGGCGAGTACCCGAAGCCGCAACGCGTGCAGACCGGCCTCTTGGGCGCCAAAATCGAGCAAGATCCGCGCACGAAGTACTACCGCATCGCGAAGATTCTACGCGGCGAGAACTGGGACAAGAACCTGCGCAGCCCGCTGACCGAGGTCGGCGTCAACGCCAAGGATGGGGACTACATTATCGCCGTCAATGGTCGGCCGACGAATGAGATGATCAATATCTTCGACACCCTGATCAACACGGTCGGCAAGCAGGTGACCTTGCGCTTGAACGCCGAGCCCAAAAGCCAGGGCGCGCACGACGTGGTCGTCGTCCCCATCGCCGAGGAGGCAGAGCTTTACTACCTGAATTGGGTCCGCGACAACCTCAAGAAGGTCGACGACGCCACGCAAGGCAAAGTCGGCTACCTGCATATCCCCGACATGCAAGCGCCCGGTTTGAATGAGTTCGTCAAGTATTTCTACCCTCAGCTCAACAAGAAGGCACTCATCATCGACGTGCGCGGCAACGCCGGCGGCAACGTCTCATCTCAGATCATCGAGCGCCTTCGGCGCGAGCTGGTCATGGTCGGCATCGCCCGCAACGGCGTGCCCACGACCGACCCTGGCAGCATGCTCAACGGGCCCAAGGTCTGCCTGTGCAACGAATTCTCGGCGTCCGATGGCGATCTCTTCCCGTTCCGCTTCAAGACGATGAAGATGGGCAAGCTCATCGGCAAACGCACGTGGGGCGGCGTTGTCGGTATCCGCGGCACGCTACCCCTGCTCGATGGCGGCGTCCTTACCAGACCGGAGTTCGCCAGGTATGCGGCGGACGGCAAGGACTGGGTCATCGAGGGCCACGGGGTCGATCCCGACATTGTCGTGGACAACGACCCTGCCAAGGAATTCGCGGGCGAGGATCAGCAGTTGAATAAAGCGATCGAGGTCATCCTCCAGGAACTCGCGACCAAGGAAAGGTCGCTACCCAAGGTGCCGCCTTACCCCAAGAAATAGACGTGCGGCTTGACCTTAGCGCCACGTTTCCTCGATCTTGAACGTAAGATCCGACGGCAGGCCATAGGCATGCGGCTCGGATTGCCGCCAGGAATTCTTGGCGGGACCGGTCGGCTTGTGCGGTCGAGGCGGCGTCGCGGCCGGCTTTTTACGCGAATAAGCAGTCAAGAAGCGCCCCACCATGAGCACCAGACCTGCTGCGGCTATGCCGACTGCCTGCACGACCCAGATTCGATGTTCCGAGAGATCGATCGCCAACTGAAAATGCGCAAACATAGCGAGTCCTCCACAAGGAGCAATATCACCGAATACGCGCATGTGCCGGTTGACGGGGCTTAAGACGGGATAGGAGCGCAGCGGCCACCGACGTGTACGCTCAAGCGCAAACTTAGCATGCGCAGGGCCGGTAGGCAAATCTAGGCAAATTTTCCATGAAACTTGTCTCGACGCCGCCGGATGCTCTCTTGCCGAAGAAAGACACTCAAGAGCGACCATAAGTCTGTAGGGAAGCGTCAAGCGTACTCGCGCCGACGCACCATTCCGACGGCAGTGCTATCGCGTTGGGTTCAATCCATGGCGAGAACAAGACGGGCGTCTTCGAGTAGTCGAAGGTGAATCGTGAGGAGGCACGAGGCAGCGCTGCTCGTTGCTTGGCAAGGTGCGTCCGCGCGAGTACGCTTGACGCCCCCTACTCCTGCTCCTGCTCGACCATGAATTGTCATGAGGTTCTGTCGGCCGCGCTACCCCAGCCATCGCACAGCAGGCGGAGCCTTCAAGGCAGTTCGTTCCGGCGCAAATGTCCCTGGAGCGAGGAGGCTGCGCCTCCTCGCTTCCGGTCCTTCCCCTCTCGCGCCTCACCTAGTCCTTGACGCGCTTCGCTTCCCAGTCCCGGCTGGTCTTCTGGCCATTCCGTTCGGCTTCGGCTTTACCCTTGATGGAGTCGCCGCTGAGCTTGCCGACGTACTTCGTGGTGCGCTTGGTGCCGTTCCGCTCGATCGTCAACTTGAAGGAGACCTCGCCGTCCTTGTAGGTGCCCTCTTCAATCTTAAGCTCATCCTGCCCTATAGCCACCGTGCCCGTAAGTTTGTCTCCGTCCAATTTCAGCTTGAGCGTGAGGTCCCGTACATTGTTGCCTCGGCCGGCCGACCATTTCCAGCTTCCATTTACACTCGCCTTGTCATCCGCGCGCACGCTGCCCACCAGCCCTGCGCATGCTACCACCACTGCTGCAATCGCCAATCGTCTCATTGAATAGTCTCCCCAAAACTGATTTGGTTTGCCCATGTCGAAACACTGGTAGTGTATTGGATTTTTCATGAAAACTAGATGAGAATGGGCGACGTCTGTCTTGGGCCAGGACAGGCGGAGCCTTCGACCGAGGAATACGAGGCTTTGAGGGTGATGAGAGATGACCGCTGAAGAATTCATGAGGAGTTCTTTTGTTTCGGTAGAAGTGAACGAGGCGTTCAACGAGAGCCGCGTGCGCCTGCGCGACCGGAGCAGTCTCCACTTTTGCCATCGTGTCGACGAGCGTTGGGCCAGGGCAGAGTTCGAGGAAGGTGCCGAGGCGGGAAACTGCCTGGCTGAGGATGCGCTCGCGCGCATTTCGATGTTTCGGCTCAACGCCAAGCACCTCGATGTCCGCTTCAAAGATGGGAGCCGCTGGGAGGTACGGTTCGGCGGCTAATGTGTGGCACAAGCTGGCAGCTTGTGCTACCCGGCCCGGATTCTTCGTATTGACATCTTTTCCCGCCCCTACTATCGTTCCCCTCCTTTGCGCGTAACCTGCCTCACGCAGAGATCAACCCGTGAGAGCCACGACCCCCTGCAAGATGCTACGCCATTGCCTTCCCCTGTTGGCCGGGCTGTTCCTGGGACTATTTCCGGGACCGGCAAGTGCTCAGCAGACACAAACCACGGCTGACTGGAGGCCTGCGGGGAGTGGCCAGGCGCCCCCGGCTCCCGCAGCTCCCGGCTCCGGCGGGGTTATCTTGCAACCGCCACAGAACGCCGCTCCCGGAGCGCCGATGCCTGGGCCAGGGGGAGTGATTCTCCAACCTCCCCAGCCTCCGCCGCCGCTCCCGGCGCCTACCGCACCAGCTGTCCAGGTTCCTCCGCTCCGGCCGACCCGCGTCGGGCAGATCAAAATAATTGGAAATACGCGAACACTCGACTCCGTGATCCTGCGGGAAATTCCTCTACGGCCTGGCCAGATTCTCAGCTACCCGCTCCTGCGCGAAGCCGAGAGGAATCTGGCCCGCTTGAACATCTTTGAGGTCAACCCGCAAACCGGTGTCCGCCCGACAGTAACGGACGACAACTCGAACCCGTCCAGCGAATTCAAGGACATCATCGTCAACGTTCAGGAGACCGCGACGAGCACCCTGATGTTCGGCGTGGGCGTGAACTCCGACGCCGGCCTGGTCGGTACTCTGGCATTCAACGAACGGAATTTCGAACTCCTGAAGTTCCCCCAATCCTGGGACGATTTCGTCAGCGGCAACGCCTTCCGCGGCGGCGCCCAGGAATTGCGTGTCGAAGCAGTTCCCGGAACGCAGCTGCAACGCTACAGCATCGCATGGCGGGAACCTTCCATTTTCGACAGTCCCTACAGCCTCGGAGTAAGCGTTTACTACTACACGCGCGACTACAACGAGTACAACGAAAGCCGGCTCGGCACGCGACTGACGGTGGGGCGCAAGCTCGATCAAATTTGGAGCGTCTCCGCAACTCTACGCCTGGAAGACGTCGGCATTCACGACGTGGTGTCTTTCGCGCCGGAGGACTTCCAGGCCGTGGTCGGCGATCATTTTCTCGGGTCGCTCCGCCCGACCCTTACGCGGGATACGCGCGATTCGATCGTGCGCCCGACCGAAGGCAGCCTGGTCCAGCTCTCGTACGAACAGTTCTTCGGCGGCTACACTTTTCCGCAAATCGTCCTCGAGGGCACCGAGTTCTGGACCATCTATGAACGTCCCGACGGCAGCGGCCGGCAAGTGTTAGCAGGCCGCTCCGAGCTGGGCTGGAGCGGCGACAGCACACCGGTCTTCGAGCGTTTCTACGCTGGCGGGTTCCGCAGCATGCGCGGCTTCGAGTTCCGCGGCGTCG
The DNA here is from genome assembly GCA_035296965.1 of Gemmataceae bacterium. Lineage (GTDB taxonomy): Bacteria > Planctomycetota > Planctomycetia > Gemmatales > Gemmataceae > DATGZX01. Next base: position 13,495 of record DATGZX010000252.1, read on the forward strand.
GCCCGGCCACCGCCGGCTTCGAGCAAGGCGGCGATTTTATCTTCCTCAACAGCCTTGAGTACCAGGTTCCGATCCTCGCCAACGACCATCTCTATTCCGTCTTCTTCGTAGATACGGGAACGGTCGAATCCTCCGTCGAGATCAAGGATTATCGCATCGCCGTCGGCACCGGCCTGCGCATCCTTCTCCCGAAACTGCTGGGCCCGGTACCCATCGCGCTCGACCTTGGCTTCCCCCTCGTCAAGGGACCCGAAGACAAGGAGCAGGTCTTCAGTTTCTGGATTGGGTTCTTCCGTTGAGTTGCCGGCGCGCTCTGCACTCTCTTGCCTCCTGTCATTGACAGCGCCGGCGGCTTGACCTAGACTCGGCGCTATCATCAGCGTGCGTGATTGATACTGAAACTAGCCCGAAGCGTCAGCGAGGACCTCGCTAGACCGATGCGTCAGCGAGGACCTCGCTAGACCGATGCGTCAGCAAGGACCTCGCTAGACCGATGCGTCAATAAAGACCTCGCTAACGCTTCGGGCTAGTATCAGTCGATTGCACTCGGTCATTGACTCTTCTAACTCATGGACCCAAGCCGTGGCTCTTTGTGAGCAGGGATATCTCTGCGATGTCTGTGGCGGCGACGTCGAGGAGATCATCGATTCCGACTTGTACCTGCGCTACGTTCTCGGTGAAGTGTCGCCGGAGAAGCTGCATCTGCTGCGCGAGCGGCACATCCGCTGCAACCCCGTCGTGGCCCAGTTCATCGTGGATCCGAAGTTCGCTCCGGTTCGTTGTGAGGGAGCGTTCGCCAAGGATCAGCTCGACGCCGCGTATGTTGCCCTGGAGGAAGCTCGCGTGACGCGGGGCTGGCGGCGCCTGCAGGAACTACCTGCGCTCGGTTTGTCGACGATCCAGGAGTACCCGCTGCCGGAAGTGATCGCTGCCTGGCAGGCTGCGGAACCCGAAAGCCCACCGGCCTGATCAGCTCGGCCCCATGTGCTCGTAATGATTCTTGAAGTGCTGGATGACCTCGGCCGGGTTCAGATTGAATACCGCTTTGCCGACCGTCAGCCATTGGCCGCGGTGGAAGAAGAAGACGGCTGAAGCGTTTCGCAGGTTGCCGACGGCCGGCAAATCCTCCATGTCGCTCCCCTCGATCGCTTCGAATTGAATGGTAACCGGAACCAGGGCGACCAGTTGCCCGCTCTTGCGTTCACGGGCCAGCTCGATGTCGCGTTCGAACGAGCAATCCTTCCAGCGCAGGCCGCGCGGCTTGCCCGTTGCCGCGGCTGCGGTCACGAACTTGGCTTCGAGCCGTTCGCGCTGCAGCACGAATAGCTCGCGCGCCCGCTCGACTTGAACCTCTTTGCCGAATAAGTGGAGAGGCCGCCAGGCCAGGAGCAAGGCCACAGCTCCCAGAAGGACAGCGCTCGACAGAATCCAGAACCATTCCATGCGATGTCTCGTAGGGGATTGCCGTCTAGTGCCTGTTCAATTCTTGATTTTGGCGTACGTGAATGGCTTCGGAATCCCTGAAAATGTGAACAACAGTACACATGACATTTCTCGGAGGGAGCTGCCATCCGTCCAAGATCCGAGGCGCGACGTAATCCTTTATAGAGTAGTCACTTGCAGAATGTCCTCTCGTGTCAGACAAGTAGTCTGGCTACCCCCCTTTTACATGACATAACCTGACATGCTTCGTTTTCGCCATCTCCTTTGCGTTTCTCCCTGGCCTCGTGCTCGGGCCCCAAAAGCTAGTCTTGAAGGGGCACTAGTCGCTCCCCTCAGGGGAGCGCGTAGACAGAGTGAATGCTGATCATCGCTTCCCTCCAGGAAGCGGCTGAACGATCTATTGGGCGGGCAGCCTTCACATGGTAAGGTCCGCTGATTCAAGCAGCAAGCACGTTTTCATTGCAGTTTGATTTCCTCATGGCTTGCCGCTCGGGGTTTCTTTTCGATAGTGCGCGGGATCGGGAATGCTGTTCTCCAGAAAGCCTTTCAACCGTAGCAGGCACGCGTCGCATTCCCCGCACGCTTCCCCTTTGGGAGAGGGATCGTAACAACTGCAGGTCAGCCCATAATCGACGCCGAGGGCGAGCCCTTGCCTGATGATTTCCGCCTTGGTCATGCGGATCAGCGGCGTATGAATGACCAGCCGTCGTCGGCCTTCGATTCCTGCTTTGGTGGCCAGGTTCGCCATGCGCTCGTAGGCTTCGATGTACTCCGGCCGGCAATCCGGATAGCCGCTGTAATCGAGCACATTGACGCCCAGGAAAATGTCGCTGGCCCCGAGTACCTCAGCCCAGGCAAGCGCGAACGACAGGAAGATCGTGTTGCGCGCCGGCACATAAGTGACTGGAATGCCGTGGCCGATTTCCTCGAGCGAGCGGCCCTTGGGTACGGCCAGATCGCTGGTCAGCGCGGAGCCGCCGAAAAGCCGCAGATCGATTTCCACGATTGCTTGCCGTGCCACGCCAAAGTGCGCCGCGACACGGCGGGCCGCCTCGATCTCCACCGCGTGCCGCTGGCCGTAGCGAAACGTCAACGCGTAGACGTCGAATCCCTGGCTCTTCGCGATGGTGAGGACCGTGCTCGAATCGACGCCGCCGCTCAAGAGCACTACTGCTTTCTCTGCTTGCATGGAAGCCCTCGCGCGAAGTCCAACCGCCAGCGTGGAGGTCCGTTCATTGTAGCTGCATCCGCAAGCTTCGCTCGGCGGCAAGCCGGCTGAAAAAGGGGTCTGACCCAGGGCGAACGCATCAAACTCCACCTCAATTATTGAGAGGGCCTTGATTGGGACAAGTGTACAGGCCTACGATTCTTCCGGACTTTCACCTATTTCCCGGAGGAACGCATGGTTGCTACTA
>DATGZX010000253.1:0-22574 GCA_035296965.1 Gemmataceae bacterium
GTAGCCGACGATGCCGAAGCGGTGATACAGTAAACTGGTGGACATGATCTTCCTCCTCAGGAGCGTTTGCTGTAACTCCATGAGAGGAAAACATGTCCACATTTTCAAGAACACAACGCGCATTCACCGGAAGAGCCGAAAGAACTTGCCAAAGTTCACTGTGCTGTGGATCGCGTCCCACGCAGAGCGGCCCTGGGCAATGACATCAGTATCGGGAAACGGATGGCCTCTGACTTCGAATTCACCGACGAATGCGGACCGGATACCGAGGGTGCGAATCTTGCGCACGTTCTGAAAGGCGGGCGCTTCGGCGGGCCGAAGCGCAAAAAAGACGAACGGCGCTCTGCGTGAGTTGCGACTGCGAGCGGCCTGGGGCAAGAAAATACTTTGATCTTGCCTCTCCACTGTCTCCTCGTCACGCTCTCGCCACGCGCCACTCGCACTCGCCACTCTCTTGCCCAGGATGGAAATGATGCACGCCGCATTGGCATTGCCGATGTAATACTTCGCTCCATTCGCGACCCACCCGGCTGCGCCGGCCGATTTCACCTCGAACTCGTTTGCGAACAGATCCGACCCGTGGTCCTTTTCGGATACCGCAAAGGCGAAGAGTCCGCCGGCTTCCAGCTTGGCGACGGCTTCTTTCTTCAACGCTTCATTGGCGCTCATCAAGATGGGAAATAGTCCGAGAAACGATACGTGCAGGCTATAGGCGTGCGCTGGGCTGAAAAATGCAAAGGTTTCCAGGAATTGGGCCAGCTTCAGAATACTGAGATGGCGTCCCCGGCGCGAGTACTGCTTGGGAGACAGAACGCTCGCATACAGGCCGCATTTGCCTTGATAGTCAATCCATTCCTGGTACCAGGTTTCGTCCCGGTCGTCCTGTTTGAGTGATGCCAGTCCCTTGGTCCGGAAGTAGTCAACGAGAAGTTGAAGGAAAGGATTTTGCAGGTATTCCGACACCCCACCCACGGGCGAGGCTGCGTCGAAGTCTAGCGGATAAAGAGCTTGGCTTGAGATAACATCCTCCGGGGCCTTTCCTATGTGCCCAACCAATCTTGTCCTTCAACCGGCAGATCTCGTTGGCGCATCGGCCGCAGCCGGCGATAATACGGGGCGGCGCCGGCTCGGAAAGTCTTCTAAGCGGAGTGCTTGATGCGGTAGTCCCTACAAGCCGCCTCTACGACGTGCGCCAGCGCCGGATAGTTCACGAGACAGATGTGCGGGAACAGGTGGTGCTCAATCTGAGAATTCAGTCCGCCGAGCACGCACGCCAGCAACCGGCTTTTGCGGGCAAAGTCCACGGTGGATTGTACCCGATGGACGGCCCAGGCGTTTTCTATTCTGCCTGTGTCGCCCTCTGGCAGGACGAAAGTCGCCTCTTCTACCAATAGGCCAGTTGGAAGACCACACCAAGAACACGCCCCAACGCGCCAGATACCAAGGCGCCTAACCGGCATCCAATCGGGGGGGTCCGGCCGCTGGCCAAGGCGCGCGGACTCGTGCGTCAGCGGGCGGAAACGCACAGTGCCCGACTCCGCGGATCTTAGACATTCGGCCGAAACGAGGTCCTTTTGCCGAAGAACAGAGTGCGAGTTGGCCTTCCCACGTCGATGGCAAGCCTCTTTCTCTTCTGCTATCCATCGGCACCAAACTTGCTTCACTTTGTTGACTACCGGAGCGCAGGGCAGAGGGTCGCGAAAGGGGCATCTCAAGAGGGGCGATTACTTTTCGAGGAGGAGTTCATGCTTCCTATCCAGACCATTTTTCACCCGACTGACTTTTCGGCGGCGTCGGATTCTGCCTTCCGACTGGCCTGCTCGCTCGCCCGCGACTATGGTGCCCGAATCGTTGTCGTGCATGTCGCCGAGCCCCCAGTGCCCATTTACAACGATGGGTTGGTCTTGCCCCCACCCCAGACGAACACGGAACCGCTACGCGGCAAGCTCCATGAGCTGATGCGACGGGACCCCAAGGTTCAGGTAGAGGAGCAGTTCGTTGAAGGGAATGCCGCGCTTGAGATTCTGCGATTGGCCGAAGAAGCAAAATGCGACCTGATCGTAATGGGCACGCACGGGCGGACGGGTTTGGGCCGCCTTCTGATGGGCAGCGTGGCTGAACAGGTGGTGCGCAAAGCACGTTGTCCTGTCCTGACGGTAAAGACCCCAATGTCGGATTCACGGCCTTCTGGTGGGCACGCTTCTTCTGAAACGCCCGGCAATTTGGCATCAGCCGCGAAGTGAAATCGCATTTCCGGAGAAACCGCGACTTCCGAGGTGGGGAGATGAACATAAAGACTCCCGATAATGGCGCAGATCTCACCACGCTCATTCGGGCTACCGAACTGGAAACCCACGTCCAGTACAGGCTGGGCAGGCAAGTCCGTGATCTCCAGTTGATATTTGCAGATAAAGGACTCATCTTGCGCGGACGCGCCCAAACCTATTATGCGAAACAACTCGCCCAGCATGCCGTCCTGGAAGCAACGATGCTCCCTATCTTGGCCAATGAGATCGAGGTGTTCTGAGCCTGCGGAAACGAAAGAAAAGACCACAGAGGGAAAACCAAGAACGACTGTCGCAGGCCCCGAGAGGTTCGGGACCGGCAGCCGTCATTGAATGGCAGCATGAAAAGGAGGAAACCATGTCGATTCTGACGCGCTGGGAGCCCTTCTACGAGCTACGGCAGGAGATGGGGCAGAGGAGGCGCTTCCAGCGGGCAATGGACCGGCTCTTCGGCCGCTGGGGGATCGACCTTCCGCAGTGGTCGGCGCTCGCTGTGTCCTACCCGCCAGTAAACGTTTGGGAGAACGACGACTTCGTATGGGCCGAGGCGGAGTTGCCTGGCCTGAAACTGTCCGACCTGGAGATCACGGTCACCGCGGACAACCAACTCACCCTCAAGGGGACGCGGCAGCAGGCGGCGCCGGAGAAAGTGGAGTGGCACCGCCAGGAGCGCAGCTTCGGCAGCTTCGAGAGAACCTTCCAGCTGCCCGTAAGCGTGGACGCCGGCAAGGTCGAGGCCCGGTTGGAGAACGGGATCCTGACCATCAAGATGGCCAAGAGTCCCGCGGCCAAACCGAGAAGGATCCACGTGAAGGCCGAGTGAGAACGAGTTCCTGAAACACCAGGCGAAAAGGAGGTGTCCCTTGCCAGAATCGAATACGCTCGTGAAGAAAGAGTCCGGAGAAGTCACGAAGCCCGAAGCAACGCGCGGTGGCATCTACTACACGCCGCGTGTCGATATCTACGAATCCGCGGATGAAGTGGTACTCCAGTGCGACATGCCAGGCGTCAAGCCGCAGGACGTGGAACTGTGTTTCGAGAAACGGGAGCTGAGCCTGCACGGCAAGGTCGAGCCACGGCAGGTCCCCGCGGAGTACCTGGACGAGGAGTACGGCGTAGGCGACTTCCACAGATCCTTCGCCATCGCCCCGGAGATCGACGCCGACAAGATTTCGGCCGAGTACCGGGACGGCGTTCTGGAAGTCCATCTGCCCAAGCAGGAGCGGGTGAAGCCAAAGCGGATCGCCGTTCATGGCGGATAACCCGCCTTTGCACTCACGAACGGGAGACGTTCTCATGAAACACCACTACCTAGGCTACTTGGGGGCTCTCGGAGCCCTTGGCTTACTCGGGATAATCAGACCCGAACTCGCCCTCCTCTCGCTGTTAAGTCTTTTGGGTCTTTTCGACCTGGTAAAGCCGAAGGTGGAAACAACCGAACTTGTGCATCACGCGCAACCTTGAATGGTATCTGGAACCAAGAAAGGAGAAAGGAAATGGCAGGACTATTTCCCAGGAGGCGCAAAGAGGCAGAAGGGGCGGGCAAACGGCGGGGCCCTGTCTCCGTTGCGGGACTTCCCCAGCCTCATGCGCCGCATGCAGAGCGAGTTTGGCGAACTCTTCAATCGCTTCGGCCGGGAGGGGTCCATGTCCTTGGAGGACTTCGTTCGCGCCTGGCACTGGGGTATGGATGTCGAGGACAAGGAGGACTGCTTCATCCTCCGGGCGGAGGCGCCGGGCTTCGAGGCGGGCGATTTCGATCTCCGCATAAGCGGGGAGCGCCTCATCCTGCGTGCGAGCAGGAAGGCCGAAACCAAGGAGAAGGAAGGCGAACACCGGGAAGAGTACGAATGCTATGAATCGATGGCTCTGCCTCCCGGTATTGACAAGGAGAAGATCGAAGCGCGCTACCACAGCGGTGTGCTGACCGTGACGATCCCCAAGACCAAGGAAGGCCGAGGCAAGAAGATCGCTGTCAAAAACACATGAATGTAGGTTCGTCGCTGCTGCACCCCCAGGATGCATGGGCACCTTTGTGCTGAGTTTCCTGCGAAGCCGGCTTTCTGGGGGGCAGCATTCTTGGCGCCCAACTGCGATGCAGAGCGCCTGGCGCGCAGCCGTTAATAGCCTGAAGCGCTGGCCGTGATCACCGGCCTGCACCACCGCGCCTTCGGGAATTCCTCAGAGGAAAAGGGAGGCAAACAATGAGCCAAACCGGTGTGGCAGCGTTCGACAGCACCATTCAAACGACCAACGTCTGGCTCCACGACATCATGGAGCGGTTGGGATGGCAGGACCGCCATCGCGCCTACCATGCACTGCGGGCCGTTCTGCATGCCTTGCGGGATCGTCTGCCCGTGGATCAGGCCGCCGCCCTAGGTGCTCAACTGCCGATGTTAGTTCGAGGCTTCTACTACGAAGGCTGGCATCCGGCTGGTACGCCAACGAAGGATCGCAGAAGGGAAGACTTCCTGGCCCATATCGCTGCCGCCTTCCGGGACGACCCAGGCATAGACCCGGAAAATGTCGCGCGGGCTGTCTTCCAGGCAATCGCCAAGCATGTGACACCTGGTGAGATCAAGCACGTGAAGATTGCTCTGCCCAGCGAGATTCGCTCCCTGTGGTCGGAAGACATGCATTCGTTATGGTTTTGAAGGGAGCGCCGAAAGAGGGCAGAGAGTCTCCATGCCTGTCGAAGAACCTGCCGCAGTTGTCGATGAACTCGTCGAGATCTTGTACAGCCAGGCCAGGAAGCTGGAAAAGCCCATCGCCATTGTGGAGCAGGTGACCGCCCACTTGCCCGAGGAGAGCGAGATGTCCGTGATCCGCGTCTCGTTCAGCGGGCTCCACCTGCGCCTCAAGAAGCTCAGGGGCGTGGAGCGCCGGCTCGATTAAGGGGGGATGCCGACGCGCCGAACCTTCAAGAGGCCCGGTGGAACTCGAGGAAGACCCTATGCCAATTGTTCTGCGCAACCCTGTGCAAGTCCTCGCTGGCGACGCTCACCCGGTCTTGGCCGAGAATTTGGCCCGCGAGATGATGGTGCCGCTCGTGTCGGCCGAGATCGCGGCCTTTGCTGACGGCGAGATACGCGTGCATGTCAGCCAGGACGTGCGTGACGCGGCCGTTTTCATCGTCCAACCGACCTGCCCGCCGGTGAACGATCACCTGATGGTGCTGGCGCTGCTGGTCGACGCCGTGCGTGCCGCCGGCGCCGCACGGGTAATAGGGATCGTCCCCTACTTCGGCTACGGCCGGCAGGAGCAGCGCAGCCGACCGGGCGACCCGCGCTCCGCCCAGGTGGTCGGCCGGCTGCTCGGCTGCGTGGGCCTGGATCATCTGGTCACACTCGACTTGCACGCCCCAGCCCTGGAGAGTGCCCTGCCCATGCCGGCCACGCTTCTCCGCGCGGAAGAGCTGTTCCTGCCGCGCATCAAGAGCTGGGCCAGCCGAGACCTGGTGGTGGTGACTCCGGATGCCGGGGGGTTGAAACGGGCGCAGCGCCTCGCCCTGGCGTTGGACGCGCCGCTGGCGGTCATCACCAAGAGCCGGCCTGGGCCTGACACCGCAACCTCCTTGCAGGTTCTTGGAGAGGTCGAGAATCGTGCCTGCCTGGTCGTTGATGACATGGCCAGTACCGGCCGCACGTTGGTTTGTGCTGCCAACGCCCTGCGGCAGGCGGGGGCCAGGGAAGTTCACGCTATCTTTACGCATGCGGTGATGGCCCCCGGAGCAGCAGACCGACTCGGCGCCGCGCAATTCGGGAACGTACTGACCTCCGACAGCATCCCGGTCTCCGCCGAGCGGTGGTTAGAGATCGTCCCAATCGCCCCGCTGGTGGCTCGCACCGTGCGCTACCTTTGTGGAGAAGGCAGACAATTTGATCTCGGGTGAACCAGCCACGACTTGGCCCAGTCGCCCAAGGTGCCGAGGAGTTTTGAGAGGGGGAACACAAACATGAAGCTTAACGAAATCTTCACCAGGGACGTCGTCACTGCTGGGCCAGAGGAAACATTAGCCGCAGTCGCAGCCAAAATGGCGGAACACAACGTCGGCACAGTCGTCGTTGTGGAGAACCGGCGACCGGTTGGCATCATCACCGACCGCGATCTGGCATTGGCATTGGGCGCCCAGGGCGTCAGCCCGCAGGCCCAGGCCCAGAAAGTGATGACCCGTCATGTCCTGGCCATTCCCGAGGACATGGGCATCTATTCGGCCACCAAGTTCATGAGAGAGCGCGAGGTGCGCAGGCTGCCGATCGTGGACAGAGAGGATCGGCTCGTCGGCATCGTGACCCTGGATGATCTGCTACGGTTCCTGGGACGAGAGCTTTACAACCTCGCGGAAGGGATCAAGCACGAAGTGGAAATCAAGTAGACTTACCCGGCACTGCCAAATGGCAGATGACGGCCCATGAGGCAGAACCCGGCCTCAGCATTGTGAATTCGGAAGAAGCTGGAACTGCGGGGAATCCCCTTCGAGGAGATGCATCATCACGAGCAGCCGCCCCTAAAGCCAAATTGAAAACTCGATGGTGTTCGAGGGGACTAACTCGCTCAAACGACCTCCTTGCCGTAGCGCATGGAGGCTTCAGGATCGACCCCAAGGCCGTCCAGAACTCGGTTGATGAAGTTGAAGTAGCTGATGCAGTGGACGGCATCCACGATCTGTTCGTCGGTCAAGTCGTGCCCCCGAAGAGCTTCCAGATCGTCATTCCGCACGCCCGAAGGCGACCTCGTGAGCTTCACAGCGAAGTCCAGCAGAGCGATTTCTCGCGGAGAGAGGCCCGCCGTGCGGTAATCCATCTGCACCGCTTGCCATTGCTCGTCGCTCTCGACCACCGACCGGAGGTCTTTCTCGTGCGCCTCCATTCAGTACAAGCAACCATTGACCTTCGAGACGACGGTTGCGATAAGCACCCGCTCCCGTTTACTGATGCCGGTGGGTTCATCCATAATCTGACAATACAGGTCGAACCCGTGTGCCATCGTCTTCGGGCGTAGCGACTGCAACTTGGCGATGTTCGGAACAACACCAGCCCGCGCACGCACCCGCTGGTAAAGTTCTCGGAGCTTGCCCGTAGCGGCCTCGTCGGAGACCATCTGCACCCATGCCATGCTCGTCCCTTTCTCTGCGTGTGTTCCTTGTGTCGGGCAAGAGGAGTTCAGGGAAACGACAGGTCCCGATTCATGCTCGTGTCGCACCTTCCCACCGTCTGGGCGTAGAGCCTCGAGCGTTGCAGTGGCGGTCGATGCACGGTCTGATGGCTGCAAGAAGTTGGTGTAAAGCCTTGTAAGTGGATCAGCGTTAGCCCGATCCTACTTCTTCTGATTGCGGGGATCATCGTCAGGGTTAACGTACTGGATCGACCACGGGCCTGTCCCATGAAACTGAAGGACCGTTTCCCCCTTGGCCCAGACAAAGTGTTTCATGCCAGCTGGCCAGTACCCGTAGGCCCCGGCTTCCATGCTTTTCGTCATTTTCTCGTCAAATTTGTCGCCCATGCCGATATTGAAGGTGCCGGAGATCACCGTGATTCGCTCGGTCTTCGGGTGTGTGTGCGGTGGCACGCGGTAGCCGTCGGGGAGCTTGAGGCGAAAGACGAACGGCCCTTCCTTGGACGGGTCTCCCTCCAGCACGGCAATCATGGCGCCTTTCGGCAACGAGCTTGGACCCTCCTGCCACTTCATCTTGTCGGCGGCGAATAATTCGATGTCGGCCGGCTTATCGTGCATTGAAGCCGGGGCCTCGCCATGGAGCGCCACAAACAAGACCAGGATGCCAAGCGCACTTAGTAGGCTGGCGGCCCAAATACGAATATGCACGGCGTTCCTCCTCGCAGGCAATCTCCGGAGACTAGAACTTCGTTGCTAGTTAGCCTGGTGTCAGCGTAGGCGGACGGCAAGCGAAGCGTTATTGGTATCGGGCAATACCCGAAGTCTCGGCCATAAGCAGCGCTTATGGGATGTCGGCAGCGATGGGGTGCGTTTCGAGGAAGATGAGGAACACTCGAGCTGGAAATGGCAGTACCCGGCGCTTATCCTGCACGATGAACATGTCGCGGTCGCAATGGAGGTCACTGACCTCAAGGGCGTGCAACTGGCCCGTCTTCAGTTCCTTCTGCACGGCATAGGTGGAGAGAATGGCGATCCCGACACCACGCAGGACGGCCTCCTTGATGGCCTCGTTGCTGCCGAGTTCGAGGGCGATCCGAAGATTAGCCAGAGAGAGCCCTGCCTTCTCCAGTGACTTCTCGAAGCAGTGCCGCAGCCCGGAGCCGACTTCCCGTAAGACCAGCGCGTGACTGGACAGTAGCTTCACCGCCACCTTCTTCCGTTTGCACAAAGGATGGCCCGGAGGGACGACCAGTACCATCCGGTCGCTGGCGAGGTAGCGAAATTCCAGATGCGGGTTGTCGCTCTTTCTGCCTACGAGTCCAAGGCTGACCTCACCCCGTTCCACCTGCGCCATCACCGCCATGCTGTCGCTGATGCCGGCCCGGACCCGGACGTGGGGGTGCTTCAGCCTGAAGGCTGACAGTAAGGTTGGAAGGAAGTATTCGCCGGGGATCGAACTGGCGGCGAGGAGCAGCTCACCGGCGACCGGGGTTTCATGACCGGTTACTTGCCGACGAGCCTCACGGTGGAGGTGCAGTATCTTTTGGGCGTAGGTGTAGAGTTTCTGGCCCGCATCAGTCAGCAGAACACGCCCGCCCTGCCGCTTGAACAGTGGCGTGTCGAGTATCTTTTCGAGGGCTTGTACGCGCTGGCTGATCGTTGCTTGGGACAATCGCAGCGCTTTGGCCGTCCCGGTGAAACTGCTCAGCTCAGCAGCCTTCGAGAAGGTTTCGAGATACGGAAGCTGCACATCTTCGGTCTTTCCGGCGTCCATTGGAGGCCACTCCCGGTGCGACAATCACCACCAAACACGTTATACGCGAACATACCGCCAACCGCCCTTCTCCACTCGCTGGAGAGTCGAAGTTGGGGTCGCCATTCAGATTCGTTTCAGCAATTCCGCTAAAAGCAGGGAATGATTGATTGACATATCGGAACATCCCGATATACTTGAATGTATGAAGCAAACGATGACCGCCAAGATGAAAACCCCGAAACTGCCAACGCTCACGGACCTGGGCGCACTGGAGCAGGCGGCGGAATGCCTTAAGATCCTGGCCCACCCGCACCGGCTGCGAATGGTCCAGATGCTCCTGCGCGGCCGCTACACTGTCGGGGAGCTGGCCGAGGCGTGTGGCATCCCCAGCCACATGGCCTCCGAACACCTGCGCCTCATGCAGCGTTGCGGCTTCATGACCAGCGAGAGGGACGGGCGCAAGGCCTACTACCAGATCGTCGAACTCCACCTAGCGAACATCATGGCCTGCATCGAGGCACGGTTCGGAGGGGGCACGGGTTGATTATTTCGCCCGGACATATCGTCGTGTCGAGAGGCATCAATCAATGAACACCAATTTCGCCACTGCGAACAGGGGAGGCAGAAAAATGGAATTCCTCGTTCCTTTGGGCGTCCTTGTGGTCTGGATCATCCTTCAAGCGTGGGTGCTGCCACGTCTGGGGGAGAAGAGCTGAATGAGCGGAACCTGCGAGCCGAGTTCGGCTCCTACCCGTCCCGACGACCGCCAGAAGCCAAACACGGTTGGCGGTCGTACCGACCGAGACCCAGCCGACGAAAGGAAATCGCCATGAGCGTCCCCACCATCAGCCCCCAGCAGCTTGCCGAACTGTGCAAGAGCGAGAAGATCGACCTGCTCGACGTGCGGACGCCGGTGGAGTTCCGGGAGTTCCACGCCGCCAACGCCCGCAACGTGCCCCTGGACCGGCTCGACCCGGCGAAGGTAATGCAGGCCCGCAACGGCAACAAAGACACACCGCTGTATGTTGTCTGCCGTTCTGGGAGCCGGGGCCGGCAAGCGTGCGAGAAGTTCCTGGCCGCAGGCTTCACGAATGTCGTCAACGTCGAGGGCGGCACGCTGGCCTGGGCGGAATGCGGCATGCCCATCGTCCGTGGGAAGAAGACAATCTCGCTGGAGCGGCAGGTGCGGATTGCAGCGGGATCGCTCGTGCTGCTGGCCGTGCTGCTCGGCTGGTTCCTTCATCCAGCCTTCCTTGCTCTTGCCGCCTTCGTCGGGGCCGGCCTGGTCTTCGCGGGCATCACCGACACGTGTGGCATGGGCTTGCTGCTGGCCCGGATGCCATGGAATCAAGTCATTGAAGACCCCGCCAATGGCTGTGCGACAAAGGGAGTCTGCTCATGAATCTGCTCATTGTCGGCGGTGTGGCCGGCGGCGCATCGGCTGCCGCTCGCGCCCGTCGTCTTTCGGAAGACGCCCACATCGTCCTCTTCGAGCGGGGGCCGGACGTGTCGTTCGCCAACTGCGGCCTGCCCTACTACTTGGGTGGCGAGATCGCCGAGCGAGACAAGCTGCTGGTCGTCACGCCGGATCGCCTGCGGAGGCGCTTCAACCTCGACCTGCGCGTGCGGACCTCCGTTGAGGCCATCGACCAGGCGGCGAAGAAGGTCCGCGCCCGTGACCTCGTTTCGGGGAGGGAGTATGAGGAAACCTACGACAAGCTGATCCTCGCACCCGGAGCCGCCCCGTTGCGTCCGCCGCTGCCCGGCATCGACTTACCCGGTATCTTCACTCTGCGGAACCTGCAAGACGTAGATCGCATCAAGGAACGGCTGGACGGCGGCATTCGCCAAGCAGTGGTTATCGGGGCCGGTTTCATCGGCCTGGAACTGGTCGAGAATTTCGTTCGCCAAGGCATCGCAATCACGGTGGTCGAGCTGCAGGACCAAGTGTTGCCGCCGTTCGACAAGGAGATGACTACGCCCATCGCCCAGGAATTGGCGGGCAAGGGCGTCTCGCTGCTGCTCGGCCAATCCGCCGAGGCGTTCGAGCCGGGGCCAGACGCCCTTACCGTGCGATTGAAGTCAGGCCAACGCCTGCCGGCCCAACTGGTCGTTCTCGGCGTCGGCGTGCGCCCGGAGAACAAGCTGGCCGTCGAGGCGGGCCTGGAGGTTGGTCCTCGTGGCGGCATCCGGGTCAACGAACACCTTCAGACCAGCAACCCGGACATCTACGCGGTGGGGGACGCAATCGAGGTCAAGGACTTCGTGATGGGCGAACCGACGCAGGTGCCGCTGGCGGGTCCGGCCAACCGGCAGGGCCGGATCGCCGCCGACCACATCTTCGGACGGGCAGCCCGCTACCGTGGAACCCAGGGCACGGCCATCGTGCGCGTCTTCGACCGCACGGCGGCGATGACCGGGGCTTCGGAGAAGGTGCTGAAGCGGTCGAACCGCCCCTACCGAAAAGTCTACGTTCACCCCACGCACCACGCCGGCTACTATCCGGGTGCCGAGGCAATGACGCTGAAGCTCCTCTTCGACCCGCAGACGGGCCGGGTGCTGGGGGCGCAGGCCGTGGGCGGGGCCGGCGTGGACAAACGCATCGACGTGCTGGCTGTGGCGATCCAGGCCGGCATGACCGTCTTCGACCTGGAAGAGATGGAGCTGGCCTACTCGCCGCAGTACGGCTCGGCCAAGGACCCCATCAATATGGCAGGGTTCGTGGCGGGCGGGCTGCTGCGGGGCGACCACCCCCAGGTCAATGTCGAGCAGTTCCTCGCCGCTCCTGCCAGCGAGCGTCCGTTCCTCCTGGATGTGCGAATGCCCCAGGAATTCGCGAAAGGACACATTCCCGGAGCTGTGAACATCCCGGTGGATGACCTGCGCTCTCACCTCGGCGAGTTGCCCAATGACCGCGAGATCGCCGCCTACTGTCAGGTCGGTCAACGGGGCTATCTGGCGACACGCATTCTGCGGCAGACGGGGTTCTCGGCGGTCAACGTCGGCGGCGGATATAAAACCTATCAACTCCTTGTTCCGAACAACGACAGGGTTCGTTGAGCGGCCCAACAAGAGCGTTCAGGTACCAAAGGCCGCGATTTTCGCGCGCCGCTTGCGAACTTTCCCTGGTTTCACGTCTGGTAGGTAACCTTCTGGCTTCTTGTGCCGACCCCAACCATCTACGCCCTGACGCAGCCGAACCTAATTCCCAACCGGCGCCATTGACGACGAAATTCGTTGCTTCTAGCTTCCATCAAATCTAGAATCCCATACGGAAAGTCAAGCAAGACTGCGTTTGTGCGCATAAGTCGCGGTACAGAACGCACGTCATCAGACGTGCTGTGCATTGGAGTCAATGATGAAATTCTGGAAAGCTTGGTTGTCAGCGCTCTGCATCCTGGTCGCGAGCAACATGCCCGCGCTAGCTGGCACGGCCGATGATTTACCCACCCACAAAGAAGACATCATCTACGGCCGCAAATTTGGCACGGCTCTCACGCTGGACGTGTTCGCACCCAAGCACAGCTCCAACGGGGCCGCGGTCGTTCTTGCTGTTAGCGGCGGCTGGGTCTCTGCCCATGAGGCCATCGGTGCCCCATTTTTCAAGGACTTTATTCCCGAACTAACCAGGCGCGGCTACACGGTCTTTGCGGTGGTCCATGGAAGTCAGCCACGATTCACAATCCCGGAAATCCTGGAGGATATGCACCGGGCCGTGCGTTACATCAGGTATAACGCCAGAGTTTACGACATCGACCCGAAACGCCTTGGCATTACGGGCGGCTCAGCGGGCGGCCACCTGTCGCTCATGCAGGGAATGGCTGGCAGAGACGGCGACCCCAAAGCCCCTGATCCCGTGAACCGGGTTTCGAGCCGCGTTCAAGCGGTTGCGTGTTTCTTCCCGCCGACTGACTTCCTCAACTACGGCAAGCCTGGAGAAGTTGCGCTGGGAACGGGAATATTGAAAGGCTTCAAAGCACCGTTCGATTTTAACGAACTGGACAAGAAGACCAATTCGTTCGTTGTTATAACCGATCAGGCAAGGCGACAGGAGATCGGTCGACAGATTTCCCCCGTCTACCATGTCGGCAAGTCTTCTCCGCCAACCCTCATTATCCACGGCGACGCCGACAAGCTAGTGCCGATTCAGCAAGCGCAGCTCATTATTGAAAAACTGAAAGCCGCAAGCGTGCCGGCGGAGCTGGTTGTCAAACCGGGTGCCAAGCACGGCTGGGACGGCCTGGTCGAAGACATGCCGACGATTGCGGACTGGTTTGACAAGTACCTCAAGAAACCTGCTAAATAGGGCTTAAGGCATCTGAGCTCCGTCAATTCCTCGGCGCGTCACGAATGTCTTCTCCCTGTGGGTCCGTGCCGGAGACCGGCCTAGAAAGTCGATTGGTGAAAAATACCAGACTGCGGTCTCCCGGACCGGCAAGTATATAGGTATCTGTTCCGCCGCCGCTCCACTTCAGGGATGCGTATCCCATCTGCAATTTGCAGATAACAGTAGTCCTGTTGACGCAGGAAGCCTGGAGAGAGAGCGCTTTGGGATTGGGTTCAGAACAGGAGGCCGGCGCATCGATCCAACGAAGGGAAGGTTCCATGGTTGACCAACAATTCGGGGCTGTCCTGCGGCATCTGCACCGGTTGACCACGAAGCACGGTGGCGGAACCCTCTCGGATGAGAGGCTGCTCGGTCGTTTTGTGAGCGACCGAGACGAAGCTGCCTTCGCGACTTTGGTTCAGCGTCATGGTCCTTTGGTGCTGCGCGTTTGCCGCAGGGTGCTCGGCCATTTCCAGGACGCGGAGGACGCGTTTCAGGCCACCTTCCTGGTTCTGGCCAGGAAAGCCGACACGCTCCGCAATCGGCGAACTTTGGCGGGCTGGCTCTACGGCGTCGCCCACCGCACCGCATTGACCTCTCGGAGGAGTGCCATGCGCCGTCGAAGACTCGACTCCCCATCAGGGCCCTTGCCTCCTGAATCCCCGCCGGCAGCCGCAGCCTTGCGCGAACTCCAGGTGATACTGGACGACGAAGTGCAGCGCCTGCCGGAGAAGTACCGCACTCCCTTCGTACTCTGCTGCCTCGAAGGACGCAGCCGGGAAGACGCAGCCCGAGAACTCGGCTGGAAGGAGGGCACCGTATCGAGCCGCATCGCTTCGGCCCGGGAACGGTTGCAAAGACGCCTGTCCCGTCGTGGAATCGCGCTCTCAAGCGTTGTTTGCGCGGACGCACTGGCGGAGCGAGTCGGTGGCGTGCCAGCCACGCTGGCGCGCGCCGCGACGCGGGCCGCCCTCGGAACGTCTGCGCGAAACGCGTCTGGGCCCATCTCCGAGAAGGTGCAAGTGTTGGCTGCCAGTGTCCTGAAAGGGATGGCAATGACCAAGGCGAAGACCTTGCTAGCAGTGCTCTTGTTCGCTGGCCTCATTGTCGCGGGCGCACAAGTGATCTCTTATCCTGGCCACGCCGTGGCTGAGCCTTTAGCGGGCGACTCGCCCATTGCTGCCGCGCCCGCGGAGCCTATCAAACCTGATACGGCGCGGTCGCTGCGCGTCGTGGTTCTCGATCCCGACGGCAAGCCAATTCGTGACGCGAACATTCATGCTGGCATCTGGACCCACGAAAAGGGCTTCAAGGCCAATCGCGATTACCAAACTGACACGGCGGGGGCCGTCCAGGTGGAATTGCCGAAAACCTTTCACATCCTTCGGCTGTGGGCCAGCAAGAGTCCGTTCGTCTCCATGTTTGCAAATTGGGAACAAAGCGAACTGGCCACCATTAAAGAATTCCCGGTGGAATACACGTTCCGGCTGGAGTCTGGGATTGCGTCTGGCGGCCGAATTCTGGATGAGCAGGGCAAGCCGATCGCGGGTGTTAGAGTTCAGCTCAGGATGGAAAACGCACCGGCGCCTGCGCGAAGTGACGGGCGTGCGCACTACGACGGCTGGTTGGCGACAGGAAGCGATGCAACGACCACAGATGCCGGAGGCCGCTGGCGCCTCGAAAACGTCCCGAATCACCCCCAGATACAATTACAGCTCCTAGTTTCCCATCCGGATTATGTCTCCGACGAACGTTGGGGCGAAATTCAAACAGCTGCCGGCATTACCACCGCCATGCTTAAGAAAGGCACGGCGACATTGACTCTCAAGCGAGGAGTTATCGTCAGCGGGAGCGTGACAGACCCCGTCGGCAAGCCAGTTCCGGACGCGGTTGTGGTAATTGGCGACGACCCTTCCATGGCCACCACGCCGAGCAAATTCCAGACCCATGCTGACGGCAAATTCCGGTTGCGGGCGTTAGCGCCGCACGCAACGACGCTGACCGTGATTGCTCCCGGCTGGGCGCCTCAGCTTCGCAAGGTCGAGCTTAAAGCCGGGCCACCGCCCCAGGATTTCCACATGGCGCCGGGCAAGCCGCTTCGACTGCGGATTGTCGATGCTACAGGCCGCCCGGTTCCCAACGCTTACGTCAGCATCATGGAGTGGAAAGGCAGCGAGTCGCTCCACAACGTCCGTGAGACCCGAGCCCCCCAACGGGCTGATAGTGACGGCGTTTGGACATGGACGTCGGCACCGGATGATCCGGTAAAACTGCGAGTTTATTCAAAGGGTTTCGCTGAGCGCGAACTGGAAATCGCCGGTGGCGCTTCCGAGCGCACAGTGTCGCTAAAGCCGGAGCACCGCGTCAGCGGCCGTGTCACTGATGCAGTGACGGGTAAGCCAATCCCTGTCTTTACCGTCATTCCAGTCGATGTCTATCGCAAGGATTTTCTGAGCGCAGTGCGTGGCCATGCCGTGGCAGGCAAGGACGGCCGACTAACCATTTTGGCTGATCGCATCGATCTTCCGCTCCGACTGCGCGTGGAAGCATTGGGCTATCGCACCAAGAACGGACCGGAGTTTCGAGTCGGCGATAACGGGGCCCGTTTGCAGAATTTCGAACTCCAGCCCAGCTGCCCCATCTCCGGCTCGGTGCTCGACGCCGCTGGTGAGGCCGTGCTGAACGCGGAAGTGTTGCTGGCGACGCCGACGGATCAGGCCTCCTTAGAATCGAGTTCGTCGAACCATAAAACGGTCACCGACGCGGCGGGGCGATTCGTGTTTCCCGATCCCGGGGAACCCTTTGCTTTGCTCGGACGCGCACAATCTGGTTTTGCCTTCGCCGAATTCCTGGACGGCCGGCACGACGCCGGCACGCTGCGACTGCGGCCTTGGGCGTCGCTCCGCGGTCAATTCCGTGACGGGGGCCGCCCTGTCATTGGTGCCACAGTCTTACTGCAGCCAATTCGCATTGATTACCTCGATCACCCCAGAATCGATGGCATGATGCAGTCTGTCACTGACGCGGACGGCCGCTTCCAGTTTGCACGCGTGCCAGCGGTGCCTTTGTCCGTTCGAGTCTATCTCGGGCCCTGGAAAGACGAGGGCTATCGCTCGGGCCCGAGCGTGCCCCTGGATCTCCAGCCGGGCCAACAGGGTGAATTGGACCTCGGGAGTGGCGGAACAACCGTGACGGGGAAGGTGGTGCTGACTGGAAAGGTACCGACGAGCCTTGACTGTACTTACTCGCTCAACTACCTTGTTCGCCGGGAGCCGGGTATTGCGCCGCCTCCAGCAATCGCCAGTCTGGGGTTCGACGCACGAAACGGCTGGCGCGAGGCATGGCGCAAGTCGATCGAGGGCCAGTGCTACTTGACTACCCTCCGCCACTGGTTTGTGAAGCTGGCAGCTGACGGCACATTTCGCATCAGCGGCGTGCCAGCGGGGGATTACGACCTCGCGGTTGCTGTCTACGCCAAGCCAAGCGGATGCCTCGTCGATCCGCTGGCGCGCAGGGTCGTGCGCGTCACGGTCACGGAGGCGGACATCGCGCGCGGAAACCTCACGCTGCCGGAGATTGCCACGCAAGTGGCCCCCATTCCGGCAGTTGGCGATACGCCAACGCTGGCCTTCGAGCGAGCCGACGGCACGGCCGGTAGCTTGACGAACCGTCACGGCCAATACACCGTGGTGCATTTCTGGGCGAGCTGGTGCGGGCCTTGCAAACAGCAACTCCCTGCGCTGCGGGCCTTGCACGAACGCTATGCGGCGCGCGGGCTGGCCGCGCTCGGTCTAGCGCTTGACGAATCCCCGGCAGCCTGGCAAGCCGCGTTGAAGCGACTCGATCTCCCGTGGCAGCAGGGCCGGCTTGCCGCCGACAGCGCTGCGGGGGTCTCCAGCGTCCCCGCTTATTGGCTTCTCGACCCGGCCGGCAAGATCGTTGGCAAGGCTGCCGATGTCGATGAGCTCGCCGTGCTTCTCGCCGACCGGCTGAAGTGATCGATGGCTTCTGGCAGACTCACCGATCAGATCGCCACTTCATCTGGTTTGACATGGTGGAAAGGCTGGACCGGATTATCGATCGACTGGACGATATGGACGCCCGGCTAAACCGGCTTGAAAAAACCGAACGGCCGCGGCCGAGCTGGAATCAAGGGCCGGGGAAAGAGAAGGCCTATTCGGGTCCCAAGAAATAGTGCGGCGCGAACCAGTGGCGAACGCTCCGCTCGTTTACTCCGAGTAAACCTGCCAATGCTGCGCTGGAGTATTCGTCCAGAAGGCGCTGTCCTGCCAACTGACGACGATAGCGACGCATTGGCCGGGGGTCGCACGCTTGCCGAAGTTCGGGCTGCCGGGCACGCCAGCGTGCTGACAACGAGCGTGTATCTGCATGTGGCCGTGGATTATGATGAGGAGGTGGAGAAGCTGCTTGAATTTGGCGGTTGACCGAGGCCGTTCCTGAACTGACCTTACCTTGTGTGCCCGCCTTTCAGCAATTCTTCTGCCTTCTGCAGCCCGTCCTTAAAACGGCCGACAAAGGCAATTCGTCCCTCACGGTCGATCACCGCGGCGTTCGGGATCGCCCGGATGCCAAACGCCTGGAAGGTCGCTCCGAAGCTACTTCCTTTATCCGCCGGACGGTCGATCCCCAAAAGGTATGTCAACTCGTGCTTGCTGGCGAAACCCGTCACATCCTCCACCTTGGCTCCGGCGTCGTGCAGGCCGATCAGGACCAAGTCAGACTCTGCGTACTTCTTCGCGGCCGCTTGCACATCGGGAAGTTCCGCAATGCAGGGCCCGCAGGTCGTGCCCCAGAAATCGATTAGCACTATCTTGCCCTTGAGGTTCGGCGTTTCGGCTTTGCCCTTTTGCGTGAGCCAGGCGGCTAGAGCCAGCTTTGGTGCCGGCGTCCCGTATCTCAGCCGCGGCCAGATCGCGCGCGTCCTGTCTGGGATGGCGTTGGCGAAGGCCAGCACGTCGGGCACCGCTTCCCGAGCGACACGACTCTTGGGGTTATCGTGGTCGCTGCGGAAGTCCAGGACGTTGGTCCCGGCAGGGGCAGCGATGGCGAAGTCGGCGTCCGTAAAGGTCGCATCCAGGTCGGCTTTGACAACGTGGTGAGCCGAGAAATGCGAGAGCTGACCTTTGTTGAAGGTCACTTCGATGTTCACGGTTGGCAGCAGGCGCCCGACTCGATCCGCGACCGGGCCGAATTGCAAGTTTTCGCGCGTCATGGTCCCGTCCGTACTGTACGGGCTACGGCTGACATAGATAAAGCCAGTCCGCTCGTCAGCCTCCAGTTCGCTCGCGAGCGGCTCGCTAGCGTAGCGCAGCCTCACGCGGCCGTTCTTCGTTTCGACGACCTCCCATTTCTCGTCAAGGCCCTTCCCCGGCACAATGGGGAGGTAGCGGAGATCGTTTATACCGAGGACGTAGATGTAGGGCTTGTAAACCGATGCCTGTTTGTTCATCGGCTCGTACTCCACAAAGACGTTGCCGTCACTGAATGAAACATGGCGCTTGTCCTCAAACTTCGGATCCTGGGAACTCCACCGTTCGAGATGCCGGCGGCCGTCCACTCGAACCTCAATGGGCTTCAGTGGCCCGAAGATGCGCGTGATCCCCGGGCGCAATGGGGAGCAGCGGTCGAGCAACTTCTGCAGAAAGCCCGGCACGTCGTTCAGCCTCAGGCCGCTCAGCAAGCGGTCGAACTCAGCCCGGCTCAGTTCCTGGCCCTTTTCGAGCCCCGCGCGCACGAGGACTACTTCGAAACGGCCGCGACTCGTCGTTTCGCGCTGCGTCTGCCACAGGTCGGAGAGACGCTGACGGACGTCGTTCTTCGTAGCGGCCACCGCTGGAGCCTGGACCGGCGTTGCGGGTTCGGGAGGGTCGGCCGGACGCATGGCCAATAGTACGCCAGTCCCGGTGCCTGTCAGCAGACCGAAACCGAGGAGCAATGACGCCGCCAGCTTCAACCTGTCGCAGATCAACATCCGCAATCCCTCCTGGGCGATACGAACCGCAGTCGAGTACTGGTCGCCGCCAGCAGCGAAGGTCCAGGCCGCGTGCATGGTTGAGTCGGCCAACCCGGCAGGCACCGCTGCGAAGACCTCTGGAGCTATCACGCCGGCAAACAACGCCGCCCCCAGAGTAGCGCCACGCTGTGTCAGTCGCAGCCGCAGCAACGCGCTTCCCTTTTCCAGCCGGCGCCGAAGCGTGCTCAGACTCCAGCCGAGTTGACGGGCGGCTTCGTCCTGGGTGCGGCCTTGGAGATAGCAGAGCAGCAGTGGCGCCCGCAGCCGGTCGGGCAGCCGATCCAGTTCTTCGTCCAGGACCGCCAGCAACTCTCGGGTGGCGAAATCTACCGTGGCGAACGTCGGCCGGGCGGCAGCAACCTTCTGCTCGCGACGGCGCTCGGCAGCGCGCTCGGAGAGCACGCGGCGGGCCAGGCGGCGAGCGACGGCGTAAAGCCAGGGGCCGATGGAGTCGCGGCCGCGCACGGCGCTGGGATTGCGGGCCAGGACAAGAAAGGTTGCCTGAAACACGTCCTCAGCCAAGTCGGCATCTCCCAGCACACGCTGGCAAACACCCAGAACCAGCGGACCGTGCCGCTCCAAAAGCTCGCGGAAGGCGGCTCCGTCGCCACCGTCGGCGTAACGGTCCAGCAAGGCCCGATCACTTGCCGGCACTTCGCCCGGTGGAGCGAGCAGTCGGCGGACGCGATAGAGCAAGCTCGGCGATCGGCTGGCCATTACGCTACTCGTTGGTGATCAAAGGTCTCACCGTTATTGTGGGAGCTGACGCAAAAAAGTGTTCAAGAATCTTTCCTACCGCGTGAGCGCAATGGCAGGAACACGCGGTCATCGGGCATCTGCACGCTCACGATCGCCCACGTCGCGTCCCGCGCACGCCGGTTGGCCAATAGGGTAACTAGAAACGGCCCTCCCAGGAGGCGCGGGCGAAAGGACATCAAGAGCAGTAAGCAGGAATTTTCGGGTTATTTCCGGCGCGCGGGATGGCGACCCGGTCGAGTCGGTCGCCATTGAGCTGAGCAGCGCAGACGCGAAGATTGTACGTGACACGAGTAGGGCAGGTCGGCTAGAATCTTAGCTTAGCACCTACAAGATCGTGATTCCCTTTCAAAGGAGTCGTGCCGTGCGAACGCTCGGATTGGCGGTTTCGCGTGCCTATCTCTTGTTTGCCTTCGCAGGGGCCCTCACTGTCCCCTTCATGTTCACTCGCGACGGAGCCGCGCAAACGGCCATACCGGCTACAAGAGCGGCGATTCCGGTGAGCATCGCCTCCTCCGGGGTTCCCACGCACGAGTTGGCGAAGAAAATCGCCGTTAAAGGGGAAGATAGGGCCAATCAGCTACAGACGCTTTGCCTGAGCCCCGACGGCAACGTCGTGGCCCTGGTGGCCCGGCCGCGATACGGCGCCGTCTCCCAGGCCCATGCCACGAGCGAGGTCCAGGTCTTCGACCCCCAAGGGAACTCTGTCCGGAAATGGAAGGTGAAATTCCTGGCTCAGTCGATCAATGCAGGCCCCGATGGCTCGATCTTGGTTGCCGGCGACGGCCGCATCGCCCGATTCGACAAAGAGGGACAATTGCTCGCGGAAGCCGAGGTGCCCCATCTCGCCTTGCTCCTCAAGGACAGCAAGAAGCTGCGCGAGTCGGCCGCGGAACAGCTGAAGGTGGAGATCCAGTCGTTCGAGCAAACGATGAAGGTCTTTGAAGGGCAGAAGGCAGAGTTGGAGAAAAAAGATGCAAACCAGCGAACGGCCCAAGAGAAGAGCCAAATCAAGATGTTCGAAATGACTCTCAAACAGTACGAGCAGATGGCAGATCAGTGCCGCAAGCGCACTGTGGATCAGGCCGTCGCCCAGCTCACCAGCCGACTCAAGATCATCAACGGAGTCGCCGCCACCGACCACGATGTATTTGTCGTCTGTGGCGAAGTCAAAGGCTACGGTTACGCCATCTGGCGGATGGCACCCGACTTCACGCAACCCAAGGCCATCGTCACGGGACTCGGGGGCTGCTGCGGTCAGATGGATATTCAGGCCCAGGGTGAGGAGGTCCTGGTAGCCGAGAACACGCGGCATCGCGTGGGGCGCTACAACCGCGACGGCAAGCGCCTCGGCTCTTTCGGCAAACACGGCCGGGACGGCGACGCCGAGTGCTTCGGCGGATGCTGCAACCCGATGAATGTCCGTATCGTCTCCGGAGGAACCGTCTACACCGCCGAATCGGAGGGCTTTGTGAAGGAGTTCTCCCCCAAGGGCGAATTCGTCAAGCTCGTCGCCCATGCGACTGTAACTGGAGGGTGCAAAAACGTTGCGGTCGCCGCCACGCCGGACGGCAAAACCGTGTACTTCTGCGACCAGCCCGGCTCGCAGATCATCATCCTCACGCTGAAAACCACCGCGAAAATAGGCGCGGAGTAGTCTCCGGAAAGCCCCTTTATTAGAGGATGCGAACCATGAAGGACTTTGCTCCAACCCGCAGGGAAGCACTTGCCCTCGGCCTGTGCTCGGTCGCTCTGACTGCCGTCGCTGGAACGGGTCTGGCCGAAGAAAAGTCTGCTTTGACAATGGTCGTCATGGACCCCCTGGCTTTACCCCTGTCGTGCCCATGCGTCAAAGGTTATGCCCAGCGTAACTACGAGAAGCTTGGGCAGTACCTCGAGAAGCTGACGGATCGGCCTGTACGCGTGGCCTTCGACGAATCTTTGCTCAAGGCCTTGCGGACCAAGACCGATGGCAAAGCCGATATCGTGATTGGCAAGCAGTCCGTGGTCAAAGCCGACGTCAAGAAAGCGGGCCGCGCCTTTACGCATGTCGCCGCTCTCACGGGGAAAGACGGCAAGACAACACAGATGGGCTTGGTCGTGGTGCCGTCCCAAGACCCGGCTAAGAAGCTGTCCGACCTGAAGGGCTATCGCATCATCTTCGGCCCGGAAGAGTGCGACGAAAAGCATTCCGCCGCCCTGGCGCTGCTACGCCAGAATGGCGTCATCCCGCCAACCAATCTGGAGACTTGCTCGGCCTGCAGCGACGGCGCGACCTCCATTCTGGAACTGGGCCCCGAG
>DATGZX010000254.1:0-9197 GCA_035296965.1 Gemmataceae bacterium
TGGCGGCACTATTGGCGGCATCGGCGGCGGCTTTGGCGGCGGCATTACCGGGGGTGGCGGCGGCTTTGGCGGCGGCATTACCGGGGGTGGCAACGGCTTTGGTGGCATTGGCGGCGGCATTGGCGGCAGTCCCGGGGGTGCCCCCCCCCTTCCCCAACCCCCCTATCGCCTTCCCAATTACCACCGAACCGTTCCCCCCAATTAATGGCGATGAGGGTTATGGCAAGGGCTCACGATATCCAAGCGGTTTGGAGGAACTGAGCGTGGGCTACATTGGCCAAATTCGCAATAGTTGCCGCGACTTGTTGAAACGGCCCAAGGTGGCGGAGCCCAAGCCGAGTGGGATCAGCCGCTCGCGCGGCAATGCACAGCCGGCGCCCGATCATCCCAAGCCGCAAATCGTGAAGGTGATCGCGGCAGTGCAGTCCGCTGTTGCGTGAAAGGGCCTATCCCATTTGGGGGCGTCCAAAGGGAACGCAAGAGGCCCATTTCACCAGAGTCCGCATTACGGCCAGCGAGGATGATGTGCCCGCTCAGGTCATCCTCGAGATCTGCGTTCTTTGGCGTGCAGTCAGCTTGTTGACCGCATGTCGAAACGGGCAAATTTTCGAGTTCACTCTGCGGCGTGTAATTCCTAAGCCTTCCGTCAGGCAGGATGTAGACTATTACCAAGAGAGGAGACAAACGTAGACTTGCTCACGCGATCGTGCAATGACTATGAGGGACTGTAGTTGCCATAAAATCGATCCCTTTCGGGGGGGCAGGCAGGGGCTCCTACGAAAAGAGCAATCCCCGAGACTAGACGTACCCTGGCCGAAGAGACCAGCCATCACTTGGCGTTCTTCTCGGTACTTCCAGGGAATTCCGCCCCTTCACGCGTTCCAAGGGATTGCCGCAAGGCTATAGCAAACGCCGTAGACGCCACTAACGGATCGATTCACGGAGCCGGCATTCTCTCTTCTCCTATCGCGGCCCGATCGGTAATATACAGCCCAGTTGTATACTGACAGGTGCGATTTCAATGCTCCGTAACAGAAACCCATGCTGCTGAGAACTAGCCTTTCTTGGTCTACACGGGAGTAATTGGTTATTCTGCGCCTTGTCATTTTCATTGTGCTTGTTGCAAGTGTTGGTCTAGGATTGGCAGAGCGTGATGCGGTGCACAAGGCATCGTTGCCCTATCCAACCGACAGCTGCGGCGCGTTAGCTACCTGCCAGCCTCCACTCTGGAATTTGAAGGATTACTCCCATCTTTTAACGCAGCTGGCGTAGCGCTGTTGACCGCCGTCGCTCCGAGGCCCCAAGACCGATGAGGTGGCGTACAATGACCCAGCGCAATCGTAAAGGCACTTTTCTCATCATCGCCTTTGCCCTCGCTGCAACGTCCTGCCTGATCTGGGCGGTTCTCTACGGCCGAAATGGTTATGTAGTCAGAAATATCCCTGACGATGCTCTCAAGCCTCTGGCCGACCTGGCCAAAGAGGGAGCAGACCTGAAATCCTTGAGCTTCTCAGCCCGCCCGCCGATCCTGTGCGCGTTGTCCAAAGACGATCGGGAAATGCAGGACCAGATCCTCAAGCGAATGGCTCATTTCAAGGTCCCTGGACTTAGTATCGCAGTGGTGACCAACTACAGGCTGGAGTGGGCTCGAGGGTACGGCGTCGCGCGCGCCTCCAGTGGTAGGGCCGTCACCGAGACTACCAGCTTCCAGGCAGCGTCGATAAGCAAGACAGTGACAACCGTGGCGGCGCTTCGCCTCGTGCAACAAGGAAGGTTGAATCTGGACCAAGCTCTTAATGAAAAACTCGTCACTTGGAAGGTCGGCGACAACGAATTCACGCGCCGGGAGAAGCCGACACTGCGTCAGCTTTTAAGCCACAGCGCGGGCTTCTCGGTTGGTGGGTTTGACGGTTATGAGGTCGGAGATCGGCTACCCACGCTGCTCCAGATCCTGAATGGCAAACCGCCAGCCAACTCGCGGCCTATCCAAATTGAGTCGGTTCCCGGCAGCAAATACCAGTATTCCGGGGGCGGCTTTACCGTCCTGCAGCAGCTGATCATCGATGTCACACGCACGCCCTTCCCCGAGGCGATGCAAGATCTGGTACTGGTCCCTGCCGGCATGAAAGATAGCACATTCCGGCAGCCCCCGCCCGTTGGGTTTGACTCTCGCGCGGCGGGGGCCCACTTCAACAGAGCCGCGCTCCGGGGCGATTGGCACGTCTATCCGGAGTTGGCGGCGGCTGGGATGTGGACGACTCCTTCCGACCTCGCCCGCTTCATCATCGCCCTGCAGAAAGCAAAGCGAGGCGACAAGGACGCGATATTGTCCCCG
The DNA here is from genome assembly GCA_035296965.1 of Gemmataceae bacterium. GTDB lineage: Bacteria > Planctomycetota > Planctomycetia > Gemmatales > Gemmataceae > DATGZX01. The sequence continues at coordinate 2,336 of DATGZX010000254.1, forward strand.
CATCTGATCGACGAGATGTTCCGGCGACAAATCGCTGAACACGGATTGGGCGTGGCACTCCGCGGAGAAGGAAGATCTGCCTTGTTCTTTTACTACGGGATCAACGCCGGTTTCGATAGCTGCTTCATGGGCACGGCCCAAACGGGACAGGGCGCCGTCCTCATGACAAACGCCAGCGGCGGCAAGGAACTCATCGACGAACTGCTCGAATGTATTCGCAAGGAGTATGGCTGGTGAGAAGGGTATCTGAGAAGGAAAAGAAAGAGAAAAGAGTGCCATGCACCAAAGAGATGAGCAGGTATCTACGGACGGTGTACGCGACCGCCCGAAAGCGGCTTGCAATTAGGAATCGGAGAGTACCGCACTCGTCTTCACGAGCCTGCCTCTCTCGTTGGATCGAGGGGGGTGGAAAGGGAACGCATCTATTTAATTGAACGGCTTACGACGCGCAGAACCGCTTGATCAACGTTACCGATCCACGCGGAGCCAACACGACCTACACCTATGACCTGGACGGCCGGCAAACCTCGATTACCGATCCGGTTGGCAACACGAGTACCTTTTCCTACGATGCTGCGGGCGCCTGACGCAGACGACCACGCCTTCGCACGTGAAGAATGGCATCCAGCTTTTCACCGAACACGAGGTCGCCAATGGCACGGCGTTATCTTTGCGGGCCAGCCTCGGCCGGTTTTGCGCAGCAAAACCTCGCCATTCAGGTCCAATCCAAGCAGTGCCGCGTCTTCGATGCAGGCAGCGACTTCCGTTGGGCCGGTGATTCTGCTGCTGGCTGGGAGCTAATTGGTGCCAATCTGCCTGAGGGCTGGCACCCTGACTTCGTCATCCTGTATTTGCCGTACACGACCATTCCGGCCGGTTTATGGTCTGCCCCTGTACCAGTCGTTGGTCTGGCACCCGACTGGAACTTGCTCTGGCACTCCTATCGTCACGAATTGCCTGGCTGTGACCTCATTCTTACGGATACGGTCGGCGTGGATGCCTTGCATGCAGAAGGGATCGCCAACGTACGTTCCGCCAATCTTTTCGGCCTCGAACGCGCTTTCCTGGAACATTCCTGGGCGGATGAGCCACGCGACATCGACATCCTGTTTATCGGCAACCTGAGCGGGGCCGTGCAGCGCGAACGCCTGCCACTGCTCGGAAGAGTAGGGATTAGGGGAAAGGGGCTAGGGGCGAGGGAGTCGGGGAGGGTGGTGATCGCGCAGGGAGTATTTGGGGAGGAGTATCGGAAGCTGTTGGGACGGGCGCGGATTGTTTTCAATCGCAGCATCCGGGGGGAGTGCAACAAGCGGACTTTCGAGGCGGCGGCTGCGGGGGCTTTGCTCTTTCAGGAGGCCGGCAACCGTGAGGTGGGGGATTACTTCCGCGACCGGCAGGAGTGCGTTTTCTACACCGAAGACAACCTGGAAGAGTTGCTGGAGTACTACCTGGAGCATGAAGACGAACGCCGGCTGATCGCCGAGGCGGCGCGGCAGAAAGTACAGGAATACAGCTTCGAGAAGCTTTGGGATCAACATCTGAAGATCATCGAAGAAGAGTGGCCTGTCCTCTTGGAACGGGCCCAGGAGCGCTGCCGGCGAAGCAAGACGCCAAGTTTGCAGGCCCGGCTGTGGCAGACGCTTTCTTCCGCGGGGCCGGAAGATACGAACTTACCTGCCGACCTGGCTGCGGCGCTGGTCGCGGAACCGATGTCGGCCTGCTTGCATAACGCCTTGGGGTTGGCGACTGCGGCTGCTGAACAAGGTCGTGTCCCTTCGGCAACGCTGGCGCAAACGGCGACCGGGTATTTTGAGCGGGCCATCGCGTGCGATCCCACGCATGTCATGGCCGGGCTCAATTTCGCGGAGGCGCTGGCAGTTTCCGGAAAGCAGCAGGCAGCCATCGAGCAGGCGTTCCGTACGCTGGATGTGCTCAATCGTCAGCCTGAACTGGACGCCGCTTCGATGGATGCCGGCCATTTCCCACTCGGATTCGACCTGTTCCGCGTCGAGTGGGAACGCGCAGCGTGGAGCAATGCCGGCCATCCCCATGCCGAGGCGCGGGCCAAGGCGGACCTGGTCCGCTGGCGGCTGCAGGCACTCTTGGGGAGTTTGACGGGGGCGGTGCATCACTATTATGAGGCGGCCATCCTTCGCCCCGATCTGCCATTCACGCGGGCCGCGCTCGGTTGCGCACTGGCCCGTGCCAAGCAGTTCCCGGCCGCCGTGCCGCATCTGCGCTTTGCCGTGGCGGGGAATCCCTTCGACCTGGACGCAGCGCGGGCACTTTTCGAGGTGCTCGGCGACGTGGGCGATCAGGATGGTCAGCGCCGCCTGGCTGCGGATCGTCGGCCTCTATCCCGCTCTGCTCCGAAAGCGGTGCCGGCTGAGAAGTGGTTCATGGATTGCCCACCGGCGGGAGACGAGCTGGCGTCCATTATCATCCTCTGCTGCAATCAGCTCGAATATACCCGGCTCTGCCTGGAGAGCGTGCTGCGGCACACCCGCCGGCCGTATGAACTGATCCTGATCGACAACGGCTCGACCGACGGCACTGCAGGATACTTAGAAGTGGCGAGTGGTGACTGGCGAGTGGCGAGAGATGCAGGAGGGCCGGAGCGGGCAGTTGTGATTCGGAATGAGACGAATGTTGGGTTTCCGGCGGGGTGCAATCAGGGACTGGCCAAGGCGCGTGGCCAGTATCTCGTGTTTCTTAACAACGATACGGTCGTCACCGAGGGTTGGTTGAACGGCCTGGTAGGCTGGGCGCTGCACGAGTGGCCAAAGGTCGGATTGGTCGGCGCGGTGACGAACTACGCCTCGCCACCGCAGCAAATCCCTGTGCCGTACAAGGACCTGGCCGGCGTGGATGGCTTTGCGGCACGCAGGCGGAGTGAGTTCGCTCATCAAGCGCTGCGCGTCGACCGGTTGACCGGTTTCTGTCTGCTGGTTCGTAGCGAGGTGCTCGAACGCATCGGCGGCTTCGACGAGCGCTATGGCCTGGGCTTCTTCGATGACGACGATCTCTGCGTGCGGGCCCGCGAGGCGGGTTTTCCTCTGCTGGTAGCCCAGAACGTCTTCATCCATCACTTCGGCAGCCGAACCTTCACCAGCCTGGGCATCGACTGCGAACGGCAGCTCAAGGACAACTTCGATCAATTCAAGGCGAAGTGGGGGCAGGAGCGTACGGCGGGCTACCGCAGTAGTGACGAGGGGCGAGGAGGAAGTGGCGAGTGGCGAGTGGTGAGTGATGAGAAGAAGGAGGGAGATGAGGGCGTTGCGCGGCCGCGGGTGTCGTTGACCATGATTGTCAAGAATGAGGAGGAGAATTTGCCGGCCTGTTTGGCGACGGCCGCGGATTTGGTGGATGAGGTGATTGTCGTCGATACGGGGTCGACTGATCGCACGAAGAATGTGGCAACGCGGCTTGGGGCGCGCGTGTTCGAATTCACCTGGGTCGATAGCTTTGCCGCTGCCCGGAATGCTGCATTGAGTCATGCGACTGGGGATTGGATCTTTTGGCTGGATGCGGATGACCGGCTCGACGAGGAAAACCGTGCCAGGCTTCGGGCACTCTTCGCCAAGCTGAAGGACGAGAATGTTGCCTATGGCATGAAGTGCCATTGCTTTCCCGATCCGGAGAGCAGCACAGCCACGATTGTCGATCACGTCCGGCTTTTCCGCAATCTGCCGGGAATCCGCTGGAAATACCGCGTGCACGAGCAGATCCTGCCGGCGGTAAGGCATTCGGGCGGCACCGTGCTCGCCTCCGACGTGGTCATTCATCACGTCGGCTACGAAGATCCCAATTTGCGCGTGAGCAAGGAGCAGCGTAATCTCCGCCTGCTCCTGATGGACCATGCCGAGGAGCCCAGCGACCCGTTTACGCTCTTCAATTTGGGCTGGACCTATGCCGAATCGGGTCGGCCGGAAGAGGCGCTGCCCTATTTACGCGGAAGCCTGGAGCGTTCTCATCCCGGCGACTCCATTGTGCGTAAACTATACACGCTCATCATGTCCTGCCTTAAACAACTCGGCCAACGCCAGGAGGCGCTGTCGGTCTGCACGGAAGGCCGGCGTCTCTACCCCGACGACGCCCAACTTCTGTTCCAGGAAGCCGTTCTCCGCCAGGAGGAAGAAGACCTGGCTGGAGCGGAAGCATGCCTGCTCCGGCTCCTCAGCACCCACGAGGGGCCCCATTTTGCCAGCGTTGCGGAGGGCATTCGGGGCCACCTGGCACGCCACAACCTGGCGGTCATCCATCGCGAACAGGGACGAAATGCGGAGGCAGAAGCCCAGTGGCTGGCCGCACTCCAGGAGCAACCCAAGTTCACTCCCGCAAGGCTCGGCCTTGGTGAGTTGTACTTGAAACAGGGTCGCCTTCAGGATCTGGAAAAGCACCTCGAAACGCTCGAAGCCTCCGCCAATGGCGCCTCGAGCCAGGCTTTCATTGGAGTGACGGCGTTGCGCGCCCGCGCCCACATGGCCCGCAAGGAATACGCGGAGGCAAGGAAAATCCTCGACGAGGCGATATCCCGCACGCCGCGCGAAACCATACTCTGGGAAGTCCTCAGCCACGCGCTATTGCAGGAAGGCAAAGACCTGGAGCGCGCGGAGCGAGCCTTAAGGACAGTCCTGGAGCTGCAGCCGGGCAATCCCGAAGCACGCCGAAACCTGGAGATTCTGCTGAAGGACGAGCGCAGCTTCGCAGGCAGTCACACCTAGGAGGGTTTTGAAAAAGTGTAGGCACATGGGGGGCATTTAGGGGGCAGAATTGGCCGTGTGATTGCCATGCCGCTATAATGCGAGGATGATGTGGAATGGCCGCATCTCAGTGGCATATTGGAATTCCCAACGTGACCCCTACCCTGCCCCAATGTGCCTAAGAAGACTCGGAACCAGATTCAGGACTTGGTTGGCGCGTCGTAGCTATCAAGGTTGATCTAGCACTGGCTTCAGGGTGGCCTCTCGGCAGTCTTGCGGAAGCAGCTTCAGAATTTGTCCTGAAGGTTAAACCCAATCACGATCTCTTCAACCAATGGGGATATCGCTTTTACTGGATCCGCGATGAAGTCTGCAACCGGAACCGCCGTTTCCGATCGAAAAACTTCGTCAGGGAGGCTTGTTACGCGATGCCCACCACTATTTTTTTCCTGTCCCTCGTACATAATGACACCCTGGGCATTCAAAACACCGAAGCTCAGTGACAGGTAGCCAACGGAATCAGAAGCAATGCGTTCATAGAAGGCCCTCGCGCCGGTGCAGACGCATCTGATCGAGGCCAACGTGGATTCATAGTTCAGGTAAGGACCGCCCTTGTCTTGAAGAAAATTCTCGGACGCGGTAGCAATTCCATTTTTCATTCCCAGGCACCAAGCGAAGGACCGACTCATCAACGCACGTCACGACCTCTACGCCCGCGCGACCGAACGCATCGTTGCCGACCTGGGAAAGGGCGTCCGTCCGGGGATGAAGCCGTGGAACGCCGAATTTGCCGCCGGGTGAATTACCCGCCCGCTTCGCAACAACGGCCGGCCTTACCGGGGAATTTACGTGCTCGTGCTGTGGTGGAAAGCCGAGGCCAAGGGATGCTTGCCGGCCGCCGGGTGCCATCGCCCAGGAATTTCTGGCGGGGGGCCTGCGGTGCGGTCATGGCTGCCGGAGCGCGGGGAGCTGGAAATTCGGAAGGCGGCCGGCCGGTTAGATGCGGCTTTTATTGGGCTGTGCTGGTGAAATGAACTGTCAGGTTGCAGCGGCTGTTTTGCTCGCTCTTTCGAGATCGTCAGTTAATCGACTCGCCAAGTAATAAGCGTAATTCCTGCGATACTTGTCAGGAGACGATTCGTGTTGGAAAGAAGCATGCCGAAGAAGGTGGAAGACCAAAGCGAATTGGTACTCTTTGTCGTTGGTCTGAGAATCCAACGCGATCAAGCGAATTTGGCGGACACAAGCCCATATCCATTCTCGGCGAGCAGGTTCCTTGGGCGGCGGCGGTGCTCGATGCAGGTACTCGGCTTTGTAGAGGTTTTCGACCAACGCGCGCCAGCCTTCATCATCTTCATCTTGGGGATCGACCTCAAAGACCAGGCTGACTTCAAGGGAGGCAGGATCGGCAACAAGCGGGCCTGAGTATTGTGTCGAATTGAAGTCAATCAAGATCGCTTCCCCTCGGCAAACACGAATGTTTTTGACGTGGAGATCGCCATGGCGGGGCGCGACGCGGTGTTTGATGGTGCCGTTGGCTTCGAGGGCCGCCAAGATATCTTGCAGGGGGCGAACCGTGCCGAACGCGGTGGCATTGGCCGCTCGCGTTCCAAGAATGGAGCTCTTGGGATCGAAGAGATCCTTGAGGGAGGTGAAAAGCGCCGTTCCGAAAGCCAGAGACTCGTCTTGAACGTACGCTTGCAGTCGCCAGCCTCGAAGGGCGTGATCGAAAAGGGAATAGATGACGGGCTGGGCCGCCCCTCTTTTCGCGACAGCCCAAAGGCTTTCCGATTGCTCTACGAAGTTGCCCACGAGGATTCCGTGAGTAGTGCCGACTAGGCACCTGTCGGGCTCAAGGTTGGGGCGTGACTGAAAGGGAATGAAATGGCCGACGATATTCTGGTAGTTTCCCCACTCACTTAGAATCTTCGCTCGCTTGTCGACTTTTGCGAAAAAGGGCAAGGGCCTTGGGCCAACACGTGAATCGCGGAATAATGCATAGACACTGTAGACATCCGCTGACCCAGGGCGAACGCATCAAACTCCACCTCAATTATTGAGAGGGCCTTGATTGGGACAAGTGTACAGGCCTACGATTCTTCCGGACTTTCACCTATTTCCCGGAGGAACGCATGGTTGCTACTACTCACGTGGGGTTG
>DATGZX010000255.1:0-62329 GCA_035296965.1 Gemmataceae bacterium
AGAGAAATGGTCGCCAGGATATGCCGAGCGCTGCTGTGGGCTGCAACTGCGGCCTCCTTGGTCAGTGGTTCGCTGCTGATGGCAATCTCCCAATCACGTTTCAGTTCTTGCAGAAGGACGAGCGCCGATTCGCGGACCAAACCCCAACGTTTGGCTGTGTGAATGAGCGCATCTGGACTGATCTTCGACGTCGATACTCCGCGGCTGAGGAGTACCCTGCGCAAGCGTGCCTCCACCGCTCTCCAAGCTTCTATCACGCTCAGGTCGTAGTGCTGGCTCGCAAGGAAATCGCTCGCACGAGTGACGGATTCTAACTCCTGCCTCTCGAGCTGTTGAATCTTGGCTGTCCGGTCCTGAGCTCCTAGGCGTCGTCGCAGAATCCAGACGAAAACCTGGGAGACAATGAACCAAGCGACGCCCAGCCCCGCGGCAACCATCGGCGCCGCCCAGGCCAAATGAGATTGGCCGAGGGCGTCGGCAAGCAGACTCGACAAATAAAGCCCGCCATAGAGCGGCAGCACCATCACGGCCAGGGCGTACGAATAGTTGCCAAGTTTTTCCAACCAGGAATGGGGCCGTTCGCTCACAAGCGTCAGGCCGAAGCAATAGACGCACAGAGCCAAGAAGCTCGCGATCAGAATGTAAGCATAGTACAGCTTGAGGTCATAACCCAGGTACCGGAAGCCGCTATTTTCGAATCTTTCGAGGTAGGGATGAAGAGCGAACAGCGTCCCCAGAAGCGCGAGCGCGAAATGGATTTTCGTTTTCGTGAATTCGGTCATGGCTTTGCACTCCGCTGTCGAGCGGTATATCCTGCATTTTTCCAGTCGGGCTGCGAAACCATTTTCGGCTCGAGGGGTGTGCCTGTCTACAAGCTATTCGTTTAGTGGCATGAACATCTTGAATTCGACAGGCTCAGCAGAGGAAAACGCAGCATTCGGGAACCGGACACTCTATTGATTGGCTGGTCCCTCGGTAGGATCTGGTTTGCTGGCACTGCCCTTGTGCTGCCGCGACTGCGGAGCAGGCACGATCCAGCGCAGCAATTGCAGCCCCAGGAAGAACACGAGAACCGGAACAATCAGCCACCCTAACCAGTAAACCCAGTTCGAGAGGATTAGCAGGAGGACGATAATCCAAAGGAGAGCGCAGCCGACCAAGGTCATGGTTCCCTTGAAACCAACTTCCTCCGTCGCTTCGACGTATTCAAGGACGCTAACACGGCGGCACTGGACACTTCGTCGCGCGGCGTCATCCAGTTCCAGAGAGCGCACCGCTGTCTGCCAGGTCAGCAAGCCTTGTCCTGCGCGCTCGGCTGTTGGCAAGACAACCTCTTCGAACTCATGAATCAGAGCGCCCCACGGGTCCCAGGATTCCCAGACCTCTTCGCCTCGGTCGCCGCTCGTGCGAGCCCAGGAAAGACGCGCGGCTCCCGCCCATCCGCCCGGCAAGCTCAATTCTGCTTGGCCGGCTGCCCCGATCAAGCCGAACCGGCAGGATGCATCGGCAGGGTTCGGCAGAAAGCTTGATCGGAACAAACCGCTTTGTTCAAAGCGACCTGTGAGCAGTAACGGCTCCGTGGGACGCCAGACCTCCTCTGCCGTGATCGCCGACACCTCGGCCACCTCGCCCCCAAGTGCGCGCAGGACATCCCAACCGGGCAGCGAGAATCTGTGTTTCTCAGGCTCGAAAGTACATGCAGACGAATGGCTGGTAGAGCGCTCCATCTCGATCAGTTGGAGCACGCCGACGGGTCCGCCTTCAGCGCGCACAAACTCTGCCAGTCGTGTGATCGCTGGATGAAGTGCTTCGGACAGCGCAGGGAGAAGTGCGCAGCCGGTATCCTTCTGGATCATGGCTGCCTCGTAGGCGATGTCCGGCGACTGATCTGCGGGGTGGACGCAAAGGACGTGACGCTCCGACTGCAAGGCGCGGCGAAGCTGGACAGGCCGCTCGTCCAGCGCGCCAGCGACAATCACAGCTGCGATCGACGGGTCGGCCAGCACCTCTTCCATGTCCGGGATGACCCGGAAGCGGAGACCCAACTGGCGTAGAGCCTCTGCCCCGGAGGTCCCACCGGTGTACGTGGCAAGCTCGTGCCGGCCCGTCGCCACCAGGGCACGGGCCAAATGCAGACCGTCGGGATGCTCTCCCAGAAGTGCAAAGCGCATGCAAGCAGTATCTTTCCCTATGACTTTCTTGTCTACGAGTCATGATCTGCGCTCAGCGCGAAATGACAAGAGAGACAAACTCGTTCTCGCTCAGAGTTTATTGGTGAGCCCAAGTTGAGCAAGGTCTGCTCCAGGAGCTGGCCCCCTCATTTTCTCCCGGGCCGACGAAGGCAGTGTGAGACGTTCCCATTCGGGCCGCTGCAATTCGAACGGGGTTGTCGCAGGTAGCTCGAAAGTTAGCGTCCGTCGTTCGGTAGCAGGGCCCCAAAGTCTTTTCCACGTCGCCAGCGACTCTGCACTGATTGCCGGAGATCCTGGCAAAGTCCACATGAGCTGCACGCGCCTGTCATACCCGTTGGCTTCGCCTTGCCAGACAACCAGGCCGTGTGCCAGAGCATTCCCTTCAAGTGCAAGGAGACGGGAAGGCTTGCTGCCGGCGCTGAAAGGGGCGAGAAAAAGACAGTTTCTTGCCTGAACGATCATCGGGGACGCAGTCGGCGAGGGCAGGATGACGTCTTCGACGCGGATCGCTGCCCCCTTGGCAGCAATCGTGCTCCGCTCCACGATAACCGCGGCATTGACTCCCGAATCTTGAGGGAGGGGGGGTCGAATCTGAAACGCATCGCCTCCGGCTACGATCAGGCTGTTCTGCACGCGCACGTTGCCGCAAGCGCCGGCACTCTGAATGCACGATTTGCCTGAAAGGAATACGCAGTCCGCCAGCGCGCCATCATGGGGCCTTGCTGAAGTCGTTTCGCCCGAGCCATCAAAATAAATCAAGCCGCTAAAGCCGGCGGCTCCTTGGTCGAGCGGCCCCTGGAGGCGGCAGCCAGAAAGACGCAAGTCCCCACCTCTGACTTTTAGAAGATAGGCTGGTCGGGAAGCGATCCTCGAGTCAGGTATCGTGACCGCTGCGTTGATCATTTCGCAACCGCCTTCTACTTCAATCAGGGCCTCGCGGTCGACATTATCCTTGGGCACCAGGGTCAGCCGTCCGCCTTGCGTCCTGGACGATTCGAAGTAGAGCACGAGATTGGTGCCTTTGACGTAGATGGGGCTGGTTCGGCACTCGCCTTTGCCAGTTAGGTGAAGGACCACTCGAGCACCAAAGCGGCGCATTCCTCGCAGTTCGCGCAGATAATTACCCAAATCGAGCTGGCTAATGTCCAGACGCTCGCCGTGGTAGAGATTATCCGAGGCAACGGGAATTTCCGGCGCCTGATCAGGGGCCGAGATATCGAGCGGCGCGCTGACGAGGGGATCGTAGGTCAACGACAACCAACCCCCGCGAATTCTGGGCAGAACGGCCACGTCACAACCCAAGGCGCCGCTGCCGGAGGTCGCTGCAAAACTCGCATGTGTGCCAATGACGCGGAAAGCGGCAGGCGCTGCTTCTCCGAGTTCAGCAGGCACGAGAGCAGGCCAAGTTTGGGCGGCCACATCGTCTCCCTCGTTCTCATGCCAGAGCGCCCGCCAGGCGCGCAGATCACCGCGGGAAATTGTCTGTCCGCTCGTCTTAAGAAGGTTTTCCCAGCCGGTGTATAGACAGTTGGCCGCATGCCACTGGATGGCGTTGACACTGGCTCCTTCGTCCAGCGCAAGCAAGTCGCCCCCGTTCTTGATGCCGAAGCGCGCCAGCAGGGAATCCCAGCCCAGCCATTGCAGGGCCGGCTCCTTGTTACTCTTGGCGTCGTGTCCAATATGCACGAGAGTCTGACTGGCGATCAGCGTGCTCCGGGCAACTCGAATGCGACTAGGATTTGCGCTACCCCTGCCCACGATGTCGATGAGGGGCCGGCCACCACCTACTGCTAGGCAACCGTCCAGGACAACATCTGCTCCTGCGGCCCGCAAGTCGAGGGCGGTCATCTCCGACCCACGCAAGAAGCAGTGCGTCAGCCTGCACACAGGCTGTCCCCCTGCGGCGTGCGCGCCGCCGAATTGGATGGCTGCTACTGGCCCATCCTGTCTGCCAGCTATGGAAAACGTGCAGTCCTGAGCCACGATGCCACCACCATCCATGCGCAGAAGACTCGCAAGCTGCGATTTACCCGGCCCCGGGCACTTGACTACCAGGTCCAGGCCTTCCAAGATCAGATTGCCACCCGTCAATGAGATCAGGCAGCCCGCGCCAGAGGCCGAGCTGTCACTCGTGTGCCAGGCGATCAGCGGTCGGTAGCCCTTGGCTGCCCGGATCACGATGGTGCGATTTGCAAGGTCGATGGGTTCTTCGAAGAGTGGCCCATTATCAGCAATCTCGATGATAGTCTCTTGGTCTGCAGGGGCTGCAGCACAAGCAGCCGCTAATGAATCGAATCGACTTGGTTCTCTGCTGGCCTGGAATCGTTGGACCACGAACAGGCGAGAGGCAGGAGTTGCCGTCGGAGCCTTGGCTTGTCGAACAGGGGCGGGACCCTGGGTTGAGGGCTGGTCGGGCGTGACGGGTTTTTCCGTCGGGGGCGAAGAGGCTATCCTAGGTGGAGAATCTGAGGTCGATGGTACTTGGTTATCAGATCGCGAGACACTGGGAGGTGGCGGTTCGAATTCGCGCCGCATACGCGCTACTGTCTCCGGCGGAGGTTCGTAAATGCGCGGCAAACGCTGTTCTTGAGGCGCCGTCTCAGGCCCCTGCGGCGACCCGGGTTCAGACGTCTTCTGGACGTTATCTGGATTCCTTGTGTCAGGCTTTATTTCCCCGTACGTGGCGACCGTTCTTGCGGAATCCGCTCGAGTTTCGGGGGCAGGCTCCTGAGAGTAGGAGATCACCGGGGGTTGATTGGCCGCCTTCACCGGTTCGAGGTGGCGTGAACGCTGAACCAGGATAATCGCCACCGCGATGGTGAGAGCAAGAGCAACACAGCCTGCAACCGCTGTCCACGTCTTCCAACTTTGCAGGAACGCAGGCAGCTTCAGGTCAAATTCTATCTCGTTGATCCGTTCCTTCTTGGGCGGCTCCTTACGATAGCGAGGTTTCGGCAGCGGCCCTGGCTTGGGACGGATTTCGATCGGACGCGTCCTTTCCAGTACTGCAAATTTGCGCGTCTCAGCACCCGACGGCTTGGCTGACTTGGGCCGTTCGCCTTCTGCCAGCGCGAGGCCTTCCAGCAACTCGCGTGAGTTCCAGACCGCGCCCCGCGGCAAATGTTCAAGATCGTTCAAGAGGTCAAGCGGTGTCTGGTATCGGTCCTCGGGCTTCTTGGACAGCATTCGTTTCAGAACGATTGTCAGTCCGTCGGGGATGTCTGGGTTAAAGGTTTTCACGTCGGGCGGCGGTGCCTCCACATGCTTGAGCAGCCGTTCGGTCAGGTCGCCTTGTGCAAAGGGTGGCTGGCCGGTCAGCATGTGAAAGAGAGTGCAGCCGAGAGAGTAGATGTCGCTGCGAATGTCGGCGTTCCGGCTGTTGCGCGCCTGTTCGGGAGAAATGTAGTCAACCGTGCCGACCGTCGTGCCGCTCTGGGTGACGCGGAAATCGCTATTGTCCAGGCTGAGCGCAAGTCCGAAATCGGTGAGTTTGACGAATGGCTTGCCGTCTTTCTGGGTTAGTAGAAAATTCGACGGCTTGATGTCGCGATGGACGATGCCCTCTTCGTGGGCGAGGGCCAAGGCCTTGGCGGCCTGGATGGTGATTTTTCGCGCCTCGTTGGGGTCGAGCCTTCCCTTTTGCTCGATGTATTCATGAAGGTTGATGCCGTCGACAAATTCCATTGCAAGGTAATGAGTGCCGTTGGCCTCGCCGGATTCGTAAAGGGTAACGATGTGTTCATGCCGGAGTTTAGCGGCGTGCTGTGCCTCCCGGAGAAAACGTTCCAGCATTTCCGGGCGGGCAGCCAGGTCCGGGGGCAGCACCTTGAGCGCCACTTCCCGGCCCAGATCGAGGTGTATGGCACGGTAAACCGCTCCCATTCCACCAGCGCCGATACGTTTGATCACCTCGTATCGGCCGATGAGCGCCTGGCGGTCGCCCCTGGCCAGCGGTTCCGATGACATGAAGACACCACTTGTACGGCGGTGAAAATGCTGTCGGCTCAAATGCCTCGAACTCCGTGCCAGACGTTTTCTGGGTGAGCCAATTATAGCTCCGTTTTTGACTGGGCGTCAACTTTGCCGATCCGGCGGCAATTTTAAGATTTAAGCACATTCTTTTGTCCCGCGCGGCGCGGAGGTCGCATGATTGGAGCCGGGGGCTGGCCCTCATTGAGGGCGGCTGTTGCCGCTTTTTTGCCCGGCGGGTAGAGTGGTTGTACCCGACCACCCCTTGTAGGGAGAGGAAGGGGCCATTCTTTCATTGGAGGCTTGGGATCTCGCATGGCTTTGCGGTCTATCCAATTACTCTTTGCCGCTCTTTGCGTTTGTTGCCTCCCGGTTTCTGCGCTGGCCGGCACCTCGAACAGTCTTCTGGACGTGTCTCCGGATGGTGCGCGCCTGCTCGTCGCCAATCCCGACAATGGCACGGTAACCGTGGTTGATACGAAGGAACGAAAGGTCCTGCGCGAAATTCGTGTTGGTGATAAGCCAGAATGCGTGAGCTGGATCGGCGGCGGTCCGGCCGCCGTCGTCACGGTCTACCAACAGGACGAGCTGGTTTTCTTCAACGCCGACAATGGTACCGTTACGAGCCGGCTTCCCGTACCCGACGAACCCTACGGCATGGTCGTCAATGCGAAGGGCACCAAAGCCTGGGTGACGCACGAATATCCAGGTATTGTAAGCGAAATCGACCTCGAGCAGAGAAAGGTTTCAGGCACCACGCACGTGGGTGCTTTTGTGAGGGGCATCGCGCTCAGCCCTGATGAATCCCGGCTGTATGTGACCGAGTACTATACCGCGACCCTCCATGCCATCGCATTGCAGTCGGACGGCACACGTGTCCTCGTCGATAGCTGGAGAGGACAGTCGCTGGACAATCTCTGCCGCCAAGTTGCAGTCCACCCGCGCCGACCCAAGGCGTATTTGCCGCACATCCAATCGAAGATCGAAGTTATCAACGGCAATGGCTCCATCTTCCCGCACCTTTCGATCTGCGACCTTGTGCCCCCCAATAGCTCCAAACGCCGCATATCCGTGGCGATGGATACTTACAACGGCGTCCATGTTGTGACCAATCCCTGGGAGGCTGCCGTCTCGCCGGATGGCCGGTTTCTCGTCACGATTTATGCCGGCACGAACGATATGAATTTGTCGCGCGTGATCGACGACGATTACCAGGAGATCGAGCGCGTCGGTCGAACTACGTCCACGGGACGCAATCCGCGAGCGGCTCACTTCAGCCCCGACGGGAAGACGGTCTACATCTACAACGCTCTCGATTTTGCAGTGACTGTCCACAGTGCGAGGAACTTGGAACGCCTGGCCGCCATCCAGGTTTGCGAGCCACCGATGACGCCCGAATGGGTACGCGGCAAGATCCTCTTCAATTCCGCGCTGGCGCCTTTGACAAGCCGAGCTTGGATTGCCTGCTCCTCCTGCCATCCCGACGGCCATGCCGACGGCCGCGTTTGGCATAACCCCGAAGGGCTGCGCAAGACGACGGCGCTTTTCGGGCTCGCACATACCCACCCGCTGCACTGGTCGGCGGATCGCGACGAGGTGCAAGATTTCGAATACACGATTCGCGGCCGGCTAATGCAGGGGCGCGGCCTTCTGCGCGGGCCCATTAAACCAAAAAAAGGATTTGAGAAAACCGAACTGGAAGAGCATCTGGCTGGAAGGTCGCAGGATCTCGATGCTCTGGCGATTTACTGCAATTCGTTTGAGTTCACCTTATCCCCGCACATCCCGGCTCCGGGCAAATTGACTGCTGGCGCTGAACGCGGCAAGCAGCTCTTTCTCAGCATGCAAGTTGGCTGCGCCAACTGCCACAACGGCCCGTACTATACCGACAGCAGCCTGCAAAAGCCTTTCAAGCTGCACGATGTGGGCACCGGCACAGATGATCCCACTGAGAAAATGGGCCCCGCCTATGACACGCCAACTCTCCTGGGCATTTATCGAACGGCGCCCTATCTGCACCACGGCAAGGCGAAAACGCTGCGCGATGTGCTGACGACCTGCAACAAGGATGATAAGCACGGCAAAACGAGCCAGTTGCAGGCGAACGAAGTCGACGATCTTGTTGCCTTCCTCAAGTCGCTCCCGTACGAGACGCCGCCGAGCGAAACGCCGAACACAGTCAAGTACCGAGTTTCGCCCAAGCACCAGGAGTAGAATCCTCGTGAATGCAGACTGGCGAAGTCGTTATGAATTGGCTGTCGAGGCCGCCCGGCAAGCGGGCCGGCTTGCCATGCGCTACTTCGACACCGACTTGACCGTGGAATGGAAGCAAGACAGTTCGCCCGTCACGGTCGCCGACCGCGAGGCCGAGGCTTTGCTACGCAGGCAATTGCTGGGCGCTTTTCCAAATGACGGCTTTCTTGGCGAAGAGTCGGGCGACACGCCGGGTGTCTCCGGCTTTCGATGGATCATCGATCCGATCGACGGCACGCGCAGCTTCGTCCGCGGCATACCCATCTGGGCGACGCTTGTCGGGCTTGAATACGAGGGCGACCAGATCGCGGGAATCGCCCATGTGCCTGCCTTGGGCCAGACCTATCGGGCGTTGCGCGGCGATGGCGCCTATCGCGATGAGCGGCGCATTCAGGTCTCGACGATTTCTTCGTTCGCACATGCGCAGCTCTTCTACTCCAGCCTTTCGTGGTTTATCAAGGCGGGCTGTCGCGAACCGTTTCTCGACCTGGTGGGGCGCACGCATCGCCAACGTGGCTTCGGCGATTTCTATGGTTTTGTGCTCGTGGCCCAGGGATCTGGCGAGATCATGGTAGAGCATGGTGTGCACGCCTGGGACGTGGCAGCATTGAAAGTGATCATCGAAGAGGCCGGAGGCAGATTTAGCAATTGGGACGGCGGCACCAGCATTCACCGGCCGGATGTTGTGGTCAGCAACGGCAAGCTCCACGACGAAACGCTTCGCATTCTCGGCAGCGCCGGCGAACCAAAGAAGCTGGCGGTCATCTGATTCTTTCGATCGGTCTGAAGGTAGTCGATGAATCCACCCGTTACAGTAACACGCACGCAGGCGCCGCCCCGCACGATCACATGGGTCGGCGGCATCGATGGCTTCATCCGCCTCATCGATCAGACGCTCCTCCCGACACAATTCGTTCATCGCGACATCCGCACGGTGGAAGAAATCTGGGAGGCGATTCGTGTCCTGCGCGTGCGCGGTGCGCCGGCCATCGGCGTCGCCGCCGCAATGGGAGTAGTGCTGGGAATGCAGGAATGCCGGGCTGAAGGCCGGGAATCGTATTGCCAGCGACTGCGCGAAGTGACAGACTATCTGCGAACCAGCCGACCGACTGCGGTAAACCTGTTCTGGGCGCTCGACCGCATGGAGCGCCGGGCTCACGATTCCCCGCAAGAACAATTGCTGGCGGCCCGGACGCGCTTCCTCCTGGACGAAGCCCTGGCCATTGAGGAGGAAGATCGCCAGACGTGCCGGGCGATTGGCGCAGTCGGCGCGCATCTCATTGGAGAAGGACATGGCGTTTTGACCCACTGCAATGCGGGTGGCCTGGCCACAGCAGACTACGGCACGGCTTTGGCCGTGCTTTTCAGCGCCGCGGAGCAAGGTCGCCGCTTTCACGTGTACGTCGATGAAACCCGGCCGCTTTTGCAAGGCGCGCGCCTAACCGCATGGGAGTTGCAACAGCACGGCATCGATGCGACGCTCATTTGCGACAACATGGCCGCCCAGGTGATGAAGGAAGGCCGGGTGCACGCGGTGGTCGTCGGCGCCGATCGCATCGCCGCCAATGGCGACACTGCCAACAAGATCGGCACCTATGGCGTGGCACTGCTGGCGCAGGCCCACGGCATTCCCTTCTATGTAGCCGCCCCCTCCAGCACGTTCGATCTCAGCCTGCCTACTGGTGACGCCATTCCCATCGAGCAGCGCGACCCCCGCGAGGTGACTCACGGTTTCGGCCGACAGACAGCGCCCGAGGGCGTCAAAGTCTACAATCCCGCCTTTGACGTTACACCGGCGCGCTTGATCTCCGCCATCATTACCGAGAGTGGCTTGATCCAGCCCGTCAGCGCCGCGCAGATTCGTGCCGTCCTTGCGAAATGTGCCGGTGGCGATAAGCGTGCTGGGGAGAGCCAATAAAGACCACCGCACCCAGGTGCAAACCTGGCTTTGGCTCGCCGGTGAACACGTCCCGGCCATCTACGGTCCGTCCGGCGACGTAAAATGGGATGGGGCTGACCCGACGTACTCCTTAGAAGCAGCTCGGCGAGGAGGATAAGCATCGTGCGACTGGAAACCGAGCGATTGATCCTGCGGCCAGTCTGCACCAACGACCTGGATGACCTGGCCTCGTTGTATAGCGATCCTGAGGTCGTGAAATACCTTGCAACCGGCGTGCTGACGAAGGCAGAAGTGAAGCAAAAGCTCGACCTGATGGTCGAGCATTGGCAGAAACATGGCTACGGCGTCTGGGCTTTGATCCATAAAACGGATGGCCGCTTCATCGGCAGGTGCGGCATCGGGCATTTTCACGAGTTGGATGCAGTCGAGCTGGCTTACACGCTGGCGAAGCCCTACTGGGGCTGCGGCCTGGCCTGCGAGGCAGCCCGAGCAGCCATCCTCTTTGGCTTCGACCAACTGGGGTTGCCGCGCGTGGTCGCTTACGCCAGGAAGGAGAACATCGCATCGCAGCGGGTCATGGCGAAAATCGGCATGACCTATCGCGAAGATACGCAATACGCGGGTAAAGATGCGGTCGTTTACACCATCGAGAATCCACAATACCAATTCGTGCCACTCGATGGTAGCCAGAGCACCGGGTAGGCTGCAGGAGCAAAAGTCATGGGAGCAATCCGATCTAGGTCGTCCTGGAATGCGGTCGAACCAGACATCCGCACTGCCCTGCAATGTCACGATCAGCCCCTGGACGCATTGGCAGCCGCCGAGATGCCCGCCATCGTGCTGCGCGGTGCCTATCCGCGCGAGGCCTGTCAACAACTCTACGAGAAGCTCATTGCCCAAGGCCTGCTTTACGACCCCGCCGATCCGGTGCCGGAGAAATTCATCGAGGAAAGCATTCCCGAGGGCTACTACCGAGAAGGTCGCCAGGGAACCGAGCGGCGGTCGTGGCAGGAAAAGCTGGTGACAGGCAAGCGGCGCATCGACATCGGCACCAGCCTGGGTTACCGGGGCAGCGACCCTGCGGGATTTTTCGCGCACGCGGCTCAGACCCATCTCCTCTTCGAGCAGCTATTCGCCGAATTGCCAAATCCCGTCCGCACCATTCACGATTCCCTAGGGGCCCTCGCCTCTGGAATGAAAGTGATGACCGCACGCGAGCCGGATGGACGGGTTTACGGGCCCGCCATCATCCGGGCTCACTACGGCGGTTATACGTATCGGCCGCACTTCGATTCGGTCCGCCTGCGCGAGAAGCGCGACGACTACGCTGTCTCCCGCTTCGATCACCAGTTCGCAGGCGTCTTGGTGCTACGAAATAGCGAGCGCGAGGGGCGTTCGGCCCAGTGCATTTTGCACCGCTACTTGTGGCAACCGGAAGTGCAACCACACCTGGACGAGGGCACCTTCCCCGCCTTTGCCCAGGAACGAGCCATTGAGCACAACGAAGTCCACCTGGAGCCCGGCGACCTTTACTTCTTCAACACGCGCCTCATCCACGAGGTTCCCGGCGTGGACGGCACCGAGCCAAGAATCGTTCTCGCAACGTTCATCGGCTACAGTCAAGACCGAGAGGACATCTTCGTTTGGTCTTAGAATTTCCGGCGGCTGATTTCCATGATTTCGTTTGCGAGGCAACGTCCCAGGGACGAGAATGAGACCCTTGGCAGCTGGGAGAGTTTCCTACCAAGCCGCCATGTAGCATTTGACAACGATCCTGCATCCTTCTCATCGTGCACCAATCATGAGTACCGAAAAGCTCGGCTCTCTCATTACGCCGACCCGACGACAACTCCTGCAAACCCTTGGAGCCATTGGCATCGGCTCGACCGTTTTCCAGCGTGCCCTGGCCGCGCAGGTCGAGCAAGCTGGCTCCGTGACTTCGGAAATGATCGCGCAAGCCGAGTGGATCGCCGGCCTGAAGCTTTCGGAAGAAGATCGCAAAACCACCTCTCGTGCGCTGCAGAGTCGATTGCGCGATTTCGATACGCTCCGAGAGATCAAGCTCGATAACAGCGTGGCCCCGGCATTGTGCTTCAACCCTGCGCCATGGCAGGCTAGGGGCAACGACCAGCCACGTGGTTCCGTGGCTCCTATCGATAAAGTGGCCCCGAAGCGACCGGATTCATCTGAGACCCTGGCTTTCATGCCGGTTTCCGAACTGGCTGCGCTCGTGCGCACGCGCCAAATTTCCTCTCTGGAACTCACCAAACTTTATCTCGAGCGGCTGCGGAAGTACGATCCCGTATTGCATTGCGTGGTCACTTACACAGAGGAATTGGCACTCAAACAAGCAGAGCAGGCAGACCGTGAGATCGCCGCCGGCCGTTACCGTGGTCCCTTGCATGGCATTCCCTGGGGAGCCAAGGATCTGGTAGCTTATCCCGGCTACCGGACAACCTGGGGCGCGGCGCCTTTCAAGGATCAAGTGATCAATGTCAAAGCGACGGCAGCGCAGCGGCTCGAGGATGCGGGTGCCGTCCTCGTCGCCAAGCTCTCGCTGGGTGCCCTGGCCATGGGCGACCAGTGGTTCAACGGTATGACGCGTACGCCGTGGAACCCCAAGCTAGGCTCCAGCGGCTCCTCGGCCGGCCCCGCCTCCGCCACCGCTGCGGGCCTGGTGGGGTTCGCCATTGGCGGCGAAACGCTCGGCAGCATCGTGTCCCCCTGCCGGCAGTGTGGCACCACGGGCCTGCGGCCGACTTTCGGCCGTGTCAGCCTGTACGGCTGCATGAGTCTTGCCTGGAGCATGGACAAGCTCGGGCCAATCACGCGCTGTGTGGAAGACTGCGCCCTGGTCTTCGGCGCCATTCACGGGGCCGATGGGCTCGATGCCGCGGCTGTCGATCGCCCTTTCCATTGGCCGGTGGGGCGTGACCTGCGCTCACTTCGCGTCGGCTACATCGAGACCGACAAGTCAGTGAAAGAACGGCAAGAGCTGGAAGTGCTGCGTCAGCTGGGAGTCAAGTTGGTTCCCATCAAACTTCCGCAAAAGCCTTACTTGAGGGCATTGCTATTGATCCTGGACACGGAGGCCGCGACGGCGTTCGATGAAATCACGCGCCAGGGGATCACGGAAGGGCTGAATGTCTGGCCGCGCACATTCCGGCTCGGCCAGTTCATCCCCGCCGTCGAATACCTTCGCGCCAACCGAGTGCGCACGCTTCTCATGCGTGAGATGGAAGAGGTCATGTCCCAGGTCGATCTTTATGTCGGAGGCAATGATTTGTTGGTGACGAACCTCACGGGACATCCAACGGTCGTGATGCCCAATGGCTTCCAGAAGCGCGGCGAGACGGACATGCCGACCTCGATCACGTTCACCGGTCGGCTCTACGGCGAAAGCGAGCTGCTCGCCGTGGGTCACGCCTACCAGCAAGCTACAGGCTTCCACTTACGCCGACCGCCTATGGACAAGCTGACGGCAAGCGCGGGAACGCAGAAGACATGACGGACCCTTCGAATGAGCACTCCTCTATAAGGCACCGAGAGAGCGGCTGCTGACGCGGAACGAGTGTTTGCCGGGCGCAACGAGTCCACTCGCGAGCCATTTGGTCTTCTCAGGGAAAGAACTGGAGCTGGTTGCATCAGACATCAGTTGCTCCTGCCGGAGGAAATAGGAATTTCTAACCCACGCACTCCTGGCGTTCGCGGGCCAAATCGTCGGAGTGCTCGTGCAGAGGAATGCCTCCCAGCTTTGGGGTGATGCTGTCCACGATTTTGGCCAATTCGGGGCCCAAGGGGGGCGCTATTGATTGGTTGATGCTCTCTCGCGCCACAGCCATCAGACTGCCGATCGCGATTGCCTTGAGCTGCTCGACCTCGGGTGCAAACTTTTCCGCAAGCTCACGGAGGAGGTTGGGTTTGTGCGTCTCGACTTCCGCGACAGGAGCAGCGGACGGCGCGGCACCGTTGTCGAGGGGAAGTATAGCCAGGGGTTGCAGTTTAGAATGGGATGGCAAAAACTCCGGAGCGCGTTGGCCGGGCCAAGTGCGCTCCGGGGCGCGCTGAGATAACAGCCGGCCCAACACATAACCCGCCGCCACGGCCCCCGCCAGTGCAGCCCACGGGTGATTGCGCACTTGACGGCGGAGATCCATGGCCTGCTTGAAAGAGTCAACGGTATCCCGGACCGTACTCTTGACGGCGGCCACGGTGTCGAGGACGGCATTCCGAGCGTCGCCGACCGTGTCCATGACCTTCTGTTCGAGGGCTTCCACCTTCCTCGTCAAGTCATCTCGGGTTGCGTCAATCTGCCGGCGCAGCTCATCGGGCCGCAGGTTCTTCAAGTCTGGTTCTTGATCCATGCGACATTGTTCTCCATCGTGGCCATCGTCTGCTTGGGCAGCAGGTCGACCGCCTTTGCTCTGCGCTTGCCGAGGATGACCAAGCCGCCGCCCAGGACTGTTAGCGCAACGCCCACCAAGCCGTAACAACACCATAGTGGCAGGCGTTCCTCGGTCACCCAGAACAAGAGATAGACCAGCATGAAAACCAGCAGAAGGCAGCCGAAAACGACGATGCAGACGCCGATGCCTAGGGCAAGCGCTGCCTCTTTGGCTTTTTGAAGCTCGTCGATGAGTTCGCGCTTGGCCAACGCCACTTCTTGCTTGAGTAACGCCTGAGCATCGTGGACGATGCCGCTTATCAGCCCGGCAAGGCTCTGATCCGGGCAGTTCGGTGGGTCATGAGCCATCGCTTAACTCCGTGAGGCTCGCCCCAGCAAGAAACCCACGCCAATGCCAACCAAAATCGCCTGCAGAGGATAGCGTCGAACCAGATTGAGCGCGTCTTCGGCCATGCCTTGGAAATCCTGCTGTTGCAGATAGGCGGCGCCGGATTCCAGGGTTCCCGCCACGTCGGCGGCCGCGGCGCCAAGCGGACCCTCCGGGGCCTTTTCGCGGATGGCACCGGCTAGCGTCTTTATCTCGTCGCCCAAGGGACCCCTAGCGCCCTCGGCTTTCTTGCCGAGGCTCGAGGCCACATCGCCCATCTTCTGAACGACCGACGCGGCCACGTCCTTGCCCTTGTCCAGGGCAGAGGCGGCGGCTTCCCTTGCCCTGGCGGTAAGCGCGGCAGCTTCCTGGTGCAGTTTGTCCTTTATGCTGGAGGTGGGATTTTCCCCAGAACCTGTGTTCTCGCCCATGCCTCTGGCATTATTGCCGGTGTCTGCCATGATGCTCGTGCTCCTTGAGTATGGTTGCCTTTTGGTCGCCGACGCGCTTCGCGGCACCCGTCCCGCGGCTAGAGACCGGCTAATCCTGCGCAAGACGAGCCGCAGGGAAGGGGATTCGCTGTGCTGGATGCATTAAATTTAACCTAGCCGGACAGCCCTTACAAGACAGGGGATGCGCCCGAGTCGAGATCGAACGTGAGCTGTGATGTCCGCTGTGCGCCCGGTAGATTCAATGTGCTGGATCGCTGGCAAGGGGTGATAGTGACGAAATTGCGGCTTGTGCGGATGTGTATGTTTCTATCGGGGCTCTCGCGAGACTCTTGGCATTCCACGCCAGCGTTTACACTCTGGTTGGCATCGCAGAACTACGGTTGAACCCACATACCGACTCGGAATCAACTGACCCAATCTTAATCCCTGCTCGTTACGTCGCGGTCGCGCGCTTGGGACGTGACTGAATGTCGAACAGTCCGAAAATCTCATGCTCCGTTAACCCCAGGGACGGCGGCGGACCGTTTTGCTCAATCAGCTCGTTAAACAACTGCCGTTTCTTCTCCAGCACCTCGGCGATGCGCTCCTCGATCGTACCCTGGGAGATGAAGCGCGTGACGAAGACCGGCCCACGCTGGCCGATGCGGTGCGCGCGGTTGATCGCCTGGTCCTCGACGGCTGGGTTCCACCAGCGATCGAACAAAAACACGTAATTCGCAAACTGGAGATTGAGGCCCACACTTCCCGAGCCGTAAGTCATGAGCAGGACATGTTTGGTCGGATCGGAGCGAAAACGATCGAGGACCGCCTGACGCTCTGCGGGCGGCACCCGGCCGTGGAAGCGCAGCGGCCCCAGGTGTTCCAGCGCCCTTGCCAGCACCTCCAACGGTTCAACCCACTGCGAAAAGAGAATGGCTTTCCGGCCGCTGTCGGCCACCTCCGCCAGGTCAGCCTGAAGCTGCTCCAGCTTTGCGCTTTGGCCTGTCAGCGGATCGAAGTTGCAAATCTGCTTTAGCCGCATCACCAGCTCGAAAATATGCTGCACGGTAATCGTGTCGCCTAGCGCATTAAGGCGTATCACTCCTTCTTTCTCGGCCAATTCATATGCCTCCCGCTGGGCGGGCGTTAGCTCCAGGCAAGTATCGCGGATCGTCTTGGCCGGTAGGTCGGTCAAAACGTCTTCCTTGGTGCGGCGCAGGATGCAGTCGCCGGTCAATTGCGACAGACGTTTGGGGGGCGTGTCTGGCGGAATGCGCTCGGCATCGACAAACGCGAAAATGCTTACCAGGTCGTCGGTGCGGTTTTCGATAGGCGTTCCCGTGAGGGCCCAGCTCCGTTCGCGACGGATGCTGCGCACAACTTCGGCGGTCTTCGACAAACGATTCTTGATTCGCTGGGCTTCGTCGAGCACCACCACGTCGAACGTGGCCGGCTCTTCCGCCAGCAAGGCGGCATCGCGCGTCAGGATTTCGTAATTGGCAAGCTTGAGCGGAGCATTGGAGACCAGCCAGGAAGCGCGCCGGGCATCCGCGTCGCCGGCAATGACCTCAAACGGCAGGTCGTCCGCCCACGTTTGCAGCTCCCGGCACCAGTTGTTAACGAGCGGCTTAGGGCATATCAGCAGCGCGCGCCGCACCAGGCCAGCCTGCAAGAGCAAGCGCAGAGCCAGGATCGTCTGCATCGTCTTGCCAAGGCCCATTTCGTCGGCCAGCAGCGCTGCATGCCGCGGCATCAGAAACGCGATGCCCTCCAATTGGTAGGGGTAGGGTTTGTGGTGCAGGCGGACCTGCTTGCCAGCGAGCAGGTTCTCCAGCGGCGGTTGCAGCAAATAGAACAGCCGTTCCTTGAACACCACCATGTCATTGGGTGGCCGAATGCGCGTCGCGGCCCGGCCAAGACGCGGACGTGGGGCAAGTGGCGCACCAATGGCGGCGGGCGGTGGCTCCGCAGCGCGCGTTTGTGGTGTCGATTTGAGCTCGTCGTGCGGCTGCGCAAATCGCCAGCCCTCTGCGGAGACCTCCAAGTTGAACTTACTCGAAGATCGAATCCAGGGCCGCTCCGTCAGCAAGCGGGCTTCGCGCGTGCCCACGTGGCAAGAACGCTCCAATGCAGGAAGTGACCTTGCTGCACAGGTCAGCATCAAATCAACTTCCTGAATTTGCGGGAGATCGATTCGGGCACGATCCTCGGGCTCAGGCGGCACGGCTAGTGACTCCCATCTTCCTGGCTTCTGCGATGGCTTCCCGGATGCGCGTGAACGGCTCCGTTAAATCCAGACTGCCTTCCAGGCGATCCAGCAACTGCCGAACTGCGGGTAGGTCGGCCGCGAAACTCGGGTGACAGAATGCGGGGCCGATGCCGTTTCGTGCCGGCCGCGCGCAGGCCGATGTAAGGGATGAAGCACCGGCCAAAGCCACGGAAGCATTCTCATCGCCAGGCTTACTTGGCTCAACGGGTGCTTCATTCGCCGTCGCGAAATACGCGACCGGCACATCTACGTGGAGTCGTAAATCAAGCACCGGCTCTCGGTCGGTGAATATCAGCTCGGCATTCGTCCCTGTCTTCTCGACCAGTGTTTTGCCAATGAGGTCGGCGCAGATGTAGGTCTCCAGAGTTGCGCCATAAATGATCTGTTGGATACGATTGGGCTGGACCGACGTGCTGAGGCGAAATTCGAGAGGCCGGCCCCACTGGTTGGTCACCAAATACCCTCCCAGGTACCCATTTGTCTCGTGAAGGATAGTCAGGAATCCCAGGTTGTGTGCGTTGGCCGAAGCGGTTTGGGCCACGTCTTGGTCCTCGAGGTTCATTGGCTGGCTCCCCGCATATAGGAGAGCCGCTGGCAGTGGGCATTGAAGAGTCTCGGGTAAATCGGGGGAAGGACTTTAAGACGCGGAACTTGACTAAAGTTCACGAGACCTGGCAAACCCAGCGCAAGCGTTTGCAATGTGAAGAAATGTGATCCACCGTGCAGATCGTACCAGTACGTCGGTTCAAGTTCCTTCTGTTACCCTAACTTGCGCTGTGTCCTCTCGCCGATAAAAGCCATGTCGCCAGCAAAGTCCCTGGTGCATCTTAATGACTAACTTTTGCGGGCCCGAGCACGAGCGCCAGAAAGACACGCAGAGATAATGGCCAAATGAAAATGTCATGTTATGTCATGTAAAAGGGTGGGTAGACAGACACGTTGTCTGACAGAGGTGATACTCCTCAAGATGTTATTATTTAATGGGTTACGTATCAGCGAGGACCTTCGACGAATTGCAGTTCATCATGAAATATGTCATGTGGACAAATGTTCATTTCCCCAAGAATTCCGAGTCAAAAACTGATCACGAACTAGATTTCCCGCCGCTGGCTGGATATAGTTATGTATAATGATCGAATTAGTGAACATTGCGGCCCGGTCCAAGCTCAAACTAACATGGCCATCCCAACGGAAGCTTCTCAAAGTGGGGGCGAGATCAACGCAAACCAAACTCCGAAGCTATCGGCGGTGGAGGAGATCAAGGAGAAGAGTAGGCAGCTTCGGGGCACCATTCGCCTGGAGTTGCTCAACGACACCGATCACTTCCCCGAACATGACAAGCAACTCCTCAAGTTTCATGGCACCTACCAGCAGGAGGACCGCGACGCTCGGAAAACCCGTAAGCGTGACGGTCTTGGCAAGCACCACATGTTCATGGTGCGCTGCAAGATTCCCGGCGGCACGCTAACCGCCAGGCAGTATCTTGCCGTCGACGACCTGGCCGGCCGCTATGCCAACGGCACCCTCCGCTTCACAAGCCGTCAGGGAATCCAACTTCATGGCGTGCTCAAGACCGATCTGAAGGAAACGATTGCTGGCATCAACACTTGCCTGCTGACCACCCTGGGTGCGTGCGGCGACGTTGTGCGCAATGTCATGGCGTGCCCTGCGCCGCACAACCATGACGGCGTTCACGCCCAGTTGCAGGAGATGGCGACAATCCTTGCTGCCCACTTGGCCCCGCGCAGCCAGGCTTATCACGAGATCTGGCTCAACGGCAGATTGGTGCCGGACGAGGTTGCCGTGCCCGATATCGAGCCGCTCTATGGCAGGGTCTATCTGCCGCGCAAATTCAAGATCGGCCTAGCGCTGCCCGAAGACAACTGCATCGACGTCTACGCCCAGGATCTGGGTCTGCTCGCGGTGGTCGAGAACGACTCGATTGTCGGCTACAACGTGCTCGTAGGCGGCGGCATGGGAATGACGCACGGAAATCACAATACCTTCCCGCATCTGGCCGAACCCATTTGCTTCGTGCCGGCGAGCGCGGTTGTGAGTGCAGCGGAAGCGGTCATCCGCGTTTTCCGGGATCATGGCAACCGCGCAGATCGCAAGCGGGCGCGCATCAAGTATCTGGTCCATGACTGGGGTGTGCAGAAATTTCGCGACGTGCTTGCCGGCTACCTTGCGGGCCCTCTCCGGGAAGCACGCCCGATCGAGGTCAGCGGCTTTGATCCGCATCTGGGCTGGCATCCTCAGGGCGATGCAAAGTGGTACTACGGTATCAGCGTCGAGAACGGCCGAGTCAAGGACCAGAGTTCCTTCCGCCTGCGCTCCGCTTTGCGCCATTTGATCGAGCGATTGCAACCGAGCCTGCGCATTACCCCGCTACAAGATATCCTCCTCTGCGACCTCGATGCCGGCGCTCGGCCTGAGATCGAGCACACATTGTCCGAGTTCGGCGTTCGATTGCCGGATCAGGTCTCGCAAGCACGCCGGCATAGCATGGCTTGCCCCGCGATTCCCACGTGCGGACTGGCCATCTCAGAGTCGGAACGTGCCCTCCCCGGCATTCTCGATCAACTGGAAGTGGAATTGAAACGGCTGGGGCTCGAACAGGAAAGGCTAAGCGTGCGCATGACCGGTTGCCCGAACGGCTGCGCTCGACCCTACCAGAGCGACATAGGTCTCGTAGGTCGTAGCGGCGACAAGTATTCCGTGTTCCTGGGCGGCCACATCCTGGGCCATCGTCTCAATTTCCTCTTCAAGGACCTGGTTCCCAAGGACGAGATCGTGCCGGCGCTCGTACCGGTTCTGGAACACTACGTGCGCGTACGCCAGCAGGGAGAGTGCTTCGGCGACTTCTGTCAGCGTCTGGGTGCGGAGAGACTTCAGGCCTTAAGTGCAACATCCGCTGCGCAGCCGCACCGAGAGATGAAACCCGAATCCATGCTCGACCGTTCCGGACCTGTTCATGCCAACGGCCCTCATGGCAACGGAAGACCACCGCTTGTAAGCGCGCAGGCACCGGCCGTTCAACGGGACAATACCTGCCACCATTGACCTGCCCATTCACTCAGTACTGCTACCCTGAATGGTTTCGTTCGCCGTGCGAACCACGACGGTCCCACATTACCCCACGCCCGGATGCTTGCTGAAGTACTCTTGCGACCCCAGAAAAGCCGCCAGCACTTGTTCGCTTGTCTGCGATTGCAGGGCGTTGATCCAGCCACTCTGGCCGGTCGGGTCTGCGGTGCGGCCCAGGTAGATCGTGTAGTAATTGTCGACCGTGTCCTTGTAGTACTCCTGGGAGGTCAGGAAGTCGTTGACCACAGTTGCGAACGGCGTACCGGCATTCAATTGACCAACCCAGTAGGCCTCCTCGCTGGGAGCCGGGGTGCGGTTGAGCAAATCGGCGTACAAGGCGGTCACCAGGGCGCTATTGCCGACGTTATCGTTACTGAACTCGGTCGAGTTCAAGATTTGCGCGATGACTTTCTGGTCGGTGGCGCCGTTGGCGTACTCGTTCAGGAAGAACTGCAGGCCGGAAGGGTCGGGCGAGCGGCCCAGAAATTGGTTGTAGAAGCCGTTCAGTTCGCGTGTCCGGTGCTCCTGCGAATCAATGAAACCCAGGGCCACCTGCGACGCGGGCGTGCCTGCGTTTAATTCGTTCACCCATGCGGTTTGCCCAGCCGTATCCGCGGGCCTGCCGAGCAGGACCTGGTACAGAGAGTCCACCAGGGTCGTATTGCTGGCGGCGATGGTGTTGGGAACCAGCGTTATCTTGAAAATGGCGTTCGAGGCCATCGTCTGCACGGCCTCATTCGTCGTATTCCCCACGGTCGACACGATGCCGCCATACATGTAGCCAAGCGTGGTCGTTTGGGTGAGCAGCTGATCGAGGTTGAGCACACCGTTGGCGTACTGGGGCAGGCCGGCTGCCGGGAAAAAGCGTGACTCGGCCCCAAAGAGGCCGGGCAACTGGCTCGGCATTTCGTATTCCTGCCCAGCGCCGTTAGGCTGCTGAACGAAGGCGGTCACGTCATCGACAAACGGCAACTCGGCGTTTTCCATCAATTGTCCTGTCGCGAAGTTGACGTCGTAGAGGCTGAGGCCGCCGAGGAATATAGAGTCCATCGCACCGGTGCTCGGGCTGAACATGCCAATGCGCGGTGCGCTGTACTGGCTGAAGTATTGCTGATAGGAGCTTATCTGGGTCTGGCCTACACCGCTGATCAGAATCGGGTTTCGATAGCCTTGGCCCAGTGGCGTGAACACGCCGCCATATAGTTCCAGGGCCGGCTGGCCGTTGGACTGATTGATTTCTCCCAAAACATAGTCGCGGCGGCGGAGGTTGACCTGATCGTTCTGGGCCTGGTAGTTGGAGATTCCCAGGCTGCTCGGGACCTGCCCATTGTAGCTGATCTGGAAGGTCTGAATCTCGTCGGCGTAGGTTTGCGTGAAGCCGGTTGTAGCGCCCGGGTTGTATTGGCCTTCGAAGTCCTGGCCGACAACCAAAAACGCCGTGTTGCCCAGCATTTGCATTTCGCCGCCGGTGACCTTCAGCTGTTGGTCTTGAATCTGCTGGATCTGCGATAGCGCGGCAGCGTCGCCATTGGTGACCACGGCTTTGATCAAGCCGTCGACGCTTAGAGCGGTGAGCGTGTCGTAGGTGGTGTAGTTCGCGAATTGGCCGCTGCCCTGGTCGACGGCGCCGTAGCCGCCAACAGCGTAGAGCGTGTCGCCGCTCTGGAACGACTCCTGATTGGTGGAATAAAGTGGCGGCGTCAACTCTGATGCCACGTCGGTGGCGGCCCAGCCTTCACTCCAGGTTTGCCCAGTTGTCGGATTGATAACGTAGATCGTCTCATTCTGATCTTGGGCTGGGAAGTTGTTACTCTGATTAAAGCTGTGCAAGCCGTTGGTGCGGCCGCCGAACAACAGCCAATATCCCAGATACGGAGAGTTGCTGACTCCATCTTGAGCGTCAACCGGCGACTGCAGCGCGGGTAGCCCCGACAAGCTGACCTGTTGGACCTGAATTGTGTACGGCAAGTTACTGGCAGTGGCCACAACCGGTATCGGCGAAGGCGGTGGCGTAGGAGCTGACGATTGAAAGTACGTGGGCAGTGCATTGGTGAAGGTGCCCGGAATCACGGGAGGAATGACGACGTAGACGCTGCTCCCCGGCTGAAACAGAGCCCCGCCGGACAACGTGGTCTGGCCCTGCACTCCATTGGCAACGCTTAGCTGCTGCACGATCAGACCATTGGCAAGATCGGCCTGCACCGTGAGATCCCCCGCGTTGAAGTCGCCGTTAAGCTCGCGCCAGGCGTTGAGCTGGCCCGGGCCGCTTAGCGTCAGAGTCACCTGGGCGCCTTGGGAGTCGGTATAGTTGATCGGCGTGCCGGCTGTCGTCCAGGCAAATAGAGCGTAGAAGTCGCCGCTGGCGGTATCGTCGTAGTCGCCGTCGATCGGCTGCTGTTTAGCGTCGATTAGTCCGGGGGTCTCCGCATTTTCGGTATTGCCGATGCCGTTGACGAAAATGCGGTATGAAAGGCCCTGAGTCAGGTTACTGCCGAGATTCAGCGTAACCTGATTGGTGCCGCTATTGTAACTCGCGGAAGAGATGGCAACCGCGGAGAGGTTGCTGGTGATGATCTCCGGATTGCTCGCCGGGACCTCGACCTTGTAGTTGGCAGTATTCGTGGGACTCTGCGCCGGGTTGGTCGGGCTGGCGTTGAGGGGGCCATCGAAGGTAATGACCAACGAAGCACCATTGTTCAGCTCCGTCACGCTCGTGATAACGGCGCCATTGCCGTCCGCGTAGGAGGGCACGATTCTGGTTTCCAAATGCTCCAGTCCCAGCTTGGGTCGAAAGGAGGTCGCAGCATTGCGCCTGCTCCGTCTACGGACAGATTCACGCATGAAGGCTAGGAACGTCATGAGGGTCACTCCTCAAGGTGATGTGGCGCTGCGAGGTGGTTGAAACGGTGGCGAGAAACCAATCGATAGACCTGCCGCTCTCCAGGCCTGGAAAAGGCTTGTGAAGACAGGTTCCTTCAAAGTTTCTCCGCTCCCCAAAAATCTACCGCTAGGACGAGTGGAAATCTAGGATACTTGCACAAGATTTTCGGGACTATACGCTCGAGGGTAACGAGGTTAGCGTTCAAAACGATTAACCCACGTGTTGGAAATCATTTCCGTCAACTGTTCCGTGGTATTCAGGAGACCCACTCTTCCTGCCGGGCAAAGAGAGCGCGACTGGCACCTGGAATGGAGGGCATGCTCGAATTGAATTGCCGTATGTCCAATCGGGCCGACAAGATTCGAACGAGCGACATCACAGTCTCGGGCCTGAGGCTGCTCGCGCGAATTGGCGCGCCCAGTGTGCCGCCTAGGTCTCGGGTATCTGCCCAACTGCTTTACCCGCTGCCCAGCCCCTCGATGCGCTCCACTTGTTCGGGCTCCAGACGGAAATCGAAAACTTCCAGATCGGCCTGCATGTGGGCGGCATCCGTGGTACCGGTCAAAGGCACGATGCCGACATCAAGGGCAAACCGGAAGACAACTTGGCTAATGGTTCGGCTATGGCGTCTAGCGATCCGGGCGATTTCGGGATGGGCTAGCGCAGCGCGATTGGCTGTCAGCAGAGAGAAGCCCTGGTAGACCAGCCCGTTGGCGGCGCAAAACTCCCTTACGCGACGGTCCCAGCCCCGGACGGCGTAGCATCGGTTCTGCACGAAGCGGGGTTTGACGCGGGCCCGCTGGCAGAGACGCTCGAGTTGTTCGATGGTGATGTTGCTGACTCCAAGCAGCCGAGCCCGGCCGCTGTCATGAATTGCCTCCAGCGCGCGCCATGCCTCCCAGTCGGCCGAACCAAGGCCAACGCTCTGCGTAGGGCCGTGGAGCAAATAGGAATCAATCACCTGGGTGCCCAAGTGATCGAGCGAGCTGGCGAAAGATTGCTCGACCTGGGCCGGGATAGGAGCCTCGGGGTCGTAGGGCAGTCGGTCATCCTGCCCCCGCCGAAAGGTGAACTTGGATTGCAAGAACAAATCGTTGCGAGATACCAAGCCGCTCTCGACCGATGTCGCGATGGCTTGCCCGACTGCAGCTTCGTGGTAATGGCGGCGCTGGTTGGCAGTATCGATGCCACGAAAGCCGTGTCGCAGAGCCATTTCGGTGAGGCTCTGCGTCTCGTCCTCCTTCCAGGCGGTTCCGTATAGGAAGCGCGGCACTTGAACACTCTCGATGGAGAGGGTCCGGCTGGTCATTTACTTCTCCTGATCGTAATTCATAACAGTCTGGGCGGTAGCGGCTCGTGGCGACGTTGTCCAAATGAGCGCCTTCGCGTATCAAACAGTCTTTGCAGGTCCCAGGAAGGACCGCAAAGAGTCATGCTTGTGTTTCTGGCCTGGCAGGGAATTGTACTCGACCCAGGGAAAGAAAAAGTTTTCGGCGTCGGCTGCTCGGCTGGCGATCAACGTCCAGGGATGCAATGCTTGCGGATGCCCCCATGTGCTTGCCGAACCGGGGCTAGCTGGGTCGTGGCCGAACACACGGGTCGAGGATCACCGGCATGCTGCCCAGAAGGACAAGGAGTTATCAATGACATCAGCAATCACCGACGTGAAACAGGAGGCAGGAGATAGTAAGCCCGCCGCAGCAGGTCCTCTCTCTGCCGAGGAGCTGCGCAAAATGGATGCCTACTGGCGGGCGTCCAACTATCTATCAGTCGGCCAGATTTACCTCCTCGACAATCCCCTCCTGAGAGAACCGCTCAAGCGAGACCATATCAAGCCGCGCTTGCTCGGCCACTGGGGAACCTCGCCAGGCCTGAACATGCTCTACGTACACCTGAACCGGGTCATCAAGCGTGACGACTTGAGCATGATCTACATCATTGGCCCGGGACACGGCGGCCCCTCTCTGGTTGCGCATGCTTACCTCGAAGGCACCTACAGCGAGGTCTACCCCAACATCTGCCAGGACGCGGAGGGGATGAAGAAGCTGTTCAAGCAATTCAGTTTTCCGGGCGGCATCCCCAGCCACGTCGCTCCCGAGACCCCCGGCAGCATCCACGAAGGGGGCGAACTCGGCTACTCCCTGAGCCATGCCTACGGGGCCGCGTTCGACAACCCGAACCTGATTGTCGCCTGCATCGTCGGTGATGGCGAGGCGGAGACCGGGCCGCTCGCTACCGGCTGGCATGGGAATAAGTTTCTTAATCCGGCCCGCGATGGCTGCGTGCTTCCGATCCTTCACCTGAATGGGTACAAGATTGCCAATCCCTGCTTCCTCGCCCGTATTCCGAAGGATGAGCTGCAGAAATTCTTCGAGGGCCAGGGTTACAAGCCCTACTTCGTCGAAGGACATGACCCGCTCGCTGGCCACCAACAGCTGGCCGGAGTACTCGACGCGGTGGTGGCGGAGATCAAGCACATCTGGGCGGACGCCCGCACGAGGGGGAATCTGCAGCGGCCGGCCTGGCCAATGATCGTCTTCCGCACGCCGAAGGGCTGGACCTGCCCGGCCGAAATCGACGGGAAGAAGTGCGAGGGCTACTGGCGGAGCCACCAGGTTCCCATGGGTGACATGGACAAGCCCGAGCACATCCGCATCCTCGAGAAGTGGATGAAAAGCTATCGGCCGGACGAGCTGTTCGATACTCAGGGCCGACTCAATCCCGAGCTGGCCGAGCTGGCGCCGAAAGGCCAGCGCCGCATGAGCGACAACCCTCACGCCAATGGCGGTCTGCTGCTGCGTGACCTGAAGATGCCGGAGTTCCGCGACTACGCCGTCGACGTGCCCAGCCCCGGGGCGACCACCGCCGAGTCCACTCGGGTGATGGGCAAGTTCCTCAGGGACGTGATGAAGGAAAATCTCAAGAGCCAGAATTTTCGCCTGTTCAGCCCGGACGAAAACAACTCCAACAGATGGCAAGACGTGCTGGAAGTGACCAACCGCTGCTACATGGCCGACATCTATCCGGAGGACGATCACCTTTCGCCGGACGGCCGCGTCATGGAGGTGCTCAGTGAGCACCAGTGCCAGGGCTGGCTGGAGGGCTACCTGCTGACCGGCCGCCATGGGTTCTTCAGCTGCTACGAGGCGTTCATCCACATCATCGACTCGATGTTCAACCAGCACGCCAAATGGCTCAAGGTGTGCCATCAGATCCCCTGGCGTCGGCCGATCGCCTCGTTCAACTACCTGCTCAGCTCGCACGTTTGGCGGCAGGACCACAACGGCTTCAGCCACCAGGACCCCGGCTTCATCGACCATGTAGCCAACAAGAAGGCCGAGGTCATCCGCATCTACCTGCCGCCCGACGCCAACACGCTCTTGTCAGTGACCGATCACTGCTTGCGCAGCCGCAACTATGTAAACGTTGTCGTCGCCGGGAAGCAACCCGCGCCGCAGTGGCTGACTATGGACCAGGCCGTCAAACACTGCACCGAGGGCGTCGGCATCTGGGAGTGGGCCAGCAATGACAGGAACAGCGAACCGGATGTGGTCATGGCTTGCTGCGGCGACGTGCCAACCCTGGAAACACTGGCGGCCGTCGACCTGCTGCGCAAGCACCTGCCGGAGTTGAAGGTCCGGGTGGTCAACGTCGTGAACCTGATGAAACTGCAACCCTCCAGCGAGCACCCGCACGGACTCTCGGACCGCGACTTCGATGCCCTGTTCACCAAGGATAAGCCGATCATCTTCGCGTTCCACGGCTACCCGTGGCTGATTCACCGGCTGACCTACCGGCGGACGAACCACAAGAACCTTCATGTACGCGGCTACAAGGAGGAGGGCACGACGACCACTCCATTCGATATGGTGGTACTCAACGACCTGGATCGGTTCCACCTGGTCGAGGACGTGATCGACCGTCTGCCGCAGCTTGGCGCCCGCGCCGCATATATCAAGCAAGGGATCCACGATAAGCTGATTGAGCACAAGCAGTACATCGCCCAGCACGGCGATGATATGCCGGCAATCAGCGAGTGGAAGTGGGGACACAAAGAACAGACCGGCACATGCGCCAGTTCCACAGATGGAGACAATCTCTAGGGACGAGAGCTTATGATTGCCGGACGCGTCGTTCTTGCTCGCCCGGCACAATCTTCCCTGTGACGGACACGAAACCTGACATGAATATCCTGCTGCTCAATGCCGGATCCAGCAGCTTGAAAGCCACGCTCACAGAATCGGCCGATAGCACGGAAATCGCGCGCGGTCTATTCGACTGGGCTGGGTCGGTGACCCGTTATGAGTATGCGGCGCAGGACGGGAAGGAGCGTAGCGAGGAGGTCCCCTGGAAGGGACATGCCCAGGCCGTAAAGCGATTCGTCGCCGACCTGCCCGACCGCTCGGCCCTGGCGGCCGTGGGTCACCGGGTGGTCCATGGAGGCCAGTTTACGTCCTCGGTGCGCATCACTCCGGAGATTCGCTCGCGCATCATGGCACTGGTCGACCTGGCGCCGCTGCACAACCCGCCGAGCCTGGAAACACTGGCAGCCGCGGAAGCGGAGTTGCCGGGCATTCCGCAAGTGGCTGTTTTCGACACGTCGTTCCACGCCACGCTTCCGCCCGAGGCCTACACTTATCCGGTGCCGGAAAGCTGGAGCCGCGACTGGGGTATCCGCCGCTTTGGTTTCCACGGGCTCAGCCACGCGTACTGCGCCAGGCGCGCCGCCGAGATGCTCAGACGGCCAGCTGAGGAACTGCGCCTGGTGATTTGTCACTTGGGCCACGGTTGCTCCGCCGCGGCGGTGCGCGGTGGTCGAAGCGTCGATACGACCATGGGTTTTACACCCCTGGAAGGTCTGATGATGGCCACGCGCAGCGGCTCGATTGATCCGGGCATTGTCCTGCATGTCCAGCAACACCACGGCCTGACCGCGGAACAGGTCGAAGCGGCGCTTAACCACGAATCGGGCTTGCTAGGGGTGTCGGGCATCTCAGCGGATATGCGCCAGGTGCTGGCGGCTGCGCGGGAGGGTCAAGATCGAGCCCAACTGGCTCTGGCGGTTTATGCCCGGCGGATTCGCCAGGCGATAGGTGCCCTGGCGGTGACGATGGGTGGCCTCGACGCCCTGGTCTTCACTGCCGGCGTCGGCGAACACGCCGGCGAAGTCAGGGAGGCGACCTGTGTTGGTCTGGAGTGCCTTGGACTGGAACTGAGTGCGGAAGCTAATTCCGTCTGCCGCCCGGATGCTGACGTGGCCGCCAGTAGCTCGCGCGCTCGAATCCTGGTCATTGCTACCAGGGAAGATCTGACGATGCTCCATGAAGTGCTTCAGGTACTTGGCAGGGAACAGGCAGTGCCGGCATCCTAGGCGGCGGCCGAACTCACCGAAACCAAGACCAGCATGCTGCCGCTTTCGCCCGACCGATGCACGTCAGTATTCTTGAGACGCTACGACAAAGTTTCGAGTCAAGATTCCTTCTTGCCCAAAATCGAGGACGAGATCAGAATTCTTCTCGGTCTTTTCCTTTTGAAGAAGGCCGGCAAGGAACTCCGGTATGAATTGATGAACCACGCGGAGCGCGTGTCGATTCCAGTTTAGGGCGTATTGCCGATCCTAGGGGCTGGGGAGTGATGGGATGTCGAGTCCGCTAGACCAACTTCGCGAGCTGGCCGATCTCTACGGAATACACAACACTTACTACGACGTGAGCGGGCAACTGCAGACAGCGAGTCAGGACGCTCTGCTGCTGGTTCTTCGTGCCCTGGGTGCCTCCTTAGAGCGGCCAGAAAACGCCCAAGACGCTCTCCGCGAACGCCGACAGTCGCTCTGGAGGCGAGCGCTCGAGCCGGTAGCCGTGATTTGGGACGGAAACCAGGGAGAGATCGAAATCCGTCTTCCCGCCGGGTTCTCCGGCCACAGCCTGGAATGTGGGCTGCAACTCGAATCAGGTGAAGAACGCAAGTGGGCGATCAAGCCTGAAGAACTCCCGGTGAGAAGTACGGCTGATATCGAAGGGAACACCTATCTGGCCCGATCTCTGAAGCTACCCGGCCCACTGCCGCTCGGCTACCATCGGCTCACGGTGGAAGGCTTGGCAGAGCGCGCGCAAACCATGGTTTTCGCGGCACCAATGAGGGCGTACGAACCAACCGAGCGCGCGCACGCCGCTTCGTGGGGTGTGTTCCTGCCTCTTTACGCACTCCATTCCAAAGGTTCCTGGGGCGCGGGGGATTTCTCCGACCTCGAGGCGCTCAACGACTGGGTTGCCGGCCTGGGCGGAGGCATGGTAGCTACTTTACCACTGTTAGCAGCTTTTCTCGACGAGCCCTTCGAGCCGGGGCCCTATTCACCCGCCAGCCGTTTGTTCTGGAACGAATTCTACATCGACGTATCTAGAGTTCCAGAGCTGAAGTCCTGTCCCACGGCGCAGGCCCTTCTTGCATCCACAGAGTTCGAAACGGAAGTTGCAGAACTCCGTAAGGCGGAATTCGTCGATTATCGCCGGCAGATGGCCCTCAAACGCCGTGTCCTGAATGAACTGTCACGTTTCTTTTTCGCGCGACCTGGCGCGCGCGCGGCTGCCTTCCGCAGCTATGTGAGCGGCCGGCCTCTCGTCGACGACTACGCCAAATTCCGGGCGGTTGGCGAGCGCTGCCGCGCGCCCTGGCCCGCATGGCCGACCCCTCTGCGCGATGGAGTCGTGCAAGCGACGGACTACGATGAGGAGGCCTACCGCTATCATCTGTATGTCCAGTGGATTGCGGAGCAGCAGTTGCAGGACTTTGCCGCCAAAACCCGCTCCAAGGGCCCCGGCCTATATCTCGATTTGCCGCTCGGCGTTAATCCGGACAGCTACGACGTTTGGCGCCACCGCGACCTTTTCGCTGCCAGCATGGCCGCCGGCGCGCCTCCGGACCCATTCTTCGCCAAAGGCCAGAACTGGGGCTTCCCGCCCATGCACCCTGAGCGCATTCGCACGCAGGGCTACGGCTACGTCATCGACTACGTGCGCCATCATCTTCGTTTGGCAGGGATCTTGCGGATCGACCACATGATGGGGTTCCATCGCCTGTTCTGGATCCCACAAGGCTTACATGCACGCGATGGCGTCTACGTCCGTTACCGCCCCGAAGAGCTTTATGCAATCTTCAATCTAGAGTCGCATCGTCATCGCTCGGTACTCGTCGGCGAGGACCTGGGCACTGTTCCCGAGGAAGTGCCGATTTCCATGGCTAGCCATAACGTCCATCGCATGTATGTCATGCAATATGCCATCCAACCCCAGTACCACAATGCCCTGACGCCGGTTTATCCCGGTTCCGTTGCCAGCTTGAACACACACGACATGCCTCCATTTGCTGCCTTTTGGCAGGGGCTTGATATTCAGGATCGCGTGGATCTCGGGATTCTGGATGGGAATGCGGCCGAGGAAGAGCGCCGCAGGCGTCAGGGGCTGCTCGAAGCACTGATCCGCGGGCTGCGGGAAGGCGGCCACCTCCATGAAAATGTCGAGCCGCTAACGGTGCTGCAGGCATGTCTCGCGCACCTTGGCGCCGGGCCTTCCATGGTGGCCCTGACCAACCTGGAAGACCTATGGCTGGAAACTCATCCACAAAATGTGCCTGGCACGTGGCACGAACGGCCCAATTGGCAACGGCGAGCGACGCAATCGTTCGAGTCGTTCACCATGCTCCCTCAGGTGGTTGAGACTCTTCGCAACCTGGACAAGATCGTGAAGGCAAAGCGAAGCGAGTGATCTAACGAGTCTGGATTGATAACTTGTTAGGCGAGCGGCAGGTTATAATCTCCCCTCTCCCCCGCTTCGGGGGAGAGGGGTCGGGGGGTGAGGGGGACGAACGATCCTCGGCCAGGGCCCCTCACCCCCGGCCCCTCTCCCCGGAGTACCGGGGCGAGGGGAGAACAGTCGCTTCCCTTGCCTTACTGATCCCCATGCGGAATTGCGTGTGAGTGCACCGCCGGATTGAGGAGTGCGGGGGCGTCGGGAAGCGGAGGGCCGTTCACCTTGTATGCGCCTGTGCCGCCCTGATAGAGACGACCGTGAGTCCAGTAGAGCAACACGCGATGGGGCAGCAACCAGCCCGAATAGTCCCATCCCCAAGTCCCTTCGTTCGCACAGCGACGGGAGCCGCCGATTGCGGCGCCGCCGCCAACGTAGTAGCCATCGTACGCCCGCGTGTTCGACGGCCACGCGTACCAGGCGATGCGTTCGGGATATCCAGCCCGGCGCTGGCTGCAATCATCTGCGCAAACGCGGCTGCTGAAACTCAGGTTCACCGCGAGCATCAGGAGTGCGATTCGTAACTTCATGCAGCCACCCCACGACCCGGTCAGGATTAATCGAAAAGACTGTGTTGCCACAGCGGAGTCTAGCCTTCGGGATTGCGGTCGAATTTTTGGTAAGGCAATTGGACGCCGTTCACGGTTTCCTGGTCGGCGGTATGGACACTGGAAGGCGGCAGGAATCCCTGCGAGGCGGCATAGGTAATGAGATCGTCCTCGTCGACGCCGTCGCCACTGACTCCCAGCCCACCGACTAGAACGGTTTGGCCATTGACGTTCTTGTAGAGCGGCACGCCGCCGGGGAACAGGATGACACCATTCTGATTGGCAATGTTGTAAGGATCGTGGAAATTCGTTTCCGGGAAAAACACGTCGTGGCCTTGAACGCTTTTGAAGGCGGATGCAGGCAGCGGCGCGCCGACATTCAACGCCGTCTGCAAGCTCGTACCGCCGTCGGTGAGGATGGAAAACGGTCCCGGCGGCGCGGTGCCGATTCCCTCCGGGAAGAATGGCAACGCGAGATACCGGAATGTCCGGCTGCTGAAGGCGACGCCGGGTGCAACGCCAGGCGTTTGATCGATCGGCTGAAGCTGAGCAGGGTTGGCGTAGTAGGCCACATTGCGCGACTTGGCTACGGCCACGTCCAGCGAGAACGTCGTCGCGTCGGGCATGCGGTACAAGCCCAGGATGTTCCCCGAGTTATCGGACACCGAGAAGACCATCTCCGCCGTCTGGTTTTGCGGCAAGCGAATGGCTGAGCGCGTTTGCTGTGCCTGGGCGATGCCTTGCTGGACCATCTGAATAACGTCGGCGGCCGTGAGCCCCCCACCAGCGTGTGGCGTCACCAGCCAGCCGTCGGGCACCGTCGTGCCCGGGAGGTCGGTATCCCCGGCTAGATCGACCGGGAGATTCGTGCCGCTGGAAGGATTGCCCGTGCCGAGGGTGCGGCCGACTTGTACCAGGGCAGAAAGTCCCAACGGACCTGCCGGCCCCGGACCGAAAAGGGGCAGCGAGATGCCGTTCAAGGTGATACCACCGAACGGCAAGCCGATGCCGGCGACAGGCGGGACGCCTGCCAAGGTCCCGACGGGCGCGCCGCCCTGGACACTCCCACCTACCGCGGCAAACGCCATGTACTCCGCCACGACGGAGAGGTCCGGAAGCGCAGGATTGTAGGTGGCGCTCAGGCTGGAGTTTTCCGCGGTCGCGTAGCCGGTTGTGCCCGGGAAGAAGACGCCGATTCCTCCAACCACCTGGAAATTGCCGCTGCTATCCATTTCCATGATTGGTACGCCGCCCGGCAGCGTGCCGATGCCGCGCGACGTTGCATAGGGATCGATGCCCGAGATCTGGCCATACGATTCTGTGGGCTGGATCTTGCTGGCATCCGGGAGCGGAATGTTGGCATCGCCGACGTTGAAGCGATTCGGCAACTGAATCACGTTCGTGGGGCTCAAGATTCCGTTGGCTCCTGGATGCAAATAACTGTCGCGGTTGGATGCCTCGATATCGAACAGGTCCACCTGGGGCGTATATTGGACCCCCGGCGGGAAGTGACCGGCAATGCTGACGGGCGCGACAAAACCAGGTCCATAGAGCGGCGAATTTACGTCAGTGACATCCGGGCTGGACTCGACCTCACGTTGGGTCATCGTCGTTTGGCTGATGAATTCGATGGTGCGCGAAGTCAACGGCGTGTTCTGATTGGCAAACATCGCGGCGGTGCGAGCCTCGGCGATGGCCCCATCCACGGCGAATGTAAGCAGCGCCGGGTTGCTCGTGATGGTCGAGGAAACCCCTGACTCCACGCGTACGCCGAGCAGTCTGCCTCCCCGATCGACGACCGCAATGATTGCATCGTTGCTGGAAGAAGCCGCCGCAGCGCGATCAATCAATTGGCCTACCTGATCGACGCCGTCAAGCGGATTGACGATCAGATTCAAATTGCCGGCGGCCTGTGGCGGCTGGGCCCCCGCAGCGAATTCGCCAGAGCCCATGATGGCCGCGATGACCTGTTGATCGGTGGCGCCCTGCCCCAGGGCGCTCGTGAACAGACTCAGCCCGCTAGGGTCTACCGGCCGGTGCAAGAAGTATTCATAGAGACGGCCCACCAGGTCCTGCGCGTATTCCGGGCTGGCAAGGACCGTGGCGGCGACCTGCGTGGTACTGACGCTGTTTGCAAGCTCCTGGTCGAACCCGGTGCGGCCCGCCGGATCCACCGTCCGATAGAGGACATCGTTGTAAAGCGCGTCCAGGAAACCGTCGTTGGTACCGCCTCCACGATCCTGAAAATACTCGGCCGAACCGAAAATGAGCGATTGGACCTGCTCATAGGTATCGCCGCTCGCCAGCAGGCCTTTGAAGTAAGCGAGGCCGGTGGGGTCGGCAGGGCGGTGGAGGAATTCTCCGTAGAGCGATTCCACGTAGTCGGTGCGGTACTCGTTGCTATTCTGAATCGTGAGAGAGACTTGCATCCGGTCGGCGGACCCGTTGTCCAGCATGGTGCTGAAGAACGCGAGGCCGCTGGTATCGACAGGGCGGTTCAGCAAGGCCTGGTAGGCAAGACCCACGAAGACCTGTTCCTGGCTGAGGTCGAGGACGTACCGCGGCTCCAGTGCCTCCACCATCAATGGACAAGAACGAGATTTCCGGAGGCGCCTTGTCACGTGCTCTCTTCCCGGAAAGTGCAGATAAGCCATTCTCTCACCTTTATCAGGTATCGTCTTGCTCATCCATGTTGTCGTTACCATCGGCAAGATCGGGCGCGGAAATCCGAAGATTATGGGCAAAAGGCACATGCGAAAGCAGGAACGGCAGCCGAGTTTTCCAACGAGCTCCTCTCCAAACGGGGAGAACCGCTATCGAGGCTACGTGCTTTCTCCAGGTTTGGACAGTCTGCGCCGCTTGCCTGATTGCTAATTCCGTTTCCATTCTCAAGACTACTAATCTCGCTACCCGATAAACACATTGCGCAGTCGTTTCGTTGTGTCTGGCTTCCAGAGCCAGAGGACAATTCGGTTTCGCGGGAGCGGGTCGCATGAGGTGTCGCGAAAGGTCGGGCCATAGAGCGGCCTGGGGTTTGGTCCTCAGTCTCGTTCTGGCCTGGCGCGTGACAGATCCTGCGTCCGTTGTGCGCGCCCAGACCCCTCCTGCTCCACCAAGCCCACCTGCCGGCGCCGACTCTCGCCCCAACGTTCTCAATCGGCCGTTGCAACCTCCTGCCTCGCCACCTGAACCGCAAAGTGAATCTGGGCTTCTGCTGCGTCTACCCTCGGAAGCTCCGTTGGGGTTCACTGGTCCCTCCGGCGTGCTGCCGAGCGAGAACCAGGAGACGAGCGATTTCGTCCCAGTGGAAGACCGTTGGCGTGTCGGCTTCCCTCCCTGGGACCGCTACGACAAGGGCCACCCCATAGATGACGATTACCCCTACGTCGAAGGCCACTGGTGGGATCCCTTCAACCAGAATGTCTTGAAGGGCGATTATCCCATCATCGGCCAGCACACGTTCTTGAATATCACGGCCACCAGCGACACCTTGCTGGAAGCACGGCAAATCCCCACGGGCACGACGGCCTTCGAAAGCACGACGCGCCCGTCGCGTTACGAATTCTTCGGCAGCCCCAACCAGTTTTTCTACAACCAGGACTTGAGCTTGTCGTTCGACCTCTCCCACGGCGACGCGGCTTTCAAGCCTGTCGACTGGCGCATCCACTTGACGCCGATTCTCAACGTGAATTACCTGGCCGTCGACGAGCTTGCGGTAGTGAATCCCGACGTGCGCAAGGGCACGACCCGCGGCCGAACCTGGTTCTCGCTGGAAGAGTATTTCTTGGAAACGAAGCTTGCCGACTTGAGTCCCGATTACGATTTCCTGTCGATCCGTGTCGGCTCGCAGCCGTTCACGAGCGACTTCAAAGGCTTCATTTTCACCGACACCAACCGCGCCGTGCGCCTCTTCGGCACGAACCTCTCCAACAAGGACCAGTTCAACATTCTGGCCTTCGATCAGGCGGAAAAAGACACTAATAGTGAGTTGAATACATTCGAGAACCGGCACCAGTACGTCTTCATTGCCAACTACTATCGCCAGGATTTTATCTGGCCCGGCTACACGACAGAGCTGAGCGTGCACTACGACCAAGATTTGGCGAGCTTTCAGTTCGACAAGAACGATTTTCTCGTGCGGCCCGATCCGGTAGGTGTCTTTCAGCCACACCGCGTCGATGCGGTCTACCTTGGCTGGGCCGGCGACGGCCATATCGACCGGTACAACATCTCGCACGCTTTCTATTGGGTCTTGGGCCGAGACAGCCTGAATCCCCTGGCTGGGCAGGAGCAAGACATCAATGCCCAGATGGCTGCAATCGAATTGTCCTACGACCGGGACTGGGTCCGTTTCCGCACGTCTTTTCTGTGGGCGTCGGGAGACAGCAACCCGAATAACAAGCATGCCACCGGTTTCGATTCGATTATGGACGATCCCAACTTTGCCGGTGGGGATTTTACCTACTGGCAACGGCAGGCGATCCCGCTCTTCGGTGTCAACCTGACCAACCGCGAAAGCCTGTTTCCTGATTTGCGTTCCAGCAAAACCGAAGGGCAGGCCAACTTTGTCAACCCCGGCCTGTTTCTGGTCAACGGCGGTATGGATTTCGATATCACGCCCAAGCTGAAGATGATCAATAACCTGAATTTTCTCTGGTTCGATCAAACGGAATCGTTGCAAATGCTAACGTTCCAGTCCCACATCAACAACTACATCGGTGCCGACCTTAGTACCGGTATCGAGTATCGACCATTTCTGAACAACAATGCGATCGTACGCCTCGGCCTAGCGACCCTGATTCCAGGGGCCGGATTCAAGGACCTTTACGATCGCCTCAACAACCCGGTAGACGCCCTGGTGGCCAGTTTCTTGCAGATCCAGCTCACGTACTGATTTCGCTTCCAAGCTTGACAAGGCTGCGAGATACTGACCCCGGTTAGGAATGAGACATCGCCCCGTAGCCGCATTCGCCAGAATGCGGGCTATCTCATGGAGTTTCACCCGCATTCTGGCGAATGCGGTTACGGCCCATCGCTGTTGACCACACGCTGCATAAAGTATCCGCTCGACTAGACCGGAACTGTCGGGTTGTGCGCAGTCTGCGCGGACTGGGAAAAAGCACCTTGCCTGGTAATTGTTCGGGGACCTGGCTATAGTCCTTGGCCTTCGGCCCGGGATCGCATTTTCTTGTCGGACAGGGAGGTCAGGCGTCTCATGGCGAGCAACAATCCATTGAGACCTGCAAGTTTGGGTTGGCTCTGTCTGGTGACCGGGTTGGTTGTGGCCGGCACCCTGGCTGGACTGCGCGCTCCGTTAGTCGCGCAAGCACAGGTCCCGCAGGCCGAGGCCCAACGTGCTGGAGAGCCCTTCCCTCTCCCGCCGCAGTTGCAAGGAGTCGATCTGCTCCGGCAAACGGCGGCAGAAGCGGCAGCGAAGAGCGCCGGCTGCATTTCTTGCCATGCCGGTTCGCATGATCCTCATGAAAAAGATACGCTGCGCCTGGGCTGCATCGATTGTCATGGCGGCGACGCGAACTGCACGTCCAAAGAAGGCGCCCACGTGGCCGCCCGCTTCCCGGAGGTCTGGCGCAGCGCGGCCAATCCCGTGCGCTCCTATACGCTGCTCAACCACGAGTCGCCGGAATTCGTGCGCTTCATCAACCCGGGCGACCTACGTATCGCGCATATCAGTTGCGGCACCGCGAACTGCCATCCGCGCGAG
Source organism: Gemmataceae bacterium (assembly GCA_035296965.1). Taxonomy (GTDB): domain Bacteria; phylum Planctomycetota; class Planctomycetia; order Gemmatales; family Gemmataceae; genus DATGZX01. The sequence goes on from DATGZX010000255.1 coordinate 37,827, forward strand.
GTACTGGAAAACCGCAAAAGCATGATGACGCATGGCTGCATGCTCTGGGGCGCTGCCCTTTACAACAACGGAGCCATCCCCAACAAATGGCCGCGCTATGGCGATAGCTACAGCATGAATGGCGTGCCGCAGCGCGTGCAGACAGTTCCTCCGCCGACGGAGGAGGAGCTCCGTAAGAAGGGCGTGCTGCCTTATTTGGAACCGTTGCCACGCTTCGAGATGACCCAGCCGGGCAATATCCTCCGCATATTCGAACGCGGCGGCCGGTTCCGTCCGGAAATCGGCATTCCCGAGCGCGAGGAAGATGCCGGCCGGCCACGCACCCGGCTCAGCGTCCGCGGCCTGGGTACCCAAAATCGGACTGATCCCACGATGCTGGGCGTGCAGAGAACGCGGTTGTTTGACCCGACTTTGAATTTCCTCGGCACCAATGATCATCCCGGCGACTACCGTTCCAGTGGCTGTACCGCTTGCCATGTCATCTATGCGAATGACCGCTCGCCCGTGGACTCCGGTCCGTATGCACGCTACGGCAACAGGGGTTTGAGTTTTACAACCGACCCGACAATCCCGCACGACGAGCCGGGCCACCCCATCGAGCACAAGTTCACGACCGGCATTCCCAGTAGCCAGTGCATCGTTTGCCATGTGCATCCCGGCACCAATGTCCTCAACAGCTATCTCGGCTACATGTGGTGGGATGAGGAAACGGACGGCCAATTAATGTATCCCACCAAGCAAAGGTACCCGACGGCCGAACAGCTTACGCAATCGCAACTGTCCAATCCTGATGACGCGTCTTCGCGAGGCCTTTGGACCGACCCTGTGTTTCTGGAACACGTTGCAGAACTGAACCCGCAAGCCCGGCACACACAATTCGCCGACTTCCACGGCCACGGCTGGGTCTTCCGTGCGGTCTACAAGAAGGACCGCAAGGGGAACCTTCTCGATGACCAGGGAAAGGTCATTCCAGAAGTAACTACCGAGAAACTCTTGGCTGCCATGCGTGTCCCTTCCGAGGTCCAAGACCAACTCCTTGAGCACGCCCGCCGGGGTGACTACAATCCGCGGCTGCAAAAGCCGGCCGGCGTGCCCGTTCATCTGCTCGACATCCACCTGGAAAAAGGCATGCACTGCATCGATTGCCACTTCGTGCAGGACGTGCATGGCAACACCAAGCTGCAAGGAGAGGTGCGCGCAGCCATTGAAATTCAGTGCACCGACTGCCACGGAACCGTCAGCGCTCGGCCGTCGCTGCGCACCAGCGGGCCGGCCGCATACACCTCATCGCGGGAAGGAGGCAGAAGCCTCGAGGCACTGCGGACTCCATTCGGCCAACGCCGGTTCGAGCGCCAGGGCCAGAAGATCGTGCAAAGGTCAATGGTGGAGAAAGACCTGGCCTGGGAGATTTCCCAGGTTTGCGACGTGATCAATCCGAATGACAAGCAACATTACAACCCCCGCGCTGCCCTGGCCAAGACCGTCCGCTTCGACGACGGCGGCAAGATGGTTTGGGGCGACGTGCCACGCGATGGCCATTGTGCTCACGCTAATGAAAACATGAGCTGCATCGCCTGCCATTCCTCGTGGAATCCGAGCTGCTTTGGCTGCCATCTGCCGCAAAAGGCAAATAAAAAGATGCCTGCGCTGCACAACGAGGGCGACGTCGCCCGCAATTACATCTCTTATGATTTCCAGACGCTGCGCGATGATGTCTACATGCTCGCCCACGACGGCGATGTCACCGGCAACCGTATCGGTCCTGCCCGCTCGTCGTGCGCCGTGCACGTCAGTTCCTTCAACGCGGACCGCGAGCAAATCTACGTGCAGCAGCAGACGGTTTCCGGCGAGGGCCTGAGCGGCATCGCCTTCAGCAGCAACGTACCGCATACGGTCCGCGGCCGGGACGCCACCAAGCAATGCACCGACTGCCATCTTTCCAAGAACGATGACAACAACGCCATCATGGCCCAGCTGCTCATGCAAGGAACCAACTATGTGAACTTCATGGGCCGATATTGCTGGCTCGCGGCCGGCGAGCATGGTCTGAACGCAGTAGAGGTGACCGAGTTAGAGGCGCCGCAAGCCGTCATTGGCAGCACGCTGCATGAGCTGGCCTTCCCAGATTTCTTCCACAAGCACGTGGCACGCGGCCGCAACCTCGTGCATGCCCACGAACATCCCGGCAAGGATATCAGCGACAACGTGCTGCACCCCTTCCGCAAAACGGAAGTCCTGGCCATGCAAAATCGCGGCGAATACCTGTACGCCGCCTGCGGCGAAGGTGGCCTGCGCGTTTTCGACATCGCCTTCATTGACGACAAGGGATTCTCCGAACGCATCACGACGGCGCCGGTCTCTCCCCTGGGCCAAAAGTTCTATGTGCCGACGAAATATGCGGTGGCCATCGCCTCGCCCGCCACACTCGCCCCCGACCCGACACGCAAGCATGCGCCCGTCAACCGCGAACCGTCCGTAGCGGGGCTCTATGGCTATCTCTATGTGCTCGATCGGTTCGAGGGCCTGATCCTGGTCGGCGCCGCCACCGTCATCGACGGCAACCCGCTGAACAACTTCCTGAAGCGCGAGCTGACTTTCAACCCGAACGGCATCCTCTGCGGCGGGCGCAGCATCACGATTGTCGGCACTTACGCCTATATCTGCTGCGACGCGGGCTTGGTGGTGGTCTCGCTCGATGATCCCAAGCATCCGGAGGTCAAGTCCGTCGTGGGCGACGATTGTCTCAAGCGGCCGCATGCTGTGCAGGTACAGTTCCGTTATGCCTACGTCTGCGACGACGAAGGCATCAAGGTCCTCGACGTGACTGACCTGGCCCAGCCGCACCTTGTTGCCCGGCTCGACCTTGCCGGGGCCCAGAGCATCTACCTGGCCCGCACCTACGCCTATGTGGCCGCCGGCGCGCAGGGCCTCGTGATTCTGGATATCGAGAAGCCGCAGGAGCCCCGGATCGACCAGATCTACAACGCCAACGGCTGCATTAACGACCTTCACGACGTGAAATTGGGTATCACCTACGTGAGCGAGTTCGCTTACCTGGCTGACGGCAAGAATGGTTTGCGGGTAGTGCAACTCACGTCGCCGGAGACGCCAGGCAACGACGGCTTCAGCCCCCGGCCGACGCCGCAGCTCATCGCCACTTACAAACTCCCCCACGGCGGCCAGGCGCTGGCGGTCGCCAAAGCCCTCGATCGCGACCGTGCCGTCGACGAGAGTGGCAATCAAATCGGTGTCTTCGGCCGCGTGGGCGCCAAGCCGTTGAGCCTGGAAGAGCAACGCAAACTCTATCTGCGTAATGGGCAGCTGTGGAAGGCGTCGGATGATCCCTTCGACAAGATGTACCGCCAGACACGAACGACAGGCTCGGCCCGGCCTTAGGCGCCTTCGATCCAATCGTCTTCAGTGCTCAGCACAAAATTCGGTGGCGAGGGAATGAGGGTTAGCGGCGCGTGCCGGACTACCCCGGAGGGGTTGCAGCCCACAGCCCAGGGTCGCGGTGCTCCGCGCACCCTGGGAACAGCGTCCCACGAAACGGCCCTACCCGGAACGGGTTGCACAGACCGATTCGTGTGGGTCGCTGCAACCCCCTCGGCGTAGGAAAACCGCGGAGCACCATTTCCCCAGGGTGCGCGGAGTACCGCGACCCTGGGCTTTGTTGTGAAACGCCTACGGCGTAAATGGCCGCCAGCGCCAAACTCTATCTTTGATAAGCGGTTGTTCCTTGGCTGTTAGCCGCCATGCCCACCTACGTTTCCTCTATGCTTCCCTAACCCGATGAACTTATTCAGGTGCTCAGCCATATCCGGCCAATGGATGCCCTAACCACCACCGGCGACCCGCCAGTTCTTTCGCTGGGCCGCGGTGGCATGGAGCAAGCGAGGATACCAAGCGAGCGGGACCGTGATGGTCCGCCCGTCCCGGAGCCCGACACTCAAGGTGTCTTTCGTGAATTTCACTTGAGTGACTCGCTCGTCAGCCGTCAGTGCCAAAATGCCAATGCCAAGCCTCCAAGAATGCCCGCTGATGTTTGATGTAACGACCAGCCGTGCTATTTCGTTGCAGGTTGGACTGGTCCGACGACCTGGCGGCGCACGGCCGCGGGCGTGTCTTCCCATGCGTTCATGTAAGTCTCTTCCAGTGGCACGAGGACATGGGCGCCAGGGGCGATGAAGAGGGGCATGTCCGGCAGCGGATCGCCAAGACCAATCGTCTCAATGTGTGCGTCTTGCACGCCAGCAGATTCGTACGATGCAAGTACTCGATTCTGATGGGAAGGCAACTCGAAGTCCTCACGATCGAACTGATCCCAAATGGCCTTGTGAATGCCGGCCGGATCGCGTGTCGTCGGTGGAAAGAGATCGAGCACCAGGACGTGGATGCCCTGTTGCATCGCGTCGGCAATCTTGGCGACAAACTGGTCCAGGGCCCGATCGCCGTCTTTGTTCCCCGGCGAGACGATTTCAATGAAGGCCACGATGCGTCCGAGGTGATGGCGGATCGTGATGCGATCAGCTTTTTCCGCGTAATAGGCCTTGTCCGTTTGCCTGTGGATTCTCGTTTTCGGCCGTTCGAGTACCGCCGTGCCCGCTGGCGCCATTTCGTCGGGCGCGGCCAGTTCAACGGTCAGGACATCCGCTTCTTTCGGTCCGCTTCGCTGTTCCACAAGGGCTGACAGACCCGGCGGCAGCCGTCCACGATTCAGCGCACGGCCGATCTCCCAGGCCCACCCCTGGTGGAAATGATGGAAAAGCCTGACGGAACGCGGGTCCAATCATGTAGCGGCATATGTCACCTCTTTATTTGGATATTGTAGCAGAGCCAGAATTTCGTTCACAAGCTGCTTGACTGCCAGCGAGCAGCCACTTATACTCGGTATCACTTAGTTATACACGCGTCTGCCAAAGGATTTGGTTGCAGGGCGCTGGATGCACTGTTCGACAGCCTGACTTTGTACGATGAAATCGCTGTTGCGCTGCCGCCTGATTGCTGTCGCCGCTTTGACGATGTACCTCGTGGTACACGTCTTTGCCAGCGCGCTGCATCATCACGGAACGGAAGCAGGTTCATCAGCTCTTGAGACTACCTGCGAGGGGGATAGCCAGCGCTCCACGGCAAGCTCAACGGCTATCGAGGAAGACGGGGAAGAAACCTGCCTACTTTGCGCCGTCCTGCACCTGGCTCAATGCCTGCCGACAGCGACATCCCTTCAAGCAGTCGCGTCCCTCGACGACGACGTCATCTGTGCACTTCGGATCAGGTCTCCGTATCCACTCAAGTTCAGCACCCACTCGCGTGCTCCGCCAATGATCTGACCGCAATCGCCGGGCTTAGCCCGCGCTTCCCCTGAAGCATCTTCGAAAACTAGATTACTGGTGCGTGTCCTCCACGTGGCGAGGCCACTTCACCGACACATGCCACGAGTGTGATACCTCCTCGTTCTTATTTCCGGGGACTTCATCATGATTACTGCGCGCGATCGTCGTGCATTTACTCTGATCGAACTACTAGTCGTCATCGCGATCATTGCCGTTCTTGTTGGCCTGTTGCTGCCGGCCGTGCAGAAGGTCCGCGAAGCGGCCAGCCGCATGAAATGCGCCAACAATCTCAAGCAAATCGGACTGGCTCTGCACAACTATCATGACCCCTTCGGTAAGTTTCCCCCCGGTTACATCGATGGCAATGCAATCGCCAGCAGCACCCCCGACAACGACGTGGGACCGGGATGGGGCTGGGCCTCTTTCTTGCTGCCCTATATCGAACAGGGCAATGTCTACAACCAGATCAATTTCAGCCAGGGAGTGGGAATCGGAAGCAACGTGGCGGTCAGCCAGTTTCCGCTGGTGATTTTCCAATGTCCCTCAGACGGTCTCCAGCAGGCTTTCCCCGTCTACGACAGTACCTTTACCACTCCTATCGCCACGGTGGCGCACGGCAACTACGTCGGCTGCAACGGCTGGGTGGAATGCTTTAACAACGCAGGCGGAGGCTACCAAGGCGGCGTCGGCAACGATGGCCTACCCGGCATTGCAGGCCCTGGTGGCGACGGCCTGTTTTATCGCAACAGCAAGAATAGGATCGCCAGTGTCACTGACGGTCTGAGCAACACCATCTTCGTCGGCGAGCGCTCCAGCAACCATTCTCCCAGCACGTGGACCGGCGCCGTGACAGGAGGAAGGTGCCCCGCCTGGATGGCGAACCAACCCCCCACTCCCTACTCTCTCCCCCCCGGGCCCCCCTACGACAATGCGGACTTCGACGAGGCCCTCATCCTCTCCCACGGGAACGCCACGCACCTGCCCAGCGCCGACTTCCCGATCTATGACCCCGATACTTTTTACAGCTTACATCCAGGGGGCGCGAACTTCGTATTCGGCGACGGCTCGGTGCATTTCCTCGCCAAGAATATCGACGGCTCCACTTATCAAGCCCTCTGCACGATAGCCGGCGGCGAGGTGCTCGGCGATTGGTGATCGTCCTATTCCGACGGAGGAGTTCAGCTATGCGCGTGCAATCACGTTTTGCCGTGTTGCTTTGCTTGCTGGCGTGCGGCGGCTGCGGCAAGAAATCGACCGATGAGTTGATCGCGAATTTGAAGTCGCCCCAAGAGGGAGAGCGGATCACAGCGGTCCGTCTCTTACAGCAGCGAACGGGGGATGCGGCAAAAGTCGTCCCCGCGCTGACCGAAGCCCTCAAGTCCAAGGAGGGCGACATTCGCTGGAGCGCCGCCATCGGGCTTGGGTACTTTGGCGAACAAGCTGAGGAGGCCATCCCCGCGCTCCAGGCGGCGAAGACAGACCGTGACGCCAGGGTCCGCGAGGCGGCCGGCGTCGCCCTGTTTCGCATTGATCCGGCAAATTTTCCCGACCCATCCAAACAGCCAGCAAAGCGGAGAAGATGATTGCAACGAACCCTAGTTGCCTCCGTCGCCGTCGATCATCTACGGGCCTTCGCCTACCGGAGATTCGGTGGGCTGACTGGTCGACCGAGTGTCGATGAAGACGTCTACCAATTGGCCGACCAGGATCTTCTTTTCCAGGACCAACCGGTTATTGGGAGCAATCGCATAGATGACCTGGACCACGCGCGTATCGACCCGCTCCGTGTTGACTCCAGTGAGCGAGGTCTTGGGCATGACATAAGGCTCCAGGCGGACGAAGGACAAGGGAATTTCCTCTTGCCGGGGATCGCCACGGATCTTGGCCCGAGCCGGTGCCTCCAGCTTGAGCCGAGGGATGTCCTCCTCGTCCACATTGACGCGGACGTGGAGCGGCTGGAGATTGCCCATCAAAATCAGCGATTGCCCGCCGAACGTCGAGACATATTCACCCAAGCGGACGTTCACTTGCAGGATCGTGCCGTTCACGGGCGCCCGGACCTGCAATAGGTCGAGCGTGGTTCTGGTTTGTTCGACCTGTGCCTTGCTTTGCAGCACGTTCGCCTTTGCCAGGGCTAACTGGGCGCGGGCCGACTGATAGGCTTGCTCGGCCGTCACGAAGTCTTCCTGAGCGATGGCGCCCGAACCAATGAGCTTTCGGGCCCGCTCGTACTGGTCGTTCACCTGGCGGAGAGTGGCCTGCGCCACCTCGACCTGGGCCTCGCTGACCGGCACGTTGGCCTCGCGAAACTTCAGGTCGGCCTCCGTCTGGCGCCGGTCCAATTCGAACAACAGGTCGCCGGCCTTGACCTCCTGGCCCATGCGGACCAGGACCTTGGCGACGGCGCCGGCCAGTTGGGAGCCGATCGCGATGTTACTGGTGCTGCTCGCCTCGGTGGACGGCTCAACCATGCCGGCACCGGCTACCGTTTCGCCGAACGGGCTCTGCGGCGGCGGTACAGGGGGCGGTGTTTCGGGCTCCGGCCGTTGGCTGATCAGCGCGTGCACGACGGCAAAGATCAGCAAACCCGCCGCAAGCAGAGGAAGAATATATTTGCGAATCATGACTTGCTCCTTACGCCGGGGTCAGCTGGCCGTTCTTGACGGCGCGCTCCACACGTTTGGCTCCCGCCACCCGGCCGTCCTCCAGGGTCACGATCCGGTCTCCAAAATCAAAGACGCGCGCGTCGTGCGTCACCACCACGGCCACGCGGTCTGGTCGCAGGGCCAGCTCACGGATCAACTTCATGATGGCCTGGCCCGTGCGGGCATCGATGGCCGAAGTCGGCTCGTCGGCGACGAGCAAGCGGGGCTGATGGACCAGCGCTCTGGCGATCGCGACTCGCTGCTGTTGTCCTCCCGACAGCTGCGACGGCAACGAGTGGACGCGCTCGCCGAGCCCCACGGCCTTCAGGACCTCGGCGGCACGGGTGACCGCGGCCGCCTTGGAGGAGCCGTTGATCACCAGCGGCACCGCTACGTTCTCCACGGCCGTTAGCGCCGGCAGCAAGTTGAACTGTTGAAACACGAAGCCGACGTTCTTCGCCCGGAACGCCGCTTTTTCGTACTTGGAAAGCCGGCGCAAATCCACGCCCAGCACCGACACGTCGCCGCTGGTCGGGTCAAGGGTTCCGGCCAGAATGGAGATCAGAGTGGTCTTGCCGCAGCCACTCGGACCGACCAGGAGCGTCAGCTCGCCCGGGGCGATATCCAGGTCTAGGCCGCGCAGAGCCCGCACGCGTGAGTCGCCGCTGCCGTAATCCTTGATCAGGTTCCGGCAGGTCGCACCCCGGGCAATTTGGACAGCAGCGTTCATGCTCCCCCCTGGAACACGATGGCCGGCTCCAGCACGAGTACCCGGCGGATACTCAGCAGGCTGGCCAGCAACACGATGAGGGTCATGGCGGCCGCCGATAGGGCCAGCACCTGCCAGGGCAAAAAGAAGGCCAGCAGCGGCATCGCACGCTGCGCGAAGATGCCGTAGGCCGACGCCAGGCCCACGCCTACTCCGTAGCCGATGGCGCCGACGACCCCTCCCTGGATCAGGATCATGGCAACGATGCGCTGGTCGCTCATGCCCATCGCCTTGAGCGTGCCGAATTGCTTGAGGTTCTCCACCGTGAACAGATAAAACGTCTGCCCGGCGATGGCGGTGCCGACCAGGAACGCGAGCAGTACGGTGGTGCCGAAATTGACGGGGATGCCCGTGTGCTGCAAATAATACATCATCGTCAAGTTGGCGAAGCCCACGTTGGTCAGCGCCTTCAGATCGGTCTGCTCCGCGATGCGCCGAGTTAGCTCCTCGGGGTCGACACCGGGTTGGGCCTTGGCCAGCACGAAGGGCGTCAGCCGTCCAGTCGGGGTGGGCGGCACGAACAGGGTGGCCTGGCTGAAGCGCGTGTAAATGATTGGCATAGTCATAAACGTCTGCGACGCCCGATACACTCCCACGACCACGGCGCGGCGTTGATTCATCTCGATGACTCTGCCCGCGTGCAGCGGTTCGCCCGGCCACATCTGGTGAAATCCAGCCTCATCGACCAGGATGGCGTCGGGGAATTGCAGGTCGCCGATCTTGCCAACGAGCATGTGCGTAGGTGCCCCCGTGAGGCTGGCGTCATCCAGGCCCATTAGAATGACGCCCTGGTAAGTGCCGTCGGCAAGTTGGGCCTGGCCCTGCCCTCGGTACAGGTTGACGGCCCAGGCCACGCCGGGAACGCTGCGGACGCGGAAGAGGTCGTCGTCAGAGATGGCCTTCAAGTCATCAACGTAGCGGACGCCGGTGTTCATCACCCAGATGTCGGCCCCGTGCGTGTCGCGGATCTGGCTGGTGGTGCGCAGCATGACGCCGCAAAAAATGGCGCTTTGCTCGGTGATGAGAAAGCAGGCAAAGCTGACGCCGAACACGATGGCGAAGTATTTGCTTTTGTCTCCCATCAGCATCTTCAAGGCAATCCAGATCACCGTATCTTCCTTTCTCCCAAGGAAACCGCGCCAGGACATCTTCTACGCAACAAGGTGATCGACCCTCCGCAGGTAGAAGAGCCCACAGGCTGAGAAAGCAACTTGCGGGCCAACCAAGCGACGGACGGCCAGCCCTCGTGGAGAGGCTTCGATCTTCGAGAAAAGGCTGATCATCCAGCCAAATTTGTTTCTCTGTCCTAAACAAGGCGGCTCCCGGGACGAAGCGTGCTGGGCCGATTCAGCTGTCGCTGTGCGAAATCGCTCATAGAAGGCACGGTCCTCAAGGTTGATCGGAACGACGACCAACCCTGGGAGATGGCTGTTTTGACGGGTACTAATACGCAGGCGCGAAGCTTGCGTGGAAGCGTCGCAGGCCTGTCCCGCACGTGGCACAGGGTTTGCCATGAGAGAGGCGCCATCCTTGAGGGTTTTGGGCCCGAGTTCCGTGAGTCAGAAGGAGGCCGCTGATGTTCCTTTCGCTTATGGTCCCCCTGGACCGATCGTCGTTCGCCGAACAGGCGCTGCCGTTGGCGCTCAGCATCGCGCGGCGAGCCAAAGCCCGACTGGACCTGGTGGAGGTCCATGCCCTCTACGACCTGGAGGACCCTACCGCCGGCTGGACACCCTTCGAATTCGACCAGGACGCCGAATGCAGGCAGCAGGAGCAGCTCTATCTAGACGCCACCGCCAAATGGGCCTCTTCCGCGTCATCGGTCTCGGTCGCCGCAAGCGTGCTTCCCGGCTCGGCCGTGCTTCCCGCAACTGTGGCGGATAGCCTCCTCGAGCGGGCGCGTACCGGCAAGGCGGACCTGATCGTAATGACTACGCACGGCCGGGCGTCCCTGAGCCGCTTCGGGCTCGGCAGCGTAACAGACGAACTCATTCGCCGGGCCACGATACCGCTCCTGTTGGTACGGCCGAGTGAAAAGGCGCCCGGAATCATCCCGGAACCCGTCGTGGATGACATCCTGATCCCGCTGGACGGCTCGACCCTGGCCGAGCAGGTGTTGGAGCCGGCCTTGGAGCTAGCTCGCTTGATGGAAGCGCGCTGCAGCCTCTTGCGAGTCGTCGAGTCCCGCTCTCCCGCAGGCAACGGCAATCCGGGTGAGCCGGTCGAGAAAGCGCAGGCGTACCTGGACGGCGTCGCCGGGAGGATACGAGAGCAAGGGCTGCAAGTTCGGACGCGGGTCGTGGTCGCCCGGCATGCTGCCGAAGCTATTTCGGAGGTAGCACAGGCGAGTGAGCTTGTCGCCGTGGCCACGCACGGCCGTGGCGGCCTCAAACGATTGCTACTGGGCAGCGTTGCCGATAAGCTCATTCAGGATGCCACGTCGCCTGTCCTCGTGTACCGCCCGACCGACGAAAGGCAATGACCACAAAGGCGATGAAAGGGTCGGCCATGTTTCGCTCTTTGCTTGTCCCCCTGGATGGCTCAACGTTCGCGGAGCACGCGTTGCCGTTGGCGTTGAGCATCGCCCGCCGGGCGGGGGCGGCCCTTCGGGTGGTGCGGATTCATGTCCCGTTCGCTCTGATGTACGCCGATAGCATGTCGCCCTTCGCCTACCAGGCGGAGGCCGCGGCAATGGAGCAAGAGCGTGCTTACCTCGAGGGTGTGGTCAAACGTCTGGCTACTGTCAGCTCCCTTTCCGCCACGTCAGCTCTCCTTGAGGGCCCTGCCATCGCGGAGATGCTCAACGGCCATGCGAAGACGCATGGTGTGGACCTCATCGTGATGACCACGCACGGGCGTGGTCCATTGACCCGCTTCTGGCTGGGTAGCGTTGCCGATGAACTGGCACGGCGGGCATCGGCCCCCCTCCTGCTGGTTCGGCCCCAGGAAGGAATTCCAGATCTGGCCCAGGAGCCGGTTTTGCGGCATCTCCTCATTCCGCTGGACGGCTCGGAGTTGGCCGAGCAGGTGCTGGAACCCGCGCTGGCTTTGGGCACGTTAATGGCAGCGGATTACAGCCTGCTCCGGATCTACGGCCCCGTCATCGAGACGGAGATTGACCCGCTGGGCCGCGCTAGGGTTGGCGGCTTCGATCGCCCCCCTGAGGAGTTGAAGGTGGCGGCGGAAACGTATCTGCAGCGCGTGGCCGAACGCTTGCGAGCGAAAGGCCTGACAGTCCAGACGCACGCCATGCTCGGACAACGGGCGGCCGTAGCCATCCTCCAGGAGGCTCAGGCACGGGGGATCGACCTCATCGCTCTGGAAAGTCACGGGCACGGAGGGCTGGAGCGCTTGCTTCTGGGGAGCGTTGCCGACAAGGTGGTGCGGGGGGCCACCACATCCGTATTGGTGCAACGCCCCCACGGTGCATGAGGCGCGGCGACGATCGTGCGACACCGGCAGGCGATATTGGATCATAGACAAAAAGTTCTCGCAAGAAGCAGGCTCTTGAGCCCCGGTGCGGCTGATCTTACGAACGGAAGTAGTCGTATGAAGGAGCTGGGTGAACCGGATAAGGGGTCGAAACCGCATGATGAGCCGGCGGCGGCGTTGCCACGATGGGGTGCTTCTCCAGGTGCGCCGCAGGAGTCGCTGTTTCTCCAGGGACCCCAGTCCCGCGGTTTCGAGTTGGGAAGAGCCCTCCGCATTTTCTGGGAGCTGATGCAGGGCTTCCGGTCGCTTCATTTCGTCGGCCCATGTGTGACCGTGTTCGGATCGGCGCGGTTTCAAGAGAATCATCCTTACTATGTTCTTGCTCGGGAAGTCGGCGCCCGCTTGTCGAAGGCCGGGTTCACGGTCATGACCGGCGGCGGCCCAGGGGTCATGGAAGGGGCTAACCGCGGCGCGAAAGACGTGGGCGGTTACTCGATTGGCTGCAACATCGAGTTGCCCCAGGAACAGCACCCCAACCAGTACCTTGACCGATGGATCACGTTCCGCCATTTCTTTATCCGGAAGCTGATGCTGGTGAAGTACTCCTACGCCTTCATCGCCTTGCCAGGAGGCTTTGGGACGCTCGACGAAGTTTTCGAGGTCGCCACGCTCATCCAGACCCGAAAAATCAAGGAGTTTCCCCTCGTCCTCGTGGGCCAGCAATTCTGGCATCCGCTATTGGACTTCCTACGCCGCCGGCTAATTGCGGAGGCGACAATCGATGCCGTTGATTACAAGCGCATTCTTGTGACCGACTCCGCTGAGGAAGCAGTCCATTCTGTCACCAGGGTCGCCATGAGCCAATTCGGGCTGACCTACGGTCCCCGAGCGAAGCGCCGCTGGTTCCTCTGGGAGTAGCCGTGGGGCCGGTGTCTTGGGCTGCGCAGCTACTCCTGTGGCAGCAAACGGAGCCGTTCTTCCACCCCCTTCCATGTGATCGCGCGAATAGGACGCGAATAGGACGCAAATAGGACGCATTCCGACCGCATCTTTATTTTCACCACTGTGCCAATGTGTCATTCTTGTCCCAGGATGGGCGGCTGGCATTTGCGCAACGGCATTGCCCTGAATTACTAAGTCGCCAGGAGGGAGGACGCGCGCGCAAATGCTACCCTGTGGTTGATCAGAAGTCTCGCATGTTGTCGTGCCTGGTTTCGGCCTTGGCTGGCCGAAATCGCGGATCAGCAGGAGGACCTGCAGATCATGACGACTGTCATTTCGCAAAGTCCATACTATATCCAGCCAGGCACAATTGGAACCGCCGTCAGCGCAGATCGTCTTGATAAAATCGATCCGGTGACAGGATAAACGCCGACGAGGGAACTGGTTTCCCCCAATTCACGGATTGGGCGGCTAACCTCATGAACATGCTTTCGAGACATGTTATTGTTTGCTTACGATGGCCAATGATTGCCCGCGCCAGGCATTCATCAAGCGGCCAACGACAGCATCAAGAGCAACGTAGCGAAGAAGTCGGCGCCGAACTACATGGATGTGCTTCAGTGCACGGGCATCATCGGCGGTGAAGGGATTAGTGATGCTGACTCCCGAGGACTGGATCAAACCTGCCCGCAGACCTATCTGGGGGTGGGGGAGCGTGTCGGTCCTTCGCGGGAATGCGGTTTAGAGCGTAAATGACGGGGGCTGCAAGGGCAGGGGCTCGTGACAGAGCGGCGAGGATACTCCTAACGATTCCGCGATGGCGTAGCGCTTGCCGCGCCATACGGCAGGTCCACTGCCTACTGCCGATGAGGCGGCGGTAACGGCGGGTCCACTCCCTGGCCAGGGCCGGAGACCATGCCATGCAGCCCCGGACCGCAACCGGCACTGCTCCCAGCGCCGATTCTAAGGCCCAGGCGATTCCTTCGCCGGTAAAAGGCTCGACATAGCCTGCTGCGTCGCCGATGACCAGCACGCGCTCAAGGGCCGGCTTCGTCAGCCGGCGGGTGAGTAATGGGGTGCCGTGCCAGACCGGCCCCACCAGCCCCGGCACATGAGGAAAGCCTGCTTCTTCGAGAATGTCTTCCACCAGCAGGCCGGCCTCGCCCGCGCGCCGCAACGTATCCGGTCCGAAGGCGGCCGCCACGTTCAGGCGGCCCGCTTCCACACGAACCAGGCCCACGTAGCCGCCCGTCCTGCAAGCCATGAAGATGTTGCCGGGGGCATAGAATGAGGGGGCCTCGTCCACCAAAATTGCGGTGCCGATATAGGAATCGGAGGTGACGATGGCATGACCGCCTGCCTGCCGCCTCAAGAAGCCGCCGGCCAGACCGTCTGCCGCCAGAATGATCCGGCCCGCGACCGTGGTGGATTTACCGTCGCGCGACAGCGTAATCAACCTTTCCTGTGCCGTGCAATCTCCAAGCCGTGCATCTGCGCGAGGCAGAAATTCAGCTCCAGCTTGGATGGCGGCCTCGACGAGGGCCGCGTCGAGCGCGGCACGCGTCAAGGCTGCACCGCCTGGCAAGCGGATCCTTGCGCTCGTTTTTTCCGCAGCCAGATGCAGCCCCACGAGCCGGACTGCACCAAGTCGCTCCACCAAATCGCCAAGACCTACCGCGGCGAGCGCGGCGAGCGCGCGCACGTTCAGGCAGGCGCCACAGACTTTGTTACGAGGAAAGGATGCCCGATCCACGAGAAGCACGGTCGTGCCGCGCCGGGCCAGTTCGCGCGCGGCGACGGCGCCTGCCGGTCCGGCGCCGACCACGACTGCATCCCAGGTGCGTGCGGAGGCATCCGCAAGGCTCAGTGTCGGCCCGATCGTCATGCTGCAGCTCCGCGCGTTACAGAAGAAGACGCCACACGCGCTTCGGGTGACCGAGGGCCGGGCAGACCGAGCCCGGTTTTGGAGTATTCGGCCTCCCGCAAGGAGACTCGCGCCAGGGGCCCCCAGAAGAAGAGCGGATAGCCAGGAACGCGCGCCTGGTAGCGGCGATAGACATCGCCGAGGTAAAAGAGCAGGCGCCGGTCCTTCAGATAGCTGCCCACGAAAATGTAGAGCGTCCAGACAGCCGTGAGCACTGCTCGGTCCAGGGACATGATCGGCGTCAGCCAAACCAATCCCAGGAAGCTCAGATAGATGGGGTGACGGAGGATGTGATAGGCGCCTATTGGTCGAAATTCGCGAGGCGGCGGTTTCTTGCCCCGGACCCATGCCCACCACGGTGTCCAGCCAGTCTGATAGCCCAAGCCAGTCAGGCTCAGGCTATAAAACAGAGCGCCCCAGGTCAGCACGAATGCCACCTGCACAACGGTGCGTGCTGCGCCGGTGAACCGCCAGAGTGCCAAGGGGCTGGGTTGCCAGGTCTCGATGGCAAGGAGCAAACTGAGACAGGTGGCAACGCAAAAGAAACAGCCGTATTGCGGCGAGGGAACCCACCGTTCCAGGCGTTGCCGCGTTTGCGGAAGCAGCAGCCAGCTGTGAAGGATTGCAAACTGGGCGGCTAGCAGCGCATCGACCCAGTACCAGCGCGTGGCCAGGTCCGCATGGCCCGACAGCAGGCCAAGCCTGGGATGGCCGCCCTGCAGAAATGGAAAGAGCCGGCTTACCGTCAAGGCAAACAGAATTTGCGTGCCGGCTCCGAATATGATCCAGAAGGTTCGCATGATCTCGATTCCGGGAATGCCGACACACGGACCGCCATCCAGGATCCTAGCCTTTGGCCACGAAACACCCATAGCGCATGGCTCCGCAACGATAGGCTTCCAGGATGGTCTCGAAGTGATTGAGGAAGCCGGTCATCTTCCGGCCGGCCGCTCGGGCGAGGAACTGAACCCGGCTGCGACGTACCCGATCCAAGCAGATCTCCCAGGTGCGAGTCACCTGGGGAGTAAAGTCCAAAAAGCGCTGTGTTTCCAGGCCGGCATCGTGCATCCAGCGTTGGTACTCACTGGCGGAACCTAACGAGGGACACAGGAAGCCTCGACAAACTGCTTCAACCTGCTGGGCGACCGAGGCGGTGTGCGGCTTTTCTGCCGCCAACCAGGCGCAAATGGCCACGCGCCCTCCCGGCCGGAGCCACTCTGCCGCCCGCCGGAAGAATCCTGCTTTATCGAACAGATGCTCCGTGCATTCGATGCTCCAAAGGACGTCGAAACTCTGTTTTGGGAAGCAGGCACTCTCCGCATCTTGGCATTGGAATCGGACCTTGCGGCGCACCCCTTTCAGCCGGGCGGCAATTCCGGCCCAGATTCGTTGCACGGGGCTCAAGGTCAGTCCGGTGACCTCGCAGTGCAATTTGCGAGCCAGGTAAATGGACGAGCCGCCCATTCCGCATCCGACGTCAAGCACACGAGAATCGACTGCAATGTCCGCCTCGGCTGCGAGTCGTTGAATCAATCTGCGCTGTGCGACAGCTACCGATTCCTCACCACTCCAGAGACCGTGATGAATGTGGGAGCCCCATAAAAGCTTGTAGAACGGCGTCGCCAGATCGTAGTGCGCTCGAATGGCTCGTTTGGTGACGCCAGGGACGAGGAACTCTTGGACCGTGCTCACGTTCTCTTCCTCCTATTGGTCACTCTGTTATGCGAGCGGCAGCGATTGTTCTCCCCTCTCCGCCGAAGGAGCCTGCTGAAAAAGGGGTCTGACCCCCTACGAAGCTTCACCGATTTCCCGTTTTCTCGGAGATCTATCGCCCTTCGTGGAAGGGGTCAGACCCCTTTTTCAGCAGGCTCCGAAGCGGGGGAGAGGGGAGATTATTACCTGCCCCTCGCCTTACTCGTAGGCGACTGCCTTGGCGATTTCCAATTTGGCCGCATTGAGCGCCGGACCCAGGCCGGCCAACGCGGCTCCGACCAGTGCCAGGCATCCAATGGCGACGGCGGCCGACCATGGATAAGCGATTGGCAGCAAGTATCCGGTCTCGTCGAAGAGGATGACTCGGACGGCGTACCAAACCATGGGCAGTCCCGCTGCGAGGCCGAGCGCCGTACCGAGGCCGCCCATCAGCAGCGACTCGGCCAGAACCGTGCGCACTACCTGTCCGGGCGTGGCGCCGATCGCGCGCAGCAGGCCGAATTCCCGCCGCCGTTGCAAAACCGAGATCAGCAGCGCTGTCACAACCCCGAGCAAGGCAACGGCGGCGATCACCACTTCCTGCGTGTAGGCCAACCCGTAAAGCCGATCGATCATGCCCATGATGTGGCCGCGCACTTCACCGCGTGCCATGATGCAGAGGGTTTCGGGGCCGCCATCGGTGGCCTGTTGCAAGCGGCGCTGAACCGCTTCGATATCTGCTCCCGGAGGCAGGTAGACGCCAAACACGTCCACCAGCTCCACATTGAACGCCTCCTTGCAGCGCGACCGGTCGACCACAACCACGCCGCGGCTGCAAGAATAATCGACCACCGTGCCGAGCACGCGTAGGCGAACCGGCCCCGCGGTACCGGGGAGAGTCAAACTGTCGCCAATGCCTACGCCATGCAAGGCAGCAAAGTTCTCCGAGACGAGCGCGGCTTCCGGCGTCTGCGCCAGTTGCCGGTACAGGTCCAGCTCCGGCAAAGGTGGCTGGCGATCCTTGTTGAGGGCATAATAGGTCGAAGCATCCAGAGCCATCAGCAGGATGCGGGCGCTGTGGCCGGCCTGCTGCCAGTCCAGGTGTCGAAAACGCATCGGCATGACGGTAAGGCCGGGAGAAGCATCCAGGAGCGACGTGCCCACCGCTTCCGGCATGGGCGTCGTTCGTCCGCTGGCCGTCAGGGGTCCGCCGGCAGTGACGAATAGATCTCCGGCAATCGAATGATCGACCCAGGCGCCGATCGCCATTTCGTTGCTGCGGATCAACCCCCCAGTCTGCAGGAACAGGGCGATACCGGCGGCAAAGGCTGTCATCACCAGACCAGTTCGGGCCGGAGACCGCACCAAATTGTCCGCGGCCAAGTAGTCCTCGATGCCAAGAAAGCGTTGGGCCAGCGGCCGCACTATCAGTCGAGCCAGGGCTCCCGCGAGAAGCGGAATGGCAGCCAGGGCAGCCACGTCGACCATGAGCAAGGCTGCGAAGGCGCCGATGCGTGGCGGCAGGAACCCCTTCAGCGCAAGGCACGAAATCGCAGCGAGCATCAGTCCCAGAGCACCTGCGATGCGTATCCCCATGTGGATACATTCTTGGCCGGCAGGAAGTTTACGCAGGGCTGCCACCGGATCTTCGCGTGCCGCCCGAAGTGCAGGTATTACAGAGGCCAGGAGCACCGTGCTTAGACCACCTGCGATCGCGCCGATCCAAGTATGACTGGCAACTTCCAGCCGGAGTGCTGGGAGTGGCAAGAACACATCCGACAGCACTTCGCGCATCGGTCCCAGGCCGAGGTGCGCCAGTGCGAGCCCGAGGGGCAGCGCAAGGCACGAGCCCACGACTCCAAGGGCTAATGCCTCGCAAACGAACAATGCCCCGATCTGAGCGCGCGTGGCTCCGAGCGAGCGCAATACTCCAATTTCAAAGCGTCGCTCGGCGACGCTGACTGTCAGCGTGCTGGAAATCAAGAAGAGCCCTACGACCAGGCCGCCGATGCCGCAGAGCGAGAGGCCCGTTGTGATCCCGGTGAGGAGTTCCCGGGCGCGGTGATCATGCTCCTCCGGCGTCCACACCCGCGCCGCGTCCTGAAGCACACTGTCCAGCCGGCGGCATATTTCGGCGCGATCGGTTCCCGATTCCAGGGAGAGATCGATGCGGCTGACAAAATCCGGTCGGCCGAGTACGGCGGCTGCGTCGCCGCAGGACATGACAATCACGTTGCCTTCCAGGGGAAGGGCAGGGCCATGTGCTTTGACGATCATTCCGGCGCACGTAAGGCGCTCCACGCGGCCGCCCGCCAGCACGTCGAAATGGTCCACTTCAGAGTGCAATTGTTTGGCGAGTCCCTTGCCGATAAAAGCAATTTTTCGCGCCAGGAAGATGGTGCGGAACGTAGCGGGCGTGGGCGATCGAACAACCTGAACATCCCAGCCCGGGATGTCCAAATCGCCTTCCATTGCCGTGCCCAGAAGAAGGGCAGTCTGGTCGTGAAGGCCAGGCAAGCGAACACGCTCGGAGACCAGGCTGCGCACGGAACGCACGCCTGGAACCTGCGCGAGCTTATCGGCCAAGTCGGCGGGGACGCCGTTGTCGCCATTGCTGACATAGAGATCGGCCGCCCCTGCCAGCGGCGTGGCAGCGTCTCGGCTGCCTCGGTCGAGATGGCCGTTCAAAGCACTCGTCGCCACCCAGGCCGCCACGCCCAGGGTCACCGTAGCGATGATCAACAAGGCCCGCGCGCGATGGTGGCGCCAATAGCCGGCGCTCAAAGTTCTAAACGGCAGCTGCATGAAGCCTCCGAGCGGCGACTTCGCTCTCGATCCGACCATCGCACAGTCGAATGGTCCGATCTCCGTATGCAGCCGCCTGGCTGTCATGAGTGATCAAGACGATGGAGCGTCGGCCTGGCTCGGGAAGCCCCCGCAGCAGCTCAAGGATATTTCGACCAGATGCCGAGTCGAGGTTGCCCGTCGGTTCGTCACAAAGGATCAATTCTGGTTCCGGCGCGAGCGCGCGGGCAATAGCGACGCGCTGGGCCTCACCGCCGGACATCTCGGGAGGGCGATGCCCGGCTCGGTGCGAAAGCCCGATCCATTCGAGAACGGCCCGCGCTTGCCTCAGTGCCGATTTACGCTTCTGACCCGCCAGCATGAGAGGCAGCGCTACATTCTCCTCGGCAGTGAGTGCGGGCAACAAATTAAAGAATTGGAAGACAAACCCAATCCGACTACGCCGCAACAGCGACCGTTCGCGATCGGATAGATTGCGGAGGTCGTTACCTTTCAGGAGCACCTTCCCCGAGGTGGGCGTATCGAGCGTCCCCATGAGGTGCAACAGTGTGGACTTCCCGGATCCACTGGGCCCCATGAGAGCCAAAAACTCGCCAGATGCCACTTGCAGGCTTACGCCCCGCAATGCTTCGACGAGTCGTCCACCCTGTCGATAGACCTTCGTCACCGCCTGGAGTTCGATCATTTGCGGCCTCCGACTCGGTCCAGCCACAACCACGGGCAAAATGTCATCAGGGGGCGTGGCGAGAATGGTTTCCCGGTGCGAGGGGAGCTTAAAAACACCCCCGCAAGATGCGTGTTTTCGACGTCAGCGTGCGCCTGGCGAGACTTGCCAGGCGGGGACGTGGACTTCACCGGTTGACGGGAAGTAAGATCAGATCGCCCCAAATGGTCAGCTGATCGGCAACCTTGATGAAACCGCCCAGAGCAGAGTAAGGTTGGATGCCGTAGTCAGTCTGATTGATCGTGAAGGATCCTATGACATGCAAGGCGCCGGGCTTATCTGTCTGCTTGGCCTCGGCGTTGAATTGAAGGGGCCGCGATACGCCGTGCAGAGTGAACTGGCCGTCAAACTGATAATGGCCGGGATGTCCTGCCTGCTGTCCATCGAGCGGACGGATGGAACGAGCCGTATATACCGCCTTGGGAAACTGTGCTGCATCGAGCACGTCTGAGCCCAGCATGTTCGCCTGGACCTTCTTGGCGTCGGAGCGTGAGAACTTTGGCTCGAGCCCGATATATTCTCGGGCCTCCGGCGTATCGGCGATAAAGGAGGTGATGTCGAAGACGAGATCGCCAGCTCCGCCCAGCTCCAGGCTGCCGGCGGCAAGCTTACCCTCGATGCCATGAACGTGGCCGAGCCGGGTCGCCGTGTCGACACGAGCGTAAACATGACTGGAAGTCGTGTCGACCCGACAGGACGTGGCCGGGGCAGCTTGGCCGTGGGCAAGGGTAGGATGGGCCAGAAAGGCGGCAAGTAGGGCGATCCCGAGAATGCGACCGATATGGGTCTTGGTAAACATGAAGAGCCTCTCCTCTCTCTCGAGCGGCTAAACGTGCAGGAAAAGGCGCGCCTCTCGTCTGGACAGGCGGTACCATAATCGGGAGCGCCGATGCAAGAGGACTTTGCCCACAGTGCGGTGCCCTTCCATCTTTATGCTGAGATCGGGAAGAACTGGATCGAAAAAATGTCGCCCTGTTCGGGCGGCCCTTGATTTCATTTGTAGGAAAGCTCGGCCGGCCATGTAGGAATGGCGGGCCGTCTTTCCTTCATGATGGAAGAGCCAAAAAGGGGGCCGTCGTCCAAGGAAGGGCTTGATTCAGCGCCGAACTCGCGGTTAGTGGCAGCGCGCCTCACTGAGGCCTTGTGGGCCTCCCGCCGTCGATGATGGCGCTGTGTCGATTTGCCTCTCCGACGAGGCGACGGCCCCTTCTCATTTATTGGTCGCCGCGCGATCGCTATCCTTTCCAGATTCGCGAAGATCGTTCGGCTGGCTTCCTGCTTTGAGAATAGATTGGACCTCGGCCCGCGGCGAAAGGAATCGTCACATGCGTCCTGGGGACAGCATTCCGTTGCACGATTATTCGGCCAAGCGAATCGCTCTGATCAAGCCCAGCTCCCTGGGTGATATTGTCCATAGCTTGCCGGTGCTGACGGCTATTCGCCGGCGTTACCCGAAAGCTACCATCGCGTGGGTCATAAATCGTGATCTCGAGCCGCTCGTCAGAGGGCACCCTGATCTTGACTACACATTGCCCTTCGACCGCGAGGCGTGTCGCGCCGGCTTGCTCCCGGCTGCAACCACGTACCGGCGATTCTTCCGCAAGCTACGACGCGAGAATTTTGATTTGGCAGTGGATTTACAGGGACTGCTCCGGAGTGGTCTGATGACGGCCGCCTGTCGCGCCCGGCGCCGGGTAGGGCTCAGCTCGGCCAGGGAAGGAGCCGGCTGGTTCTATACCGATGTCGTTTCAGTTCCGCAACCCAGTGCGCTGCATGCCGTGGATCGTTACTGGCTCATCGCCCGGGCCCTTGGTGTTGGAGATGCTCACAAGAGGTTTCACCTTCCAATCGCCGAGTCGGACCGCCACTGGGCGGCCCAGCTACTTGGTGATTGCCCACGCCCCTGGCTGGCGCTCGCAGTGGGGGCTCGCTGGGAAACGAAACGCTGGCCTGTCGATCACTTTGCCGCTTTGGCCCATGGTGCCCAGTCGACATTCGGCGGCACCGTGCTGTTCATCGGCGGGCCTGAAGAAGCTCGGCTTGCTCAGGGGGTTGCAATGCGACTGTGGGGTGAGGTGCGAGACCTCACGGGGCAGACGACCCTCGGTCAGCTAACCGCACTGCTGTCTTGCGCGGACGTGCTCGTGGCCAACGATTCGGGACCTTTGCACCTGGCCGCGGCCCTGGGCCGCCCAGTTGTGGCGCCGTATACCTGCACGAAGATCCGCCTGCACGGACCCTATCGTGCGGAGGAAGGCGCCGTGGAGGCGCGCATCTGGTGCCAGGGCAGCTACTTGAAGCACTGCCAGCGCCTGGACTGCATGTCCGTGCTAACTTCCAATCACTTGTGGCCGAACCTGCACGCCATTTTGCGGAGAGTAAAGGCTGAGCACAGTCCGTCCCTTCATGCAACGGACGTGATCGAGGTGCAACCTCACGGGCTGAAAAACGGTTAGTCGATCGCTCACTGGCGATCCTCTTCGCCATCGGCGTCGCCCCCGAGCCTTAGGTTGGTTAGCAGGGATCTTGGATTGCAATTCGAAACCGCGGGCAACGCCTGCCTGGCCGGCCCGGTCCCAGCAAGGGTTGTCGCCGACATGGTGCACAAGGCGGGCCTGTGCGGATGGGCACATTCGAGGCCCCTATTTGACACACGTCACCAAAACGACAGCAGAGCCAGTCCATCTGCTCCACTTCCCAATAAGCGACCCAAGTAGGATTTTCCCGTGCGCGCTGAGCGATCCTTACTGCGGCATGCCGATTGCACTGCCGCGGGTCGTGACGCGCTACCGTGGGCTGACCGTGTTCGGTTCGCAGTTCTGGAGTGCAGAACCCCATTCCAGTAGCGCTCACAGCAAGTGGCTCGGATTCCTTGAGCCCGACGGTAAGGAGATAAAAAGCTTGATGCCGTGGAGTGGAAAGAACGGAGATTCGTTGGAGCCGTAAGATCGCAAATCTTCCGCGAGCACGGCCGGCATTGCTGTCGAATGACGCAGGGTGCTGTACTGGGAATCATGAGAAGTAGGCCAACACAAGGGAGTAGTAGATGCCGGAAACACCCAAGCTCAATCATCCCTGGTTGGTGGCAGTCTGGCCAGGTATGGGAGGCGTGGCCATCAGCGCAGGCTATTACATGATGGCCAAACTCGGCATGCATTTGATCGCCGAGTTTTCACCACAAGGTCTTTTCGAAGTAGAGTATGTCGAAGTCAAAGGCGGGCTGATCCGGACCGGCCCTCTGCCCCGCAATCGGTGGTTCGCCTGGACGGATCCTGAAGGAAAGCGAGATATCGTCGTCTTCATTGGCGAAGCGCAGCCACCCGTCGGAAAGTATGCCTTCTGTCGCAACCTCGTTGAGTACGGCCGACAGCTGGGGGTCGAGCGCGTATTCACTTTCGCGGCCATGGCAACGGAGATGCATCCGGAGCACCCCTCCCGCGTGTTCGGTGCGGCCACCGATAAAGATGGTTTGGACGAGCTGAAACGATTAGAGATCGAGCTGCTCGAGGACGGCCAGATCGGCGGCCTCAATGGCGTTCTCCTGGGCGCTGCCGCCGAAGGCAGCATATGCGGCACCTGCCTGCTCGGAGAAATGCCGCACATTTTCGCTCATCTACCCTTCCCCAAAGCTTCACTGGCTGTTCTGGAGGTATTCAAAACCATTGCGGGCATTCAGATCGACATGACCGAACTCTCCGAGCAAGCACGCATCATGGAACAGAGATTGGGCGAAGTATTGGCCCAAGTGGAGGAATCGCTGGAGCAACGCCCGCTGGCAATGGAGCAAGAGCCCGGCATGCCGTCGCCTGAGGAACGAAAGCTGCATCCCGATGACGAAGAGCGAATCGAGCAGTTGTTTGAGCAAGCCCAGCGCGACCGATCGAAGGCTTACGAGCTAAAGCGTGAGCTCGATCGCCTCGGCGTCTTCAAGGATTACGAGGATCGCTTCCTCGACCTATTCAGAAAATCGGGCACCTAGGCGAGGCGCGGACAGAACATCTCCAATCGCAAGTCGATGCGACGTCCTCGCCCATATCGAGTTACCAGCGCCTGGCATTTTCCAGGAGCCTATTCGGATAGCTCGATGCGGCAGTAACCCTTAACGTGGGCTTCGCCCACCGCCCTGCAATGTGCGCAGTTTCCTTGCGCCCGGCAGGAGGGTGATGGGGGAGTTGATCCTCATATTGCAAGCCAGCGATGTTCTTTTCCCTGCCTGCTGGCCCGCTTGATAGAGTGA
>DATGZX010000256.1:0-14996 GCA_035296965.1 Gemmataceae bacterium
ACAGGCACCGCCAGCATTGGCAACGATGGGAACGGCATCCAGATCACCAACAGCGCGCAGCAAAATACCATCAGTGGCAACGTCATCTCGGGCAACGGCGCGAATGGCGTACTGCTCACGGGCAACGCCCAGTCCAACACCCTGGGCAGCAACTTCATTGGCACCGACCCGTCCGGCGCCACTGTCGTGGGCAACGCTCTCGATGGTGTGAGGATCGATGGCTCCAATCAAAACCTGGTCGGCAACTCCAACCCAGTTACGAGTATTTCCTACTACAACACCAACAACGTCAGCATCCAACCGGTGAGCGGCTGGGAAGGGATCCGCGGTGCCGATACCAGCGGACAGTACATCATTTCAGGTACCTCCGACAGCAACGGCTTGCTGTTCGAGGGGACTATTGCCGGCGTGGGCTCGAGCTATGCTGTCAGCTACCCGGGCGCCCTGACCACAAGCGTCTACGGCCCCGACAATCTAGGCAACGGCGATCTCCGGCTCGTGGGGAATTACAAGAACCCCAACTACGCGACGGCCCCCGTCTTCTCGAACGGCTTTGTGTTCCAGGGAACGACCGCCCAGCTCTCGGACCCCAGCAACTACCGAACGATTGACTCTCCCGGCGCGGTGTACAACTACGTCCACAGCACCATGGGCGGCCTGGCGGTCGGCAACTACGATAGCCCCGCGGACCATGGCATGGACGGCGTGCCCCTCGGCCCGGGCCACGCGTTCATTTATGACATTGCAGCAGGTACGTTTCTCACCGACGTGGTCTACCCCGGTTCCTTGAGCAACACGGCCTACGGCATCTGGTACAACGGCGGCACGAGCTACACGATTTGCGGCGGGTACGCTGACACCGTAGTGAATAACTTCGACGACCAAACTCGGCCCATCGGCAAGGCCTACATGGTCGACTATGACTCCAAGACCGGGGCATTTTCCAACTGGGCGTCGTTCGACTACCCCAACGCCGTAAATTTCGTCACCCATTTCGAGGGCATTAGCAGTGTCGAGAAGGGTGTTTACACCCTGAGCGCCGACTCGGCGCAGGCCGGAACGACAAATCCCGTGCAGGGATCGTGGGTGACTGTCCGCCGTAATACCGACGGCTCGTTTGGGCCCGGCGTCTGGGTGAACCTCAACGTCACCGGTTATGACCCCACCACCTACATCTCCAGCTCCAACTCGGTGTACGGCAATCAAGTGGTCGGCGTCGTCATCGGCCCGTCAACTTTCGTTCCCTTCCAGGCGACAGTCAACATCGGCTTCCAGTTGTCGAACGTGATCAGCGGCAATGGCGGCAACGGCATCGGCCTCTACGGAGCGAACGGCAACCAGATCGCCATGAACTACATTGGAACCGACGTCACGGGAACGGTCGATCTCGGCAATGCTGCCAACGGCATCCTGATGACAAATGGCGCGGCAAACAACCTCGTCGGCGGAGAAGCAACCGGCGGAAACGACCCGACGAGCGGCGTGTTCGTTCGGCCTCCGCTAGGGAACCTGATCTCCGGCAACGACGCCTACGGCGTGCTCATCAATGGCGGTGCCACGCTCAACCAGCTGAGCGGCAACTTCATCGGGACCACTGCCTCGGGGACGGCCGCCCTCGGTAACAGCCTGGACGGCGTGGCGATCGTGAGTGCCAACAACAATTCACTCATCGGCTGCACATTCCAGGAGGACCCGTTCGTGTTCTACAACGTGGTCAGCGGCAATGGCGGCAACGGCCTGCGTATCGATGACTCGAACAACACCACCGTTCAGGCCAACTTCTTCGGTCTTGGCGCCGATAACAGTACACCCACCGGCAACGCTCTCGATGGCATGCTCATTCAGGGGACGTCCGCCAACACCCAGGTCGGCGGCGTCATCCCGCTGGGAAACGTCGACGATGCCAACGGCAGAAACGGGCTCGAAATCGCCGACACGGCCAGCGGCACCGTCTCTTTCAACACCTTCTGCGGCTTGCCGGCGTTCATCGTCACGGCGGTCGGCAACCACCTGGACGGCGTGCTCATCACCTCGACCGGCGGCAACAACCTCATTCGCACCTGCGTCATTTCCGGCAACTACGGCAACGGCGTACACATTGGCGGCAACGCCACCGGCGTCCAGATCGCGCAAGTCATCATCGGCATGGACACCAATGGGGAGGTGGCTTTGCCCAACGGCGCCAACGGCATCCTCATCGACGGCAACGCTCACAACAACAGCATCGGCGGATTTCAACCATCCGTCATCCCCCAAAGCACGATCTCCGCAAACGGAGCCAACGGCATCGCCATCGTCGGCAACACGTATGGCAATCAAGTGTTCCACAGCTTCATCGGCACGAACCTCCTGGGGGTCGCGGCGTTCGGGAACGCGGGCGCGGGCATCTTCATCGGCGGCAACTCCCAGAACAATACCATTGGCGGGACCGGGCAGTTTGACCAGAACGTCATCAGCGGCAACCTTGGCGGCGGCATCCAACTAAGCGGGACATCGCATGGGGCCCAGGTGATCGGCAACGTCATCGGCGCGGACAGGACCGGGCAGACCGCTTTGCCCAACCACGGCAACGGGATCTGGATCGTCAGTTCCAACAATCTGATCGGCGGCACCGCGGCCAACACAGGCAACGTCATTGCTTTCAACACCCAGAGCGGCGTCCTTGTGGACACTGGCACCGGCAACGGCATCTTGGGTAATTCTGTTTTCAGCAATGTCTCGCCAGGAATCGACCTTGTCAACGACGGCAACCTCGATCAGCCGGCGCCCGTTCTCACCGGGGCCTTCTCGCCCACCTCCACTACCGTTCAAGTGACCGGCGTGATCACGGCCGCAGCGAACACGACCTACAGTATCGAAATCTTTGCCAGCCCGAGCAGCACGCCGGCCGGGCAAGGCAAGACGTTCCTCGGTTCCGTCAGTGTAACAACCGCAGCGAACGGCTTCATTCCTTTTGCGTTCAGCGGGAGCCTGCCCACCAATGCCGGCACGGTAATCACGGCGACCGCGATCGATCCGAATAGCAACACGTCGATCTTCTCTGCGGCTATCTCATTGGGAGGTAATGCCAACAGCCTCTTCGTGGCAAGCGTGTACGGACTCCTTTTGTACCGTGCACCCGATCCAAGCGCATCTACCTGGGTGAATGAACTGAATAGCGGCGCCTCGCCCACCAGCGTCGTGCTGGCGATCGAAGGCAGCGCGGAATATCTGACGGACCAGGTCGTAGCGCTCTATAGCCGTTACTTGAATCGGGCTCCCGATCCCTCGGGTGAGCAGTATTGGCTCAACGTCCTTCTGCAGGGCGGCACACTCGAGGAGGTAGCAGAGGGCATGGTCAGCTCTCAAGAGTACTTCCAGGACCACGGCAGCACCAATACGGGTTACGTGACCGGACTGTACAACCAAGTGCTGAACCGCTCGCCCAGCACCAGTGAACTCGATGGCTGGGTCAACGCCTTGAACGCCGGAGAATCGCGCATGGCCGTGGCTGTCTCCTTCCTCACGTCGCCGGAGTACCGGAATGACCTGGTGGAAACCGACTACAACCTCTATTTGGGACGCGCCGCCGATTCGACGGGTCTCACTAACTGGGTCAACGCACTCGACTCCGGATCGACCGATCAACAAGTGCTGGCGGGCATCCTTGGCTCGTCGGAAGGCTACAGCAAGTGGTCGTAAGTCCGGAATGGCCGATGGCAGTGGCAATCTTCGTGCTGGTACTAGATCCGGCAGAGTTATAGTAGCTGAAGGAGCCGCCCCTGCGGATGCTAATGGCTCTTGCGGAGTAACTGCCGGAGGCTTGCTGCGCCCATCCACTAGCAGTTGAAATTCCTTTCGTCGGAGCAAACAAATGGGTCGGGGAACTCCCGACCCATTTTCGCTTTACTAGCCGACGCCGGATCAACAGATAATCGCATCCCAAGATTTGCGAATAAATGATGAAGGCGCTCCCAGGGCGGAAGAAGACGCTATCTAGAGGCTATCGGCGAGTGTAGGATATCTCTTTGAGGGATAGATGAATTGCTGAGCATCGCGTTCGTCACTTCATTCCAACACGGCCTGCTCATTTGGGAGAAATGCCTATGTCTGTCACCTTCCGGCGGCTCAACGGTCGTGTTGGTAATCCTTCAGGCAGAAGCAGACGGCCACTTTGTCTGGAGCTACTCGAAGAGCGAACGCTGCTAAATGCGGGGTTTTCAGATGGGACAGTGTTCCAGGCAGAGCCAAGCGGGATGACGGCGGCGGCGGTAGCGGTTCAGTCAGATGGCAAAATCGTCGTCGCCGGGGATGTAACCGCCTCGGAGCTTGGCGTGGCTCGATATAATACCGATGGGAGCCTGGATAACTCGTTCGGCACGGGCGGCCTGGCGCTGATGGCCGTCCCATCAGGAGACGGCCAGCTCGCCAATCGAATTACCCTTCAACCAGACGGCAAAATCCTCGTTGTCGGAAACAGCGACCTCGCCCGCTTCATTTCGACCGGCACGCCCGACTCCAGCTTCGGCACTGTAGGGCTTGTCACTCTGACCCCCGACGGTAGCGACCTGGCCCTGCAGCCGGACGGGAAGATCCTGGTCCTCGTTGGCATCGCTACCCAGAGCCTAGAACGCTTCAACCCCGATGGCAGCCTCGACGCGAGCTTTGGCAGCGGAGGTCACGCCAACCTAAATCCCGCGTCCGCAGGAGAATATGCATTCGTCCTCCAGCCAGATGGCCGGATTATTGTGGCGGGAAGTCTTCTGGAGCGCTACAATCCGGATGGTACAATCGACTCTTCGTTCGGCACTGGCGGCCAGGTGACGCTCAATTTTTCCGGCGCGGCCGCGGATGTGGCACTGCAACCTAATGGGCGAATCGTTGTAGCTGGTCAGGAAGTATCAAGTCTTGCTTTGGAGCGATTCGATACTAATGGCTCGGTCGATACGACCTTTGGCAGCGACGGCCTTGCGACATTTCAGACTGGTGTTCGGCCTGAGGCTTCAAGGGTTCTTATCCAGGGCGATGGCAAGATTTTGGTCGATGGCAACTTTGTTTACACAGGCTTCACTCAATCGTTCCACGTCTTTCTACTAGCACGTTGTAATCCAAACGGTACCCTGGATCCCACTTTTGGGAACTCTGGTCCGGGCGTAACCACCAGTGAGTCTGACCAAGGGGGCGACATTGCCCTGCAATCGGACGGCAAGATCGTTTCGGTTGACGTATTGACTTATGTTGGATCTCAACCTATGCCTTCGGTCGACCGCCTCACCGCCGATCCACCCATAAGCGACCCCAACCAGCGTTTTCTGGCCCAGGTATACCTCGATCTGCTGCAGCGGCCCATTGATCCGAGCGGACTCGCGGGCTGGAGCAGCGCGTTGACTTCGGGCGCGACGCCCGCCCAGGTCGTAGCCGCCATCGAAAGCAGCCCGGAATATCACACCCTGGAGGTCGCGTATCTTTATGGATTCTTACTGAACCGGCAGGTTGACCCGTTGGGGAATAGTTCCTGGGTCAATTACCTGAACCAGGGCGGCACGTACCAACAACTGCAAGCGATGCTCCTCGGATCCGCTGAGTACTACAACACTCGCGGCGGCGAAACCAACACCGGCTATTTGCAGGCCCTCTACACCAATCTCTTGCAGCGGCAAATCGATCCCGTCGGCACTGAAGTCTGGGGCCAGGCCTTAGCTAGCGGCACGTCGCGCAGCACCGTTGCCGCGGACATACTTGGCAGCATCGAGGCCGACACAGACGCAGTGGAAGCACTGTACTATGGGCTGCTCCGCCGCGCTGCCGACCCCTCCGGTTTGAATGCGTACGTGACTGCCCTGCAGGCGGGCGTGACGAACGAAGCGATCGTTGCCTTGATTGCTGGCTCGAACGAGTACTTCAACCTGTTCTAGTGCTGTTTCCAGACCACAAGATTCGTATTCGACCAGGTGCGTGTGGCCGGGGCTGTAGGTACTCCGAAAGCCCCGGACGAACCCGATTGCGACTTTCTTCAATCAGAACTAGGCCGAATTGGCGATCATTTCATCGCGTA
The DNA here is from genome assembly GCA_035296965.1 of Gemmataceae bacterium. Taxonomy (GTDB): domain Bacteria; phylum Planctomycetota; class Planctomycetia; order Gemmatales; family Gemmataceae; genus DATGZX01. Next base: position 6,035 of record DATGZX010000256.1, read on the forward strand.
GTATCGAGAGCAAGATCACCATCTGCTCCACCGGTGGTTCGGAGTACCTCAGCCCCGGCCACCCGCTCGTGACGGAGAGAACGGCAGAGAGAGGATGCCGTCAATCATGACGCAAGCGAGGATTGGGAACCTGAGCTAAAACTTCAAGCGAGGAAAGAGAGGTAATCATCGATCCTGCCTCCATGCCTTGCAAAACTCTCGCCCCAACTGCCCTCTTACTCCTCTCTCGCTAATGTCAATCCTCAAACCGCCCTGCGCCCCGGGTGCCCGTGACATTTCTTGCCCGCTCCTGTAACTTTTCGGCTCAGTTTCGCGGGACACATAGTAACGGCCGTCAGTTTTGGCCAGCCGAACTCCGGGAGCACCGCTACACTCAGCATGCATGCACGATCAGCTATATTTACGACTCGGCTCCTGTCCATTGTCGTTAACTTGCTTTCCTAAGTGGAACATCCTTCCTAAATAGTAAGGAGCAATAATCATGACTTCTATCTTCTGGCGCGGTCGTCCTCGTCAGTTCAAGAGTCGTGTTAATCATCAGTCGCGGAGACAACCCTTGTGCCTGGAGGCACTCGAAGCGCGAATGTTGCTTAATGCAGGCGTACCGGATGGAACAAACTTCGCGACAGTCCCGGGCGGTATGACGGAGGAGGCGGTAGCAGTTCAGCCAGACGGCAAGATCGTCGTCGCCGGATACACAAACGCATCGCAGATTGACGTGGCTCGGTACAGTGCCACAGGCAGCCTGGATACGGCGTTTGGCACGAACGGAGTGGCGCTCTTGCCGGTCCCAACGGGGAACGGGCAAGGCGTCGAACGAGTTGTCATTCAACCCGACGGCAAAATCCTCGTTGCCCGAGACAGCGATCTGGCACGCTTCACTTCGAGTGGTACGCCCGATTCCAGCTTCGGTACTGGAGGGCTGGTCACTCTGAGCTCCATCGATAGAGACCTGGCTCTGCAGCCAGACGGTAAGATCGTGGTTCTAGCGGGCCTCACAAGCGAGGTGCTGGAACGCTTCAACTCCGATGGCAGTGTGGACAGAAGTTTTGGCAGCGGTGGCCAGGTCATGCTGAATCCCAACCAGGTTGAGGTCGCGGTCGCCCTCCAGAATGATGGTCGGATCATTGTTGCGGGAAGCCAACTGGACCGTTTCAATCCGGACGGCACCATCGATTCTTCATTCGGTACAGGCGATCAGGTGACTCCAAGTGTCGCTGCCGAGGCCGTGACGGTGCAACGTAATGGTCAAATTGTTGTAGCTGGTGTTGGGCAAGGGTTCGCAATTTATTTGGAGCGATTTGATACGAATGGCTCAGCCGACGTGACCTTTGGGCGCGACGGAGTTGCGCTAATTGACGCGCCTAATGTACCGACAGTTAGGTCGGTGCTCATCCAGGTTGACGGCAAAATTATAGTCGACGCTGACTACGTTGATAACGGCCTGACTCAGCCCTTTAATAATTCCGTGCTGGCACGTTGCAACCCCGTCGGCACCCTCGATTCCACTTTTGGGAGCGTAGCTCCGGGCATCACCGTCAATAGCGGCCTTGCCGGCGCTAGCGGGGAGGCCATTGCTTTGCAAGGTGATGGCAAAATCGTTGCGGTTGGGACTGCCACTGGGGCATCTCAAAGCGGCCCAGAGATCATTCGTTATACTGCCGATTCGCCCATCAGCGACCCCAATCAGCGATTCCTGACCCAGGTTTACCTCGACCTGCTCCAGCGCCCGGTCGATCCAAGCGGACTTGCTGCCTGGAGCAGCGCCCTCGCTGCAGGGACGACACGCACCCAGGTTGTGGCCGACATTGAGAACAGCCTTGAGTACCACATACTGGAAGTCCAGTATCTTTATGGCCTATTGCTGAACCGACAGGCCGATTCGGCGGGATTGACCGCTTGGATGAGTTTCCTCAACCAGGGAGGCACATACGAGCAATTGGAAGCCAGATTCCTCGGTTCCAACGAGTACTTTACCCAGCACGGCGGTTCGACAAATGCGGGCTTTCTGCAAAGAGTGTACGACGATGTTCTGCAGCGGCCGATAGACCCATCCGGCGCCTCGGCCTGGGCCCAGGTTCTGGCCAATGGCGGCGCGCGTGACGCCGTCGCCGCCGACATCCTGGCGAGCGCGGAATCGAACACCGACGAGGTGCAAGCACTCTACCAGTGGCTGCTCCGCCGCGGCGCTGACGGCAGCGGCTTGAATACTTTCACCACTGATTTGCAGAACGGCGCGCCGTACGAGGCTATCATTGCCACATTGGCTGGCTCCGCGGAGTACTTCGGGCTGTACTAGTTGGACAGCGCCACTTCTCATGAAACGTCTGGGGTAAGTGCGTTTCGGACAGATACTTGGGCTTGCCTGGGAGGGGGAGAAAAGTGGAGCTGTCCAACTTGCTTCGCGGCGTTAGGATTTTTGCGCGAACGCCTGGCCGCGAAACCGGGGCACCTGTCAAGCGGAGGCCAATACCAGGAATACCTACGCCAAAGGCGTTGCAGCGCAAAGCCCGGAGTCGCGGTAGCGCACTCCGGGTCAGCGCCGTGCACCTTCATCGTTTCTACGCCGTAGGCGTTGCAGCACATGTGAAACTGCGGAAGACGCGACCCTACGCCGGAGAGTCTGGGGCTTAGCAGTAATTCTGCGCTGCAACACCTTCGGTGTAGGATGCAACGGGGTTCGGCGATATTCCCGGAGTGCGCTGCCGCGACTCCGGGCTTTGCGCTTTAACGCCTTTGGCGTAAGAGAGAGGTATCAAGAAATGCTTTTCAACATGCGTAAAGTTTGGCAGGCTCCCATGAAGCCATAAGTCACAATTACTTGCCCAAGACGATGTCGGTGAGGCAGAATGGGCTTTCCTTCGGGCTGCAATCTGGCCCGACTGGATCCGGCCGAGCCCACGTGGCAAACCTGCTCGCCCTGAGTCCATTACCAGTTATCACCGAGGAGACGATCACTTCATCGATCTGCCCAATGTCCGCCCGGGTCGACGCTCCTGAAGCCGGGCAGGCGTACGCTGACAGAGCGAAAAACATGGCCCAGATGCGTGTCGCTCTGGCCGGATATCGGCTCGCAGCGAAACTTCCCACTTGGATGACCAAAACGAAACCATGACTTCGGCTGCAGTGCTGCGTGACCGCCCCTCGCTGATTCAAGCACGCTGATTTAGTGGTGCGGGCTGTGGCTACGGCTCGAAGACAATGGTGGTGACTGGGTGAATTTCCCAAACCGATTTGGGAACGATAGTGCCGGTCCCTACCTGCCCTGGGTGGTGATCGATATCGAAAAATAGCGACCCCGTGACGACGATGGGTATCGGCGGATCGAAACGCATGTAAGTCGTCCCCGGTAGATGACCTCCTGACCGTTCGACGAAGTTTTCAAACTGATTCCTTGCAGCCGTCAGCGTTGTGGTTGCTTGGTTCGCCGGGTCTGGCAATCCCGAGACCTCTGAGGTCATGTAATGCGCGTTGTCGCTTTGCGACGGATCAGGGCCGATGAGCAGATGGTAATCGTTGTCGCCTTCCTTCTTGGTGGCGTACAGAAAAGCCCTGACACTCACGTTTCGCTTTTCTTCGTTGACGCGCGGTGAATTGGGCTTGATCTTTTTGCGCATGACACCATCAGAAAAGTCTTGTTTCGTCAGTAAAGGGTCGAGTAACGTGTCCAAGTCGCTAAGCGGTTCCGTGCCAGCTTGAGCGATGGACGTTTTGGCGACTTTCCGAGCACTACCCGCGAAGTGGATGCCGTCGCTAGGCTTTGGTGCTCCCTCTAGCGAGTCAGGCTCAGCCAGATCGTGCTCGAAGTTGCCCCGATCATTGGTGGGAATCTGCCGGTACGTTGCCTTCGGGGTAGTCAGGATGAGACTCGTTCCGGACGGCGCGGAGGGGGCGTATGGTTCTTGAGCGATAGACACGCAACAGACGGGGGCGCAGCCGTAATTACAAGAGTTGCAGTGCCTGTGCTTCCTTCGCCCACAAGCAGAACCGTCGGAAATCCAGACGCTCGCGGTTGCAGCGAGCACGATAGTGGCAAGGATGAGCTTGCGCATGGGCAGACCTTCTTTCAGCAATCAGAAGAGGAGAGGAACTTTCTCGCTCGTCGCTTGAGGGCGAGCAACCCAAGATCGGCATCGTAGGCAGGGAGTTTTAGAAAAGCAAGCAAAAACAGAGAGGCTAGAGGGACAACTGGATAGTCCAGAGGGGCCCAAAATCCCGCAACACCTGCTCCTGGATCGCGGCACTTACCTGGGACAGTTCCGAGAAATTCGAGTCTTGGCCTTCACTGACGAGCGCGATTTGTCGGAGCGTCATCGTTGCTCTCGCTTGCCTGACTGGTCTAAGCTTCCGCGTTCAGGAACGTTCCCTCGCGGAGTTCCAGGAACGCGCGTTGGAGCTGTTCCTGGGTGTTCATCACGATCGGGCCGTACCACGCCACCGGTTCCTGGAGCGGCTTGCCGGAAATCAGCAGGAAGCGGATACCATCGTCGCCGGCCTGCACGGTCACCTCGTCGCCGCGGTCGAAGAGCACGAGCGAGCGGTTGTCGGCCTCGGCGGGTGGGGCGGTGTCTGCCCAGCCGACCGACTCGGTCGGCACGGCAAGCGGGCCCGACGCATTACAGAACTTTCCAGACCCTGCAAAAACATAGGCGAAGGCGTGGCGCGTCGTCTCGACGGGCAGGCTTCTCCTCTTGCCCGGTGGCACCGACACGTCGAGGTAGATCGGGTCGGCCGCAATGCCGTCGATGGGACCGGTCTTGCCCCAGAACTTGCCGCAGACGAGGCGAACACTCGTGCCGTCGTCGTCGGTCATCTGGGGAATCTCGCCCGCCTTGACCTCCTGGTAGCGGGGCGCGGTCATCTTAAGCCTTGCCGGCAGGTTGGCCCACAACTGGAAGCCGTGCATGCGGCCCAGCGTGTCCCCCTTGGGCATCTCCTGGTGAATGATGCCTTTGCCGGCCGTCATCCATTGGATGTCGCCGGCGCCGATCACGCCCTGGTTCCCCATGCTGTCGCCATGCTCCACCGTGCCGGCAAGGACATACGTGATTGTCTCGATGCCGCGATGGGGGTGCCAAGGGAAGCCGGCAAGGTAGTCGTCCGGAATGTCATTGCGGAAATCGTCGAGCAAGAGAAACGGATCGAACTCGGCGGTACTGCCGAAGCCGAACGCGCGGCGCAGATGCACGCCGGCACCCTCGCGCGTCGGCTTCGCCTTGATGAGCCGCTGAACCGGTCGAATCGACATCTTGGCCTCCAGTCGGGCGAGATGGGATCGGGAAGGGCACGTCCCCACAGCTGTCATTTTTGTTTCTGGTTTCCTGCGTCGGCCGATTTCTTGAGGAACGGGTTCGGCTTCAGCTCCACCTTCTTGATCGATTGCAGATACGCGAGCACCGGTTCCGCTTCGCTGCCGCCGACCTGGGCATGGAAATGGAGAGTGAATCCATGCGGCCCTTTGGCGTCGATCAGCTTTGGCTGGAGCGTGAGCAGCGACCGGACCGCTTCGAGCTGGCCCATCATGGCAGCGCAGAACAGGTCGATGCGGGCCCCTCGTTCCAGGAGGAAGCCGACGATGTCGCGGCGGCCCATGTGCGATGCCCCGCCGAGACCGGTTTCCCAGTCGCCGTGCCCCCAGTCCATGGTCGCATTGAGCAGGGCCGGTTCCCTTTCCAGCAGCTTCTTGGTCATGGCGAGATCGGAATGGGCGTAGATCACGAAGTCCTGCACGAGCAGCCGATTGATCTGCTGCTTCTTCCACGACGGCTTGAACTCCGGCGGCGGATAGTCGCGTTCGAACGGACTCTCGACCGGGCCGGTGGGTGGTTTCACCGGATCGGCGCTTGCTTGCTCATTCCCCACCAGAGCGGTCGCCGAGCCGAGGACAAACCCCGCGCTCAGGGAAGTAAACGCGCGCCGCGAAATCGAGTTGGACATGGTTGCTTCCTTTGTTCAAATGAATGGACTGCTCACGCTAAGCGGGCCGAGCCGATAGTGTCTTTCTCATGTCGTGGTCATCACAGGCGGATGGCACTGCCCCGCCCAAGGTACCCACAGCGCGCACGACCATGCGACAAATAATTTCTACACAACTGCTCGTGTCTTCATTCTTATCATGAAGCGTTTCCACAGCCTAGCCCCTGGTCGCGGCGGCGCACCCTGAGGCTACCACATTCCTACGGCGAAGCGGCCACACAACCTAGCCCACGAGTTGTGGCGCGGTAGGGTGGCCGCGGCCGGAACTTCATGAATGAGATGGATTCAGCGTCCGAATTTGAAGGAATGTGGTTCTTTCAGGTCGCGGTGAATGATGGGGTACTTATCGAGTTCCAGAAGATCGGCGACCCAGGGGTGGATCGTGCAAGGGTCGATGAGCCAGCGTTTGAGTTTGAGTGTGGCAGCGTTACTGGCCCCTTCGCCCCAACCGGGCGAGGCTAGACGCAGACGCCGATGCGGGGGATCGAGATCCGTCACCGCGTGGATGCAATTGCATGCCGCTGAAACGAAATAGCCGCTGTCTATCAATTTGTAGCGGACGGACCCTCTTTCCAACTGTTCAATTTGCTTAAGCCCCAGGTTGTAGAGCTCTTCCTGGATCTGGAAGGGTCCCCAAAGACTAATGCGGTCGTTGTGAGATACCGCATAATGAAGCGACTCCTCCAAATCGAAGTTATGTCCCTTTTGCGGGAACAGCCGCCAGGGATGCACTTCCATCTTTACCGGAAGCCAGCTAATTGTATGGGCTTCGAATTGGCACGGATCGGCCGCAGAATTGCCGTTGGTGACTTTGACGAATGTAGCAAGCGTGTGGGTGCAGCGCAGGTGGGTCTCTCCTCGCTGCCAGCTAAAGACGAGAAGGAAATACGAATCTTCGCCGGCGGCGAAATCTGCCGAACACAAGCATGCCACTAGCGTGAGTGCCCAGACATGAATGGCCCTAAACCGTCTAGGGATACCGACCATACGCTTTTCACCGCATTATAAACTTCTAGCCCCACAGTTCCCGGCGCTCGTCGTTGTCACGCAGTCCGACTCTTCGTTTGAAGTCGATTGGCCCATCCAGCGTGCGGCAAGCCGATCAGGACAATCTTTGCATCAGGGCGACAATCTGCAAGCCGAAGAGTTCGAACGCGCCGATTTCTTTGAGCGCCATCCCTTCTGTTCGTCAAAGATAGATGCACTAGAGGCTCTATTCTCTTTGAAGTTCTGAACACAACCGCTGCCGTCGATCAGACTCGCAGGCAACGAAACTGCAGGCAGGAACTGGCGCCGGCTTGTCTGCGTGGCTAGCTATTCCGGGCGGTCGCGGTAATAAGTGTATCAAACACCTCTGTGCCGGTAATAGTAAAGTAGATGGGACCAACGCGGTCCACCGAGGAAACGACATGGCTACGAGCGACATGAGCGAAGTCATCCAGCGTTTGCGCAGGGCGGCGCTTCTGCGGGATGGTGCGGGGCTCACTGATGGCCAACTGCTGGACGACTACATAAGTCGCGGTGAACCGGCGGCTCTAGCAGACCTTATACGGCGGCATGGTCCCATGGTTTGGGGCGTGTGTCGCCGGGTCCTTCACAACTACCACGATGCTGAGGACGCCTTCCAAGCCACCTTCCTCGTCCTTGTCCGCAAGGCGACCTCTATTCTGCCGAGGGAGATGGTCGCCAACTGGCTCTACGGAGTGGCTCACCAGACGGCAGTGAAGGCGCGGGCGACGGCCTCCAAACGAAAGCTGCGGGAAAGGCAGGTGACGGAGATGCCCGAACCAGCCGTAGCGGAACAAGACCTCTGGCGTGACCTGCAACCCCTGCTGGATCAAGAGTTGAGCCGCCTACCGGACAAGTATCGTATCGTCGTCGTCCTCTGCGATCTGGAAGGCAAGACCCGCAAGGAAGCGGCTCGGCAACTTGGCTGTCCTGAAGGTACGGTTGCGGGGCGGCTGGCGAGGGCGAGGGTGCTGTTGGCCAAGCGGCTAGCCCGGCACGGCTTGGTTTTGTCCAGTGCGGCCTTGGGCGCGGTCTTGTCGCAAAAGGCGGCTTCGGCATCCGTGCCAACCTCGGTGGTGTCTTTCACGATCAGGGCAGCAAGCCTCATGGCGGCGGGACGAGCTGCGGGGGTAATTTCGGACGAAGTCGCCGCTTTGCTGGAAGGAGTTCTGAAAACCATGTTATTGACCAAACTCAAAATCGCCATGACCGTGCTTTTGGCAGGGTTCTTTCTCGCCCTGGGGACTGCTACTGTCATGCCCCGAACCTCGGCGGAAGAGCCACCAAAAGCCTCGGCTGAGGGTAACCAAAACGTCAAGGCGAGGTGGGAATACAGAGCACTCGCACGTAGCGCCGTCGAGAGTAGGGCCTCCAAGAATCTGACGAATGATCCGCTTAATGAGGATTTCCGTCTGGCAAGTGGCTTGAATGCTTGGGCTAAGGACGGGTGGGAACTCGCGGCAATTGACTCACGACAAATGGGCATGGGGCTGACTAATTCCACCTACGTCTTCAAACGAGAAAAGAAGTGAATCGTCGCCCACCGGTTGGGGGGACGCGGACTGTTGCATCTTCAAAGACAGCGGCGAACCCGATCAAGGCCCAGTTTTGGCTTGCAGCCGCCGGAGCGATGCTTTCGCCTCTCGAGTCAATCTGGCTCCCTGGTCGCCTTCACCAAGCGCACGCAAGACTTGCCGGGCTTCGCTTGTACCAGCCTGTTCCAGCGTTTCCACAGCACGTAGAGTTCGCAGCGGTTCGCCCTGCATCACGACGGGATCCCATTTCGCTAGAAATCCCTCGGCCCGGCGGCGGAGCTCCAGCGAGGGGGAGGCGGCCAACGCTTTGCGCAGAGCCGGAACCGCGCTTTCCCGCTGTCGGTCGAGTTCTTCCATCGCTCTCTGCCGCGTTCGAAAGTCGTCGTCATCGAGGTCGCGCACGAGCCCAACGAGGCGCGGTTCATCCGCTCGTGGCGTCGGTC
>DATGZX010000257.1:0-4332 GCA_035296965.1 Gemmataceae bacterium
AGTATTACACCATGTCCTTCGACAATTACCCGGTTGAGATGGAACGCATCGAACGACCGGAAGTGCATACCTGCAAATGAACGAAGTCGAGCATGATCAAGCTGACTCTCAAAGAACAACCGACGGTCCCGCTTGAAGCAGAAGTCCTTTCCCCCGACGTCATGGCTTCTCTAAGGCACGATGCCATCCGCGCGCTGCCGGTTTTCCTGGGAAAACGGCAGCTTCGCCTGGACGAGTTCTTCGACGTTGAGGGCGACGCAAGCGACGAACTCCAGATTCGTGGCCCGGCAAGCAAGGTCAAATGGATTGGCCGCGGCATGACGCGCGGTCGCATCTCCATCGTCGGCGACGTCGGCATGCATTTGGGAGCCTATATGAAAGGCGGCGCCATCGACGTGTCGGGCAACGCCGCCGACTGGGTTGGCGCCGAGATGGCGGGGGGCCTGATCCGCATCCGAGGCAATGCCGGCGGGCAAGTGGGATCAGCCTACCGTGGCAGTTTATCGGGTATGAAGCAGGGGACGATTCTCATCGAGGGCTCGGCCGGGATTGAAATCGGCATGCGCATGAAACGCGGCATCATCGCAGTTGCGGGCCCAGTCCGCGACTTTGCGGGTTTGCAAATGAAGGGCGGCACGATATTCCTCTTGGGAGGGGCTGAAATTCGCACTGGCGCCTGGATGGTCCGCGGTACCATCGTCTCCCTGAAAAAGCTCCAGCTATTGCCGACCTTTTCTTACGCGTGCAGCTACCAGCCGACGTTCTTGCGTCTCTATGCAAGGCACCTGCAATCTCTAAGTTTCCCCATTCCTTGCCAAATCCACGATGGCCTCTTTCAACGCTTCAGCGGGGACGCCTCCGTTCCAGGCAAAGGCGAGCTCCTCGTGTGGGAGGCTGACGCCGCCTAGCCATTCTGAGAATATTAAACAGCACAAACCGGCAGGGCGCAACACTATGCGCGCGCGGAAAAGCGCGCAAAATCGCGGAAAAGACGTGGTTTTCGTCACCACCCAAACATAATGAGAATGGCCCCCCCTCGAAATGCCATGTCGAAGCTTCAGAAAATGCCAAAAACACGGGCTTTTTGCGTGGTGATCCTTTTGGGACTAAAAAGGCACTTGGCGCAAAATGTGTTTTGGGGTCCCAAAACAGGAATTTCACAAGATAATAGGGACTCTTTTACGCTTCATCTTTGAACGCGCCGCTTCTCTTGACGAGCCACATTCCCCGGAAAAATCAGCAAAAGTGCTCAGGCGGGCATCTCATCGATCAGAAGGGGATCAAAAACCTTTCTAAGACGTGTTGTCTGGGGGGCATCCGCACAAGCGTCATTTTAGCACATGCAAGGCAGCCATTCAGCTGCATAGCTTGTCTTGGCGAAAACGCCGCCGCCCGGACCAAGGAACGCGTCGAGCTCCTCAGCCCGGGCAGCGTATAGGGTACTTTTGATATGAAGGTAGTCTAGTTATCGTTTGTACTCATTTGTTTGGCGACCCAAAGTCATTCCCCTTCCCCGGTCTGCCCATCGTCGGGTCAGCGTATTCTGGGTAGAAGGGGTACGGACGAAACATGTTATTCGTCTCGGCGCCACCCCAGCCCAGGCCATCCGCCTCGTACAGCAATTGCTCGATACGCCGTTCCACAATGGCGCTCTTGGCGTCGCTGCGCTTCCGCATTGTCGCCTTCACGCTCGCCACCTGCTTTTCCAGGGCTTTCAGTTCCTTCTCCTGCACTTTCATGTGCTCATCGAACTGTTGCCCAACGACTGCGATTAGCTTCTTGCGAAGATCGCTCTTCTCGTCTTCGCCCTCCGCCTTGGCATACTTCGCCGCGAGCTGGCTCACGTCCTCCCGCACCGGCTGACCGCCGAAGTACGTCCAATTGCCGTTGGCAACTAAGTTTGGCGTCCCCGGCGTTGGCCAGCCAAGGCCGTTCGCTTCCTGCAGAAGTTGCTCGATGCGCTGGCTTACGATCGTGGACTTGGCGTCGGCGCGTTTCTTAGCCACGCTTCTGAGGTGGGCGATTGTCTTTTCCAGACTGTCCAGCTCCGCCTGCTGGATTTTCGCGTGCTCATCGTATTCGCGGGCAACCGCATCGTGCAGCTTCTTGCGGATCTCGGTCTTCTCTTCCTCGCCCCCGGTCTTCACGTACTTCTGCGCCAGTTGGCGCGACTCAACATTCAGATTCTTCCACTTGAGTTCTGGGAGATTCGGGGCGGGCTGAGCCACGGCTGCGTAGCCGCCCAGAGTCGGCTCCGCGAATGGAACGAAGTCGCTTTGTCCAAGCTTGGGAGCCGGGGCTTGGGCGTAAACGGTGACGCAGGCGATGGCGCCGGTCAGCAGGAATCCGAAAGTCATCATGCGGACTGTGTTCATACGTTCGTTCTCCTTATTCAAAGCACAGAAAACTGATTAGTTGAAATCCTTGCGCTCGCGCTGAGCCATCGAGTCGAGTCGTTGCTTGATGCTTTGCAATTGTGCGTCGATTGCATCGACCCCCGATGGGGCCTGAGGGGTGAGACCGCGCTCCAGAATCTCGGCTCGCAGCCGCGCTTGCCCAAGTGCGGGCTCCAGTCCCAACCCCTCATTGCCGCCATCGCTGGAAAGGGATTGTCGCAGTCGCTCTAGCCCTTGCCGCACTTCGGTTGCTTCGCGCTGAAAATCGACCGGCGGAATCTCTGCCAGTAAAGCTTGATCCTGCACGGCCCCGGGGTTCATGTCGCCGCGTTCTTCATCGGCAGGATGCGGCTTGCTTGCCGGCCACACGAAAACGCACAACGCCGAAATGCTGAGCACGCCCGCGGCGAGGCTGAAAACTGCCGGCGACCAGCGCCGTTTCGCTGGGTGCCTGGGCTCGCGGACCAGCCGCGCCAGCTCCTGGGCTATCCGCGGCAGAGGACACGAATCGGGTTTCTGCACGTGGGCCAGGCACCCCTCCAGCAGACTCGCCACCTCGGCGGCCGATTGAAACCGCCGGGCCGGGTCCTTGGCATGCAGTTTGCGCACGATCCCCTCCAGCCAGCGCGGCACGTCCGGATTGATCGAGCGAATGGAGATCGGCTCGGTGTCGCAAACCTGGCGGATGATGCCCAGGCCGGTATTGCCGCGAAAAGGCGCTTGCCCGGTGCACATGGCATAGAGTGTGCTGCCCAGGGAAAACAGGTCGGCCCGCTGATCGACCGTCTCCGCGCCCGCCTGTTCGGGGGCCATGTATTGCGGCGTCCCCGCCACGGCTCCCGCCTGCGTCACTGTCCCATCGTGCATCGCCCGCGCCAGGCCGAAATCCGTGATGCGCACCCGCTCGAAACCGTTTTCGAGCATGATGTTCGCCGGCTTGATGTCGCGGTGGACAATCCCCTGAGCGTGCGCTGCCGCCAGCCCCGCAGCCGTCTGCATGCCAATACGGAGGATCTCGCGGACGTCGAGTGGCCCCGATTCATCGAGCCGTTGTTGCAGCGATTGCCCCGGAATAAAGGCCATCACCAAGTAAGGCGGATGGGCGTTGGCGTCGATGGCGTGCACGGGCACGACGTGATCGTGCATGATCGCCGCCGCTGCCTGGGCCTCGCGGGCAAACCGTTTGCGGGCCGCCCCGTTGGCCGCATATGCAGCCGCCAAGATCTTGATGGCCACCGGCCGATGCAGTGACGGATCGAATGCCTTGAGCACGATGCCCATGCCGCCCTGGCCCAATACCTCATGGACCTCGTAGGGTCCCAGTTTCCCCAGCAGGGCAGGGTTGTCGCTCGGCTCCAGGAAATCGAGTTCACCTTTCCTTATGCGCTCGGGCCCGGCGGAGTCGAAGGGCTGCACGAACTCCGACACTCCGTCACCGCCCAGGTAACGCCGCACCTCCGTCCACCAGCCCGGCCCGCCGGCCAGCTCATCGAGCTTGTTCCGGCAATCCGGGCAGATGAGCAGGTGCGCTTCCAGGTCGCGGTGCTGGTCGTCGGCCAGGCGATTGTTCAGAAACAGGTCGAGCCGGCGCGGATCACAAGTTTTTGAACGCTGCAGCATGAGGTTCCTCGTTGAGCGTATTGAAAGAGGGGTCGGACCCCCTGCAGAATCGAAGCCGTCGGCCCATTTCCATCGGTATCTACACATCTTCGGGCACGCGCCGGCAGCTAACGCTGAAAGCGTTACACAACTCAGCCCAGGGTCGCGGTACTCCGCGCACCCTGGGGCACGGCCGCATCCCGGTTTTTCCGGAACCCTGAAGGGGCAGGGCTTCCAAGGTGCGCAGCTGTCTCGTTAAACTATTGCCTTCCAGGATTTACGAAGAGTCCTTTGGGAGGCGACACGGATGTTACCCAGTGTTTTCCAGACGTTTGTC
>DATGZX010000258.1:0-11838 GCA_035296965.1 Gemmataceae bacterium
TCACTCTATCAAGCGGGCCAGCAGGCAGGGAAAAGAACATCGCTGGCTTGCAATATGAGGATCAACTCCCCCATCACCCTCCTGCCGGGCGCAAGGAAACTGCGCACATTGCAGGGCGGTGGGCGAAGCCCACGTTAAGAATATCCGTGTATTCGGCCTCGACATTGAATTGCGGGGTGCCCTTGACGTAATACAGCACCTCCTGGCGAACTGCCATCCAGTTCTTCTGCGTTCCATATCCTCGCTGGTTGCGCATGGTGATGAAGCTGCGAGGCGCAAACGGTGCGCCGCGCATCATGACCATGAAGTCGGCGAGTGGTTGAAATCCGTCGTTTTGATCCGCACCCAGCCACACATAAAGTGACGCATTCTCCGCGAGAACGGCGTGCGTAAGGCGGACCCAGCGGCTAGACCACTCGATGTACTCCTGAATGCTTCGACGCTCAAAGGCAACCAGATTGTAGGGGGGATCTTGGATCGCCAAGGTGGGGAACGAGCCGGCAAGTAGCGCGGCGACCGATATAGCATCAGTCGCATCCAGGCAACCGACTCGATGCTTTCCTTCGGGATCCTGCCAGATGTCACCCGCCTTAAGTCTGCAATGCGGAAGAAGGCGCGCCCGCCATTCGGGTGAAGTGTCAAGCCGAGGTAGTGGGTTGTTCTTCATGATGAAACAGCGTACCGAGTTTGTCCCTGCGACGCCACCTCTGCTGGCTAACCATGGATTGGACAAAAAACTTCTTGATTCTTAACAAGTGCGTTCGGCGCTTTCACCAAGAGAAAGGATTTCCGTGATCTCGCGATTGGTTTATCTGCAGATTCGCGCCGATAGGCCAGCGACGCGGCTGTTGTGTTCATTGGGCGCCGGGCGCCATCATCTCGATGAGGAAGCCAAGCTGATTCTGGAGAGCGTCAATACCGATATTGGCGTGGGCGATTGATTGACTCCGTCCCGGAGGCGGGGAAACGACCGCCGGTGGGAAGCCTACTTCCTAGCGGGCACCGGTATCAGCTTGGGCCTAGGCACAACAATGCCGACGACCTGGCCGTGCCTCTGCATGAGCTGGGAAAAACTCAGGCGCAAGAATGCATGGAGAGCCGGCACCGCCCCGTCGGCCAGATAGGCACGGGCCAGGTGCGCCATGTGCTCGTCGTAACCGCGTTTGCTGTGCGAGTGAATCGCATACCTGCCCCCATGGCGGCGCAAGTCGCCATCGAAGGCTGGACTGATGTGGTAAAGCTCGTGGAAGAGCGTGATCAGCTTGTCATCGAAATCTTGATCGAGAAAGCGTGGCAAGCAGAAAGTCATCACATAGAGCATTTCTCGGTCGCCAACGAAATAGCGCTGCACCTGGTAGGACTTGCCGCGCCGCTTGCGAACCAGCATGCCATCGCGGAAGCGCAGAGGTGTCACGCGCGCCTGCAGGCCAAACGGCCGGCTGCTGCGCGCCTGAGTGGCGGCAAAGAGTACGCGATCGACATCCACGTGATGCAGATGCTCGGAGCGCGCAACCACGTCCGCGGTCAGGCGCCGGATGAATTTGCAGAAATCGAAAGGCCTCTCCGTGGGCCCGCTGGCCAGCCAGGGCTGCGCGGCAGCCTGCAAGGGATGTCGGCCGCCCGAACCGCGCGGAGCCCAGATGGCGCGGACAGGCAAAGGCTGCGCAGGATGATCCCACGAGCGTGCCAACGGAAATGGCGACAGCGCTTCCTCATCATGCAGGCAGATTGCAGTGGACACGTTCCGCCTCCTGTATCCGGGTCGACGAGATTTGCCGACCTTCAGCCCGCGAGGGGACCTCTCCATCCCCTCAATCCTAGCTCAGTTTGCCAGAGCCCCGACGTTGCGATGTTGGAGCGCTGCTGCTTGCCGGCGTTGAATCTTTTTCGCCGGCACGCAAAACTTCTTTCCCATTCTGCCCGACTTGTTCGGCAAATCCAGTAAATTCTTACCACCGGTTAGCCGATAAGACACTGGGGGATCACTTCACCATCTATACAGCCCGTCAAGCTGGCGCCGGCCGTGGAAACTGCGGCATCGATCCGGCCGGTCTGCGTCCACTTGTTGGCTTCGGGAGCACCCCGAGGAGAGAGGTCCTATGAAGACGAGGCTCCGCTTGCAGTGTCTGAGTTTGGCCGGGCTCGGTTTGGCGCTGGGGACTCTAACCGGTTGCCAAACATGGGTGGGGGGCATGACCCTGCCGTCCGGCCACTACCTGCAGCATCCTCCCCAATACTTCGCGCCGTCGCCGGCGTTTCCACTGTCGAACGAGTTGGCCACCATGGAAGCAGAGGAAGGCGGAGCCGTTGGCGGACCTGGCGCACAGCTGCCGCCGCCTGCAGTCGCGCCCGCTCAGGCCCCTCCACCGGTTCCAGTTCCGCTCCCGGCCGCAGGCCCAGGGCGTTAAGTCGCCCTGCATAATGGAGCATCTGCCGGGACCGCCAGCGTAACGCAAAGAGGCCGCGGACGAGCCCGGATTTGGCGGGCGAGCGCGTAGCTGCGCTCACCCGCCAAATCCGCATTCGTCCGCGGCCTTCTCATTTCTATTCCCACGCTCCCTTGCGCCGGAGCATTTTCACCGGAACCCCCTCCAACCGCTGGTGTTTGATGCCCTAGAGGAACTCAAAACCAGTTTCTCGCTCCAGGCTATCGCTCCGAGCCTTGGCATAGGCTAAAATCTACTAGGGGTTTGCAGCAGGAGCTGCTGCCATCGTGATTGCCGACCCACGAGAAGACACCATGCACCGCACTCAATGGATCGCAAGAATAAGCCGACCCGGCGTCCGCTTCCTGGTCATGTCTATCAGCATGGCCGCCGTGCTTGCTCCGAGTGCAAGCCTGGCCCAGAAGAAGGCGCCTCCCAATGCCAACAATAGGAAGGCGCAGCCGGCCAAGTCGGTAGCGCCGCCGCCACCCCGCTCCGCACTCCTCACCCACGAAGCCTGGCAAAACGCGCCGATGACACCTCTGCAAACCGGCGAGATCGACGCCCTAGTCGCCAAGGAACTGCAAGCAGACAAGATCGAGCCCGCCCAGCGCACCACCGATGAGCAATTCGTCCGGCGCGTCACGCTCGACCTGACCGGCAAACTGCCGGTGCCGGCCGACGTGACCGAGTTCGTCGCCGATCCAGATTCCCAGAAACGAGCCAAGCTTATCGATAAACTTCTCGCCAGCGACGACTACGCGCACCATTGGGCCCATTACTGGCGCGACGTGATCGCGTCCCGCGTCAGCGATCGGCGCGGCCTGGGCCTGGCACGAGCCTTTGAGGAATGGTTGACCAGCCAGTTCAAACAAGATCAGAAGTGGGACAAAATCGTCCGCGCCATGATCACGGCTGAAGGCTCTTGCCAGTACGACGACGACGGCAAGAATGGCGCTCTTTTCTTCCTGGCATCACATACTGGTGCCGACGCCGCCAATGAACAGGCTGCCGAGACGTCGCGCGTCTTCCTGGGCATTCAGATTCAATGCGCCCAGTGCCACGATCATCCGAGCGATCAGTGGAAGCGCGTGCAATTCCACGAGCTAGCCGGCTACTTCGCCCGGATTCGCGAGCGGCCCCTGAAGGGCGAGATGGGTCGGCCAAGCGGAGTAGAATTGATTTCGATGGCGCGCGGCGAACACGAAATGCCCAGCCCGCAAGACCCCAAAAAAACGTTGGTCACCTATCCGCGGTTCTTGGACGGCAAGGGTCCGGCCACCAATGTTGACGACAAGCAACGCCGGCAAGCCCTGGCGAACTCCATCGTCGACAAGAACAACTACTGGTTTGCCGGTGCCTACGTAAATCGCATCTGGGGCGAGCTGATGGGTCAGTCCTTCTACCAACCGGTGGACGATCTGGGGCCGCACAAGGAAGCAGTTTTCGCCTCCGTACTCACGCGCTTGACGGGAGCGTTCCGCGGTACCGGCTACGACGTGAAAGAACTCTTCCGCGCCGTCATGAACAGCGAGACCTACCAGCGGCAGATCCGCCTGGGCGAGACGAGCGATCAGCATCTCCATTTCGCCGCCGCCTACCCGACCCGGCTGCGTGCCGACGCTCTCTGGGATTCGCTGGTGGGAGTGCTGGGCAATCTCGGTCCGCCGCGCGACCCGGCCAGGCCTCGTCCGCAAGGTCCATTCGCGATGGCTCCAGGCCTCGAAGGTCTCTTCAAACTGGAATTCAGTTTCGACCCGTCGCTCAAGCCCGACGAAGTGGAAGGCAGCATCTCCCAGGCGCTGCTCCTCATGAATAATCCCTTGCTCAACCAGCGCATTCAGGCGAGGGGAACCAACCTCCTTGGCAGGATCTTGAAGTCCTTCCCGGATGACGACGCTGCCTTGCATAGGGTTTACTTGCGGACTCTGGCCCGCAAGCCGACGGACCGTGAAATGGAAAAATGCCGCACTTATATCAGCAAGGCAAGCAGCCGGACCGAGGCGTTCGAGGACATTCTTTGGGCGCTCGTGAACTCCACCGAATTTCAGACCAAGCGCTGACGACGGCTGGGGCGATCCGCCAATTCGCGCTGCACACATAAGGCGAGGGGCAAGTAACGATCTCCCCTCTCCACCGTACTCGGGGGAGAGGGGTTGGGGGTGAGGGGTTGAACTATCCCCGGCCAAGGCCCCTCACCCCCGACCCCTCTCCCCGGAGTACCGGGGCGAGGGGAGAAAATTTGCTACACGCATAGGGGCCGAACAGAACGGAGACCATTGATCATGACACTGCAATCCTTGATGCACCTGCAAACCAACAGCATGGGCGTCGTTAGCCGTCGCTCCTTTCTCCGCAGTCTGGCGGTCGGGGCAGCCGGCTATGGCATGCTCGGCTGGAAAGACACGCTGACTCTGCATGCGGAGGAACTCCGCAAAAAGGGCATGGCCTGCATTCTGCTGTTCATGCGCGGAGGCCCCAGTCAGCTCGAGACGTTCGATCCAAAACCCAATACCGACCACGGCGGACCGACGAAGGCCATCGATACCGCTGTTAGCGGCATTCAGATTGCCGAGGGGTGGAGCAACACCGCCAAAGTGCTCAACGACATCACTTTGATTCGATCGATGACCAACAAGGAGGGCGAACACCAACGGGCCACCTACCAGATGCACACCGGTTACGTTCCCACCGGGAGCGTCAAATACCCGAGCATCGGGTCGATTGTGGCTTCGGAGCTGGGGCCACAGAATTTCGATCTGCCGCATTTCGTGAGCATTGGCAACCGTGCAGCCACCATCGGCTCAGGCTTCTTGGGAATGCACGTTGCCCCGTTCGTCGTGTCGAATCCGACGCAGATGCCGAGCAACGTCGCGCTGCCCCAGGGCGTCAATACCGGCCGGTTCGGCCGTCGAGTGGGGCTTCTCGATCAGCTGGAAGAGGATTTCGCCGCCACCGGAGGCGGTCCGCGGGTCGAGGACCACAAGACCTTGTATGCCAGTGCAGCCCAGATGGTGCGCAGTCCCCGGCTCAAGGCTTTTGCGCTGGACCAGGAGAACGACGCCATCCGCGATCGCTATGGCCGCAGTCCGTTCGGGCAGGGTTGTTTGCTGGCCCGCCGGCTGGTGGAGCAGGGGGTCACTTTCGTCGAGGTCGAATCGAACGGCTGGGACACGCACGACGACAACTTCAAGCGCGTGAAGTCGCTGAGCGATTCGGTCGATCCCGGCTTCGCAGCCCTCGTGGGCGATTTGAAAGAACGCGGCATGTTGGAGCGCACGCTCGTAATCTGGATGGGAGAATTCGGACGCACGCCCAAGGTCAATCCCCGCACGGGTCGCGATCACTACCCGCGCGCGTTCAACGTAGCCCTGGCAGGCGCCGGCATTCACGGCGGGCAGATCATCGGTTCCACCAGTGCCGACGGCACCGACGTCAAAGCCCGGCCGGTCTCCGTTCCGGACCTGTTCTGCAGCTTCTACCAAGCGCTGAAGATCAATCCCCGCAAAGAAAACATGAGCACGCTTGGCCGGCCAATCAAGCTCATGGATAAAGGCCAGGCGGTGAAAGAACTATTCGCATAGTCGAATGTGAACAGGAGAGAACAGAGGGGATCTCTCTGCGTCTCTGTTCTTTTCTGTTTTGAGATTACAAGAATGCATCCCTTGTTTGAAAAGGCCTCCGGACTCACCGAAACGATCATCGCGGCGGCCATTGAGGTTCATCGTGATAAGGGACCAGGGCTGCTGGAGTCGATTTACGAGTGGTGCTTGATTAGGGAATTGGAATTGCGAGCACTGAATTGCGCAGACCAAAAGAGCGTGGTCATTAGGTAAAAGGGGTTTACCCGCGAAGAACCGTTGCGTTTCGATCTACTGATAGAGGACTGCATCCTCGTCGAAGTAAAAGCGGTCGAGAAGGTCCTTCCTATTCACAAGGCACAACTTCTCAGCTACATGAACATTCTCGACATTCCCCTCGGCCTCCTCATCAACTTCCACGAAATGCGTGTAACTGAAGGCGTCTCCCGCTTGATCTTACCTGGAGCAAATCTCTGATTCCTTCGACCCAGAATTGCAAAATGCATTTCTGTTGCCTCCTGTTCAAAATCGACCTTACCCAATTTGATAGAACGAAGAGCATGGCGGATGATCTGGATCGTTTCAATGATCGGGTGACCTCCTGTCGAAAGTGTCCGCGCCTGGTTCGTTGGCGGGAACAGGTGGCCCGGGAAAAGCGCGCAGCCTTTCGCGATGAGGAGTACTGGGGCCGGCCCCTGCCCGGATTTGGCGACCCCAAAGCCCGCTTGTTGCTGTGCGGACTAGCCCCGGCAGCGCACGGCGGCAACCGCACGGGGCGGATGTTCACCGGCGACCGTTCCGGCGATTGGCTCTATGCGGCCATTCATCGAGCAGGCTTTGCCAACCAGCCAGCCTCCCTCAATCGCAACGACGGGCTTCGTCTGGACGACTGCTACATCACTGCCTGCGTCCGCTGCGCACCGCCTGCCAATCGGCCCACGATTGATGAACGCGATAACTGCCTTCCTTATCTCGCGGAGGAATTGGACTTGCTCCCCAATGTTCATGTGATTGTCTGCCTCGGGGGATTCGCCTGGGACGGCGTCCTCCGCGCGCTTAAGAGCCTGGAAATCCGCCTGGCGCGGAAACCACGCTTCGGCCACGGCAGTGAAGCCAGCGCCGGCCCCTATCGCCTTCTTGGCTGCTATCATCCCAGCCAGCAGAACACCTTCACCGGCAGGTTGACGGAGCGCATGCTCGATAACATCTTTCAACGGGCGCGTGCACTTCTTTGATTCGGCGCGGACAGAATCGTCAGGGGGCATGAATGCCGAGTTCGGCGATCCTTCGGTACAGCGAGCTTAGGCCCATGCCCAATCTACGAGCGGCGTCTCTCTTGTCCGGCATCTGACGAAGAATTCGTTCGATATGCTGTTTTTCGAAGCGGCGCACGGCCTCTCCTAGATCGTCAACCAGCGCCGGGTCGCCTTCCATGGGAACGAGGTCGGGAGGCAGATCGGCTGGCGTGATGAGCGGCCCCTCGCCAAGGATCGCGGCACGCTGCAAGGCGTTGTCCAGTTCGCGGATATTTCCCTTCCAGCGGCCGGCGAGCAGCACTTGCATCGTCTCGTGGGTCACGCCGGCAAGGCGCTTCCCGAGTGTGCGTGCGTGGCCGGCCAGTAGAAACTCGACCAGTTCGGGAATGTCCTCCCGGCGCTCCCGCAACGGCGGCAGGGCGATGGTCACGACGTTGAGCCGATAGTAGAGGTCTTCGCGAAACCTTCCCTGTTCCACTTCGCGAGCCAGATCCTTGTTCGTGGCTGCCAGCACACGCGCTTCGACTCGAACCGGCTCGTTCGCACCCACGGGCAGGATTTCTTTCTCCTCGATGGCTCGCAACAGCTTGGCCTGGGTGCCGAGCGGCAATTCGCCGATCTCGTCCAGGAACACGGTTCCCGCAGCCGCGTGCAAAAACACTCCGGACCGGTCGCGGTCGGCTCCGGTGAACGCGCCCTTGCGGTGACCAAAGAGCTGATTTTCCAGCAAATCGTGCGGGATCGCGGCACAATTGACCGCCAGAAAGCGGGCAGTGCTCGCCGCCCCTTGATGGTGGATCGCACGTGCGATGAGTTCCTTGCCGGTGCCGCTCTCGCCGACCAGCAAGACCGTGGAACGCGTCGGCGCCACCTTGCGCACCATCTCCAGAACGCGTTGCATGGCCGGGCTGTGGCCGACGATGTGATCGAGTGGGTACGAGCGATGGAGTTCCCGGCGGAGCCACTGGTTTTCCTGCGTCAAATCGCGATAGGCAAGCAAGCGGCGGATCTTGCTGTGCACCTCATCCAGGACAATCGGCTTCATCAGATAGTCCTGTGCCCCGCGTTGAAACGCTTCGATGGCGTTCTCCACGGTGGCATACGCTGTCACGAGCAGAATAAACGTCTGTGGGCTGATTTTCAGGAGTCTTTCGAGGAGCTCGATACCGTCCATGCCGGGGAGCTGCACGTCGCACAGGGCAATGTCAAAACGCCGTTCGCTCGCAAGGGCCAGGGCCTTTTCGCCGTCGTCGCAAGCGACCACTTCGAACCCTTCCTGCGAGAGAAATTCGGCCAGCGTAGCGCGGATGAGAAGTTCGTCATCGACAATCAAAACGCTTGCGGGCGAGTGCGTGGCCGGCGGTGTGACTTGGGCGGGCATGGAATAGATGACTCCGCTAATCGAATCGCGAGGAGCGCCGCGCGAATATCAGGCTTCCACCTTGGCAGGCACGGCCGATGTCTTGCGCGCTCCCTTGGCTGACTCCGCGTGCACGGGCAGCCGGACACAAAAGGTTGTGCCGCTGCCAGGCAGCGATTGAAATTCAATCGACCCGCCATGGTCGATGACCAGCTTGCGCGTGACAAAGAGGCCCAGGCCGGTGCCATGTTTCTTGGTCGTGAAATAAGGCTGGAAAACACGGGCGGCTTCTTCTGGGCCAATGCCACAGCCATCGTCGCGGATTGTCACCAACAGTTGTTCGCCTGTGCAATCCGCCCTGATCTCGATCCGGCCGCCTTTCGCCGTGGCATCCACGGCATTCAGGATGAGGTTCAAGAACACCTGAACGAGCTGATCGCGCACGCCGTCCAGCAGCGGCAGCTCGAGGGAAAGGTCCGACTCGATATGCCTTCCTTTAGTGCGTTTGTAATACTTCGCGATACCCAGCGCTTCACGAAGAATATCGTGCAAGGCAACCTTGGCGCGCTCCGTGCTGGCGGGCCTGCTGAAGTTCGTCAGCTCCCGGAGGATGGTCTGAATGCGCTGCAGTTGCCCACTGACGAGCGTCAGCTTCTCACCGGTATACGAATCACACTCGCGCCGCTGCCACATCTGCACGAGGGAGCTGATCGAGGTGAGCGGGTTGCCCACTTCGTGGGCGATCCCGGCGGCCAGTAGTCCGAAGGCCGCCATTTTTTCCTGCTGCAGGACATGCGCCTGGGATTCTTGCAGCTCCCGCGTACGATCGGCAATGCGGGCTTCCAGTTGAGCCTGGTTCTCTCGCAAGGCGGAATTGAGCCGCGCGAGATGGTCGCCCACATGCTTGAGCAAAAGCGCCATGGCATCGCTCGCCCAGGTGACCCAGCCGAGCACGACCACGGTCAGGACAAGCACAATCGGCCTGCGCTGCTCCTCCGGCAAGGCAAGGTACAGAGCCAAGCAGCTCGTGCAGTGCAGCGCATACGTGGCATAGGTGACGCGCGAGGAGTAGCGAATCGCGCAACAGACAAGTGACAGAAGATAGTAATACCGGAACGAGCTTTCCAGGCCGCCATTGTAGAAGCACAAGAGGCCGATGAAGAGCGCTTCCATCACCGAGATCGACAGTGGATACCGCCCGAGGAAAACGCGGCCGCGCAGGCTGTAATACGTATCCATGAGAGCATAGACTGCTCCCAGGGACAGGATCGCATTCAAGATCGGCTGGTGCTCGGCAGCGTGCTCATCGAAGTTGACGAGAAGGTAGCCGACCAGAAGGCCGAACCAGCGGATTTTGACTGCAATCGTCTCTGCCGCCAGTTCCCAGTGGGAGGAGACGGGGTACGTGCTCGCGATGGCCATAGATCAAAAGGGGCCTTCTCAAGTAGAAACACCAGGGCTGCCCTTATTATAGCCAGGCCATCGATGCCCGCAGGGCGATCATTTGCCCATTTCCCCGCCTCGATCATTTTGAGACTATCAAACAAGAAAAACCGCGTGCGCGCAAAATTTGCAAGTTGCAAAATCCGCGGAAACCACGGGCTTTTTGCTCAGCCTGGGAATTATGAGACTGGAGCGCCGAAATTGCAGCCAGCGCGGAGGCTCAAAAAGTGCTAAAAATACGGACTTTTTGCGTTGTGATCATTTTGGGACTAAAAAGGCACCTTGGCGCAAAATGCATTTTGAGGGTCCAAAACGAGCTTTTCACAAGATATTACAGATTCTTTTAAGGTTTACTTTGGACGGAGTGGCTTCTCATAATGACGCCAATCTCCCGGAAAACTGGGGAAACTTTGAAGAAATGCTCGGCTGGGGATCTCATCGATCACAAAGGGATCGATAGTCTATCCAAGACATGTGGTCTGGAATGCCTCCGCAAAGGTGTCGTTTCCGACCTGACAATGCAGCCAGGCGGTTGCGTAGTGGTTTTGGCGGAAACTGCTCTAGGAGATCGCACCCAGCAGCCAGAGCACCCACGCCGCGACGCTCAGAACCTTGGCCGTCCCTTCACCACCGTCTGACGAATTGTGCACGTTTTCGAAAAAATCGCTCAGACGAACTTCGATCCAGCGCTGGGGGTTTCCCCTGTCATCTTGGGCGTAGACGAGAGTCGTCGTTTTGCCAATTTCCACGGTCTTGATTGCTAGAAGAGTGTTGCCCGCCACGAGCGTGTCATGCCGGAGCGCCTTCTGCACGTTGTTTTCGCGCACCGACAAGTTTATGCGCACTTTGTTCGCCGGCCTGTCGGACACCTTCACATCCAGAGCGAGTTCCGCCGTAGCAACATCCTGTTCTTTTGATCGATCAAGCGTCCATACGCCGCCCTGGCGCACAAGCCTGGTGTGAGGTGCCTGGGAGACGACAAGGGCTGGAATTTCAATTTCCTCCTTGCCTTTCGGTCCGACTCTCACCAGTTTCCACTGCAATCTGTACGATTTGTGGGTGTTGGCGTCCGCATTTCGAGCCGCCGGCTCCCCAGAAAGCGCGTAGGGAGACTTGCTTAAAATGCCCGGACCAGCAGGCTGCTGCGCGACTGTGCTCGACGCCGCGCTCAGCGTCGCCATCACGATCATCATTGCCTTCAGCTTCATGGCGGACCTCCGAGAGACTGGGAAAATGCGGACAAATGCCAGGCTTGGGATCTCCGCGCGCCGAGGGATCCATAGTCTCTTCGCAGCGTGCCGTCAATACTGCCTCTTCGAGTCAGTCTTCTCCGCTTCAATGCGCTCCGGTCGTCTTTTTCTAAATCGACGTGCGCGAATCCGCAGCAAGCTGTGCAAGCCGGGCTGTTATGCGACGTGACAAACCTTAGAACCCGGGGTGCCATGCTTTCGCGACTACTCAAGATAACCGACAATAGCTCCAAGGCCTCGCGAAAGCATGTCCCGACTCACCCGGGCAATCCCGCACCAGTCGAGATGCCGGGGAGGCCAAAAACTTGGACGGGACGCCTACCGCGGGGCGGGACATGCTTTCGCGATTTTGCCTGAATGCTCTCTCATGTTTTCGGGAAGTCGCGAAAGCATGGCATCTATGAAGGATCCGTTGTCAAGCCGGTTGGTGCAGATTTTGTTGAGCAGAAGTTCTTCCGCAACATCCTCGTCACCGTCGGCGTCGGTCGATCTGCCCTTTGTCCGACCTGGTCGATGGTGTGA
>DATGZX010000259.1:0-10332 GCA_035296965.1 Gemmataceae bacterium
GTCAAACAATCAGATGGCCCGGCGGCTCGTCCGGCCAGTCCGGGGCTTTCAAAGCAGAATGAGCCCCTTGGATCGCCTCCACACAACGCAAGCATAAGGGAATCAGCAGCAAATCGTCCTCGGGCGCCAGGATTTCGGTCAACTCCCATCGGAGACATTGCACCTGCTGCGGCGTTAGCCAGCAACGAAAGATCGAGTACTGCATCCGCTCGCCGTAGCCTTCCATGTGCTTGGCCGTCCGCCGCAATCGTTTCGGATCGTGGACATCGTAACAGATCAGCCACCAGTGGGTACCCTGCATGTGACCACCCGTTGCGAGGGACTAGGGAGTAGGGGCTAGGGATTAGGGGCTAGGGGCTAGCGAAGAGAGGATGAAAGATTGCGCTCGTATCTCCTTCCCACCATCCCATACCCTTAATCTTCTTCCCTATTCCCTCGCCGCTCGCCACTAAGCGCTGGCCCCTAACCACTGGCCACTCGCCCCTCGCCACTACCTTTCACCGCAGGCGCGCTTGGGCGAACAGCCCTGGCTCGCCGGTCCATTCCTTTTCGAGTAAGCGCGCCTCCAGTTCCAGCGTCCGCGCATACGAGAGTGAATAATTCACCACCGGATGCTTCCACGTCTCCTCCAGCCGGCTTTCGAATAGGCCGATCGCTTTCTTTCGGCCGGTATCGGAAAGCCAGACCTTTGCTTTGGTGACCTCGAAGTCTGCCTCCGGGTCCCATTGGCTCCGGTTCAGCGAGCCGAGCACGACGAGGTCCCAAAGCGGCACGCGGAACAGCTCCATAAGATCGAGCACGAGCGGGTAGGCAGCACTGCGTGGCGTGTGAAAGAAGCCGAATGCCGGCTCCAATCCCACCGCCAGAATCGCACGCATGACGCCCGTATGCAGCAACCCGTAACCAAAGCTCAAGATCGCGTTGAAGCGATCGCGCGGCGGCCGGCGGTTGCGCTCCGTCCAGCGAAATTCCGCGGGCACGCGCTCCCCAAACAGATTTCGCAGTCCCTCGAAATAATGAACGGCCGCCGACCCTTCATGGCCGCGCAGGCTCGCGCGTTCGGTCGCCTGGCCAGCGCCGCGAAGAGCCTCCTGCATACCATCAAGGCTGCGTTGCACGAGTTCGCGAACGCCGTCTTCGCCGCGCGAAGCCCGCAGCAAATAACGATGCTGCCCCTCAACCTTGGCCAGGACCAGCGCCCGTGCCAGCCGCAGACAGGTTGCTTCATCGCACAGGGCTTGGTACTGCCTGATCCGTCGTTGTACCTGCCCGGCCGTGCTGGTGAGGCTCGCCATGTGGTGTCCAGACATGCTTAGCCAATGCACGGGCACTTCGTAATCGACGCAGGCACGCAGCGCCTGCGTCGATATTTGGACATAGCCATGTAGCACGACAGCATCGACGGCATTGAGCGGATGGTGGCTTTCAGGACCCTCACGCGGGCGCACGGCGAGCGTGTCGGCACAACGGCCGACTTGCGTACCCTGGGAGACGACGTGAAGGGTCGTGCCCTCGCGCTCCGGCGGAAAGAGTCGGGTCGCTTGATGCCCCGGGTCGTGCAGATGCCGGACTTCCTCCGGGAGGCAGACCGGAGCGAGTGAACAATGGGTGCAGAGGCGTTCGTTGGCGGCGATGGGCGGCCGTTCGACCGACTCGCGCAGCCGTCGGGCCGTTGTCAGTGCTTGCTGCAATTCCTCCCGCGCCGCGGCATCGATGGGCACGCGCACGGTGACATTGGCGGCATGATAGCGCACGCGGCCTTCGGGAATGGTCTGTCCATGCGCCTCTTCGAGCAACACTGCATAGGCGACGACTTGCAAGCGATCCGACGGCCAGGCCTCGGCCGCGCCATTGGCATCTCGCGCGGGCTTCCCGCGCTTGTGCTCGTAGGGAATATAGGTGCCATCGCGCCGACGAATGCAATCGACCTTGCCGACGAGCCCGAGGACTTCACTGGCGAGTTCGAGGCTGAGCGCCTCACCTTCTTCGTCGGCCGCCAAGCCGGCATGCAGCTCCCGCCCGGCGAAAACACGGGCATCCGCGACCCGGATTTCCTCGACCTCCTCCAGATAGAAGAGGCGCGGACAATACGCCAGCGCATGCAGGGCCATGACGCGAACGGGGGGGAGGTGGGAGTCGAGGATGGGGAGGGGGGTCATGGGGCGTGCCTCCTTTCGGATTTTGGAGCCAGCGGGGGCGGAGCAGGAGGATTGATGGAAGTCCAGGCGTTCGGCGGCGGCACCGTCGCCGGCTTGGATGCCGGCGCGAACAGTGCCGAGGCTGTGCGCGAGAGGTCGGCGCGGTCGATCCAAATGGTGAGTCGCGTAGTACGCTCGTGAGGGCTCTCCGCGGTCTCGTCGATGCGTTCGTACCAGTACGCCTGCGGTTGATCGTCTGGCGGGCTATTGATCTCTATCAGCCTGTCCAACATGAACTGATTATCGCCAAGGAACGGGAGTCCATACCGCCGCTCGGCGAGCGTTCCCGCAAGACCGTGGCGCACACGGTCTTCAAGTCCCGTCTCGGCATCGAGGTAGATCAGCGCACGCACGTCCGACAGAAACTCACGACGGACGGGGCTGATGTTGTTCTTGGAGCCACGGGCGAGTGCCACGTCGATACCTGCGTCCTTGCCGACGGGGTAGTTGTGCAACTGCTGGTAGATCGTCTGTACGCGCGGGTACTCATCGTCGGTTGCGTGCCGACTGGCACGGACGCCCATCGCAATACGCACAGCCGGCAATCCAGGCGCGGTGAGGCTGGCGGGTACCTTTCCATCATGGCGAGGGTCCTCTTCGCGTAGCCGGCTGTCAATCCCGGCAATGTTAAGGAGTAACCCGTAAACCGCTGTGGGCGTCAAGAAGGTCGCCGTAGGACGATACCACCCGGCCGTAAAGGTCCGGCACACCGCAAAAGGCGCATCCAATTCGAGACGGAGCATAGGTCACCCCTTCAATGTTTTGTTGGCGATGATGTCCAGCAGGCGGCGTGGGTCGCGTTCCAGCGTGACGCCGCGTTCTTGCAAGTTCTTTGCCGTCTCCGGCTTCATATCCTTGATAAGTTTCCCGCCAAGGAAAAATTCTTTGCCCGGGTAATCAGGGATAGGATCCTGTAAGATACCCTCGATAACTTCAGGGAAGGTGAACTCACCTGGGTTCGACTTGTCGGCTTTGAACCCATACATGGCGTAACCGGCAACAAGCGAATTCGTGAGTCGGATGACGATACTGGCAGGCGCCATCTCGAAATAGCTGCGGGCATGATTGCCAGCCACGTCGTTCAGTTCGCCAATCGCTTTGAGCAGGCTGCGCGTCCACTTGCGACCCTCGGGGACCGCTGTGCAGTCATCAAGATTGAGAGCGAAGGGGTATTGGAACGCACTGACGACGGTTTCGCGGTGTAGCAGCGCGGAGGTCGCCGCATTTTTGTATTTGCTTTCCCCGGCGGCAAGCGGCGACTGCGTAAAGACGGCGTTGTGGCGGTACGGCTCCAGGGCCTTGGCGAGGTTCATCCGCAGGATGGAGTCCCGCTTAAACGTGAATCCATTATTGCGTCCGGCCTCCTTCAACTCTTTCTCAATCTTTTTCCGTTCGGCGCCGCTTGCAGCAACGAGGTAGCCGAAGAAAAAGTCATCCGCATACTTCGTCGGATCGGGATAGTCCTTGAAGACGACGGCCAGTTGTTCTTCGTCGTGTAGGCGTGAGCGATTACAGGGCAGACCGTAGCCGGCGAGAATCTCGCGAAGCGCGTTCCGCATTGCCTCTGGCGAGATGATTGGGTAGTCAAAGCGGCCGTCGGTGACTTTTTGGATCACCATGCGGTTCAACTCGCTCTCGCCGCGGTAGTTGGCCGACGGCGCGGCATAGGTCAGAACGGTTGCGAACAGATTCATGAGGGTCGCTCCTTTCGGTTGATGGTCATGAGTTGGCGGAGAGTGCAAGCAGGGTCAGGGTCTTTACGTCGTCAGGGTTCTTCAGTAACGCTTCGGCGACAACCTCGTACTCGCGTTCCGGCAGATATTGCTTGATAGAGCAGAACGTCGCCGTGAAGTGTTCCACGAAATCCTGTTCGCGGCGCGACCTCATTTCGAGAAACACGCTCGACGCGATTTTCTCTTTGGCTTTGCTGTAGCCTTCGGGAATATCGATCCGTGTCCGGCCACTTTCGTCTGTCTTCTTCTTGTCCTTGAAGTCTTCCCATTTGTGGCCGGACTTGTCTTCCGCCCTCCGTTGTACGTACTCGCGCACCAAGCGGTGAACGAGCAAGGGAAGTTCAGGGGTCGTTAGTGTTGCACCATCCCGCTGTTGTTCATTTAGAGGCATGTTGTCCTTCCTTTCCTTCTCATAGCGCTCCCACTCGGAAGCGAACTTGTGTGCGGCGTCTGCGGCAAATGCCCGCTGCAGCCAAGGGCTATCCTCCGCATGCACGAAAAACGACCAGGGGCGCTCGATGAGCAGCGGTCCCATGAACTCGTACCAGCGCCGGTCGCTCCGGCCGCGCAAAAGGGCAAGGAGAAGGGCAGCGCGGAACAATGGGTTGCGGTATGGCGTCGGCTGCTTCTGGCCCCCGGCGATGGCAAGGTAGCTATCGAGCAGCGAAGATCTCGGTGCGACCCGGCCAGAGGCAGTGAATTTGATATTGTTGCCGATCTTCACCAAGTTCACGTATTCGACGCTACTCACACAATCGTGGATGGTTTTCTTCCGCACACGGTGGGCTGCAATCCGCGTCAGGTTGGACATGAATTCCAGAGCGGCCTGATCTGGCAGGTCGATAATCGCCTCTGTCGGTCGATATCCGCGGATCTCGGTGCTAAGGTTGTGCAACAAATCCACGTAGTCGTTGCAGAAATTCTCCAGATGCGAGACTTCTGGGATGGCCAGCGTGTAACCGGCGAACTCACTTTTGCCGTCATTGTCGATCCGTTGCGGCACGAAAATAAGCACGGTGAGTGGCCAGAAATGGAGCAGCAGGTTCTGTTCGGCGCGACCGCGGAACGGGACCCCCTCTGCGTTGAAGGCCTGCGCGCCCAGCCACAAGGAACTGGCCACTTCCTTCGTACAGAAGCCGTTCTCCTGACGGGCGCGTTGCACCGCGAGTAACTCCTTCCAAGCGTCTGCACCCTCACGACACGGGCGCCCTTCATGGCGTTGCTGGAAAGGAATGCGCGTCGTCGGCCGCCCGCGCGGGATATTCCACAGCATGTCACGCCACAACTTGTGCCAGTCTTTGGTGCGATCCATCTTGTCGGGCAAATGCTGCCGGAGAAATGAGCCTCTTGGTTGGAGCACTTCATAGACGAACAACGTTGCTTTTTTGATCTTTCCCGTTGCCGGGTCAGTTTCTTCTATCTCACGCGGCGGCTCCACGGTCTCCGCATCTTTCCACTTGTTCTTGACCTGGACGCGTTCCATGCAAGAGTCATAGAGGTCGTCGAGCAGCCCCTGTATGGATTCCTCCGTGAAGCGAATGGTGGCTGAGGTCGGCGTGATCTCGACGATTTCAGGGATCGCATGCGGGTTGACTCTGCGGTTGGGCTCCTGCATGTGGCGTATTTGGAGAACCAGTCCAGCCAACCCCGCTTTATGCTGGGCAGTTGGGAGGTCGAAGAGGTCGTAGCGGATCGTGACGCTCTCGACCTGTTTCGCTGGGTCGTTTTTCTTCACTTTGCTCATGACTCTAGCCCTCCAGGTGGGATCGTATCCCAGAAGCCGGTTTGAGGGTCGTATTGATCGTTGGGTGCGACCGCGAGGTACTTTGGCAAGCGCGGATCGCGCAGTTTGCCCCATCGGCGCGGGATCGGGACTATTAAGCCTGCGGTGGAGCGGAGCTGCTGCTGCAATGCAACGAAGTCGGGAATCCTCCCCGCGAGAACGGCAGGGACCGTGAATTCCTCGATGTCGCGAAACGACTCGTCGCCTTGGGCATA
This sequence comes from Gemmataceae bacterium, assembly GCA_035296965.1. Taxonomy (GTDB): domain Bacteria; phylum Planctomycetota; class Planctomycetia; order Gemmatales; family Gemmataceae; genus DATGZX01. The sequence continues at coordinate 5,930 of DATGZX010000259.1, forward strand.
GCCACTGTTACCAGTGAAGGCACACCAGCGATCCGGTTCCCCGAGGCGCGGGCCGTGTTGCTTGAGGGCTTGTTCCAACATGCTCTGACTGACGTTGTTTTCCGCAAGGTCACTGCAGAGGGAATTCAAAAACTCGTCCAGACCGCCGAGGTGCTCGAACCTGTACGGTCGCGGATCTTCGGGGTCGTACACGAGGATTTCCCCGGCGCCGGGGCGCAAGTCCCGGCTTCGGTGGCAGCGCCCCATCCGCTGGATCAACGAAGTAATCGGGCACGTCTCCGTCACCAACAAATCGGCATCGAGGTCGAGCGACATCTCACAAACTTGCGTTGTTAAAGCCAGCGCCACGACGCCGGGCGTCTGGAAGGCCCGCACGACTTCCTCATGTCGCTCACGTCGGTTTTCTAGTGTGAACCTGCTGTGATAGCAGAACATTCCTGCTTCGGCGGGCCAATCTCGTCGCAGATCCAAGATGCTCTGCTGAGCGCGCTTGACTTGATTCACGACCCACAGAACACGCTTGCCCTGTGTAATCGCGACACGCACGCGCTGGCATGCTTCACCCGCACGGATTCGGCGTAACCGGTACCGCTTCGTGTCGGCGGCGGCTTGAAGGTCTAGTGGGCGTGCATCCGAGGGCGGCTTCAGCCCGCACTCGGCCGTCAGCTGTTCGCGTCGCTCCTCCAGGACGGTCGCGCTCATACCCAGCACAGGAACGGCGAATTCCTTCAGAAAGCACTTCAAGGAAGAGAGCATCGCCTGATCGAAACTATGGACCTCGTCGATCACCACGACGGAATCAGCCAGTACCGGCAGCATGCACACGGGGCCGTAGCTGTACTGCATGAAGGCGAGGAACTGATCGACCGTCGCCGAGAAAACGCGCTTCTGCCAGAAGCCAACAGCGAACAGCCGCATATCGGTCTCGAAGTCTTTCTCGTCACGTTTGTCCCCTGGGTCCTGCGGGTTCTCGAACATGCCTTCCAGGTCGTAATCTGCGGTCCCATGCATGAGTCCAGCCGCATCCTCTGGTGCCCACGAAACGTAATCGCGAAATCCCTCTGTCGCCGTCGCCCGCGTTGGGTAGAGAAAAATCAGCCGCATCGCCTTGCGGGCCCCTCTCAGCCGCGACGCCATCCACCGCCAGGCCGCTAGCGTCTTGCCGGCCCCGCACGGCTCCAAGAGCAAGGCACGGTCCTCGAGCTGTTCGGCCAGCTTCTGGAAATCGCTCCAGTCTTTCCACTTCCCGGCACGGCGCAGCTGGTCAACTCGGGGGTTGATGACGCGTTCCCAAACAAACGCTTCGTCACATAAGCAGCTTTCATCGAAAGCATCGCCAAGAAAGCGCCGCAGGTCATAACCCTCGCGGTATAGCCCCGAGGCTGCGGCATCGGCGGCAATCAAGGCGGCACGCACTGCTGTGACAAGGCGACGCACTTCGGGATTATTTTTCATGGTACGTCCAAGATCACGTATCCGACGGTTCGTCCGCTCGCGAAGTGGCTCGATAGTGCATGCACCCTGTTTCTCCTCAAATGTCCAGAGTTGCTCGAATTGGGGACGCGGCCCCTGCAAGCCGACACGGCGACCAATGAGGTCGAGCAACTGGGCGAAGTCCGGACGATCAACGAGAAGCCGAAAACTGATTTGGTCAGGCGGTCGTGGGGCCACTGCTTCAGGGTCGCGCGCCTTGAGGTGATGCGTGAGCACCGCCGACAGGATTACGTCGCGGTTACGATGAACGCTTGGGGCTGACTCCAGCCAGGCTTGTACAGCCTCTAAGACAAGCATCAAGGCGCTGAGATGCTCGTGGCGGATCAGCTGTGGCTTGCCGTGGAGAATCGCATCCTCGAAGCTATCGCAGGCCTTCCCCAAGTCGTGGAAGGCGGCTGCCGCGGTCAGGCAGCTATAAAAATCGTCCGTTTGGTCCGGCTTCAGCTTGAAAAACCGCGTCCACTGACGACCCAACCGAGTGGGGTTGGCCGCGATGCCGAACATCCAGCCAATCGCATTGAAGACATCCTCGGTGTGGCGCACCAATGTCAACTCCGACTTCGATTTCGCCAGGATCGGGTTCATGACTACCTCGGCTGTACGGGAAGAAAAAAGCCACACCCCATGCGAGAACGACCCCCTAACCCGTTCTCCTGTAAGTTCACCGACTCCTCCGCACTCAAGCCGCTTACGATCACAGGAAAGCCAACTACTCGCTTGTCCTTGACACGCAGCACATGCCGACGAGGCTGTCCCGCGCGGGCGCCTTCAGTCAATTGCGGAATGCCGGGTTGGCCGGCAATCTCTAGTTTGGCAAGTTGGCGGCCAACCGCCTCCAAGAATGGCCCAGGCTCCGTGAACCCTTTGATGGTCACCAGCCGAGCGACCAGGTTCGGCGCGGGGATCAAGTTGCGCACCTGAGGTACACCGAGGCGCAAGCGATGGCCGCCTACGTCGATGGCCTTGCCCGCCAGTTGGAGCACCAGCGGAATCTCCTCCGCTGCAAGCCGAAGCCGCAACCGAGAAAATCGCGAGTCGAGTGTCAGCGAGCCATTGCCGGCATAACTGCCCCGAATCGGCCCAACGCGAATCTTGCACGCTGCTTCATGCAGCTGCGGTACAAGGCGCGCCAACGCGCCGTACAGGTCATAGCCGTGGTCGACAGATAGCGAGCTGCCGAGGACTGGAAAGTGCAGGTCAAGCATGTTTCGCTCACCTTCTCACTAAAGCCATTGACTCACTGTCCTTTTCTATTACATTAGTTCTCGTTGGACAAGCAGGGGTGGGCACGCCCAATTACCTTGAACGCCCTTGGCGTTGAGCACGCTTTCGTGAGAAGGTGTCTGGTTGCTGCAATTCTTCTTCCATGATGCCGAAAGGCGCTTGCCATTCGCCCCAAGACTCCCTTCGTCCCCGCCGCGAATGCGCCCGGCCGGAGATTCCGCATGAGCAGAGTCCCTTCTTTGAGCTACGAACGGATCATCGCAGCACTGCAGCGCTTGGGATTCTCTCAGATTCGGCAGCGTGGCAGCCATATCCGGCTCCAGAAGCAACTGTCGGACAGACAACTCAGGATCACCGTGCCGGCTCACCGGCCGGTCAAGCGTTCCACGTTGAGTCGCATCTTGAAGCAAGCTGAGGTTTCTCTCGATGATTTTCTTGCCCCCTTGTAGAATCAATGTGGCGTTTCCGAACTCACACGCCCGGCGCCAGCATTGAAACCGAGGATCTCCATGCTCTTGAAGGTCTACTTCGAACCCTCCGACGAAGGCGGATATACGGTTCATGTTCCCTCCCTGCCGGGATGTATCTCCGAAGGGGATACCCTCGAAGAAGCCCGCAGAAATATTGAGGAAGCGATTGCCCTGTATCTCGAATCGGCCGAGGAACAAGCGCCGCCGGCCGGCGGGTTCGCGGAAGAGATCGTTGTGTGATCAGCCGTCATCCGCGCGCGACAATCGCTTCATGATGCTCTGCAATTCAATCGCTATCTCCTCCCGCAATTCCTCCGGCCCCAGCACCTCGCAGTCTGCCCCCCAGGACAGCGCCCAGCGTTTGACCTCCACGAGGTGATTGACACGTAGCGTCAGCACCAACCCGCCATCGGGTTCGTCGTGCAGTTGCTGGGTGGAGTGCCAGGTTCTTTCCTTCACGTAGCGCGCAGCGACTGGGCTGAAGCGCAGCCGGATTTCTTGCAGCGGACCCTTGCCGCGCACTTTGCGGAAGCTGACATCGAGGAAATCCGTGATGCGAAACTCGTCGGGACGTTCGCAACGCTCGCCGGTTTCGCGGAGTTCGCGGATGCGGCCCGAAGCGAACATCCGCACATCTTCACGCAGATGGCAATACCCCACCAGAAACCAATCGCCGTCGATGGCCGTCAGATGAAACGGATCCACCACGCGGCGGTTGGTCTCGTCGCGGGACGCCGTCCAGTAGAGAAGCTCCAGTTGCCGGCCGTCGCGCACCGCGTGAATTAGCCGGCGGAAATGCTCGGCCTGGCCGGCGTCGGTCGGTTGCGTCCGAATCGAGTATGCCTGCGCCAGCTGGTCCGAGTGCAGGGAGATAGGGTCCGGCAGCAAGACGGTGATCTTCTGGAAGAGCCGTTCCAAGTCAGCGGCCAGCGGCAGACCATTGTACTGCTGTAGTAGGCGCTCCGCGAGAAAGAGCGCCAGGCACTCCCCTTCGGTCACCTGCGGAAGTGCGAGACGAAAGCTTTCTTCCCGGTAATAGTAGCCGTGCCGGCTGGAATCGTACTCGATGGGCGCGCCAGGGCGAACGCATCAAACTCCACCTCAATTATTGAGAGGGCCTTGATTGGGACAAGTGTACAGGCCTACGATTCTTCCGGACTTTCACCTATTTCCCGGAGGAACGCATGGTTGCTACTACTCACGTGGGGTTGTTTA
>DATGZX010000260.1:0-38979 GCA_035296965.1 Gemmataceae bacterium
CGTCAACTTCGCTCCGAGGCGTCTTATCCCCGCTCTCCTTCGATATTACTTTACAAGATGTGTCGAATCGCGCGGTCCACCGCTGGCGCGGTAGCCCGCCCAACGCGCGGTTTTGGCCCGCTTTCAAAGCGCGGCTGACACCGGTTGACTCGGTCCGCGAAACTCCGTGATGCCGAAAGGCGTTGAGCACACGCATCCGGTCCTGGATTTAACCGCAGATGGCAACCGCGAAACTCCGTGATGCCGAAAGGCGTTGAGCACACCGAAGATGTGCGCCAGCTGAAGGTCTGCAAAGTCCGCGAAACTCCGTGATGCCGAAAGGCGTTGAGCACATAGCCGCGCAGGTCAAGGCCGCTCTGAAGGGGATCCCGCGAAACTCCGTGATGCCGAAAGGCGTTGAGCACCTTGCCAAGGCAGCGGTTACGGTCGTTCTGATCGGCCGCGAAACTCCGTGATGCCGAAAGGCGTTGAGCACCTTGCGACCTGGAAGAGGGCGGCCAGCACGGCGGCCCGCGAAACTCCGTGATGCCGAAAGGCGTTGAGCACCCAGCAAGAAAGGCTGCCGGCGATCCGCCGTATGGACCGCGAAACTCCGTGATGCCGAAAGGCGTTGAGCACATTATCTTTGTAAGCGGAGCAACGCTTCCCCAGGTCCGCGAAACTCCGTGATGCCGAAAGGCGTTGAGCACCGAACTAAAGCAAGGATACTAGACAAGCAAGAGGTACCGCGAAACTCCGTGATGCCGAAAGGCGTTGAGCACTCAGATAAAACCGGCGGACCAGCTTTTCCGATCTCCCGCGAAACTCCGTGATGCCGAAAGGCGTTGAGCACTTAGCAGAAATGGTTGTAGGGCCGCGAACCGTTCAACCGCGAAACTCCGTGATGCCGAAAGGCGTTGAGCACCCAGCGCTCGCTGTTGCTTATTTGTGAGATACGGCCGCGAAACTCCGTGATGCCGAAAGGCGTTGAGCACATCATGCGGCGCATGATTGTCCCGCGCGTGGTCGTCCGCGAAACTCCGTGATGCCGAAAGGCGTTGAGCACACTTACCCTTCCTTGGCTTTAGTTAACGCTGCCGTTCCGCGAAACTCCGTGATGCCGAAAGGCGTTGAGCACATCGGGCTTGCTGACACACCAAAAAGCTTCAGCACCGCGAAACTCCGTGATGCCGAAAGGCGTTGAGCACAAAGAGTGCTGTGGAAAAGACCGAACTACGATGTCCGCGAAACTCCGTGATGCCGAAAGGCGTTGAGCACATCCCTGGAGCCCCGGCACCTCCCGGAGAACTTGTCCGCGAAACTCCGTGATGCCGAAAGGCGTTGAGCACACGCCGAGCCCGGCGGGAGCGAGAGGGTAATCAAACCGCGAAACTCCGTGATGCCGAAAGGCGTTGAGCACATTTCCAGTCCGGCAAGGTTAAGACGCTGATCTCCCCGCGAAACTCCGTGATGCCGAAAGGCGTTGAGCACTCTTCCCTGCACTGCTTCTCCAGCTCCGCGAGCTTCCCGCGAAACTCCGTGATGCCGAAAGGCGTTGAGCACAAAGCAAAATCAGGAACCGCAAGCTTCAGGCATCCCCGCGAAACTCCGTGATGCCGAAAGGCGTTGAGCACTAGCAGGATGCGAGTCATGTCCCTGGTGCAATACCCGCGAAACTCCGTGATGCCGAAAGGCGTTGAGCACCCCCGGTCAGCAGAAATTACCCCAGGCCTTACAAAACGGCGTCTCGCGCTCGGTCTAGGGTTGACGAAAGTCCCCATATCGCCGGACGCCATGCAGTTAACCAGGCGCTAAGTAATTCCTTTGCCGCGGCCGCGTGTGCCCTCCAGGAAACCCGGCCATTCGCCGTGGCGTTTCCGGAAAGGACGTGTAGCACTCATCCGAGTGCTGCGGGCGAACGCTGCCAAACCGAGGCTAGTTTAAGTGTCGCAGTGGGATTGCAAGTGACCCTGTGCATCGACTCTGGCCAACGTGCGGTCTTGGTCGTTTTGTGAACGATCGCCGAAAGGAACCCTTTTGCATCCAAGTGGGTCCGTTTTGGGCGTTGCGATAAATTCCTAGGATCTCGGGGAAAAGGTGCGCCCGTCTATCAATAGCCACCAATGCCACAACGTCGCATGCCGTGTGCCTGAGGCCGCTGCGCATGCTGATTTACGCCAAGGCCTTTTCCCGCGGCGCCACGCACATGATGGAGCAACTGATCGCTGTTTCCCTCTGACCTATCGCAACCGACAAGTTTGAGACGCTTGCGCAGGTCATCTCTTATTCTCAAACCTCTCCCGCAGGACGATTCAACCGATATAAGTGTGTGAGCGGCTCTTCCGACGGAGGATCGGAACTCTGCCGGGGCCGAGTCCGCAAGTCCAACCTGGGCACCAATATGAAACGGGCCTTCCGAATCCTTCTCATTCTAGCCGTTATGCTCGTCATTCTCGGCATTGCGGGGTGGAAATACCTAACTTCCCGACGGCTTGCTTCTCAAGTAGCTGCGCGATTGGAGGTCCTTTATGGCGGGCCTGTTCGCGTGGCGGGAGTCGACGTCGGTTTGTTCCGCAGTTCCGTAGCGGGCGTGCAGCTTTTCGAGAAGGGGCAATCGGTCTCCGGGCAGCCCTGGGCTGCGATCGATGCAGTTGAGGCTGATGTTTCGCTCGTAAGCTTGCTTCGCGACAGAATATCACCGGATACCCTCCGCCTCACTGGTGCGGCCCTCACACTGCGGTTTGACAAGCAAGGGCAGCTTCTCACCCGGTTGCCGGATTGGTCTGTCGGCGATCCCGGAGACCAATTTACGGTGCCGAAGCTGTACATCGAGCGCGGTCAGATTACATTTCAAAAAGAGGGGGCGACGGATTTGACCATCGGTGGTATCAGCGCCACGCTGGGAAGCAAGGACCATCATCTACTGCTCACCGGCGCTGCCGACAATGTAACCCCGTCCGGCTGGGGCAAGTTGACGCTGCATGGTGCTTTTGATCGCGCCGCCAAGAAGGGTTCGGTCACTCTCGCGAGTGACCGGACCATTCACGTCACCCAGGCCATGCTCAACCAATTGCCCTTCGTTCCAGCGACCACTTGGCGGGCGCTCCAGCTCGAGGGTGATACACCCCTGGCAATCACGCTCCGCTACGACCATGTCGACCAGATCATTCACTATCACGTCGAATTGGAACCGCACGCAACTAGGGTCCACGTGCCCGCCATTGACCTGGATGCCGCCGGGGCGAGCGGCAAGGTAGTGATCGACGACGGACTGGTGGAACTGCGCGGCGTGCAAGGACAAGCGTTTGAGGGAACGATCCGCACCGATGCTGACCTCGATTTTCGGAAGGCCGTTACTAGGCTGCATTTCTCCAAGGTCGACGTCCGGGGAGTAAATATGCGCCGCCTGCCGGAAAATTGGGACTTGCCGCGCCAGATCGAGGGCCGCCTCAATGGCAGCGCCTGGTTGGACATTCTCCTTGGCACGGGCAAGCCACAAACCCGCGGAGAAGGACAGGCTGAGATTGAAGACGCCCGCGTTGGCGGACAGCCCACCGCGGAACCAATCCGCCTTGAACTCCACGCGATGGAAGGCGGTTTTGGCTTCCGCAGCCGCAAAGCGGAACCTCGGCGTCAGCCAGGAGCCAAAGGAGAAAAAGTCCCAATCCAATTGCCGGATGTAGACCGGGGTGTTGGACGTGATAGTGCGCGGGAGGAGATGCCTTTTTTAGCCCTTTTGGTCCATCATGTGGTTGCTGGACTGGAGCAAGCATTCCAAATCACGTCGTGGGTCGCACGCTGGCTTCCGGACAAGCTTGCTCTGCTGCCCCACAAGATAGCTCTACTGCCGCGGAAGCCGGGAGATCCGGGACGATACGTGGATGTAGATCTCGATATGCAGCGCGTAAGCCTTGCACGCTTCGTCAAGGGGCTGGGACTGGACCTGCCGTTTGCTGTGTCCGGTTATCTATCCTTTCAGGTTCGGGCGTCCATTCCACTCGATACCTCCGGCGACCTCAAAACCTATCGCGTCAAGGGTTCGGTCGAGGTTACGCAGCTTCGCATGGCGGACATAGAGCTGGACGAGGTGCGCGGTAACGTGAACTACGGCAACGGCGAGTTGGTTCTGCAGGACCTGACCGGGCGAATTGCCGACAAGGATGTGCCCGGCACGGAGGTGGCTGTCGGCAATTTTCGGGGAGTCGCCCGCTTGCAGCTCGTACCGCTGGGTGACCTGAGGGCAGACCTGGCGCTGGACCAAATACCCCTAAGTCGAGTGGCTGCTGTGGCCGGGGCAGCGAGCCATGTGCGTGGCGCTTGTTCCGGGACCGTCGCCGCCCGCGCCTCTGCCGCCAACCTGCAGGAGGTGAACGCCTGGGACGTAACTGCCAAAATCGTGGCCCCACAAATACAGGCCCTTGGTTGGAGCGTCCAGGACAGTCAGACAGAAGTGCGCTTGCGGCAAGGAGTGTTGTCTCTGGCTGACCTGCGCATCCAGGTAGAAGGCCTTCGGATCGGCGGCTCCGCGGAGTTGCGTTTGATCGCCCCATTTCGGTATCAGGGCGCGCTAGCGCTCCGCGAATGGGACTGGTCTGCGATCCAGCGTCTGGCCCCGGAAATGCAGTCGCCTGTACCGATCGCGGGACATCTCAATAGCAGTGTCCAGGTGCAAGGCACGCTTCAGCCGCTGAGTGTCAGCATGGCGGGAACGGGGAGTGCCAGCGATCTGAAGGTATTCGATGTGCTACTCAAGGATGTCAGGTTTGGCTGGGAAAGCGACGACAATCGATTGTCGCTCAAGAATCTGCACGCCAACCTGGCTGGCGGAAAGTTAGACGGTAAAGCGGTTATCCCACTCCGGAAGACAGTGGCCGGGAGTTTGGACCTGAGGCTGGACCAACTGGACGTGGCCGTGCTCTCGAAAGGCCTGCCGGCCCTGCCCTTCCACATGGAAGGCCGAGTGGGAGGTACACTCAAGGGCACATTTGCGCCCGCGACGCCGAGAAAAGAGCGGGCAGTTACCTTGGATGTGGACCTACAATCGCCGCGTTTGTTGGTGCAGGGTGTTCCCACCGAGCATTGGTCGGGGACCGTCAGCTACCACCAGGCGATGGTCGATTACCGCCTCGAAGGAAAACTGCTGGGCGGGAGTTTCGAGCTGAACGGCCAAATACCACCGGCGGGCACGGCATTGGCGAAGGATAGTCCGGCAGGGAGGCTGCGCATCGTGCGGGCACAATTGTCCCGCGTCAGCGACGTCTTCCGCATGGAACCCGGCACGCTTCCCTTACAGGGCCTCGTGGATCTCGAGGTCACGTTCCGACACGAAGGCCCTAACCGAGCCCCGGTCGGCAATGGCCGCTTTGTGGTGACGCGGCCGCGCTGGGGCGCGACCGAACTGGCGGAAACTCTACAAGGCCAACTGTCGTTAACCCCGGGGGAACTGCGGGTCGGCAAGATCACCGCCAGCGTAGGCGGGGGATCATTGTCCGGCCAATTTGCCCTTAATCTGCAAAGGGTGGAGCAGAGTTGGTTTAAGCTGCGCCTGGAAGGAGTCGAGGCTTCCTCGGTCTTGGCGCCCTGGCCCTCGCTGGCGGGGAAGGTCGAAGGTCAGGTCGACGCACATTTGCGGGGAAGACTGGGCAGGGAGTGGTCAGGCAGCGGTTCTCTTGTCTTGGGCCGAGGCAAGATCGCGGGCATCGAAATTAGCGACTGGCGTTTGCCGATTACCTGGAACTTTTCTCCGGCTGAAGGCCAGGGCGAAATACATTTTCCCGAGAGTAGCGCCCAGGTGGCCATGGGGAGGGTTAGCGGGCAGGGGCGGTTTATGTGGGGAACAGGCCTGAACCTGGAAGGCCAGATTCGCTTTGTTAATCTCGAGTTGCGACCGGTCCTGAGGCCGGTGACCGAATCGCAGCAGCTCGGTAGCGGGCGTGTGACCGGGAGGTTTGACTTTGCCGGCACCAATGTCCTCTCGGTGGATGATCTGACCGGCACCATAGGAGCAACGCTGGCGCAGACTCAGGCCTTTCAATTTCCGGCGCTGCAGCCCCTAGCTCCCTTCCTGGGAATCCAGGCTTCATCTACCTTTGAGGGAGGTGAGCTTCGCGCTCATCTGACGCGGGGCGTATTGCGCTTGGATAACCTCTCGCTTCAAGGAACGATCCTCCAGGTATTCGTCGAAGGCAACATCACGTTCGCGGGACGGCTGGACCTTGACGTCACGGGCAAGTCCGGTGCTACCTCGCTAGATTCCACGCGCCTGCGCTTGCTGGGTTTGCCGCTTCCCATTGAGGGCGCTATCTCCCTCGCCGTCCTGAGACGGGTCACTGGTTTTCTTTCCAGTCGCCTTCTTCACCTGCGCGTGACGGGCACGGTGCGCAATCCTACGATCCGCATTGAGCCAGTATCGCTCATCAGCGAGGGCGCGTTGCGATTCCTCTTGAACTCCCGATGAACTGGGTAATTGGGGCACCTTTTCTGGATCTACCGAATCGACGCAACTTTCGAGATTCAATCAATGCAGTTAACTCGCCGATAAGAGAAAGGAAGTACTTTCAACGAGGTTGGCGAAAGATCCGGAAAAAGGACGCCTTTCGGAGGACTGTTGATGGGAGGAGCTCCAGCGAAAGCACGTGGGTACTGGCGCCATCGGTATCTACTTGGGCTGGTTCCTCTCGTCCTGGTGGGATGTTCAGCCTTGGCAGGCAATTCGGTATCTTCCCGGAACCCCCTGCTGGCCACCGCGAAGAGCGTCCGGCAGCCGACTGGCACGACACTAGCACTGCCGCGCGAATTGAACAAGCACGTTACGGAATCGTATGTCGTCGAACCGAGCGACGTCCTGCTGGTTGTCGCGGCAGATCTGGATTCCCCCGTGCACATGCCGGGCGATCAACCGGTCTTGCCGGACGGCACAATCAACTTGGGTCGTTACGGCCGGCTCGTGGTCGCGGGCAAGACTGTGGACGAAATCGAGGTAATGGTGCGCGCTGCCGTGCAAGCGCATACCCAGGGTCAAGAAGTGGGGCCCTTTACGGCACGCGTGGTGACGCGCGTGAGCAAGGTCTACTACGTCCTGGGCGAAGTCAGCGCTCCTGGGGCTTTCCCGCTGACCGGTCGTGAAACCGTGCTGGACGGCATTCTGGCGGCGGGAGGGCTGACGGATCGCGCATCACGATCCGACATCATTCTGAGCCGGCCGACGCACCCCGACAGTTGCCGAATTGTGTTGCCGATCTGCCTCCGTGAAATCGTCCAGTTGGGCGACACGACCACGAACTATCAGCTTGCACCAGGCGACCGTATCTTCGTGGCCAGCAAAACGCCATTCGAACGCCTGTTCGGCTCCCGTAACGAGCAATGTCTCTGCAAGGGTCCGCAAGCTCCCTGCGCGTCACCGGATGGAGTCTGTATCGGCGAGGCGCCGCCGGGGACTCTTCAATCGGTTAAGCCTGACGCTGTTCCCCTGCGAAACCGGCAGGTATCTCCGGCGGAATCGCAGTAACCCTTCGGACGCCTTTCGTCAAACCGCCAGGCAATCTTAACCGCGGTCAGTCAGCCGCTGATTTGTTTCAGATACTGATGGCGTCATCTGGAGGAATAGACCCACTTACCGTAAAAGGGGTCCCTTCAGCGAACCAATAGGCGGCTGCTTGTTTCCCCTGCGTCCGATGAACGATTGGCTGCATGTTCGCTTAATAGCTTGTGAAGTCTGGCTGTCCTGATTGCTGCCCGAATGAGCGGCTGCATTTGGCATGATTCTGTGATCTCTCCAAGTCACACTCGGCAAAAAACCGCTTAAGTGGCATATAATGCGCCCAAGCATCTGAGCGCATCTACCGCGTGCAAACAGATGCAACGACAATCGGATGAAGGATGCGCGGCCGCCTCCCACGGGCGATGTGATCGCCGGCGGCGGGTGGGTTGTACCGCGTAAGCGCCCCGCAGCAGCAAACAGCAAAGGCCGGGGATTCATGAATGGGTACTTGCAAGTCGTCCGCTTCATCGCGACGGCAATCGCGGTTTGTCGGCTGGGAGCAGGACTGCTCCGAGCGGCGGAACCATCTTTTGGCAAGCAGCCGAATATCATTTTTCTGTTAACCGACGACCAGGGTTATGGCGATTTGTCCTGTCACGGAAATCCCATTCTGAGGACACCGAACCTGGACCGGCTTCACGGCGAGGGTGTTCGATTCACCGACTTCCACGTCAGTCCAACGTGCTCGCCCACGCGCGCGGCACTGATGACCGGCCGTCACGAATTCCGCAATGGCGTCACCCATACCATCCTCGAACGCGAGCGCCTGACGCTCACGGCCACTACCCTTGCCGAGATACTCAGGTCGGCTGGGTACACCACCGGCATCTTCGGCAAATGGCACCTTGGCGACGAGCCCGACCACTGGCCCGACAAACGCGGGTTCGATGAAATGTTCGTTCACGGCGCCGGCGGTATCGGCCAGACCTACCCAGGCAGTTGCGGCGATGCGCCGGGCAATACGTATTTCGACCCAGCTATTCTGCACAACGGCAGGTTCGAGAAGACCAAAGGTTACTGCACCGACGTATTCTTCGGACAGGCAACGAAGTGGATCGAGTCGGTGAAAGGCAAGCAGCCCTTTTTCTGCTATCTCGCCACGAACGCCCCACACGCTCCTTTGCAGGTCCGGCCCGAGGACGAAAAACGGTATGCCGACAAGGTGAAGAACCCCATGGTTGCCAAATTCTTTGGCATGATCGCAAACATCGACGACAACGTCGGCAAACTCCTGGCGAAGTTGCAGGAATGGGATATCGAACGCGATACCCTCTTCATTTTCATGAACGACAATGGCGGAACCGTCGGCGTGCAGGTCTATAACGCTGGGATGCGCGGCCAAAAGGTAACGCCCTGGCTGGGCGGAACGCGGGCGGCGGCGTTCTGGCGCTGGCCGGGGACGCTGAAGCCGGCCGACGTAGATCGCCTCTCCAGTCACATCGACGTACTTCCAACCCTCGCGGAAATTGCTGGTGCGAAACTCACCGACAAGGTCAAGGAGCAGGTGGAGGGACGCAGTCTGCTGCCGCTCTTGAAGGACCCGAAGGCCGACTGGCCTGAGCGAGTTCTCTTCACACACGTGGGCCGCTGGCCCAAAGGGACCAGGCCGGAGGAGTACAAGTATCGCGGTTGTAGCGTGCGCTCTGCGCGCTGGCAGCTGGTTTCCGAGAGCAAGGATGGCAAAAAGGCGTGGCAACTCTTTGACGTGAAAGCCGATCCGGGTGAGAAGACCGATGTCGCGGACGAGCACCCAGCTGTGGTCCGGGAACTTGACAGGGCCTACGACCAATGGTGGTCGTCGGTGCAGCCGCAACTGGTGAACGAAAACGCCCCCGGGCCGAAGGTCAATCCCTTCAGAGAACTGTACGAGAGGCAATTCGGCAAGGCCGTGCCGCCATAGTACTTTTCTTGAAGAACTGGTGGTCCTATCATTTGCCGTCGAACTTAGCCAGCAACCGCGCCGGTGCTCTCAGACGCCACGATTCGAGCAGGAGGTCGGCGAGGTCGGCCCGGCGGACAGCGGAAAGCCGGACCAGCATCCACGGATATGCGAGATAGTGGTCAGTGATATAGAAGGCTTTCGGGTCAGCCTGCATACGCATGCGCCGCTCGGCTTCATCGATCCGCACCACGACCGAGTCGCCTCCTTGGTGCAGCCGGACGAAAAGCTTGCCACCAACCTTGAAAGCAGGCGTCCCGTATGATATACCTTCTTCGAATTCCGGGAAGCCCAGGACGATCTCACGCACCGTGTCCCAGGTGATTGTCCGCGAGTTGCGACTACTTTTGCGTTCACGTTTCATGGCTTGACGTCAAATGATAGGAGCAGAAGCCCATCCCCCTCACGGTTTCACGCTCACTTTCATATACAGTTGCTCGCGTCCATAGTAGCCGCTGTTGTAGAACAGTGCGGCCCGGCCGTCCGGCAGCACGTGGATGAACTGTCGCCATAGGTTGTAGCCTTCGCCGGCATCAAGAGCCGCTTTCGGAATGTCCTTGACCCATTCGATCGGCGTAAGGGAGAAATGCCAGCCGCGCACCGGCCATTCCTCATCGCACCAGGCAAACCCGCCCAGGCTGGGCGGAGGCTCCTCGGTCCAGACTGCTTTCTTGCCCGGGTCCGGCGCCGTGGGGGACGCGTTTACGATGGCAACCCAGCGGTGTTCGTTGCCCCGCAAAAGCTGTAGCCCGCCGACCCAGCCTGATGCCCAATGGCCCGCCTGCTGGCACGGTTCGAGGACCACGCCGCACCTCGTCGCTCGCTTGTCGCCCAGCTTCTGCGTCGCGACTGCCTGCGCCGAACCGAACGGACTGATCTTCCGGGCTTGCCTTTTGGCCGGATAGCCCATGTAGAAATACAGGAACTCGTGGCGCTTGGGGAAATAGTAGCCGGTCACCGCATCGGTGTGCTTGGCGTCAAAATCATCTGCTGCGCCGGGCGGAATGAGTCCCTCCGGCTCGAACGTCCATGGTCCGGCGAGCTTCTCGGACCAGGCGCGCTGCACTTGTTTGTGACCATCCTTGAAGCTCACCACCAGCAAGCAATAGCGGCCCTCGATCTTGGCCGCCTGGTTGGGTTGGTCAGGGTCCATCACGATGAACGGCTTGTGAAAGCCGCCCACCGCTTGCGGGTTCGCCACCGGCAGCGGACCTGCGAACTTCCATTGCCCGGGCCCCAGGTCGTCGCGTTGCAGACAAACCGCCTGCCCGTGTCCCGGAGGACTATAGAACAGGACCATCCGCCAACCCTGGATCGCCTCATCCCACACGATATATGGGTCGCCACACACACTGGAGCCTACCCCGTCCCTGGCTCGCTCCAGCACTACCCCGCGTCGCGTCCAGGTGCTGGGGATCGAGAAACCACGACGCTGCTCCGTGGTTTCCTTCGGCGATTCGCTCACGCCTTGTGCGAGTGCTGCGCACGCGACCAAAAAGCTGGCGATGCTAGAGATCAGAAAAGTCAAGCACTTCACTGTCATAACTCGGACTCCAACGATGAGAGCTGATTGGAACCAGAGCGATTCCACTTGTCAAGCGCAGGGGGCAATGCCGGGATTCAGGGTGACCGGGACGGGAGCAGCAGAATCCCATTAGCGCTTTTGCTCGCGTGGAATTCCGATCTTATGGGTTGGAAATGGACGCATCACAACAAAACTGGAGCCATCATTCCCTTGCTTTCCGGCACGGGTGAGGTACTCATGTGACCGCGTCGCATGAACCGATACCTCACCACCGGAGAGCACCATGCCTGCATTATCGACCTGGAACCTCGACCCGACCCGCATTCTGACCCGACGTGAACTGACCACTGTCTTAGCCGACCTAACCGCCCGTGCCACGCGGGCCAATACACAACGCAACCTGATCATCGTCCGCCTGGCGTGCTGCTGCGGTCTGCGGGTTTCCGAGATCGCTGGGTTGCAGCTAGACGACGTTGTGGCGGACGTGCAGCGCCCGCACCTGCGTTTGCGGAGGCAGATCACGAAAGGGAAGCGGGCGCGGTGCGTGCCGATGTGGTGGGATGGGGCAACGCTGGCCGACATCGTGACGTGGAAGACGAGGCGGCTGAAAGATGGCGCACGCGGTACGGACCCATTCGTCTGTTCGGTGCAGGCCAATCGGCACGGACTAGCTATTCAGCGAGCAGCCCTGCGCCGGCGATTCCTCTCCGCCTGCAAGGTGCTCGGGTTGGCCCGACTTCGGACGCTAACCATCCACCATGGGCGGCATACTTTTATATCCCACGCCTTAGCCGGGGGACGCACGCTTGCTGAAGTGAGGGCCGCAGCTGGTCATGCCAGCCTGTTGACGACGAGCGTGTACCTGCATGTGGCGGTGGACGATGATGGGGAGGTTGGCACACTGTTCGCGTTCGGAGGTTAGAGCGGACGGAACTGAACATGCTTCAAAAGTGGCGTGTCTGCAGATTATTGCCGATCGACCGATCCCAAAAGAGACAGCTCTTGGATTCACGCACCCAATACCTGTTAGCGCCTAAAACTTGACGGGCTTGTATACGTTTCAAGAACACAGTTCCGCAATTGGCGTGCCGCCTGAAAGTACTGCGATCGGTCGGCCGCTGCTATTGGAGTACTGTTTGGCAACATCGACGCCCATGTGCCGATAAAGCAGGGCCAAGACATCCTGTGGCGTCTTCGGATTGCTTTTCGGAAAGGCTCCTTTGGCATCGGACTCGCCTACGACCCGGCCGCCCTGAACCGGTCCGCCAGCGAGGGCCGCGCTAAATACGTTCGGGTAGTGGTCTCTGCCGGCGTCACTATTAACGCGCGGCGTTCGGCCGAATTCTCCCCACGCCAGCACAAGAGTGGAGGCTAAGAGGCCCCGCTGATCCAGATCCTCAATCAGTGCGGAGTAGGCCCGGTCAAAGCGAGGTAAGAAACCATCGCGCAGCGATTCAAACCCCTTGACGTGAGTGTCCCACCAGCGCAGGTCCACCGTCACCAAGCGCACGCCCGCTTCCACCAGCCGCCGGGCTAACAAGATGCGCTGACTCCACGCGGGCGCGCCACACCGGTTTGATGCCTTTGGATCATAAGAGGGCATGAATCCGTAGCGCTCGCGCACCGGTGCCGGCTCCCTGTCCAGGTCGAAGGCCTGCCGCGCTGCTGGCGACGTCACCATCTCCCAGGCGCGTTGCTGAAACTGATCCAGCGCGCCCATATGCCCGTCACGATCCACTCCCTGCCGAATAGTGTCGAAGTTGTGGAGCAACTCACGGCGGCTGCCGATGCGCTCCAGGGAAACGCCAGATGGCATCGCAAAGTTAGGAACTACGAATGGGCCAGAGCGCGCCGGATCCGCCAGGGTTTCAAGTGGCTTGTGTGCCACTCCAAGATAAGCCGATCCCGTCCCGGGCACCATGCGAGGGATCATCACGTAAGCAGGAATGCGCAGGCTCTGCTGCCCCAGTTGCTTTGAGATGATCGAGCCGCAACTCGGATGACTGTTTTCGTCCGGATTAGGACCAGAGGGGTAGCCGGTAAAACAGATTTGGTCACCGCTGGAATGTCCGGCATCGCCGTGGTACAGGCTGCGAACAATGGACCACTTTGGCATGATCTTGCCGCACAGCGGTAGCAGGTCGCACAGGGTAATCCCAGGAACCCGGGTCTGTCGAACCCCGAACTCTCCGCGGTACTCAGCTGGAGCGTCCGGCTTTGGATCCAACGTGTCGATGTGGCTAGGACCACCGCGCATCCAAAGGATAATGACCGAATTCGACGTGGTGCCGACGTCGGCCCGAGCTTCCGCTCGAAGCAACTCTGCCAAGCTCAGTCCCGTGGCTCCTAGGATGCCAACTTTCAGAAAACTACGCCGATCGACGCGCAAGCCGCGACGGAAGCCAGCACAGCCGACCAGCGTTTCCGCCTGGGAGGTCATTATTCATTTTCCATAGGACTCAATCCACATGTGACCGGAGGGCCACAACACGCAGGGCTCTTTGGGATTAATCATGTATCGCGCCGGCCGGGGCGTAAGGCGTGCTCCGTTGCCAAATTCAGAAAACCTACTGTACTTCCCGCGGAAGGGCCCGACAATTGGAAATCGAGCACAAGGTCGAACAGAGCATGCATCGGGCCAACGCAGTTTCGCCCCGTTCGCCCACGCAGCGTCCAGTCGGCCCCGGTTGGGCCTCATGCCAACGACAAGAGGCCCCCCTCGTGGAGGCCCCGTGAGATACGGGTTGGGATGTAGGCAAACCTACCTTAGGCTTTACTTCCCGCGATCCGCCATTTTGAACCGGTTGGGGGCGGGGATAATCGTTGCAAGCGCAATTGCGCGTCGATAGCCTTAGCGACGGGGATCGAGACCGAGATCCCAGAAAGTTTCCTCTGGCAAAGTCCGGTTGAATCGTCTCGCTCCGGGGAACTGTCAATTTACCTCGTTGCAATACGCATTGGCCGTACCCGGACAGCGTGAAAATCGCGACGCTTTCAGGAGTCTCTCCGATGCGCGCTGTCGTAATGCGGGACCACACCTTGGTAGTGGATGACGTCCCCACCCCCGAGCCGGGCCCAGGCGAAGTGCTAGTCAGGACCTTAGCCTGTGGGATCTGCGGTTCTGACCTTCATACCCTGAAATACGCTGAACAAATAGTCGAAGCATCGCGTCGCGCGGGGGGAGCGTATCATTGGGACGTCAATCGCGACGTCATCTTGGGACATGAATTCTGTGCGGAGGTGGTTGATTACGGACCGCAGACCCGAAGGGCGCTGAAGCCCGGGACATGCGTGTGCTCGATGCCATTAATCATCCGTTCGACAGGTGTCGACTGTATCGGTTTCTCGAATGATTCTCCTGGCGGCTACGGCGAGTACATGCGGCTTACCGAAGACTTACTCCTCGCCGTGCCGAACGGAATGTCCGCTGCGCATGCGGCGCTGGTGGAGCCGCTGGCGGTTGGACTGCACGCGGTGGAGCGTTCCCGATTGACCGCAGAAGACGTCCCGCTCGTCATCGGTTGTGGGCCGGTTGGCCTGGCGGTGATAGCCGCTCTGCGTCTGAAGGGTGCTCAACCCATCGTCGCCGCAGACTTTTCGAGTCGGCGGCGCGAACTCGCTCGGCAGATGGGTGCCGAGGTGGTGGTCGACCCGAGTGGGAGCTCGCCTTATGAGAGCTGGCAGGAGATGGCCGTCTTCAGTGACCCGGCTCGCGCACCAGTGCTGCCTCCCTGGGTGCCCGGCCCGGCGCTGCGTCCGGCGGTGATTTTCGAGTGTGTCGGCGTCCCGGGTGTCATCGACCAGATCATGGCCTCGGCGCCTCACCACGCAAGAATCATTGTCGTCGGAGTCTGCATGGGAAAGGATGCTATCGAGCCGATGTTTGGAATCGGCAAGGAACTCAACGTCCAGTTCGTGCTTGGCTACAGTCCCCAAGAGTTCGGCGCGACGCTTGGACATGTCGCCGAGGGAAAGATCACGACCGAACCGCTGATTACCGGTAGGGTTGGCGTCGGAGGAGTTGCGGAGGCGTTCGAAGACCTCGCCTCGCCGGAGAATCACGTCAAGATCATGGTCGAGCCTTGGCGGTGTTGAAAGAGTCGAATTCGCCGCGCGCGAGAATCGCGGTCCCAGATCCTTAAAAGGTCACATCCGGGAGGAGACTATGAGTGCAGGAGCGAGCGGAGCCGCGGCTGCCGCAGCAGCAATCGTGCAAGCCATCAAAGCCTCCGGAGCAATAGTTAGTGTAAGTCCCGAGGATTTCCTTCTCATTTTGCAACGTCAGCGCGAGCCGCTGGTGATCCACGCGACCGGCGGCTTCTTTACTACCAACTACCAATACTTGACCAGCTATAAGGGCTTGGCCTTCTTCACAAAGGCACCCGTCCCCTTGGATCTTCCGAGTACGAGCGAGGTGGTTGTTGCCAAGAAGATCTGGATTCCTGGGTGATTGGAACTCCTGTTGTTCGCCTGCCGCTCGCTGCCTCTTCGGCACTAGTCCGCCCACGTTCGCCCACGCCGCACCCGGTTTGCCCCCGTCGGCCGTGTTCTGTTTCGATAGGCCGCCACGAGTTCAACTCCAAATGTAGTCGCTGCTGCACAGGGACAGTGTAGCCACAGCCGGCAACTGCAGGACCAGCACATTGCCCCCATGTGAGCGTGTCCTCGTTGCCTCAATTTACGTCCCGGGTGCCGACCCCGTGCATCCAGGCTCCGCTCAACCGCCCCGGCACCAGGTCAGTGCGTGTGCGAACAGGCTGATCTGGCTCACTGCCACCCACACGCAAAGCACACTCACCGCAATCGCAGTGAGCGTCAGCCAGCGGAGAGCTTCCGCCTTGACGCGCGCTATCTCCTCGCGGGCAGCGTCCAGGTGGGATTGCCAGTCGTCCAAAACTGCCTGACACCTCTGCAAGACGAGCTCCACCTCGCCGGCCGCGGCAACAACCTCCTTCTCGGCGGCCCCGTTATCCTCCTCGCCAACCGCGGCCTGGAGTCGTTGCAGGGAGGCCGACAGCTGCGACGCCTGGCCAACCAGCCTTTCCAGCTTGTCGGGCTCGATGCGGCCGGTCTGGCCCGGACGTAACTCCTCAAAACTCTGAAGCAAGGAAGAGACTGCGGCCGCCGCATCCGAGCACATGGACAGCCGCCCGCCGAGATCGTTCATTTCTGGCCCGACCACCTGCCGCACGAGTCTCCGGAGCGCGCCCGTTGCGAGTCTGCTCTTTTCATCGCCGGCGCCGAGATCGGCCGCTACCTTGCTCACTTTGGCGATGTCGGCGCGGGCCTTTTCCAACGCGCGCCGAACATTGTCGTTGGCAACTGATGCACGCTGAAAACCGACATCGAGCCGGGCGGAGATTTTCACCACTTTCTCGGACGCGGTCTGGCGAAACATCCAGACACCGACGACCGCCGCTAAACCACAGACGATGCCGACCGTGGACAGAAACAGGACCAATGCTCCCACGCACCGAAGTAACAACGGCATGGCACTCTCCTCTTGCGGCCGACTTGTCTTCCAACCAAGGTTTTCGGCCTGGGTCCACACTACCAGATATTTCCCTTATCCAGTTCCTGCCGTAAATAGAACAAGTAGAGCGGCTGCCATCGTTGAAAGCAAACGGCAATGTCCCCAGGCACGTACATCGGCAAGTAGTATGCCAACAACATCGCGCACACTCCGCCAGGCTGGGTGCAATGCTGGGAAAAGCTGAAACCGAGGATCGCCTCTCCGAAAATCGACGCCGTTCGGGCAATGATGGAACGCAAAGAAGTGCTCCTCGGCGTAGGACGGTTCCGCTGCCGGGAAGCTGCCAAACTACACATTGGCAGCGATTAAGAGCAGCCCGCAAACCTGTTGGCGACGAACGGTGCAGGAGAAAGACACCTTCAATGGACCTCTGGAACGTGCGCTGGCTGGGCATTCCTTACCGTCCCGATCCCCTTGAGCGTTCCTACCTCGAGCGGGCCCAGGTCCGGCAGGATGAGGATCTCATCGTGAAGGCGTCCGTCCTGGATAGACGGGAAAGTGAGCGGTTCTTCGGCGTTCCCCTGGCCCGGCGAGGGATTCAGCCGGTCTGGGTGGAGATTACCAACAACGGGGCGCACTCGTACCGACTCCGCCTTGCCAGCATTGATGCAAACTATTTCCCGCCTTTGGAGGCGGCGTTTGTCAATCATTTCCGCTTTGCGAGGAGGCTCATTGCCTTCGGCGCGCTCGCCTGGTTCTTTCTGCCACTGCTGGTTCTCCTGCCCTTCAAACTTCTAGCGGCCCGGGTCGCCAACAGGCGCATGAACGCCTATTTCCAGGAACATGGCATCGGCTGGCGTCCCATCAAGCCAGGGAGTAAGGTGGAAGGCTTTGTGTTCACATCCCTGGACGAGGGCACCAAGCAATTTTCAGTCGGGCTGCTGGGCCTTGCCGGTGCAAAATCCTTCGCGTTTTCGATTGCCGTTCCCGGCCTCCGGGTCGATCACCACAACAAAGGGCTCGACGCGCTGTGCTGTTCGGAACAGGTGGTAGAGTGTGACGAAGTGGAACTCCGCAAGCGACTCGCAGCAATGCCGAGGAGCACCACCAATCGGCTGGGGACGCGCCAGGGAGACCCTCTCAATTTAGTGGCGATTGGCAACTTTGATAGCATCATCAGTGGCTTCGGCGCCCGCTGGGACGAAACCGAAACAATTAGCCTCCAATCCTGCTGGCGGACCTTCAAGGCCTTTTCACTCGGTAGCGAGTATCGCTATTCCCCCGTCAGCTCTCTGTATGTAGAGGGACGCTGCCAGGACTTCGCGCTGCAGAAAGCGCGCGAGACGATCAACGAAAGACTCCATTTGCGGCTGTGGATCACACCCCTCCGCTTCCAGGCAAAGCCGGTTTGGATCGGCCAGATCAGCCGCGACATCGGTGTCCGATTCACGCTGAAAACGTGGAACCTCACAACCCATAAGATCGATCCCGACGTCGATGACGCGCGCGATTATCTGCTCAATGACCTGCTGCAAAGCGGTCGCGTCGCGCTGCTGGCATACGTGCCAGGAGCAGAAGCCGCAAACCGCAGCGCTCCGAGACGAAATCTGACAGGTGATCCCTATTTCACGGACGGTCTCCGGGCTGTTGCCATTCTCTCCGAGAGTCTGACGACCCCAATGCTCGCCAATTGGGCATGACCGCGCAAGCGCAAACAAAGCCTGGGCGTGGAACGATCGCTGTGGCGCGCCAGAAACTCAAGAACCTCTATCCGGCCACCATGATTGACCTGATCGACCAACATCGCTCGGAGTTAGCAGAACTGTGCCGGCAGTACCACGTGCGCCGTCTGGAGGTGTTGGGGTCTGCCGCGGCCGGGCTCCGGAGGTAGCGCGGGCACGATGCCGAAGTGGAGCGGAAGCGGACATGGGAACAGCTCCAGCCAATCCTTTCGTTCTCCAACTGGATAGCCCCGAGGCAACGCTGGCGCAGGTCGGCGGCAAGGGCGCTTCGCTCGCGCGTCTGGCGGCGGCTGGCATGCCTGTGCCGCCTGGCTTCCAAATCACCACGCACGCCTATGGCCGCTTCGTGGACGAGAATCAACTCGCGAACCCGATCCTGGCGGCCGCCGCACAGGCGCGGGCCGATGACCCCGCCACGCTGGATCGGGCCTCCGCGCAAATTCAAACGCTGTTCGCGCAAGGCACGATGCCCAGCGACCTCGCCGCCTTGATTCGCCAGGCGTACAGCGACCTGGGCAACGGCGATCCCGCTGTCGCCGTGCGCTCGTCCGCCACGGCAGAAGACTTGCCCGAATTATCTTTCGCGGGCCAGCAGGAAACCTACCTCAACGTGCGTGACGGGGACCGCGTCCTGGCAGCGGTCCAGCGCTGCTGGGCGTCGCTGTGGACAGCGCGGGCCATCGGCTACCGCGCGCGGCAGGGCTTCCCTGCCGATGAGGTTCGCCTCGCCGTCGTTGTGCAGCAGCTCGTGCCCGCTGAGGTGGCGGGCATTCTCTTCACCGCCAATCCGCTGACCGGCGCGCGCGACGAGATGATGGTGAATGCCTCCTGGGGGTTGGGCGAGGCGATCGTCGGGGGCCTCGTCACACCCGATACGCTCCTCGTCAACAAGACGACCGGGATCGTGACCTCGCAGGAGATCGCCGAGAAAGAAGTGATGACCGTGCCATCGCTTGACGGCACGGGCGAGGAACCGGTGCCTACCGGCAAACGCCGGCAGGCCGCGCTCCAGCCCCAGCAGGCCGCAGAACTGGCACGACTCGGCGCACAGATCGAGCAGCTTTATGGCCGGCCGATGGACATCGAATGGGCGTTGCACCGCGGGCGTTTCTTTATCTTGCAGGCGCGACCGATCACGGCCCTACCCGAGCTGGGCGCCACGCTCAACTGGGAACTGCCGCGCGGAGTGCGGTGTTGCGCCCGCGCCAACGTGATCGAGCTGATGCCCGACCCGCTTTCGCCGCTGTTCGCCACGCTGGCGCTGCCGCTCTGGGATGAGGAATTGCGCGAGCTGTTGCGATTCCTCGGAATGGCGAGCGTGATGCCCAGACCAGCGCTCTTCACCATCAACGACTATGCCTACTTCGATTATTCGGGCGTCACCGGGACCCGGATGCTCCTGGTCCTGCCCCGGCTGATTCTGCTGGTCCCGCGCCTGATCGCCTTGTATATTCGGGGCAGGGCGCGCTGGGTGGACGAGGCACGCCCACGCTATATCAACGCCGTCGCTGAATGGGCTGGGCGCGACCTGAGCGCGGCGTCCACAGCGCAACTGCTGGCCGGCGCCCGCGCGATCGTGCGCGCGGCAGCGAGTCACTATGTGGCCATCGAGAGCGGCATCCTGCCCCTCGCGCGCATGAATGAATCCCTCTTCACGAACGTCCACAACCGCCTCTTCCGGCGCAAGGGCGGTCCGGCCGGGCTCACCTTCTTGCTCGGCTTCGACAGCACGCCGATCCGGGCCGAGAAATCGCTGTATGACCTGGCGATGTGGGCGCACACGCAGCCGGGCCTCGCTGACTATCTCACGCGCGCGACCGGCGCCGAGATCGCCGCCGCCTATCCATCCGACGCGGGGCCGGTGGATGGCGTGGAAGGCTGGAACGAGTTCCGCCGTCGCTTCGCGGATCACCTGGATCGCTTTGGCCATGCCATATACGATCTGGATTTCGCCAAGAGCCTGGCGGCGGACGACCCCGCACCCCTGATCGCCGCGCTGAAATGCTTCCTGGCGGGGCAGGCGCGCAATCCGCATCAGCGACAGGCGGAGGCGGCGGCCGTTCGGGAGCGGGCCACGCAGGCGCTGCGGGCACGATTGAAAGGGATGCGCTGGTGGTTATTCCGGTCGCTCCTGCAAGCGGCGCAGCGTTACGCGCCGCTGCGCGAAGACGCGCTTGCCGATGTTGGCCTTGGCTGGCCTCTGCTCCGCCGCCTGTTGCGTGAGGTCGGGCGGCGGCTTGTGGCGGCGGGCACCCTCGCCGAGCGCGATGAGGTGTTCTGGTTGAAGTGGGACGAGGTGGAGACGGCAGCGGCCGCCCTCGACGCAGGTACGCCCGGGCTGGATTACCGTCGTGCGGTGGCCGAGCGCCGCGCGCTGTGGGAGCGCGAGCGCATGGCGACGCCGCCGGTGGTGCTGCCCATCCGGGGCGCGCGCTTTTTCGGGATTGATTTAAATCGTTTGCTGCCGGCACTCACCGATCAGGCGGCGGGCGCCACCATTAAGGGAATTGGCACTAGCCCGGGCCGCGTTACCGGCGCGGCCCGTGTGATTCATGGTCCCGCGGAGTTCAATCAGATGCGACAGGGAGACATCCTCGTCGCCAAGATCACCACGCCCGCGTGGACGCCGCTGTTCGCGTTGGCCTCGGGCGTCGTTACCGACGTGGGCGGCCCGCTCAGCCATGGCTCCATAGTCGCGCGAGAGTATCACATCCCGGCGGTGTTGGGAACCGGCGTAGCGACGGAGCGGATCCGCAGCGGCCAGCAAATCACAGTGGACGGTGATGGCGGCGTGGTGGCGTTGGGTCGCTAATAATGAAAAACAGTGTCGGTGGATTTTTCCACCTTAATTCGCCCGGCCGGGACCTTCAGTTGTTCACGGCACTGGGTGTAGCCGAACACGATCATGGCGAAGGCTCTGCGCAAGTGCCGGCAATAACCGCTTCAGCAGCTAGCGTTTCCGGTTCCCCGGCTGCGGGAACAAACGCTGAATAACATCGTAGAAAACTGGCGTCAGGAAGACGCCGAACAGCGTTACCCCGATCATGCCGCCGAACACGGCGACCCCCAGCGAACGACGCATCTCCGCGCCGGCCCCCTCGGCAATCACCAGTGGCAGAACGCAGAAAATGAACGCCAGCGATGTCATCAAGATCGGCCGCAAACGCAGCCGCGACGCCTCGCCGACGGCCTCGCGCAATGACAAGACCGCGGAATAGGCAACTTCCACGTGTCAATCGAAAATTGGACGAGTACTAGTTCACGCGCCTTTTCATATGTTTTAATCAGGAAAGTCGAATCGCTCCAACTCAACGCCAGTGTTGAAGCCAGAATCCGGCCTTATGATGCCTTTACGAATAAGGTCCGCGACGTGATTAGCGGCCTCCTCGGCGGAGCTGACTTCGGGAAAAAGCTCCCGAGCGGGCACCTTTGATTTCGGTCGCGATGGCAAAAGACAGTCAAAACGCTTAATGCGAAATTTGCCCTCATCCAGCTGAACCAGGTCGACCACAGTTTCTAGCTCGCCCACGCGGACCGCGATTCGTTCTATCCCCACGCTTTTCCGAGCAGCTTCTAACAAAGTCGGACGCGCCCATGTACTCACGTCAATTCCTTTCTTGGCAGCAGCTTTTCGGATTAGCCTGTCCTGCTCGGCTGTCAGCATGATCCGAAGTGGAATATCCATCTTCTGCCCAGGCTCTTTCGTTGGTCTTCCAGCCATCAAACCCTCCTATCATAGGGATGGTAATATATTACCATGCAAGTGTCAACACTGGCATTGCATGATCGAGTCAATCCCCACTTGCCAACGCGGGCTGCTTGGCTTTTCTTTTGTCCACGTTCGCCCACGTCGCGTCCGGCGTGGCTCGGTTGGCCAGAACACCAACGAGAAAACCCCGCGAAATGCGGGGCCTCGTGGGCGATCCTTGGTAAAGCGTAGGTATGCCTACGTTAGGCTAAACTTCCCGCGATCGGCCTTCTTGAACCGTGCCTCCTTCCCCTTCGCCTTGATCTCTCTGAGGAGGGCGGAATATAGGGTCGCGTGCGGGGTCAGCCCGCCTGGCGACTTCCAGTAGCCCTTGTCCGACATCGACTTGATCATGTCCTGGCAGTTCATCGGCTCGCCAGTCTCGCCGAGAACCTTGGCGGCGGCGTCCAGGGCGCTGGTCTTCTTCTCCTTGGGTGGGTTCGGGGCCTTCTTCGCCTGCTTGGCGCCTTCGGGCTTTGGTGCCTTGTTCTTCGTGCCTTTGCCCTTCGCAGAGGTCCTCCGCGCCGCCGACTCCGCTGGTACAGGCGAGGCCTTACCTCCCCTGGCCGCTTTGCCAACCATCTGCACTTCCTCCTCCGGACCAAACCGAGCGTGCTCGACCTCGCCGGTTTCATCTCGCAGGGCGACTTCGAACTTGCCCGCGTCCGCACCATCCCCGACCTTGGTTGCGTTGCAGATGGTTCTCGGGCCGTCGAACCCAGGAATCAGAACGATGTCGCCCAGGCTCAGGTCCGTAATCTTCCTCGAGGTGCCCGTCGTCTTCTCAGGCTCGGTGCTCTTGGCCTTTTCGGTGTGGGCCGAATCCCTCGCTGTCTTCTTGCTTGCCATGATGCGTTGTCCTTTCTCGGTAGCTGTCGTGTGCGGCGTCGCGCCAATCGCGATGCAACGAGGACAGTCAGTTACCTCGCGCGCGAGAGGACAGCAAGCGCAGTAAGCAGGAATTCTCGAAGTTGCATTTGGCGTACTGCGGGATGGCAGGGAAGTGTTTTCGCGGGGCACGGCGGGTCCGGGTTCAGGATCCTAGCGTTGTCCGAGCCGCCCTAAAGCCGCCGTCGCGTCGAGAGTAAGCGGAGCCTCAGGGGGTCCCTTGGCCAGCTCCGACAACAAGGTCTTGGCAGCTTGATTGCCGATCCCTTCCAGTAATTCAATGGCGCGGATCTGGCGTAGCCGCGTCAGTGACACCTTTCGCGGATCGAATTTTTCGAGGTATACACGGGTTCGCTCGCGAACTTCCGGCGACAGGGCCGGCCCAAAGCGCCTTTGCACCGCAGGCACAGCCAATTCACCGAACGCGGCCAATTCTGCGGACGCCTTCTCGCGGGTCGCGAATCTCGGACTGTCCAAGCTTGCAAAGATGCGGTCGATGTCGGCATCTGTAGGCGCGTTGCTTATCGGTTTTACCTGTCGCCGGATTAGCTCAATCGTACTATCAGGCAAAGCTGCGAGTCGAACCATTGCATCGAATGCCGGCTTTGCCTCCCGATCTGAGACCAACGACCAATGCTTCTCGACGGTGGCACTGATGATGGGGTCTTTTTGCAGCCTTGCGGCCCCGGAGAACGTCACATCCCAGAGCAAGGCCGAACCATCATTGCTGCCGGAGAGCAGCCGACGTCCGTCCGGGGCAAAGGAAAGCGCCCAGATGAAACCGCGATGCCCGGAGAAGGTACGGCGTGGCTGTCCTGTTGCGACTTCAAAGCCGACAATTTCGCCAGTGCTGTACGAAACGTACAACGTCCGGCCGTCGCGAGACAAGACACTCGATCCTGTGTACCGGTATGCGACGCCTGGTGTGGGCGGGGGACTCGTGAACGATCTTAGCCAACGAGCGGCGAGTGGGTCGAGCAGGGAGATTTCACCCTTGAAGGTCTCGGGTAGGCGGCGGGGCGCTTCAACCGGAATCGATCCCCCTCCGCCTCCGATCAAGACCAAGCGACCATCAGCGGTGAAGGTGGCGGACTGGTAGGTGCCCTGGCTCTCGGCCAACCGATGGACGCGCTTACCGGTCGCGAAGTCCCATACATCCGCCACTCCGTCCTCCGCAATTCCGAAGCGCAGTCCATTTACTTCTCGAAACGAGGCACGATACGCTACGGTTACAAGCCACCGGCTGTCGGAAGAGATCGCCAGCCCCTGACAAGAGTTCTCACCAGGTTGCTTCGCGGGCCGTGGAATTTCGATCTTCCGGGAGATCCGCAGCGCTGGCCAATCCCAGATGGTGACTTCAGGCCCGAATGCGGTGGCGAGATGTCGGCCGTCCGGGGTGAATAGTAGCCTCTCCGCCTTAAAGCCCTCGCGTAGTTCTGCGTTTGTGGTTTCGCGGCCGGTGGCCACTTTCCAAGTCTGCAGCCGTCTCTCGTTGACCGAAGCGACGACCCACTCGCCATCCGGACTGATGGCCAGCCCATGCAGGGGGCCGTGGGAACAATTGGCCCGCAACTCCCGCCCCGACGACGCGTCCCACCAGCGGACACTGCTGTCCAACCCTGCGGTTATGGCGATTCGGCCATCAGGGCTCAACGCCGTCCAAAGCACTGCGGCGTGGTGGCCGGGTTGGGGACATGCGTCGGCCCCTGTGCGGGTGTTCCACAAACGGATAATGCCGTCTTGCCCAGAGGACGCTATCATTTGTCCGTCGGGTGACACCGCGAGGGACTCGACCCAGGAGTAATGCCGCTCCAAGCTGCGTAGATGTCGTCCAGTGGCGACTTCCCAAAGTTTCACTACGCCGTCCCGGCCGCCAGTTACAAGAATCGTACCATCGGGTGTAAACGCGACCGCAAAGGTTCCATACCCCTGGCCTTTTTCATTGCTGATGTGGTTGGTGGCGAGCCTGCGTTCTTTCCCCGTCGCTAGATCCCACAAACTTGTTCCGCCGTCCTCCAGGCCAATGGCAAGTGTTCCCTCTGACACTGCCACGGCTTCGCGGCCTCCATTCTGGGCCGGGCGCGGGGCCATGAAACGAATGACCTCCTTGCCTGTGAGCACGTTCCAGACAACGACAAGTTGCGTCGGGGACTTCTTGCTCGTATTGAATGCGATGAGCCTCTTACCGTTTGGCGCAAAGACCAACTTTCCACTGTTCCCTGCATGCTCTGTTAGTGTCTTCTGGGTGACCAGTTCGTTCACGCGTACTCCGATTTGCAAAGCTCGGAACAAGATCGGCCGGCTCTTATCATGCGCTCCAGCCCGCCCGACGGCGAGAGTGCTCCCGTCCGGGCTGACCGCCCAGCACGAATCATGCTCATTATCGGGCTCTGGGCCGCCGGCCCTGGCGCCCCCTATACCGCCATTTTGGCGCGCGATCTGAGGGGCAGGACTTTCATCGCTGAACTCCCAGACAAGCTGGTCAGGTCCACCCGTCCAAAGTAGAGCGATGCCATGATTGTTAGCCAGCCACGCGAGCGACTGCACGCTGGCGCCAGGTAGTTCCACTCGTCGTAGCAGTTGGCCTGTCCGAACACTCCAAATGCAGAGACTGTTAGCAACGTCGCTGCTCCAGGAGACGAGTTTTGTGGAGTCTGGTGAAAATGCCAGGTGTTCGACGCTGCCTCCGGGCCAGAGCCGACTGGTGCCAAATCGCAACACTGCTCCTGGGGGAAGCGGATCGATGTGGGGTTTATCCACGTCTTCCGCTATTAGGCCGGCCGATGGAAGTAAGAGCAGCGATGCCACTGCGAGACAGAGAAAGGCATGGTGCCTCATAAAGGGAGATCCCTTGGCTCGATTCCCGTAGCCTATCTGAGAGCAAGTCGCGCATTCAATATTCTATGAATTGGGAAGCTGTGGTCGGATGATCTTATCTGCGCATTAATCGATTATTCGTTTCCGATGGACTCTTCGAACGACCACAAATGGACGCTCTTGTGGCAAAGTGGGTCCATCCAGCGGAGCGCGAATGGCGCGCCGGGGGCTGGTCGTTAACCAAGCGCCGCCTATGGCCCGAGCCGGTGTAATCCGTGGCCAACAGGACATCACCGGGATGGATGGTAATTGTCTCGCCGCGCGCCTTGGCGCCGCCTACGAGCTTCGCTAGACGCTCAGCCCCGGCCACCCATCCGCGGCCCTTCGGAGCCGCAGCGACTCAATCACCCATCCGACGTGTGCCAGGGACGGTTTGGCAAGGGATTCTTCATTTCTTCGACCGGGTCCTCCTCAGCCCTAAGGAGGATTGCGGGCTCGCCGTTTTGCTTCCGTGTAATGAGCTTGTTCTCCGTAATGGACTCAACAGTAAGGCAGTCGAGAGTGATCCCACCCCATTTCTCTGGCAAGTGGCCGCGGATTCTGGCAATCAGACCGTCGTTCCAATCGAAGACAAGCACACCCTTTGTGAGGCGCCAGTGTCCCACCAGGCAAGGACGAAAAGGCCTCCCGGTCGCCGTGCTAAGAGGGATAAATCGACAAGTATGGTCTGGAGCAATCGTGACTATATTGAGAGCCTCTCCCGGTGGTGTTTGCCAAGACATTGTTTCGCGATGATGCCAAACGCCGACAAACTGTTGCTCCGCAGGTGAAAGGCGGTGCGCGAACCACCACCACCAGACAGCAAGAACCACCGCGAGGAGGCCACTCGCAAATAACAGCCATTTCCTCCGGCGAGTTCTCGGCAAAAAGCTAAGCATGACTGCATTTCGATAAGACGAACGATATTGCGCAGCGTCTTTATAGCACAACGGGATACCCAGGTCCTCCTTTCCACAGCCCCAATCGTGTACGACTTCTCGCGATTATGAGAGGTCTAAGAATCTGTGAAGGTTACGGGAGCGCGGGAGCTCCATGCCTAAAACGTTTCTTCCGGCGAGCGTTTTCTATCAAGATCCGGCGCATCGCCTCAGCCGCGGCGGCAAAGAAATGGCCACGGTTATCCCAATGCTGCCCCTCGCCATTAGTAACGAGGCGCAGATAAGCTTCGTGGACGAGCGCAGTGGGTTGAAGGGTTTGCCGAGCCTTCTCCTTGCCCAGGTTTCGGGCAGCGAGTTCGCGCAGCTCGCTATAGACCAACGAGAGCAAGTCGTCGGCAGCATGAGGAGCGCCTTGCTGAATTGCATTCAAGGCGCGGGTAACTTCGTTCATGGCGTCAGAATAACCGGGCTAGCGCGCCACTGCCAGCTTGTGGTCAAAAGAGATTCAGTTCCACGAAACTGCGTCCGTTACGCCGGCGCTTTCCTCGATCCTTCGTCCCCAAACCAGAGTTTGGGGACCGGGGAGATCGCATCCTAGGCATCACCGCGGCAAATTAGCTATGTTGGCCCAACGAAACCGTTTCGCCTCCTTTCTCGTCTAACAGATACCGGTTGCAAGCAGCATAATGACGTGCGCGGATGGTCCGTCCCTGGCGGCGTGTCGGCAAACTTCTCTGAAAGAGTCGAGGAAATACGATGAAACGCACTCTGGTCTCGTTAGCCTGGGCGATTCTCCTGGCCTCCACCGTGCGGGCTGGCGAAGTGGGTTATGTCGAGGATTTCGCTCTCGCCAAGGACCGGGCAGCCAGCTTGCGGCAGCTTATCCCCGGAACCGAGGATTATTACTACTATCACTGTCTCCATTTCCTCAACACTGAACAATTCGAGAAGGTCGAAGAATTCACCAAGCTCTGGCGGCAGCGTTTCGGCCAAACTCCCCGGCTTACCGAGATCCAGACTCGCTATGCCCTGCTCACCTACGAGCGCAATCCCGAGCGCACGCTCACCTACCTGCGCAACCATTTGAACTTGCAGTTCAACCAGCAGAGAACCGTGCTCGGGGCTGCCCCCAATTTGCCGACAGCCCTCGATCCCAAGGTGATCTCTCGCTCTGCTCTGCGCGCTTACTCGTTCGCCCGCTGGCAAAATCTCGATAATTTCACCGACTCCGCCCTCGATTGGCTGGCCGGCGAGGACCTCAACTGGGAGAGACGACGCAACCTTCTTCAGCGGCTCACCCGGCCAGACATAGTGAACCTGCCGCAGCTCATCGCCAGCGATCTGCAGGCGCAGCATCCCCAACCCTTTGGGACGTTTACCATCCACCGGCAGTTGACGCTCACGCAGCTCGGCGAATTGTTACGCCTACGGCCTGAGCTGCTCAATCAGGTCGCCTTCCTGAACACCTGGATCAGCAAGCTGCATCCGGGCGCCGATGCGGATTGGCGGCACGACGTCGCCCAGAGCCGCGCTTATTTCGACCGGCTCCAGGCATTTGTGAGCCGGCTCGCTCCAGTACACAACGCCTTGAAGGCCCACGTCCTCTACCATCGCCTGGCGTTCGACCGCGCGCAGGGCATCCACGACAAGGAGCGCTTCCTGGCCTATTTGCAATTGCCGCGCCGCCAGCCGTACATGGCCAAGGCGATGCTCGAGAGCGATGCATCTCAGCGTTTTCCCGCTGACCTCGGTGCGGACTTCTCCGGCGTATCGCTGCTGCCCATCGTGGGCGCTGACGAGGCCGTGGTGCGCGACTACCTCAAACACTTCCTGCTCGGGGCCGACTCGCCCCGCGAATTCGAGCCGTTTATCAACGATGTCTATCTCGGCCAGCTCTTCGCGGAGGTCAAGATCGAGAACGGGCTGGGCGATGCGGAGCAATGGGCGTCACAGTTGCCGCCCGAGCTATTCCGCCAGCTCAGGGAGCGCGTCGACATCGACTTCGCGGCCACGAACAAGACCGATTTTGCTGCCGGCGAACCGGTGAGTCTTGACCTGTTCGTCAAGAACGTGCCCAACTTGCTGGTGAAGGTGTTCGAGGTGAACACATTCAACTACTACCGGACGCACCAGCAGGAGGTGAACAGCGACATCAACCTGGACGGCCTGGTCGCCAATACCGAGCAGACGCATGCCTATGGCGAGCCGCCGCTGCGCCGCGTCCGCCGATCATTCGAGTTTCCGCAGCTCAGTCGTCCGGGCGTCTATGTGATCGATTTCATCGGCGCCGGCAAAGGAAGCCGGGCGCTCATCCGCAAGGGCCGGCTCCGGCCGTTGGTTGCCATAGGCACGGCAGGACAGGTGATCACCGTGGTCGACGATGCTAATCACCTGGTGAAGGATGCCTCCGTTTGGTTCGGCGGGTTGGAATATCAACCTGACAAGGACGGCAGGATCATTCTTCCCTTCAGCACCAGCCCCGGCCGGAAGCCAATCATCCTGCGCCGCGGCGACTTTGCCTGTCTCGATTTCCTGCAGCACCAGGCCGAGAACTACAAGCTCGGAGCCGGCATCTACGTCGACCGCGAATCGCTGTTGACCGAGCGCGTGGCCACGCTGCTCATTCGCCCCGGACTGTTCCTCGATGGCAAGCCAGTGTCCATCAAACTTCTGGAGGAAGTGAAGCTAAGGATCACGGCGACCGATCAGGCCGGCATCGCAACCTCCACGGAGGTGCCGAACTTCAAGGTCTTCGAGGACCGCGAATCGACTCATGAATTCCGCGTGCCCGCCCGGCTGGCCACGCTCAATATTGCCCTCCAGGCGAAGGTGAAGGACCTGAGCCAGAACAAATCGGTCGACCTGGCCGCCAGGAAAACGTTCGCACTTAATCAGATGGACGCCACAGAGAACATGGGGGCCATGCACCTGGCCAGGTTCGGCGCGGATTATGTCATCGAGCTGCTGGGCCGAACCGGGGAGGCGAGGCCCGATCGGCCTATCCGATTGGCCCTGGAGCATCGCGATTTTAAGCAGGCCGTGCAGACAACTCTGAAGACCGACCGGCAGGGTCGCGTGCATCTTGGCGAATTGACCGACGTTGTGACCGTGATGGCAACGGATTCGGAGGAGGATGCGCAGTATTGGCGGCTGCCCCTGGATCAGCACACCTACCGCCAACTTGTGCAGGCCAGGGCCGGCACTGCGATCGCGCTCCCCTACCTTGGCTCGGACGAGAAACCCGCGCGCACTGAGCTGGCCCTCTTCGAAATGGTCGGCGACGTGATCCAGAAGGACATGTTCGACGCCATCAGCATCAAGGACGGCATGCTGGAGTTGCGCGGTCTGCCCGGCGGCGATTACGACCTTTGGCTCAAACAATCGGGCGAACGCATCCGCATCCGCGTCGTCGACGGACCGGTGCTGGGCGACTACGTGCTGGGCAGACTCCGCGAGCTGGAGCTGCCGGCCCTCAAGCCGGTGCAGATCGCCTCGATCAGCGCCGGCGCCAAGGAGGTCACGGTTCGCCTGCAGGACGTGTCGCCGTTCACGCGCGTCCACGTCTTCGCGACGCGTTATCAGCCAGCCTTTTCACCGTTCCAGTATCTCGCAACCGTTCGCGACGCTGAATTGTCGGGATCTTATCCCGCGCATCTCGAATCGATTTACCTTACCGGCCGAAATATTGGCGACGAATATCGCTACGTCCTCGACCGCCGAGGCCAGAAGAAATACCCAGGCAACATGCTGGAACGGCCAGCCCTGTTGCTCAATCCCTGGGCCGTGCGTTCGACGGAAACCGGGGAGCAGCAAGCCGCCGGTGGCGAGGACTTCATGCAAAGGAAGCTGCCCGCGCGCTCCGAAACTCCACCTGGCCGACGTAGCGAGGAAATCTCCGGTCTAGCCCATCAAGGGGATTTTGCCAATCTCGACTTCCTCGCAAACGCTTCGGCGGTGCTCGTCAACCTGATTCCAGACAAAACCGGCACGATCAAGATTGATCGCAAGGCGATTGCGCCGCACGCCATGATTCACGTCGTGGCGCTAGATCCGCTCAGCACGACCTATCGTTCGATGACGCTGCCCGAGGAGCCGGCCAAATTCCTCGATCTACGTCTCCTTCGTGGGCTGGATCCCAAGGGTCACTTCACGCAGCAAAAACAAGTGAGCGTCCTCGCGCCCAAGCAGCCATTCGTGCTGGCCGATGTCGCGGGCAGCCGATTCGAAGCCTACGACAGCCTGGCCAAGGTCTATGGCTTGTATGCCACGCTTTCCAGGGACGCGAACTTGGCCGAGTTCGCCTTCGTGCTCAACTGGCCCACATTCAAGCCCGAAGAGAAACGCGCCAAGTATTCGAAGTACGCCTGCCATGAGCTGGATTTCTTCCTGGCGAAGAAAGACCCGGCATTTTTCCAGGCAGTCGTCCGCCCGTACCTCGCCAACAAGAAGGACAAGACGTTCCTGGACCGCTGGCTGCTGGAGGAAGAACTAAGCGAGTATCTGCAGCCCTGGTCGTATGGCCGGCTGAACACCGTCGAGCGCGTGCTGCTCTCCCAGCGGCTGCAAGGCGAGCCGGCCAAGACCGCCCATTACCTGAGCGACCTGATGCGCCTCCAGCCGCCGAATATGGAGCGCTTCTTGACACTGTTCAATACGGCAGTTCAAGGCAGTGCGCTAGGGACCGAAGACGCTTTGGGTCTGGCGGCCAAGCTTCGGAGTATTACTAAATCCCAGACCCTCCCTCGAGATTCTAAAGAATCAGATAAGCAGAGTATGGTCGAAGGCGGAGCGGTGGGTCCGCCAGGAGGGAATGGTGCCTTCAACAATACCGTACCACCAGAGGGCGCAGCAGGAGCTCGAGCATTCGGCGGCAAAGCCGGCGACAGCCAATCGAGACGCCGGGAATCTCTTAGACTTGGCAAGGCGCGCGATGGCCGCGGCGGTATGGATAAGGATGCGAACGAAAAGACGTTGGACGAGGCTAAGGAAGCTTTTGGATATGCCCTCCGCAACGATCGCGAAAAGGGCGCCATTCGTCAGCTCTACACTCGCCTCGACCCCACCATGGAATGGGCCGAGAACAACTACTACCACCTGCCCATTCAGCAGCAACTGGCCGATCTAGTGCCGGTCAGTCAGTTCTGGCTCGACTATGCCCGCCACGACGGCAAGAGCCCCTTCCTCTCCCGAAACGTTGCCGAGGCGTCGCGCAACTTCACCGAGATGATGTGCGCCCTGGCGGTGCTCGATCTGCCGTTCGAAGCCCCCAAGCACGAGGTTGTTTTCAAGGACGGCAGGATGACCCTCACGCCCGCGGGAGCCGCAATCGCGTTCCACGAGGAAGTTCGGCCGGTGATGGCAGCCGTCGGCCAAACGCCCATCCTTATTAGCCAGAACTTCTACCGCCAGGGTTCGCGCTACCGCGAAGAGAACGGCGAAAAAATCGATCAGTTCGTCACCGGCGAGTTCCTCGCCAACACCGTCTACGGTTGCCAGGTGGTGGTCACCAACCCGACTTCCTCCCGGCAAAAGCTCTCCGTGCTGCTCCAGCTGCCGGTCGGCGCCATCGCGCTGGCCAAAGGTCAGTTCACCAAGACGGTCTTGCTCGACCTGGAACCATATCGCACGCAGGCCCTCGATTACCTGTTCTACTTCCCCTTCGCCGGCAAGTTTGCCCAGCTCCCGGTTCAGGTGGCGAAGAACGAGCAACTCATCGCCGCCGCCCAGCCTGCCCTGTTCGACGTGGTCGAAAAACTTTCCAAACCCGATACGTCATCGTGGGATTATATTTCGCAGAATGGCACGCCGGAGGAAGTGCTGAGCATGCTCGGGCAGGAGAACGTGTTCCGGCTCGACCTGGATAAGATCGCCTTCCGCATGAGGGACCGGGCGTTTTTCGAGTCGGCCTTGCAACTGCTGCGTGGCCGGCACGCCTATAACGCCACGCTCTGGTCGTATGGGCTGTATCACAATCTCCCGGCCGCCGCCCAGCAGTTCCTGCTGCACACCGACGCGATCGTTGCCGAGTGCGCTGGGCCGATCCGTACGGCTCTCTTGACGGTCGATCCCGTCGCTCGCTACCAGTACGAACACCTGGAGTACAAGCCGCTCGTCAATGCGCGTGCGCATGCGCTGGGTCAGCGCCGGCAGATCGTGAACGGCAAGCTCGACGAGCAGTATCATCGCTTCCTGAAGCTGCTGTCGTATCACGCGCAGCTCAACGACGACGACAAGCTGGCCGTCACGTACTACCTCCTGCTGCAAGACCGCGTCGAAGAGGCGCTGGCGTGGTTCGCCGAGGTCCGGCCCGATCAGGTGGCGACCCGGCTGCAATACGATTACTGCGCGGCGTACCTTGATTTCTTTAGCGATGATCCTCAGCACGCCCGGACCATCGCCGCTCACTACATTGGGCATCCGGTCGATCGCTGGCGGAATGCGTTCGCCGCCCTGGTCAATCAGCTTGACGAGGCGGAGGGCAAAGGACCCAAGCTGGTCGATGCCGACGACCGCGGCCAACGGCAGGGTCAGCTGGCGGCCACCGAGCCCGGGTTCGGCTTCACGCTCGATGCCCGCCAGATTCAGCTCAAGTGGCAGAATATTGCTTCAGTCCAGGTCAACTACTACTTGATGGACGTGGAGCTGCTTTTTAGCCGGAATCCATTTGTGCAGGAGGTCAGCGGGCCATTCGCTTCGATCCGCCCCAATGCCACGCAGACCGTGAAGCTGCCGGCAGACCAGAATAAGCTGGCCATCCCGTTGCCACGGGAACTGGTGAGCCGAAATGTGCTCGTGGAAGTGACTGCCGCCGGCAAGAGCGTCTCGCATCCCTACTATGCCAACGCCATGGATGTGCGCATGCTGGAAAACTACGGCCAGCTTAGCGCCACCGAGGCCGCGACCGGCAAGGCGTTGCCGAAGGTTTACGTGAAAGTCTACGCCCGCTTGGCGGACGGCACAGTGAAGTTCCACAAGGACGGCTACACCGACCTCCGCGGCCGCTTTGATTACGCCACTGTCAGCACGCCCGAGCCGCAACCTATCAGCCGCTTCGCGGTGCTGGTATTGAGCGACGCGCAGGGAGCGCAGATCCGCGAGACCGCTCCGCCACCGCAATAAGCCTGCGAGGCTTTATCACCGGTCGAAAAGACTCCTGAATTCGCTGGCCGGCGCGATCTGACCCTATGGTCCGTCAGTTTGCTCTAATCAAACCAACAATCTCCGATTCTTGCGGCTCGCGGTCCAGCCTTACTTTCAACCCCTCCTGCATCAATACTGCCCCGTCGAGTACTTCCCTGGCGCCACTGTTCAGGCGAACAACTTCGTATCGTTTTGCCGCGTCAAGACCACGCAGTTTGAAGCAGCGTGTAGCTTCAGGAGAGCCGTTGCGGAACAGGAAAACCAACGCCTCACTGTGATCCCGCGCTGCATATTGCATCCCCTGCCAGTCGTTTGCCTTCCCCGGCGTCGTAAGGTGATAGACGTGCTGAACTAATAAGTGCCGATAACTCTTGTAGTTCTTGACATTTCGTATTCCCGCCTCGATCACCTCAGGTCGATAAGAGGACACTCTTTCCTTCAGGCTTCCGTGTAAGGTCCCGAAGCCAAATCCCCCCATCATCCGCGAACGAAAGATGGTATCCAAGAAGACCGGCGTTTGCGGCTTGCTCACCTCGTCGTCCAGCATAATCCAGGCATAGCTGTAGGCAGATGGAAAAACGTAAGAGGCAGCCATGACATTATTGCGCACGTGCCAGGAGGGTGCAGTGGAGTCGCTTAGCCAGTTCGCCCTTGCGCCATGCCGTGCCATCCCGTAATCCAGGCGCGTGCCGTACGAGCATTGTTCGATGATCAGATCGGGGTATTTCTTAAGGAGCGCATCCAAAATGCGGTACTTGGCCACAACCGCCGCCTGGCTTCCGTTGCCTGGCTGGTGCCCGTGGTCGGCCCGATCACAAACAACATCCAGACCGGGCAACCCCGAAGCATCCCATTTGAGCCAGTTGAGTTTGAATTCGTCGACGATTCGCAGCAGATTGTCTCGAACATGTGCCTCTGCCTCCGGATTTCCCAAACAAAGCATCTTCATTGGGTTCCAGCCCTCGATTTGCTGAACATTGAATTGGCCGTTTCTCTTCGTCATCCAGGCGTCTAAAACTCCTTCGCGTTCCATCACCGTCGTATCGACCATTTCCGGACAAACCCACAAGCCGAATTTCATGCTGTGGTGATGCACATTGTCTGCTAGGCGCCTCAAACCCATGGGAAACTTGCGCTTGTCGTCGATATAGCTCCCCAAGCCGATGCCCCAGCGTTCCTTGTTGGATACATCCGAGCCGCAGTACCAGGAAGCATCAT
This sequence comes from Gemmataceae bacterium, assembly GCA_035296965.1. Taxonomy (GTDB): domain Bacteria; phylum Planctomycetota; class Planctomycetia; order Gemmatales; family Gemmataceae; genus DATGZX01. Next base: position 34,948 of record DATGZX010000260.1, read on the forward strand.
GGTAGAAGACTTCTACGCCTAACTTTTCCGCAGCGAATTTGGCCTCATTCAAGATACGTGACTCGACAGCCTTTTCTTCGGTAGACCAAATATCGTAAGAGACCCATGGGAATTTGGGCGGCAGCGGATAAAACACGTAGGCCTGCAGGTAGTCTTGCGTAACATTGACTGCGTCGTCGAGATCGCCGCTGGCGATCCCGAGAAACACGTGGGGCGACTCCAGATCTGCGCCAGGCGCCAAATCCCGAGTGCAGGCGCGCAACAATCCTGCCGACAGTCGGAGGGCGCCCTTGTCGTTTTCCCGACGTAGCTCGAACGCCCAGTGGCGCTCCCACTCAATCCCCGCGACCAGAACCGCAGCATGTTCCACGTCTTGCAAAGCCAGCCAGCCGGCGGCGACCGGCCCATTCCAGTTCCCGCCATCAACGATCAGCGATTTCGTCACGTCCGTACTGTGGAGTGCGTACTGGTCGCGCATGACCCAATGGGCACGATAAGGAGTTGCTCTACCCGGCAAAGGCAGAGACATCGGATCGAAACGAGAAAGACTGCGGATCGGTTTATTCCCGTTGTTATTCAGGTGAAGACAGAAGTCGATCACGGGTGAGTTGGGATAAGCGGTGATGTGCAGGGTGGCGAGTAGGTTCGAGACGCTGTGCTCCAAAGCAAGGCGAAGCTCGGTCCCTCCCCGCGGGGCAGGATGGGTAGAGTGGCCGACATAATGGAACCCACTTCCCGGTGACAGGCCCGTGGCGCTAACCGAGGCACTGGCCAGATTCATGCCTGTGGGATGGCCCGATGCAGCCCATTCGTGACCGCTGTTCCTGTTCTTGAGCGAGCGGAGCAGTACGGCTCCATCGGTTGACAGATCCAATTGGAGAACCAACGCACCCGTGTCCAAGGTCAGTAGTTCGCCTGCCTTGTGAACTTGGACTCGATCCGCTGTCTCGTGCACGGCCGGATTACGGTCAATTCCTGTTTGCTGTTGCGGTACTCCTGCCTTCGCAGACGATAGGAGCAGTTTGGCCGCCAGGAAGGGGACGAAAATCAGAAGGCCCATGCTTATGCCAGAGAGAACCCGGTACATGTTTGCCCCCATTTTCAGTTAGCATGATTCTGCACAATGATACATCAGGGGCGCCCGCTGGCCTTGGCCCTGCCGACAGAAGAAGCCGAAGGGCGAGCCACAGAGTAGAGTAGGGAAGTGGCGCGGTAGGTTAGGTGTAGCCTATCTGTTGCCGGCCCTTTCGGTTGTCGGTGCCTCACGAGCTGAACCGTACCCCGTTTCCACTTCCCCCTCATCGAACCGGACGTGCAGATCTCCCGCATCCGGCTCTCGGACAAGAAGTCATGCTTTCGCCCACAAGAAGCGATGCGGTCGTCCCTCCAGCCGAATCAGCCCGAGTCGGCGCAGGTACGGTTCCGAGTAGCGGAGCCGCGTGGTTGCCTGCACCTTGAACTTCCGCCCCAGCCACTGACGGAGCCTAAAGCAGGCGTGGCGGTCCACGCTGCGGTAGGCCGACCCGACCGGACCCAAGCAGAAATAGTTCGCCCACCCCACCAGCATGCGGTTGAGGCGCGTCACCAGCACCGCCGGATCCAGGAAGGTACTCGAACGGCCGGTTTCTTCACTGATCGCCCGGCACAGAGCCGCGATCTTTTTCGTGGACGGCCGCGTGCCGATATAAGCCCGCCCCGTCCGCGGTGAATAGCAGCGCCCGAGTGTGTACCCCAGAAAGTTGAACGACTCGTCCGGCACACGACACAACCGCGTTTTCGTCTCGTTGACCGTCAATTTCAGCTTCTGCATCATGTTCCGCATGACGGTCATCGCCTCGGCGGCGCTGCCCCGGCAGCAGATCACGAAGTCATCGGCGTAGTTGACGACGTGTGCATCAAGACGTTGTTCGTGTCCCAACTGCTTCCAGCCCAACACAAACCGGCGCATATACAGATTCGACAACAGCGGTGACAGCGGCGCGCCTTGCGGTGTCCCTCTGCCTTGGTCCTTGTTGCGGGTCGTCCGTACTCTGCGGCCACGCTCGTCTTGCTCTTCCACCGGGGCTTCGAGCCAGCGTTTGATCAGCCCCAACAGGTGCCGATCGCTAAGGCGTCGAGCCACCGCTTTCATGAGCTCGGCGTGCGGGATGCTGTCGAAATACCCGCTCAAGTCCGCATCGACGACTTCCGTATGCCCTGTGTTGAGCAGCGCCTGGACCTTTTGCACGGCATCCAGTGCGCTCCGTCCCTGGCGGTAAGCGTGTTGTTCCGGCTGCAAGTCCGCCTCGAAGATCGGCTCCAAGACCACCAGTGCAGCCATCTGCACGACACGATCCTTCACCGTGGGAATTCCCAACGGCCGTTGCTTGCCGTCCGGCTTGGGTATGTACACCCGCCGGACAGCCTGCGGACGATACGTCTGCTTGCGGAGTTCCTCCGCCAGTTCGTCTAACCACCGGACCAGCCCGTACGCCCCGATGTCGTCGAACGTCTGGCCATCCACCCCGGCCGCCCCGCCATTGGCTTGGCAGCAGGAGTAGGCATGGAGCAACACGTCGAAGCGATACACCTTGTCGTACAACGCATAGAACCGATAGCCAGGCGATCTCTTCGCTTTGGCATGCAGCGTCTCCTGTAGCTTCCGAACCTTTTCTGGAGGTGCTAGGCTCACGCCAATCTCCCGGCTCTCGCCACTTCTTACGCTGATCTTGAACCAAGGTCCCTTCCCTCCACTCGCGTTACCGAGCTTCCCCGGTACTATGGACCTTTCCGACTCCCCAGACCAGCCGGCCTAGCCCTCGCGGGTGTCCGGTTGGGAGTCTTTCTCCTCCCCCGGCCTGGGGTCTCCCGTGTTGCGTCCGATCTCCCTGTGCAGACATGCCGTCGCCATTACCCCGGTGGGACCGCAGATGGGATCGTGTTGCTCCCCTAGAACCTGCGGCGGCGGCCTTCTCCATCCCTTTGCTGGGTCGGCTCCCACATTACCCGTTTCGAGGCCTGCTCGGCGTTCACTCGTGTTACGGCCTGCCTGCTCGCGGAGTCGCCTTGGCGACCCTTTGCATCAGAGGCTTCGGCAGTTTCGTTACCTCCACTACCGCTCCGATTGCTACCGGCTGGAGCAACCCTTGCCGGGCGGGAATTGCACCCGCTGAAGATCGGCGCCTTACCACGGCGCACAAGGGGCCTCGGTGTGTCGAGACCGACGCGCGCAAGCTTATCCGCGCTCATCGTGGCGAGTGGCTGGCGCTGGTCGAGTATCAATGCGATCGTGCTGGCCTCCATGCTGACGCTGCGCTTGCGTTCGGCCTTCTCCACGAGGATCCGGCGAATGGCTTAGGTCGCTACTGGCCGGCGCGGCCGCTCGGGCGGCGCAACTGATCACTGCATCATCTTCCAAGCACTCGTTCTCGGGGACGATCCGCGAGAGAAGCTCCTCGAACTCATTGAACTGTTGCGCTCTTCCGCGACCGCGGTCGCTCTGCTCAAATTCGCCCGGAGTGATAATAGACCCACTTCTTCTAAACTGTGTCCATTAAATCAGTGAAAAGCCGACAGAAAGTGTATACCCAAGAACACGGAAGCTGCCATTGCCGGGGCGCGAACATATGTCGTTTCGATACACCGGTCGATGGGACCGCCGCAGGCAACGCAGCCGGCCGAGGTCTTCGTTAGCCGGAAAGCAACCTGTTTGTTCCGTTTTCTGCTTGGTTGACGCGTTTCTTTCAAGCGCCCTCATACTTCTCCGGGTGGAGAGAGTATGCATGAATTGCAACATAAAACAAGGTTTTGGGGCGAGGCTTCGACGAGAATCCAATTAGAGGAGTAGCAACATGGAATTTAGTCTCGATGGGACCGGCACGCTCCTCGCTAGCACTCCGCGTGTTCTTCGGACATTGTTAGCAGGGTTGCCTAAAGGACTTGTGCAAGCAAACTACGGCCCGGAAACGTGGTCCCCACACGAAGTCATCGGTCACCTGATTCATGGTGAGAAGACTGACTGGATGCCCCGCGCTCGACTGATCATGCAAGCGG
>DATGZX010000261.1:0-32222 GCA_035296965.1 Gemmataceae bacterium
CCCGGTTTAGTTCCAGCAGCCCGGCCACTCCCCACGCCCGGTACCGCCGCAGCCATACATACCCGGTTTCGCGCGCCACCCCGAAGCTCTGGCACAGCTCCGTCATGGTTTGCTCATCCCGCTCATACTCCAAGACAAACCATAGTTTCTCTTCCATGACACTGCTCGCTTTCCATGGCATGCGCTGTTTGTAACTCGCGCTCGCCATCCTGGGCAGTGTCAGGGATGCTCCCGGTCTGTTTTGTCAGGGATGCTCCCGGTCTGTACCGTTTAGTACCGGGTACCCCCCCCTCCCCCTTTGGCTGCAAAATCTAGAAAACAAAGGATCAATTCTGCGACTATGTGCTAGATCTTTGAGTTTACGGGAGTTACACGCAAAATCTAGAGAACATGGGAGTTACGGCTCGGCGTCGAGGTCGACGTTCCCTTTTTGGGACTCGGTCGGCATCGGTCCGGCTGTACTTGAGAGCCGGTCTTTCGCCCCGCTTGGGGGCTTATCGGCTTGCCGGCTTTATCCCATGGCTTGCGCCATGGGTGCATCCTTACGCCGCTTCGCGGCTGCCACGGGCCGACGGACGAGCAGACACTGCGCGCTTGCCCGGTTCAGGTTGTCAAAGATCAAGTTTATCTCGTGGATAATATAACTCAGTTAATCTTATCCGGATTGAAGCGTGCCGTCAACAATTACGGTGGGATAGCTGCAGTGTGGGTTCCGGGTTGAGAGCCTCGCGCTCACCCTTTTCGCAAAGAAACATGAAAAAGGGTGGGGCACCAGGCTTACGCTCATCGGCTCATCTCAGTGACGCGCTGCTTCCATGTGAAACGTCAGCCTTTTCGAGAATACGCGTTACAGAACTCACCAAACTCTCAAAACCAGGGTGCGGAATAGACCCGCGCCAATCGACAAGCCCAGCTGCCTGAATGCGTCTAAATTCCAGAGGTATGGGCACATCCTCGATCAACGCCGGAACCAGAATATGCCGTCTTGCGCTTTCGGCAGCCTCGGCTTTCACCCAGTCTGAAGACACGGAAGCGCTTGACCAAAGGACAATCACGCATTTGGCGGAGTCCAAAGCGTACTCGATCACCTGATCAAAAGTTTGTCCGGGCAAAATCTTGCGATCCCACCAAACCGCCCACCCTTTGGCCGAGAGTGCCGAGGCCAACGCTTGAGCGGTTGGCCTGTCCGGCGTGGCGTAGCTGAGAAAGATATCAGTGGCCGTGGCTACGGCATCTGACGCAGCACCTGGCGCAATATCACGCGTCGCTTGGCTAGGCTGTGATTGCAGTGGCTCGAGTGGCTCAACAGCTTTGGAGCGGCTGTGAAAGAACCAGACAGCTACAGCGAACAGCAGCCCGAGCACTAGTAACCAATAAACCATGACCCCAATTGTACTGCCCTTCCATATCGCGCTTCCAGAGTGACCTCGACCTTGACCATTTGCGGCCCAACGACAGTCATCAGCTGTTTTGTGAGTCTGTTGGATCGCAGGGTTCGCCCGCCCGCGCAACATCGACACGGAGGAATACATGGGTCTGATGTTTGGATGACACGCCGATGATCTTCATGACCCCCGCGAGAGGTTTGAGATATGTGTGATCCATCGCGCCGCGACAGGGATACGACGGGTGCGAGGGGCATAGCTTGCTGGGTGCGTGCCACTTTCCTGGTCGTCCGTTCGGAAACTATCCAGAAACTGGCGATTTCAGATCATCGGCGCCGACTGAACTTGCGTCAGCGGGATCGCAACGGCGCGGCAGGCGGCGCACAGCGCGCTTTCCTTGAGGTCGATCCACTCCACGGCGTGGGAGGAGGCCATGACACAGCGGTAGTCCTCGCAGTGAGTCAGGTTCAGAGTGTGGCCCACCTCGTGAACCGCCTCCTTTATTAAGCGCTGGCGAAACAGTTCGCGGTCGGGCGCCAGGCCATAGAACTCCTGGCGCAGCCGGTGAGCTGAGACCACGGCGCAGGGGCCACCCATTTGTGCCTCGCCGAAAACGAAAGTGAGAATCGGGATGTAGAGATCGACGGCGCTGATGCCCAGCATTCGCCAGGTGTCCGTGGTAAGAAAAGTCTGCATGCGCTGCAGGATTTCCGAGGAGTGGTACTGCTGCCGCTCTCCGTGGAAGGCGAACTCTGGATCCAGCCGGAGAGGGAGCACTTTGCAGGGGACGCGAAAGGTTTCTTCGATGGCGGGACGAAGATCCTTCAGCAGCCCGTCATCTATATTCCCGATCGGCAAGATGTGCAGCAGCTTCATCGCGTGGCTTCATCAGGCCGGGCTTCAATGGGTCTCGACAGGAGTACGAGTCCACCCGTATTTCTTGAGCTTGTGGTAGAGAGTGACGCGGTCGATATCGAGGATCGCCGCGGCGTGGCTCTGATTGCCTCCACATTCCTCGACCACGCGCAGGATGTGGGCGCGCTCCATTTCCTCCAGTTTCTTGCCAGAGGCGCTGGCGGCAGACACGTTTTGGGGCTTGAAGATGAAGTCCGGTTCATGCAGTTCCGGCTCCTGTCCCACAACCATGGCGCGCTCGACCGCGTTCTCCAGTTCGCGAACGTTGCCCAGCCACGGTTGCTGTTGCAATTGATTCATGGCCGCGGGCGAAACCCTCGTGATGCGTTTGTTCATGGCTAGGGAGAACTTGCGTATGAAATGGTCGACGAGCGGAGGGATATCCTCCCGACGTTCGCGCAGCGGCGGCAGTTCGATGCGGAAAACGTTGAGCCGGTAGAAAAGGTCGGGACGGAACTTGCCCTCCTCGATCAATTTTTCCAGATCCTTGTTGGTGGCGGCGATGCAGCGGAAGTCCACTTTGATGATCTGGTTGCCGCCCACGCGGGTGATTTCGCGCTCCTGCAGAACGCGCAGCAAGTCGGTCTGCGTCTTGAGGGTGATGTCGCCGATTTCGTCGAGGAACACGGTTCCACCCTCGGCGATTTCGAATTTTCCTTTCTTGCGGTACTGGGCGCCGGTGAACGCGCCTTTTTCGTGTCCGAAGAGTTCGCTTTCGAGCAGGGTCTCGGTCAGAGCGCCGCAGTGAATGACCACCAGTGGATGAAATCTTCGGGTGCTGGCCTGATGGATCGCGCGTGCTACCAGTTCCTTGCCAGTGCCGCTTTCGCCCGTGACCAGCACGGTAGCGTCAGTGGGACCAACCGTCTCGATCGCGTCGAAGATCTTGCGCATGGGACCGCTCTGGCCGATCAGCTCTCCCGGTCGCGAGACTTCGGCGACGGTTTCACGCAAAAGTATGTTCTCCTGGGCCGTGCGTTTATGCGCCAGCGCGTTCTTCACCAGGTGCGCGATCTCATCCGGGTCGAGGGGCTTGGTCACGTAGTCATAGGCGCCGTTTTTCAGGGCCGTGACGGCAGTCTCGACCGAGGCATAGCCAGTCATGATAATTACGATGAGTTCGGGGTCGACTTCGTGCATGCGGCGCTGCAGTTCGATTCCATCGGTGCCATGCATCTTGATATCGACCAGCGCCGCGTCCCAGCGCTGTTCCGCCAGCCGGGTCAGTGCGTCGCTCGCGTTTTCTACCGTGGTGACGTCGTAGCCTTCTTCGCGAAACCATTTGCCCAGCGAGTCCCGCACGCTCAGTTCGTCGTCCACAATCAGCAGTTTTCCTTGTGTACTCACTTCAATCACCTCACCTTCATCGCGTTGCCGACGGCTGCCAGCGCAGCATCATTCGCGTGAGCCGGCAGGGTTACGGTGAAGGTCGTGCCCCGGCCCAACTCGGATTCGACTTCGATGCGTCCGTTATGCCGCTCCACGATGCCGCGGCTGATGGCCAAGCCCAGCCCGACTCCGTGGCCACTTTCTTTCGTCGTAAGAAAAGGTTCGAAGATCTGGGGCAACACGTCGGGAGCAATGCCGGCTCCGTCGTCGCGCACCTGGATCTTGATTTCAGTTTCATGGTTACTTGGCCGAATTTCGATCCATAGATTGCCGCCCCGGGGCATGGCGTCGATGGCGTTCATGATCAATGCCAGGAAGACTTGTTCCATCTGCGCAGGATCGCAGGGAACGCGCGGCAGATCTTCGGCAAGGTTCAATTGCAATTGGATTCCGACCAGCTCCAATTGATGCCGCACCAGCAGCAGGCACCGATCAATCACGGCATGCAGATCGGTAGGCTGCACGTTCATGGGGGCGGTGCGCGAAAGAGTGAGCAGGTTCTTGACCAGTTCGCCGCAGCGCCGGCTTTCGGCGGCGATCAGTTCCAGACATTGCATCGCCTCCTCTTTTTTTTCATGCTCGGCGCGGCCAGAGGCCACCCACTTCTGCAGAAGTTTGGCATAAGTCAGAATGCCCGAGAGCGGGTTGTTCACCTCGTGGGCCACGACGGCCGCCATCTTTCCGATGGAGGCCATTTTTTCCACATGCAGGACGTGCTCGTGGGCGCGCTTCAGCTCTTTCGTCTTCTGCTCGACGCGATCTTCGAGGGTCTCGGCCCAGGTAACGATTTCTTCATTGGCCGCGCGCAACTGCAGGCTCATGCTGTTGAACGAATGCGCTAGGTCCCCCACCTCGTCGTGCGATCCCACCTCGATCTGGTACCCAAGATTTCCCTGCGAGAGATGCTCGGTGCCGTTCTTGAGCGCCTTGATGGGTTCGCCTACCACTCGCCATACGAATAACCAGCTCAATACCGCCACAATCAACATTGCCCCCGCGGTGTAAAGGAACATGCGGGCGCTGCTGTCGGCGAGCTGCACATCAGCTTTGGTCAGAGAAAGATTTGTGTCCAGCACGCCCAGAACTTGCTGGCCGGCGGGATGCGCGTGGCAGGCAGCGTTCGAGCAGGCTGGCTGATTTTCGATGGGAGTGATAATTCCGAGCACCCGGTGGCCTCCGCCATTGCGATAAATGCGAAAGCGATCAGGGCGATTCAGGCGTGCCAGGGGCTGCGATTGGGTGTGGCAGCCATAGCAGGCTTCGTGGGTTTTGTCGAGGACGTGGCTGACTTCCGAGGGATCGGTGGAGTAGCTGATCCGCCCCTCCTGGTCAAAGATACGAACCTTCACCATGCCGGGCTCGTCTGCGATGGTTTGAATGGCGTGGTAGAGTCCCTCGCGATCGTTGCGCAGCATGTAGTAGGTGGCGCTGTGCTTGATCACGTCGCTGACCCGTTCAGCGCTGGCCAGCGTGGCTTCCTCCAGGTGCTGGCGATGCAATCGGATATTCATGTATCCGAGGAGCGCGAAAATCACGATCATGACTGCGAACAGAGACAAGATCAACTTCGCACTGATGCTGTTGGTCAGCCACTTCCATCCCAGATCGACGCGAATTGACTCAGTCTCCGGCATGGCCTAACACCGCTGTCGCCGCCATGGGCCCGGTTTCGGTCCGCAGGCGCTGCTCCCCCGCGTGTGTTTCTTTGGGAAAGATGGGTAGGTACTTCACCGCCAACCCAAACAGGGCGAAGCCGGCGGCAATAATCATGAGGGTCACGGAGAACTCCGTCCACTTGGGAACGTAGTGATGCCCGACGTAAGTCTCAAAGCCCGTGAGGCTGACATTGAGCCGGTTCGTGATGAAGCCGAGCACAGTAAAGATTGAGGCGAGATACAAGCCGTTGGGCGATAGCCTGACCTTCTTGAAGCTGAGCATGGTGATGGGAATTACGAAGGCCAGCGCCAGTTCTAGCCACAGGAAGTACGCTTCGTAGCTGGGTTTTATGATTTGTCCCAGCAGGCCGCGATGGAAGAAATCTTCGAAGCGCAGCAACGCATTGACCCAAAGAGCCACCAGCAATGCGCCCCCAAGTTCGACGAGAACCGGCAGTTCAAGGTGACGGCCAAAGGCCTTGGCACTTTGCGTGGACTCGAAGATCGTCATGGCCAGGCCGACTGCAATCGCCGATCCGAAAAAGAGGAACGGCAGGGCCGGTGTGTACCAGAAGGGATGCAGCTTGCTCGGCATGATCAGATAGAGTGCTCCGAGCGAACTCTGGTGCAGGGTGGAGAGCAGGATGCCCAAGATGACCAGCACGGCATAAATTTTCTTAATCCACTTGATGGGAGTCTTCAGGTTGAAGCGCTCCAGCACGTTGGGAAGGAATTCGAAGAAAAGCACGGTGGTGTAGGCCATCACGCACATTCCCACCTCGAACATGACCGAGTGCGGGTTCATGTAGATGAGCTGATGCCAGATGTACCAGGGGCGGCCAAGATCGAACAACAGCCCAACGATGAAGAGTAAATAGCCCAGGAACGCTGTCAGCACGGCCGGGCGCACAACACTGTGCAGGCGCTCGACGTTGAACAGGTAGACCGCACCAATCACGCAGAAGCCGCCAGCCGCCAGCATGACCCCGCACAGGCAGTCGAAACCGATCCAGAGTCCCCAGGGAAACTGGTCCGTCATGTTGGAAACCGCGCCCAAGCCGCGGAAATATCGAATAAATGCGGAGTACAGGCCCAAGCCCATGATCACCAGGAATACCGCTCGCCAGAAGGTCAGCTTGGACTTCATCGCGCGCTCCCGGTCTTCTTTTGTTCTTGTTCTTGTGCTTCAGCGGCGGCTACTTCTTCGCGGCGATGCGAAATCCAATAAATGCCTCCCAGCACCAACGACCACACCGGGATAAAGTCTGGAACTTTCGACATCACCTTGCCCGTGTATTCGGGCATCGGAGTGTCGCCGATTTTGGCCGACGCGGGATAGCCGTACTCTTCGACGTTTACGCTGGAAAGAATCAGGACGCAGGTTCCGCCAACCTCATTAAGGCCATAAATGCGAGGCAGGTAAGTGGATGGACTTTGACGGATGCGGTCCTGCGCTTCTTTAACAAGGTCGTCGCGGTCTCCGAACTTCGTGGCGCCGGTGGGACAGATCTCGGCGCATGCCGTCTGCTTGCCCGCCAGCACGCGATCTGGGCACATAATGCATTTGCGGACCCGCGGATTCAGCGAGTGCCACTCGTACTTCGGCTGGGCAAACGCGCAGGCTACCATGCAATAGCGGCAGCCAATGCACTTCCAGACGTCGTAGACGACTGGGCCTTCCTTGGTCTTATGGAAGGCGCCGACGGGACAAGCTGAGGCGCACGCGGGATGCTCGCAGTGCATGCACAGGCGGCGCATGAATTTGTCGTCCTTGGTCAGAACGACCGTGTATTTATGTTCCGATTGCACTGATTCCGCGGCTACCGTGTCGTCGTACGGCAGCTTGTTCTGCTGCGCGCAGCCAGCTTCACACTGCTTGCAGCCGATGCACATCGTCGCGTCATACAGCAGGGCCTTGCTCATGGGCATTTACTCCGGGTTGCTCCCAAGTGGTACTTCCGTTCCAGCGGAATGAGGTACGAGGTAAACGTATGCTGGGTCGGAACCGACTTGGGAACCGTACAGAACAGCTTGGGCGGACCGACTGTGAAAAAAGAAACGGGTCCGGAGAGGTGTGCACCCGGACCCGGGAGGGCTGTTCCATCCTGAAAAGCGAAGAGGGGAGGAGATTCCCGGCTGGCTACGGAGCGGTCGAGTTTCCGTTCCGTCCGCCGAATTGAGCCGGACATCTTCATACTCACCCTCACGCCTTCCTCGCAGCTGCCAACAATTTGAATCGGCGACAGCGGCGATGCGCTAAGAGGAACTGCCAAATGTCTACTTCTGCAGGCTACGAATGTACGACACCACCATCTTCACCTGATCAGGCGTCAAACTCTTGGCCACGCCGGCGTGCTTCGGTTTTTCCGTAACGGCTTTGGCCAGGTCGTCATCCGACAGCTTCTTGGCTTCGTCGGAAACCAGGCTCGGAATCTTGGCTGCGGGTTTGCCCGCTGCGTCCGCTCCGTGGCAGGCTGCGCATTTTGCTTTGTAGATCGTCGCTCCGTCATCGGCGGCCCAGGACAGATTGGGGATCAGAATGAAAAGGGCTACCGCAATGGTCATCACTAGCATCACCAACTTTGTCGTCTTCATGATCTCTTTTCTTCTCCTTGTAAAGTTTTGCAACTCAATCGAATCAGCGGTTCTTCTCGCAGTCGTCCATGTGTTGCGAAAGTCACCACCCATGCAATCCTCTAAAAACCGAATGTAAGAGAACTCAGCAGCTCGGGTGCTGCCTAGTTGAGAGTTTCAACGTTTAGGGATAACACTCGCAGTGATCCACGTCACCCTCAGTTGTGACCTTTGTGGATGTGCCTGTGCGTGCTCAAGTAACCGGCTGAGCACTTTGGTCACATCCACGGGTGACTGCCGTCACAGCGTCGCATTTAGCCAGGAGAGACAATCTCAGGCAGCGAGGTGAGCCTATGCCAATTCTCGTAATGGGTATGCTCGCGTTGATCGTATTTGGCCTGATCGGAATCCTGCTGCTGCTTGCGGTAGTTCTGGAGCATTCCACCGCCGCCCGAGCAGCCAAAACTGCCCACTCACAGCCTGTGACTTTCGGTGCCGCACCCGCGCCTAATCCGAGCTTCGATGGCGCGCGCGGCGAAGGTGCGCCGACAGAAAACCAGTCCCCAAAGGAGAAAGTTCATGAGCACGCTTGTGCTAGATAAGGACAAGAAAGCCGACCTGGCTGGACCGGGAATCGGCGATTACAAGGAATTGGAAAAAATTCTGCCCCGAGGTTACCGCTCCCTGCTAACGCCGAAAGAGACGCAGCAGGCCATCTTCCAGGTGAAGCGCTATATCGAAGACAACCTGTGCAAGCAACTCGGCCTGATGATGGTCGAAGTGCCGCTTATCGTGGACGTGGAGAGCGGGGTCAACGACATGCTGGATCGCGACGGGTCGCGCACCCCGATTCAGTTCCATATCTCGAATGATCGCGACCTGCATCCCATCGACGTGCAAGTGGTGCAAGCTGCGACGAAGTGGAAGCGGGTCGCGCTCAAGCAATTCGATTGCAAAGTTGGCGAAGGCATCTGCACCGACATGCGCGCCGTGCGCAAGGACTATTTCCTGGATCACGACCATTCCGCCTACGTCGATCAGTGGGACTGGGAGCGCACCATTACCGCTGAACAGCGCAACCTTGAGTTCCTGAAGTCGATTATCGGCAAGATCTGGAAAGTAATTGTCGGAGCGGAGAAGTTTGCCCAATCGCTGTTCCCGCAATTGAAAGATTTTCGCTATCCCGATCTGCCGGAAGAGTTGAAGTTCTTGCACGCCGAAGAACTTCTCGATATGTATCCTGACCTCCCGCGCAAGCAGCGCGAGACCGCGGTGCTGCAGAAGTTCCCGGCGATCTTCATTGTTGGGATTGGCTGGCCGTTGAAGGACGGCTATCCTCACGAGATGCGCGCCGCCGACTACGACGACTGGGTGACTGACACGCACGATCAAACCGGCAAAGACACGCATGGACTGAATGGCGACATCCTGGTATGGAATCCCGTTACCCAGCGGCGTCATGAACTGACCTCGATGGGCGTCCGGGTCACGGCCGAAACCCTGAAAAAGCAGCTCACGCTGTCCAAGCAGCTGGACTTCATGAAACTGCCGTATCACCAGGCGATCCTGAACGATCAGATTCCACTCTCGATCGGCGGCGGAATCGGACAGTCGCGCACTTTGATGCTGCTGCTCCGCAAAGCTCATCTTGGAGAAGTCAGCGTCACGGTGTGGCCGAAGATCCTGAAGGAGATGTGCGCGGGCAAGAATATCTTTGTGCTGGAGTAGGTTACAGCGCATGCCGCCGGAACGCTGGGCACGGTTTCTTGTCGATTCCTCTGTGCCAACAGTCTAGAATGGTTCGGTGAGATGAGGCGGAGGGAGCTTCTTCCCCATGGCCAGCCGAGCGTCAGGTCAGGCTTCTCTCGTCGGTATCGAGCTGGGCCACTACCGCATCGTCGAGAAGATCGGTGCCGGCGGCATGGGAGAAGTCTACCGCGCCCGCGACGAGCACCTCGACCGTGATGTTGCCATCAAGGTGCTTCCGCCGGGCACGCTCATCGACGAATCTGCCCGCAAGCACTTCCACAAAGAAGCTCTGATTCTCTCGCAGCTCAATCATCCCAATGTCGCCACCATTCACGACTTCGACACGCAACAGGGGGTCGACTTCCTGGTGATGGAGTACATCCCCGGGATCACACTCAACGTGAAGCTGGCTGGCGGACCGCTGCCAGAAAAGGAGGTTCTCCACCTCGGAGTGCAACTCGCGGAAGGCTTGGCCGCAGCGCAGGAGCACGGGATCGTTCATCGCGACCTCAAGCCCGGCAACTTACAGGTTGCGAGCGACGGACGGCTGAAGATTATGGACTTTGGGCTGGCAAAGCTGCGACGTCCAGTCACGGCGAGTGCCGCGACGGAGAGTTTCAGCGAAACGCAAGCGATGGCCGGGACACTGCCCTACATGGCGCCGGAGCAGTTGCTGGGCGGAGAGGTGGATGCCCGGACGGATATTCACGACGCCGGAGCGGTGCTGTACGAAATGGCGACAGGTCAGCGACCGTTCGGCAAGTTGGAGCATGCGCAACTAATCAGTGCCATTCTGCAGCAGGCACCGTCGCCGCCCGGGCAGCTCAACCCCCAGGTGTCTTCGGAGTTAGAGTGGATCATCGGAAAGTGCCTCGAGAAGGAACCCGAGAACCGGTACCAGTCGGCCAAAGAGCTGGCGATTGATCTCCGACGGCTGCTCACACCGAGCGCGGTTAGATCGGTCGAAGCCCCCGTAGCGGGCAGGAAACTTTGGAAGGTTCTGGTTCCCGCTGCCCTGCTGCTTGTCGCTGCCATTGCGGGAACGTTGTACTTCCGCTCGCGCCAGGCCACGACCCACCTGACCGACAAGGACATCATTGTTCTTTCTGATTTCGGCAACAAAACGGGCGAACCGGTGTTCGACGACACGCTGCGGCAGGGGCTGTCGGCACAACTGGAGCAGTCGCCGTTTCTAAGCTTGCTTTCTGACGAGCGCATCGCGCAGACGCTGGCTCTGATGGCGCAGCCTAAAGATGCCAGGCTTACACGCGAGTTGGCCCACGAAGTCTGCCAGCGCACGGCTAGCGCCGCCACCATTGAAGGCTCGATTTCCAGTCTGGGCAGCCAGTATGTCGTGGGGCTAAAGGCGGTGAACTGCCGCAGCGGCGATGTCCTAACAAACGAGCAGACCACGGCCACCGGCAAGGAGCAGGTGCTGAAAGCGCTGGGCGAGGCGGCGACGAAAATGCGCGAGAAGCTGGGCGAATCGCTGGCCTCCGTGCAGAAGTATGACGCGCCAGCGGACAACGTGACCACGCCATCGCTAGAGGCGCTGCAGGCTTACAGCCTGGGCTACCAGGCAATGGAGGAGAGACAGGATTACGCTGCCGCTGTTCCTTTGTTCCAGCGGGCCACCAGCCTGGACCCCAACTTTGCCATGGCATACGCGCGTCTGGGAGCAACCTACGGCAACCTGGGCGAAAGCACCCGTTCCGCCGAGAATACTCGCAAGGCCTACGAGCTGCGCGAACGGGTAAGCGAGCGCGAAAAGTTTTACATCGCCTCGCACTATGAACATTGGGTCACCGGGAACCTGGAGGCAGCGCGCAAGACCTATGAATTGTGGGCGCAGACCTACCCGCGCGACGACATTCCGCCCGGCAATCTAAGGAGCATCTACGGCGTTCTTGGCGATTACGATAAGGCCCTCGCTCGGGCACAAGAGGCGATGAAGCTCGATCCTGGAAGTGGGATCAATTACGGGCTTCTCGTCTGGGCGTATTTGCAGGTCAATCGTCTGGACGAAGCCAGAGCCACGGCACAGGAAGCGCAAGCCCACAATCTGGATAATCCACAGATTCACTTCTCCCTTTACGGCATTGATTTCCTGCAGCACGATGCGGCAGGAATGGAGCGTGAGGCAGCTGGGCTGATGGGAAAGCGCGGATGGGAAGAGGATATGCTCGCCATCGAATCCGACGCGGCCGCTTATGGCGGGCAGTTTGCCAAAGCGCGGGAGCTGACGCGGCGCGCGTCCGACTCGGCCCAACGCGCAGATGAGAAAGAGACGGCGGCGAGCTACGAGGCGGAAGCTGCAGTGCGTGGGGCGCTGGTAGGAAACATGAGCCAGGCAAAGCAGCAGGCCCAGGCGGCGCTCGCTCTCTCGACCGGCGTAAATGTTGAAGCGTGGTCTGCGATTGCGCTGGGTCTGGCGGGTTACGCCCCTCAATCCACGCGGCTGGCCGCCGACCTAGCCAAGCGCTTCCCCGAAGACACGATCGTACAGTTCGAATACCTGCCCATGATCCACGCGGCCGCTGCTCTCCAAAGCGGCAGCGCCAACAAGGCCATCGAAGCGCTCGCCCCGGCTGCGCCCTATGAACTCGGGTCGATCGGGGTGGGCTCTCTCTACCCCGTCTATCTGCGTGGCGACGCTTATCTGGCGGCGCACCAAGGCAGCGCCGCGGCCGCCGAATTCCAGAAGATTCTCGACCACGCCTGGGTGGTGCTGAACGAGCCCATCGGCGCACTGGCGCACTTAGGACTGGCACGTGCCTACGCGATGCAAGGCGACACCGCCAAAGGTAAGAGTGCCTATCAGGATTTCCTTACCCTCTGGAAAGACGCCGACCCCAACATCCCCATCCTGAAGCAAGCCAAAGCGGAATACGCGAAGCTGCAATAGCTGAAGAAAGTTGTTCCTCGTCGTTTACCGTTGCCGATCGTTGCTGTAAACGGCGTTCACACGCGCCTATTTCTCACTACCGCGGCCGACGAACTCAGGGACCAAATTGGCCAGGCGTCCCCTTTTGGGATGAGCTTCGACCGGGCGCTCACTTTCACGATTGAATGCGCGCGATTTTACTTTTATACTGGGAAATTGTCATATCCGCACTGCCTGTTCGCTGGAGAATCGACCTATGAAGGAAACTGCAACCAAACCCCCGTCGCACGAAGACAGTCTTAAACATCTCGGCCTGGACAACCTCGGCCAGGTCTATTGGGATTTGCCCACGTCGGCGCTTTACGAAGAGGCCATTCGCCGCTATGAAGCAAACTTGAGTCATCTGGGGCCGCTGGTCGTGCGCACCGGACAATACACCGGCCGTTTGCCGAAAGACAAGTTTTTCGTCCGCGAACCCTCGAGCGAAAGCAAAATCTGCTGGGGCAAAATCAATCGCCCTCTGGATGCGGACAAATTTGACGGGCTCAAATCCAGGCTCTGCGCATATCTCCAGGGCAAAGATCTCTTCATCGAGAACTGCTACGCGGGGGCGGACGAACATTATCGCGTTCCCATTCGCGTCATCACCGAGCGAGCCACGGCCGCCCTGTTTGCCCGCACCATGTTTATCCGCGAACTGGACGTGGAAAAGCTGGCGCAACATGTGCCGGAGTTTACCGTGCTGCACGCTCCCAGTTTTCATGCCGACCCGGCCATTGACGGCACGCACTCGGAAGCCTTCGTGCTGGTGCACTTCGGAAAGAAATTGATTCTTATTGGCGGCACGGCCTACGCTGGTGAAATCAAGAAGTCGATTTTCACGGTGATGAATTACCTGCTGCCGCAAAAGGGCGTCATGGCCATGCACTGTTCCGCCAACTACGGCAGCGACGAAAATGACGTGGCCATTTTCTTTGGTTTGTCAGGCACGGGAAAAACCACGCTCTCTGCAGATCCCGACCGCACCTTGATTGGCGACGACGAACACGGCTGGAGCGATAGCGGCGCCTTCAATTTTGAAGGCGGCTGCTACGCCAAAGTCATCAAACTCTCGCGCGAAGGCGAGCCCGAAATTTACGAAACCACCCGGCGCTTCGGCACGATTCTCGAAAACGTTACCATGGATATGCGCACCCGGCACGTCAATCTGGATGACGCTTCGCTCACCGAAAACACCCGCGCCGCTTATCCCATCACCCACATTCCGAACATGACGCGCAGCGGCAAAGCGGGACATCCGAAGCACATCATCATGCTCACTTGCGATGCCTTTGGCGTTCTTCCACCCGTGGCGCGTCTGACGCCAGCGCAGGCGATGTATCATTTCCTCGCCGGCTACACGGCGAAAGTTGCGGGCACGGAAGCTGGAATCAAGGAGCCGCAGGCCACGTTCAGTCCCTGCTTCGGCGCGCCGTTCATGGCGTTGCCGCCCACGGTGTACGCCAAGCTACTCGGCGACAAAATCGCCAAGCACAAGGTGGATGTCTGGCTGATCAACACCGGCTGGAGCGGCGGTTCCTACGGACAAGGTCAAAGGATCAAACTCGGATTCACCCGCGCCATGGTCAAAGCCGTCCTCTCCGGCGCGCTTAAGGGTGCGGCCGCGAAACCCGATCCGGTTTTTGGATTTGCCGTGCCGCTGAAGTGTCCGGGCGTGCCTGACGAAATCATGGACCCGCGCAACACCTGGAAGGACAAGGCCGCCTATGATCGCAAGGCGGGCGAATTGGCCGTTCTGTTCGAGAAGAATTTCGCCGAGAATGCCAGTGATGCCTCCGCGGAAATCAAGGAGGCCGGTCCCAAACAACTAGCTCGCGGCAAGGCCATCTAACTTGATCCTACCTCGGACATCCAAAACGCAGCGAAGCCTGTTGAACTTTGTAGAATGTAGTGACAAACCACCACGTGCCTGTCATTCCGAGCGAAGTCGAGGAACCTGCGGTTTGGCCGGCGCGAGCGAAAAAGCAGGTTTCTCGACTCGAAATGACAATGAGAAATTGAATGTCACTGCATTATGCAACGCTCAATAGGTCTGACGGAGTGCCAGGTTTTCCGCTCCTGCCAGTGCCGAATCATGGCTACCATCCCATATGAGTTAGAATCCGGCACAGGAACGCGCTCACGCTTCGCAAGGCTTCGCTATGATCGACATCGCTCGCCTGTTTCAAGCATTCCTTGCTCCCGCTCTCTTTGTTTCCGCAACCGCCTTGCTGGTGCTCTCGATCAACGTCCGGCTTATGGGGATCGTGAGCCGGTTGCGGCAATATGTGCACGCCAAGCATGATGCCGCCAAGAATAACCGCCTGCAAGAAGCTGAGGCCTACACCGCCCAGATCGGCTTGATCGAGCAACGTGCGGAAATGATCCGGCGCTGCTTCCTGCTGGTGCTTATTTCTCTTGCCGGGACGATCACGTCCTGTCTGCTTCTAGGCTTCGGTCTCTACTGGATACAAGCCGCGCACGCGGCTGTCGTGGTTTTTGTTCTAGCCATGATCTGCTTGCTGGCGGGAACCTTCTACTACATTCACGAAGTAATCGTGGCCCTGAGTTCGGTGCACAGAGAGGCAAGCGATTTGCGCTTCATGGACCTCGGCCCCCAACCCGAGATCCGCCATCGCGACCCGCTCTGAAGGATTTCCCGATGTCCCCAGCGATGGTTGTAACGCAACTCAGGCAGGAATCGTTGCGCGTCAGCGTGTGCAAGGCTCAGAGATCGGGTTCGGCGCGACTAATGCGGGGAAGGGGCGCCGGTGCTGACTTGGAAGACTTGGACCCGCGCGTTCGCCGTATCAGCTACATAGATGCGGTTGCTGGCGTCGACCCACAACCCTCGCGGAGCGAGAAACTCTCCCACTCTTCCGCCGGGTTGGCCAAACGTACCCACGGGCGTTCCGTCCGGTTTGTATATGCTGATCATGGACGTGGCCACATAACTGACATAGATGTTCCCATCGCTATCCACGGCCATGCCGCTGTCTCTGTCGACGCCGACAACAAGTTCATAACAACCGGTGCGGTTGCCGTCGAGATCCAGGATTTGGATGCGTGACCGCTCCCCGTCCAGAACCAGCATTCCGCGCTCGCTCACGGCGATCTGCGTCGGAGATAAGAACTCTCCGTTGCCATTGCCGTTCCTGTCCTTGCCCACACGGTTCAGAACGTTGCCTTGCAGATCGAGGATAAAAACCAGATTGCGCGGGGTATCGGCAAGATATAAACGGCCTGCCTTCCGGTCAATGGCAAGTCCGGTGGGCCGTTCATACATATTTTCGCCGTGGAATTTCCCAATATAGCGGAGGAATTGCCCGTGCTGGTTATAGACCAGCACCAATCCCCGCTCGGAATCGGCGATGTAAATGTTGTCTTCAGCATCCACCGCAACGCCAGCGGGAAACTGCAGCCTTCGACCTTGGCCGCCCAGAATGCTGAACGAAGTCTTGCCCTTGGGATCAAACACATGTACGGTCCGCAGCTGAGGGTCACTGATGATGACGCGCAGCAGGGAGTCGGTGGTTACCTGATACGGCGCTGCCATGACTCGCGGTCGGCCGTAGGCAAAGGTCACGACTCCATCGCGAATACCTGCCAGGTTGGAATTTGGCTTTGCGATTTTCGTGGCATGGGCCGGGGCGTCGAAATCTTCCACAACCTTGCTGGCGGGGACAATCATCCGCCAAGGAACCTCGGCCTGCCTGGCCTTGTCCTCGCCAAGCCCTACAGCGGACCGGGAGCTTGATCCTAGCCCTTCAAACGCGCGAGCGAACTTCGACGACTTCTTGTATTTTGCATCGGCGGAAAACGTGCCCAGATATTCCAATTCGCGACCGGCTCCCAAGCTCGCTCGTGGGAAGGCGCGAACATTCTGCGTGGGCGGCTGGAGGCGCAACGACCCGTACGTGCCTATGGAAACTGAGGCGGCTTCCTCCGGCGTTTCACTGAACGCGGATTGGGTCACGAGGACCAACAGCGCCAGCCCAACTGCCATGCGCAGTTCAGGCCTTGTCGTGCGCGCGCTTGTGGGGGAAAGGAACCTGCAAAATCGCTGCTTGTTGAGCATGGGGCTCGTCTCCTCCCATGCGGTTCGAAGCAAAAGAAACCAACAGGACGGGGGATCCCCTCCGAGCCACGAAGAGATTGTCACCTTTTCGACGAGTGTCTGTCAGTGACTTATGCCTCATAGCAACGTGATGACTAAAGCCTGCGAAGTCGCTTTTCCGGCTGGTGGCTGGCTATGTGCTTCGTTCCGAACCACTTCCCGCGCTCCACCACAAGACCAGTACCTTGCAGGACGCTTCTGTACCCTTGCAAGAATGTGCTTTGCCGGCGTTCGTTAGGTGTGGTAAACCGTTTGTGATCGGAGTGCCTTATGGTGCGGACTGGAATCCTTACAGCCGTGTTTGCCGTTGTGCTCAGTAACCTATTGCCAGCCCAACCGCAAAGTCAGAAAAACGATGCAGTTTCGCGATGGTCATTTGCTTACGCCCGAACTACAACGCGACTGGTGACGCTCGCTCCACCGGACATGCTCTCCGAGTCCCATGCGCGGGAGCTTGCTTGGGCCGTTTGTCCGAGCACCGTGACTGCGGTCAGTTTCGTTGCAGATACTTCCGTGAGCGGCGGCTACAGCTACGACACGACTGAAAGCGTCCCGCAGGGAAGTCATTGCCTACTCATCGACGCGACTAGCCACAATGCGATGTTCTATTGGGAACGGGGGGCTGAACCCCAACTTACAAAGCGGGTGTGCGTTCTCGGCTTTCCTCAAGCGGCTGAGGCGTTAACCGGTCGCAAGGTAGATTCCTGCTACTTGATTGGCGGGTACGGCACAGGTTCCGTGGAGCTAATCGAATACTCGCACCAATCGCCAAAGGACGCGTTGGCTGCACTTCTGGTCGACAATCTGGATACACCAACAGCAGAGGGTCCCCAGTACTGGATTGCCAAATTTCCCGCTGGCGAAACGGGATGGGCGAGCAACGACGGAAAGTTTCATCCTGAACAATTCCAACACCTGTTCACGATGATTGACGACAAGCCAAACGGGCCAACCGCGAATGTGTGCTTTGTTGGAATCGAGTGGGATGGTCCCGCACGCGCTGAACTGATGCTGTACAGGCCGGTAGGAAATGAATTGAGGCCAGTGCTTGTGAATCACGATTATGCGGCTGCACAAGTGATTGCTCGGCAGTAGTCCTCAGATTTCTGACAGCCGCCGACGGACGGCGTCTGCCCTCTCGCATTTGCTCCGAGGGGCGGTCGGAAGCGTCGGCCCCGTTGTTTTAGGCATCGCCAGAACGCCGCGGTCAGCGAAAACAAGCCATGGCGTGAGCTACGCGTCTCTGGATGAACATTCCCGCCACTTCGGATCGGCCAGAATGACGGACCTTTCCATCTGGCGTTCGGGCACAGTCCAATATGTTTTGGCCAGGCGCTCCTTCTCCTGGGAGCCAACTACTTGAAAGCCATGCCGCTCGTAAAAGCGGATCGCCCAGCTCGCATCAGCCCAGGTGCCGATCAACACTGGACCATTGGTTAGCTCCCGCAAGTGAGACAGCAAGCGCCCTCCAATCCCTCGCTTTTGGCTGCTGGTGCGAACGTAGGCATGCCGAATCAGAGTCACGTCGCGAACCCTTTGAAGGCCCATGACACCTACCAGCGTCCCAGCCTCGTCGTAGCCCCAGAACACAACGCCGGCATCGATTTCATGCTGCAGTTCTTTCCTGGACATGTACGGTTCCGTCCAGAAATCTTCGGGGATGACTCCTTTATAAGCGCGCGCGCCATCGTTGATGATGGTCCAAATCAAATCAAAGTCGTGGTCGTCGCAGCGGCGAATCATGACCACTCAGCCTCCTGGCTCTGTATCTCGATCATGCTCGAACCATATGGATGAGCTGGTTGCCGCGTCTTGAACGAAATTGCAAGGACAGCTTGGGATCAGGAGATAGCCGCTCGATAGTGACCCGGTGTTATGCCGAGTTGGCGGACGAAGGCACGAGTCATATGGCTCTGATCCGCGAAGCCGGCCTGTATCGCAGCGTGGGCGAGGGTTTGGCCAGCGGCCAGGAGCTGCTTTGCAAGGCACACGCGCCGCTGAACCAGGTAGGCATGCGGCGTTATTCCTATTTCGCGTGCAAAGCCCCGCAAGAGCTGGAACCGGCTCACGCCCGACAGCGCCGCCAACTCGGCCAGAGACACCGACGCATCCGGCGCAGAGTCCAGGCGCTGCAGAGCTTTCGCCACGCATGGCGACGGGCCACCGGACGAGGGGCGCGCCATCCCATGCTTGCGCATGATGTAGATCAGGGAGCGCAGCAAGTTCTCGTCCCTGGCGAGACGATCTGACTGCGAGGCTGTGAGGCAGGCAAACAGCTGGGCGAAGAGCCTAGCCAAGAACGGGTCGCGCGCAACCGGACGGACAATCTCGACTGGACCTACGATCTCCTCGCTCACTTCGCGGGCCACGAGAGCTGGATCGAGATAGATCATCCGCCACACCCGCGAGTTGCCATCCAAGGGTGCGCCGTCGTGCATCTCGCCAGGATTCACCATGATCAGGTCGCCAGCTGAGGCGTTAACGTGCCCCACCCCGCTCCATGAGCGGTGCGCGCCACGAGCCATTATTCCGATGCCGAACTGGTCATGGGAATGGCGGGGAAAATGATGGTCTGAGGCGAGCGTCATCGCCTCAATTCCGCGAACGGTCAGTCGGTGCTGTTCTACCCGATGAATGCGGGAGGGCATGGTTGTCGGCGTACCTAGGTCACTGGCCTGACAACCATAAATATACACGGGACAACTTCTACACTCCGACCGGCAGCTCTGGCAGGAACGGCGCAAAGGTCAGATGACTTTTCACCGCCGCGGCCAAACGACGTATGCCCTCGCGAATTTGCTCGGGAGCGGCGTTGGAGAAGTTCAACCGCATGTGGCGGGAGCCTTCGCGGCCGTCGTTGGCGTAAAAGGAATCGCCGGGCACGAACGCCACATTTTGCTCGATCGCCGACTTGAAAATCGCCTGGATGTCCAGTCCTTCGGGCAGAGTTACCCACAAGAATAGCCCACCCTGTGGATGAGTCCAGGATACTGCGGGCGGGAAGAACTCTTTCAGAGCCTGCAGCATAACGTCTCGGCGTTCGCGATAGACCTGGCGAATTACCTTCACGTGCTTGTCGAGGAACCCATCGCGTGCGACCTCATAGGCCACGAACTGAGTGAAAGTCGAAGTGTGCAGGTCAGCGCCCTGCTTCAATTGCGCCAGCTTGCTGATGACGTCAGGCGGAGCGACGATCCATCCCAGTCGAAGCCCGGGCGCCAGCGTCTTCGAGAATGTACTCAAGTAAATAACGTTGCCAATGGAATAGCCATCGTCGCGGCGCAGGTTCTCGCGGTCGAGCACGACCAGGGAAGGAAGGTGCTCGCCTTCATAGCGTAACTGCCCGTAGGGGTCATCCTCAATAATCGGAATGCCATACTTGTCCGCCAGCAGCACCAGCTCGTGGCGACGCCCCTCCGACAATGTGGTTCCCGCCGGGTTCTGGAAGTTTGGCAGCACGTACATGAATTTGGGGCCCGACCGCAGAGGCTTCTCCAACAGGTCGGTGCGCAGACCGTCATCGTCGACTGGAACCGACACATATTCCGCGCCATAAATGTTGAAAGCCTGCAGCGCGCCCAAATAAGTCGGCGCTTCCACCAACACCCGATCCCCGCGATTGATAAACAGCTTGCCAATCAGGTCGAGCGCCTGCTGCGAGCCCGAGGTGATCAAAACGTTCTCCACCTTCGCCTTGATCCCGTAGCGCGCCATGTTGTTGGCAATCAGTTCGCGCAGGGGCTCGTAACCCTCGGTTGCCCCGTACTGCAAAGCCGAAGCTGCCTGCTGCGTAAGCACTTTGTGACAGGCTTCCTCAAAGCGCTGGATGGGGAACACATCGGGCGCGGGCAGGCCTCCGGCAAAGGAGATCATCCCCGGCCTTTGGGTGATCTTCAACAACTCACGAATCGCAGAACTGGTAATGCCCTTAGTGCGCAGCGCGTAGCGAGCCGTCCAGGCAGTCGACATGGCAAGATTCTCCTCAAAGCCAGTGTAGCCTCCAGGCATGGGGTTCTGATGTGACGCATGAGACATGTGGCTGTGACGCAAGTAACCGCATACAGACGATAGCGCGAGACTGCAGCTGGAGTGAGGCGTTTGATCTGAACTCAGGTGGGGAGCGGGACCTCGATGTCCCCGGACGCTGTCGATCTTATAGATGCCGTTGGCCGAGAGGAATCGACCGAACACCACCTCGCACCGATTCTCCTAGGCCTGCTTTCGGCAAACGATAACCCACACCGTGCCGCGGCCCTCGCAGTAGCGGCAGTGTTCCTGACCCATCGACTTTCCCGTTCCCCGGCATTCCAGGCAGTCGGCCACAATGTGCAGTTCCTGCAGGGAAGTCTCCGGGAGCTTGGCTGGGTCCTTGAACAGTTCGGCGTGATGATGGTCGCGCAGCCAGAAGACCAGCTTGCCTTCGAGGGTCGCGCGGTCTTTGACGCTAAGTTGCGCGCTGCGGTGCGGCCACCATTCATGAACGCAGCCGTAGCAAACCAGTTCGCCCGCATCGAAGAGGGCGCCGGGATCGGAGCGGCGAGAGAACTTCTTACACCAGGAGCAGGGACTGACGCCAAGCAAGCTGAGGGCGCCCTTCAGCCGCTCCAGGTCGAGTTCGTGGCGGGCCAGGACCTCCTCGATGCGAGGGTCGGATTCTTCGGGCATGGTTCGGCTCCGGGAAACGGTGTACGCGTTCAGGATACACACTGAGAGTCGGGCCGTGCGAATGCAGCCGATTTTGCTCAAACGCGATGCCCATGAGTTGGTAAACTTGCCCAGCACGTTTCTGGGAAGCCTTAAACATGACGCGCGCAGCCCTCGGGGTTCGAATGCATTCCGGCTGGGGAGTGCTGGTAGCCGTTTCCGGAGATGCCCCCTCGGTCGAGGTCACAGACCGGAGGCGCATTGTCATTACGGATCCGACCATCCCCGGCGGCAACCAGCCTTATCACTATGCCGCCAGCCTGGAACTCCCCGAGGCGGAGAGATATCTTGGCAACTCTGCCGCCGTCTCCGAGCGCCTGGCCTCAGCGGCGGTCGCGGAGGTGGTCCGGGAATTGGACGCGCGCCACTATCGAATCGTAGGCTCCGCCATTCTCTTGGCTTCTGGCCGCCCGCTGCCGTCGCTGGCGAAAATTCTCGCGTCGCACCCGCTCATTCATACCGCGGAAGGTGAATTCTTTCGCCATGCGGTTAGCCAAGCTTGTGAGCGCTTGAAAATTCCAGTCATGCCAATTCGAGAGAGAGAACTCGAGGAGCGGGCGAAGACGGCATTCGGAAATGTGGCCAGCCGAGTGCAGCGCACGATCGCAAGCCTGGGACGTTCGATCGGCCCGCCCTGGACCAAGGACCACAAAGCTGCAGCCCTTGCCGCTGCCATGATTCTGGCAAAATAGACCTGCCTGGTAGCTCATAGCGGCTGTTGCTTTCAATTGGCGGCCCCGCATTTCCCAGATTGGGACGCAGTTTACTTTTTAGTACTGGGGTACCCCCCCCTCCCCCTTTTTTCTGCAAAATCTAGAAAACAAAGGATCTATTTTGCGACTATGTGCTAGATCTTTGAGTTTACAGGAGTTACACGCAAAATCTAGAGAACATGGGAGTTAACGGCGGGCGGGACGGGCTTGCGTCCCATTTTGGAACTTGGGCTCGTCGGGCACCTGGAGCGGGGTTTAGAAGCCACACCGTCGCCGGGGCCGGATTGTCAAAGATCGACTATTATCTTACAGATAATGTATGTAGTCTTAGATTATCTAAACTGGGTCGTGTAGTCAATGATAAACGCGGTGCGGAACTGATGCCTTGGGGAAGACTCCCAGGTCTCGAAAACCGCGAGACCTGGGGCACCCGGCTATAGTCTGGGCCACCCGACTGACAGAGTGACTGGTCCTACTAGGGCAGTTGCAGATCCGTCTTTTCGTCGACCACAATGTTCCGGCGGTCGCCGTCAACAATGTACTCAATTCGCAGGAACTTATGAACGCCGGGCAGCGGATCGACGCCCAGGCTGTAGTTGTCCACGCGAAAGTTGAGGTGACCATACTCCATACGGTTGCGCACGGTTTCGGTGACGTCCACGAACTGTCCCTCCGCGCCATAGTCTGCGCGTATGATCCGCAGTCCTCTCTCCCGCCGTTCGTAACCTTCCTCGTGCCGTTCCTCTCGCCCCTGTTGCTCGTGGTCGTCGTGCCGTTCCTCTCGCCCCTGTTGCTCATGGTCGTCGCGCCGTTCGCCTTGGTCCTGAGGTTTCAGTTCCAGATTGACCGTGCTTCTTTCCGGATAACTGTACTCCTGGACGGCTCCATGCCAATCGCGCACCCGAATGACCAGGATTTTGTTCTGGTGCGGCGCCGGATCGATTCCCAGGACAGAGCGCCTGACCTCAAACTGCAGGACTCCATCGTGGATGAATGTACGGACACGCGAGGTCACATCGACGCGGGCTGCGGGAACGCCCCACACCGCGCTTACCAACTCGCCGCCCTGCGCCAGCGCCGAGCCCGCTAAGAGCAGGGTGCAGGCGAGGCACATAGTGACGCTTTTCGATAACCGGAATGACATAGTAGTTTTCCTCACTCCGAATGATAGGTGGGACGCGCCTGGGAAGCACTGTACGAAAGAACACCGACTAGCGTACCCGGCGCTCTTATCGATAGTATTGAACCCCTGGACCTGGTTCGATACGCGAGTCGTGCAGTCTCGCTGGATAGTCCGGACGAGGCGTCCGGGGCTACGTGGGCATGGCACCGGACAGGAGGAGAGGATGAGCCCCGAGGAATTCAGAGCATCGGTTGATGAAGAGGCGCCGCGCATGGGGTTATCCGCCCCGCTGGCGGCGCTGTGGTGGGATGCAAAAGGGGATTGGGGACGCGCTCACGGGTTGGTTGACGAATTGGGGACTGCGGAGGGCATGGCTGTCCACGCCTACCTGCACCGCAAGGAGGGCTCGGCCTCGAATGCCGATTACTGGTACGGGCGCGCCGGGCGCAGGTTTCACCGGCCCACGCTCGAGGCCGAGTGGGCGGCGTTGGTTGAGGGGTTGCTGTCATGAGCAGCGCTACACAGTTGGCGGGAAGAATGCTGCGGTTGCGAAGATACAGAATCTGCGATGAGCGATTTTATTCCTACTGGGTTCCCGGCCTGGTCGAGCTGATTTTTCCGGATTGGTTTTGATCGTGCTAGGGCAGCACTTTCAGCACTACCGCAGTAATATCATCGTGCGGCGCGTTGCCATCGGAGAAGGCCAGCTTGCGATCAAAGAGGACGTCCAGCGCTTCGGTCGCCGATTTGCGCCAGCACGGAGCCCAAACGTCCTTCAGTTGGGCGGTGCAAAACTCGACGCCGCCCGGGCTGCGCAGTTCATGCAGGCCGTCGGTCGCGAACAGAATGCAGTCTCCGGGGCTGAGTTGTACCACGTGCCGCTCGTAAGTGGAGTCTGGGAACATTGCCGTGGGTAGTCCCCCATCGCCTAGCTGCCGACACATAGCTGGGGAGGCCAGCAGGGGCAGTGGCATCCCGGCATTGGAAAAGATGAGTTCCCTCGTAGCAGGGTTGAACAGAGCGTACAAGGTGGAGCAAAAGCGGCCACTGATGGGACGCTGCATCAAGCGCGAGTTCAACAGGGTGAGTACGCGCGCCGTATCCGTCCCGCTCTTGTGAACTCCGCGTAGAATTCCCATTACCAGCGCGCCGTACATGGCTGCGGGCAACCCCTTCCCGACCACGTCGCCGAGGTAGATGCCGATGAAACCGTCTGGTAAAAGGAAGAAGTCGGCAAAGTCTCCGCCAACGTCGGAGAAAGGTATGTAACGGAATGCGATTTCGGCGGACTGGTGACAGAGCCCTTTTGTAGGCACCAGCGAGGACTGGATGAGCCTGGCCTCCCGCTCGTACTCGTCGCAAATGCGCGCACACGAGAGACTTGGTTCCACGGGCTCCGACTCGAGAGCGCTAACCAGTTTGGATATGAGCAAACTACCGTCCCGCTGGTTAAATCGGCAAAATGCCGGTTCTGATTAGTGCCCGGAGTCCCTTGGCCGGGAACGGCGAGACGATTAGAGAGCGTCACACTGCTGTAAGATGCAGGTGACATCTTGGCCGTATTCCTATCCGGAGGTGGTCGTGCTCAAGAACTTGGTTATGGTTTGTGCAGTGCTGAGCCTGCAGGTCATCGCGTGGAACTTGCAGGGCCAAACGTCTCCTCAAACGTCTCCTCAAACGTCTCCTCAAACCCCACCCGCCGAATACAAGATCCCTCCCGAAGCAGCGAATCGGAGCAATCCCGTCAAGCCGAACCCGGAGTCGCTGGCCCGAGGCAAGAAGATCTATAGCTACGATTGCGCCGTGTGTCATGGGAAGGCCGGCGATGGCAAGGGTGATATGCCAGAAATGAAGGGAATCCCCGACTTCACCGATCCGGCGGTTCAGAAGGGCCGCACCGACGGGGAGTGGTTTTACATTATCCAGAAGGGCAAAGGTGAGATGCCGCCCGAGGGCGATCGTGCGAAGTCGGAGGACCTCTGGAATCTCGTAAATTACGTTCGGTCGTTCGCAACGAAAAAGTAAATCAGCCCGCAGTTCGAAGAGCATCGACTGTGGGCATCGCCTGCTGGACCGAGAACTGCCCAGCTAAGCGAAGCCGTCTGGCTGGCTGACCGCGCCGATGTGCGCCTGGTCATCGATAAACAGGCGGCCGGCGGTGAGCGCTTTGCGGTCAACTTCCAGCAGATCGAGTTTTTTTACTTTGTCTTCGAGCACGCTCAAGGCGGTTCCGGGAGCCAGGCACTCGGTCTCCTCCAGCAGAGCGCCCATCATCACGATGTTGGTTGCCTTGGTCGAACCGAGTTTGTCGGCGATCTCCGCTGCCGGAATCGGGACTACCTGCACACCCGGCGCAGCAAAGTCGGGAGGAACGCTGGCGCCGTTGTAAAGGATGAGCCCCCCGCTGGCAACCTCATGCGCAAACTTGCGCAGTGAGTATTCATTCATGGCCACCAGCACATCGGGGCGCGAGACTAGAGGCGACCCGATCCGTTCTTTCGACAGGCACACATGGCAGTGCGCGCTGCCCGAACGCATCTCCGGACCGTACGACGGCAGCCAGCTCACTTCGAGGCTTTCCCGCATGCCCATTTCGATAAGCAGTTGCCCCAACAGCAGCACGCCTTGTCCGCCGAAGCCTGCGATTTTGATCTTGACGTCTTTGAAGTGATGGGTGTGTTTAGGTTTGGAATCCTGCTTTCCCGCTTTCGGAGTGATCTCAAGTACGTCGGCTACCGGCCGTTGCGGAGGTTCATTGCCCGCGGGAATTTCCGGACGGCGGTCGCGGAAAACATTCAGCGGAAAGGTGGGCGTCATTTTATCGAGAACCCAGCGCCGTGCTTCGACCGGGTCTTTGCCCCAAATGGTCGGGCACGGTGACAGGATTTCGACGAAGGAGAAGCCTGCGCCGTCGCGCTGGATCTCGAGTGCTTTGCGGATGGCCCGCCGGGCTTTCATGATGTTCTTATTGTCGGAAAGCGCCACGCGTTCGATGTATGCCGGGGCTTCCAATGTGGCGAGAAGTTCCGCCATATGTATCGGGAAGCCTTCGTTCGACGGCCGCCGGCCCCAGGGGGAAGTTGTGCTCTTCTGCCCAACCAGGGTGGTGGGCGCCATCTGCCCGCCGGTCATGCCATAGATCCCGTTGTTCACGAAAAACACGGTGATCTTTTCCCCTCGATTGGCGGCGTGCACGATTTCGGCGGTGCCGATGGCCGCCAAGTCGCCGTCTCCCTGATAGGAGATGACGATTTTGTCCGGGCAGGATCGTTTGATTCCCGTGGCCGAAGCGGGCGCGCGGCCGTGCGCGACCTGCACGTTGCCTACGTCGAAATAGTAATAGGCAAACACCGAGCAGCCCACTGGACTCACGAAAATCGTCTTGTCCTGCAGCCCCAGATCCTGCAGCGCTTCAGCAATCAGTTTGTGGGCCACGCCGTGTCCGCAGCCGGGACAGTAATGGGTCTGGTGCTTCAGCTCGGACTTCCGCTCGTACAGGTCATAGAACAGCGGCGACTTGGAGTGGACGGTTTCGTAGCCATTATTGTTAACGTCGGACTTGACTTCGGGATCCACCACGCTGATCACGCTCTCGTCTGCCATTTTCGTTGTCCTTTTTAGACCGTTACGGCCATGCGCTCCAACACTTGTTGCTGCAGCTCCGCGACCGAGGGTACGTTGCCTCCGACGCGTCCGTAGAATTCCACCGGCACTTTGCCGTTCAGCGCCAGGCGTACATCTTCCAGCATTTGTCCGTTGCTCAATTCGACGACCAGCACCTTTTCCACCCGGGACGCGGCTTCCGCCAGCGCCTTCGAAGGATAGGGCCACAGGGTTATGGGACGGAACAGTCCCGCTTTCACGCCGTCTTTGCGCAGGGCTTCCACCGTGGATAGCAACACTCGGGAAACGATGCCGTACCCGACCAGCAGCACGTCAGCGTCTTCGGTGTTGCAGAGCTCCCAGCGCGGCTCGGCTTCTTGCGCGCGAATGTACTTGGCTTCCATTTTGCGCTGGTGATCTTCCAGTTCATCGATTTCGAGATAAATGGACGTGACCAAGTTAGCTCGAGTCTCCGGCGTTCCTTTTACCGCCCAGATTTTTTCGGGGGGGTGAATGTCCCGATATTCAAGGTCGAGCGGTTCCATCATTTGCCCGATGAAACCGTCGGCCAGAACTACAGCCGGATTGCGGTATTTGTCCGCCAGATCGAACGCCAGCATGGTGAGCTCGGCCATCTCCTGCACCGATGCGGGCGCCAGCACGAGGTTGCGGTAGTTGCCATGGCCGCCGCCTTTCACCATGGCGAAATAGTCGCTTTGTTCGGGCGCGATGTTGCCCAGTCCCGGACCGCCGCGCATGACATCGACAATCACGCAGGGCAGTTCGGCGCCGGCCAGATAGGACATGCCTTCCTGCATCAGGCTGAGGCCGGGTCCAGAGGATCCAGTCATGACACGCATGCCAGCCGCCGCTGCCCCATACACCATGTTGATGGCAGCGACTTCGCTCTCGGCTTGCAGAAAAGTGCCGCCGACCTGTGGGAAATAGAGTGCGGCCGACTCGGCGATTTCGCTGGCGGGAGTAATCGGATACCCGTAGTACGCGCGGCACCCGGCGAGGATCGCGCCCTTCACCACCGCCACGTTTCCTTTACAGAGCTGCCGCATGTTCGCCTCCTTGCGTCGCCGCGAACGCCTTGCCTTTCGCTTTTATGCGGTAGACGGTAATCGCGCCCGGCTCCGGGCAGCAGTAGAAGCAGATTCCACAACCGGTGCAATCCTCGCCTGTGTAGCGTGCCGGATGAACCCCGTAAGGACTCAACTCCGGCGCCAGTTCCAGGCACTTGGGCGGACAGGACTCCACGCATAGTCCGCATCCTTTGCACTCTTCGATATCAACCGTAACTTTACCGCGCGCTTGGCCTGCCATTTTTCACCTCATTGCCGCTGTCTTTGCAGCTAAGGTTCGCTGCAGCCACCTGGTTTTTTCACAAAATTGATAGAGTTCTTCTCGAAACTTGGGATGGGCAATGTCGATCAACGCCTGCGCCCGTTCCCGGATAGTCTTGCCGTGCAGGTACGCAACTCCGTATTCGGTCACCACGTAGCGGACCAGCCCGCGCGAAGTCACCACGCCCGCGCCCGGGCTCAGCATGGGCACGATGCGCGAGATCGCGCCGTCTTTTGCCGTCGATGAAATCGCAATGATCGGCTTGCCGCCCTTGGAGCGCGAAGCCCCGCGCAGGAAGTCCACCTGTCCGCCAATACCGCTATAGAACTGATTTCCGATCGAATCGGAGCAGACCTGACCGGTGAGATCGACCTGCAGCGCGGAGTTGATCGCCACCATGTTGTCGTTGCGGGCAATGAGCGCGGGATCGTTGGTGTAAGCGGTGGGATGGAACTCGAAGATGGGATTGTTGTCTACGAAATCGAACAACTTTTTCGTGCCAATGGCGAATCCTAGGATGATTTTCCGCGGCTTGAAGTTCTTGCGCGCGCCCGAGATCACGCCGGCATTGATCAGGGGAATCACGCCATCGGAAACCAGCTCGCTGTGAACCGCGAGATCCTTGCGATCCATGAGACACGGCAGCACCGCATCGGGGATTCCGCCGATGCCAGTCTGCAGCACCGCCCCGTCGTCAATCAAACCTGCGACCTTGCTGGCGATGGCCCTATGCATTTCGGTAGTTTGCGGTAGCTTCATGGCGCACAGGGGCCGGGAGGAATCCACGATGGCATCCAGCTCACACACATGGATAAAACTGTCGCCGAAGGTGCGCGGCATTTGATCGTTGATTTGCGCCACCACGAAGCGGGCGCATTTCGCGGCGGTAAGCGACGTATCCACACCCACGCCGAAGCTGCAGAAGCCGTGCGAGTCAGGAGGCGAGAGCTCCAACAGGGCCACATCGATCGGCATGGCGCCGGTCTCGAACAGCTCTTCGATTTCGCTCAGGTAGATGGGAGTGTAGTCGGCGCGGCCATCGTTGATAGCCTCGCGCACATTGCCGCCGATGAACATGGCGTTATGGCGGAAGTGCCCAACCATTTCTGAAGCCACGTAAGGAGCCGGCCCCATGGTCATCATGTGAACGATTTCCACATCGTGCACACAGGGACCGCGGCGCATCAGCGCCTCGACCAGGGTCTCGGGTTCGGCGCATCCGGGCTGAATGTAGACCCGCATGCCTGACTGAACACAAAGCAGCGCCTCGTCTGCGCTCTGCAACTTGTTCTTGTAGTCAATCTCCCAAGACATTCTTTCTCCCTTATCCGGCGGCCGTCACCTTGCACTTTGGGTTAGGCGCAGGGGACTGCTCATAACCCATAGCCGCGTAATAGATGGCGCGATCAAAAAACTGGCCCAACAACTCCTCGACTTCGAGTTCGCCGCAGATTTCCGCCGGCCGATCCAGCACCGCTTCTTTTTTCAGGAATTCCCAAAGGTTGTTCTTGGTCAGGACGATGGCCCAGACTAGCTGACTTAAGGGCACGCCCTGCTGAGCTCGCTGCGCGCCAATCTCCAAGTAGCGCTTTTCGATATCCGAGTTGCTCTTGCGCAGCCAGACCGCCAGGTGCCGATAGATTTCCTGCACTCGTTGCTTGAGTTCTTCTGCGGGGACGTTGTTGTAATCAGGGAGTAAGGGGGAAGCCTGTGTCTTTTTGAGCAGCGCTTCCGCCAGGGCATTTGCGTGGGTCTCAACCAGCCGGAGAAGCCTGTAAGCTAGTAGCATCGCCGCGCCTCCTTCACCACTACAATTCTCGACCTTTAGCTCTCGTAACGGCTAGTACAGAGAGCACAGCTGCATGTGATATCGGTCACACCAGCGAAGGAAGCCCCGCCGTTTCAGCGTCTTCCTCCGTGGCCTTACTCCTTCGGACTGCGGTTCCAGGGGGAGCGTTGCGGGTTCCACGTATGAACTTGTTTGTCAAAATCTCCGGGCTGCTTTTCGCCGGCACACACCGTCGCGGCCTGCCCCGTGGACTCCTGAGCGCTGATGTGTTCGGCTAAACACTGTTCCAACTTTTCGCGGACACCGCTGTCGTTCAGCAGGCCGATGAGTTCGGCTCGGTGCATCCGGTCGAGCCCCTTGAGCAACGGACACCTGAGAAGATCCTGGTCGTTCATGACTTACTCCCGGCGCGAGATTTTTGTCCGAAAGGCCGTCGCGCCTCCGGTCAGTTTCGATTAGAAAACTTCTCTGCCTCCGAGGCGGTGATTTTCAGCACAAGTCATAGTGAGGTCCGTCACATCAACTTCCTACCACTCGCCCGCCGTGGTCAGATATTCATGGATCGATTTCGCCGCGCGCCGTCCAGCCCCCATGGCCAGGATCACCGTGGCACTTCCGGTGACAATGTCGCCGCCCGCAAAAACGCCTTTTCGGGACGTGCGCTGCGTGGTCGCATCGGCTTCGATGTAGTTCCGTTTGTTAGTGTTCAGGCCCGGCGTGGTGCTCTGGATCAGTGGATTCGCGCCCGTGCCAATCGCGATGACGGCAACCGACAACGGCAGCTCGAACTCCGAGCCCTCGACCGGCACCGGGCGCCTGCGCCCAGACGCATCCGCTTCTCCCAGCTCCATGCGCATGCAGCGCACCGCGTTCAGCCAGCCCTTGCCGTCGGACAGGAACTCGATGGGATTGGTCAGAACGCGAAACTCGATGCCTTCCTGCTGCGCATGCTTCACTTCTTCTTTGCGTGCCGGCATCTCGGCCTCGCTGCGCCGATAGAGCACGTAAGCCTTGCTCGCGCCCAACCGCAACGCCGAGCGAATGGCGTCCAGCGCCGTGTTGCCCCCGCCAATCACGGCCACATGCTTGCCATGGAGATCGAGCATAGGCTCGTCGTACTTGGGAAACTCATAAGCGTGCATCAAGTTGATGCGAGTCAAAAACTCATTGGCTGAGTAGACGCCATTCAGGTGTTCCCCAGGGATGTTCATGAACTGAGGCAATCCCGCGCCGGTCCCAATGAACACAGCATCGTAACCCTCTTCTTCCATCAACTCGTCGAGGGTCACGGTCTTTCCGACCACCACGTCGGTTTCAAACTCCACGCCCATGGCGCGCATGTAGTCAATCTGCTCGCGGATAATCTGCTTGGGCAGCCGGAACTCGGGGATGCCATAGACCAAAACGCCGCCCGGTGTGTGCAACGCTTCGAACACGTGGACCTGATGCCCCTTCTGCACAAGATCGCCCGCCGCGGTCAGGCCGGAAGGACCGCTGCCCACGATGGCGACCTTCTTTCCCGTCGGCGGCGCCTTGGGCAGGTTACTGATATCCAAGTGCCGCTGCTCATAGTCCGCGACGAAGCGCTCCAGATATCCAATCCCCAGCGGCTGAACCTTCTTGCCCATCAAACAGCCGCCTTCGCAGTGATCTTCCTGCGGACACACGCGCCCGGTGATGGCCGGCAGCACGTTGTCCTCGCGGATCTTGGCAGCCGCACCCAAAAAGTCGCCCGCGACGATCAACTGCACAAAGTCCTTTACCTTGACGCCCACCGGACAATCGTTCGTGCAGGCTGGCTTGGCGCACTCCAGGCAACGCAACGCTTCCTGACGTGCCAACTCCTCGGAATAGCCCAGGTTCACTTCGGTGAAATTCGTGGCGCGCGCGAGTGCAGGCTGCTCCAGCATGTGCTGCCGGGGAACCTTCATCCGTTCCTTCAGTGGCAAGACATTCAACGAGGGTTGCTTCGTGGGTTGGGTCACCGGCTGCCTCCTTGCAGTGCGCACGCTCCGGTTTGTCCGGTGTGAACGGTCTCCTGCTGGAATTCTTCCATCGATTTTTGTTCCGCCGTCCGATACATCGAATTGCGCTGCACCAGCACGGCGAAATCCACACGGTGCGCGTCGAACTCGGGGCCGTCCACGCAAGCGAATTCGCTCTTTCCGTCGACCAGCACACGGCAGCCGCCACACATGCCGGTGCCATCAATCATGATCGGGTTCAGGCTAAC
>DATGZX010000262.1:0-8136 GCA_035296965.1 Gemmataceae bacterium
CCGCTTGCATGATCAGTCGAGCGCGGGGCATCCAGTCAGTCTTCTCACCATGAATCAGGTGACCGATGACTTCGTGTGGGGACCACGTTTCCGGGCCGTAGTTTGCTTGCACAAGTCCTTTAGGCAACCCTGCTAACAATGCCCGAAGAACACGCGGAGTGCTAGCGAGGAGCGTGCCGGTCCCATCGAGACTGAATTCCATGTTGCTACTCCTCTAATTGGATTCTCGTCGGCGCCTCGCCCCAAAACCTTGTTTTATGATGTAATTCATGCATACTCTCTCCACCCGGAGAAGTATGAGGGCGTTTGAAAGAAACGCATCAACCAAGCACAAAACGGAACAAACAGATTGCGTTCCGGCTAACGAAGACCTCGGCCGGGTGCGTTGCCTGCGGCGGGCTGGGTGGCCCTGGCGGTTACCCGCCAGGGCTCCCACGGACCCGGACGTGCGTGCATTAACGCATCCGGTTCTTCGACCGACAGGTTTGCCATCCAGTAAGGGTCCCCGAGGCTATCCAAACGAGTTACGTGGACAGGCTCCGGAGCCTCGATGTGCTCCACCTGTTGCCCTCGCTTGGGTCTGCCGGCCGACGCTTCGCTTCCCTCCACAGGGTCCTCCGGGGCGAGTTCCCCTGCTTCAACGGTACTACCAAAGCGCTACGACTTCCTGCCGCCCATCCCGCCGCACTTCGTTGCCTTCGTTTGGCGGTACCTCAGCGCTCACTCGTTTGGTTCGCTCCCCAGCGGACGAGTGCGCCGCCGTGGCCCGGAGTTGGTCACCCGGTATCTCCGGCCGGGATTATCACTGAGGAGACGACAGGATCTCCCAGGTTCCCGAGAAACCCCGATTGTCCGTTTGCCATGTTCAGTCGACGCCGGCAGGACCGTTGTCACCAGACCGCTATGGTGCAACAGCATGGCCCCTGGTGTGGGAAAAGCAGAGGCTCCCACGAAAGGTCTTTCGACGCTCAATAGCATGGCTTTCGGACTCGCTGTCTACGCTTCGCCGGGTGGGTTACCCCACCACGACGCAAGGCTCGCTTCCAGCCGTTGGTCAGACGCTACTGGACGGGCTTTTCTCCCGGAGGGTTTCGACGAAAGGTTTCAGAGTGCTTGCTTACATCTCCTCCCCCTTTCCCGAGCTTTGCTTGGCGCAATCCCATCGACCGGTGTATCGAAGCGAACGTGTGTTCGCGCCCCAGTAATGGCAGCTTCCGTGCTCCTGGGTAGGCATTTTCGATCGGCTTTTCAGTGAGTTAACGGACACCCTTTAGAAGAAAGGGGTCCGTGTGCGCAAGTAGCGCGGGACTACCAGAAGGATCCAGTTCTCGCCTGCAGAGCTACGGCAAGTTCATTGGCCACAGATTTCGGGAGGTGGATGACAGCGGGTGAATCCCCGGCTGCCGGGGGGTATAAGCCCGCAGGGCCGATCCGCTCCCACTTGGTTTCAAATCCTATGAGTTCGGCCCGGACAGGGATTGCGTCAGCGATTTGATCTCGACATCGGTCAAATGTCGTGCGGTCGCGCGCAACATCTTCTCAAAATGGGCTATGCCGGCAGCGGTGCTGGGAAAGCCGATGTTTCCGTCTACGCCACCGCTCGTGATCAACGATTTGCCGTTCGCATCGAGGATTACCATCCACGGAATTCCACCTTCTTCCTTGCGAATACGGCTGATGACTGCGGCGCCGTTGGTGAAGCGCGTATCGAGCTTCACGGTGACATAGTCCTTCGCCAGAAGATTCTGGTGCTTTTCCAGGAAACGGGACAAGAGCACGCAGGGGGAACAGAAGGCACCGCTGTGTTGGACGAGTACGCGCTTGTCCTCCCGCTTCGCCTGTATCATGGCGTCGGCCAGCAGCTTTTCTGCGTCGGGTACGGGCTGAGCATACCTCTCTAGGAAGCCCACCAGCTTCTTGCTATCGAGCTGCTTCCCGGTCATTAACGCCAGGGCCGTCGTGCTCGCAACCACTCGGCCATCGGTGCCAAGGATAGCGAATGTGCCTCCCTCAGCGACAGGTGGTTGCAATTTCAGCCGTTCCAGTAGGGTGCGCACTGGTGCGCCGGCTGGGCCTTCGGTCGCATCGAGGGCCAGCATGGTGTAATTGGCGAGCGCGTGGATCGCAGCTCGCTCCACCTCAGTCCTGTTTCGGCTGTAGCGCAGCGCGAAAAATCGCTGGCAGGCCTCGCTACTTTTGGCAGCGGCGAAGAGGAGCACCCGCTGCTCGGCCAAGCGGGCGTCGTGGAGCTTCGTTTGCAGACGCGCTGGTGGCTGTTCCCCGGCGGCGAAGGCCCGGTCGATCAGCTGTAGGAGCGTCGGAGGGCCCTCCGGGATTGTGACCTTCACTTCACCCAAATCGATCAGATCTGCCTTGGCCGGGGTGATGTCGGCGACCCGGCGCCAGCCCCGCATCCTGCTGCCATTCACGTCGCGCTCGATGGCAAGCATCAAGTCGAACTTCCAGCCTGTGGTCAGGCCGGTTAGGACGAACTCGCCGCTAGCATTGGTGCGGGCACTGCCGCCGAAAATCGGCATCGAGCCGCCGCCTTCCATTTCGACCCTGACGCCGAACTCGACTTGTCGGTCGGCCAGCGGCGCGCCGGAAGCGGCGTCCAGCAGCCAGCCACGCGCGGACGCGGTTGGGCCGACTGGGATCGTCACTTCGGGGTCGTCGGGTCCGAGGCGGACTATTCCCGAGAGAACGCCGTCGTCGGTCCGGGCCTGGATGACCATCGGCGACCGACTGCGGTTAGCGCCGAACCTGCCGTCCGAATCGGTTACGGCCCGCAGGCGGCCGCCGCGGACCCTCGTGGCGATACCCAAAACCTGGGCCTCGGACACGCTGCGGCCGGGCGCGGACTTTAACACAACCCGGCCGGCGAGAACGCCGCGGTCCGGCCGCTCCGTGTACAGGTTGGCCTCCACGTCCTTTTGGTCGGTGATCTCGAATTGCGGCGGCGGCGCACCCTCCGGCCCGATGATGTAGTAGCGCCCGGGCCCGGCGAAGAATTCAAAACGGCCCTGCTGGTCGGTGACCGCATGGCGGAGTATCAGTGGATTGACCCCCTTGTGGCTATCTTTGGGGTTGGGCAACTGTAGCTCCTTTGGGAGTCTGAAGTAGTCTTTCTCCGCCCGTCGATAGAGGGTGAGCCGGCGGCCGGCGAGCGGGCTTCGGTCCTTGCCGATCCCGACCATACCGTGGATGCGCGTGGCCGGCTGCAAGACAAGTTGGACCGGATCGACCACCTGGCCCGCGCGCACGATGCGCATCTCGGCAGGGGATGCAAAATGCTCTTTCTCGGCGACGAACAGACAATACTGATTCGAATACACCCGGATCTCGAAGGCGCCGTCCCGGTCGCATTGCGCCGTGCCTCGAAAGTCTCTCAATTGTAGGCCGCACCCCGCGACTTGCACCTCGGCACCTGCGGCAGGCCGGCCATCGGCAAACGTTGCCTTGCCGCGTACTAGCTGCAATGGCTCCAACGCGATCGCGACTTCGTTTGACTGCGCCTTGGGATCAAACGACGGTTGGTCGGGCAGAAAGTAGTTGTCCGTCTTCGCCCAGAACGAAACCCTGCCGACATTGTCCGTAGGGATGATGCGGAAGGTTGCTGTGCCGGCTTCATCAGTAGTCGCTCTGAATTCATCGATTCCCGAAAGGTTGAAGTGGCCTCCCTTCCTCGGCCGCTCGACGTACCAGGGGTAAACACTTACCCCCGGCAGCGGCTTCTGCTGATTGTCCACGACGCGCACGCGTACCTCGCGCGTCCCATCCAGGGCAAACCGGAGGGGTTGTGTGTGGTCGGGGGCCAGCTTATATGGATCGCTGGCCGGTTCATTCGCGCGGCGGTAGATGACGTAGTTGAGCCCGACGCCGGGTTTGCAGGCGTAGACATTTTCCAGAGGAGCGTCTGCCGGCACGCGGAGGAGTGCGTGACCGCCGGCGTCTGAGTTCTCTCCCCTGATGCGACGAGTCATCACCGTTGCCGCGATGCTCGCTCCGGCGACGGGTTTTCCCTGACCATCGATTACGGTCACCGGGATTGCGCGCGCCTTGCGCACCGCCAGCCGAATGGGCGCCGGTGCTGTTTCGGTGTCATAACTATTTGCGAAGAATGCTTGCAAATCGCCATTGTCGGCTTTGGCGAGCACATAGAGGCCGCGCACGAACTGCTTGGGCACCGTCGCGCTGAAGGTGCCGTCTGCCTTCGACTGGGTCGCGCGGTCAAGCCCGAAGTTGATCAGGACGACATCCGCGTTAGCTATCGGTGCGCCGGCGCCATCGACGACGGTGCCCTGGATCAGAACGGTCACGGCGTCTTCGAGGGACGAGACTTTCACGCTCTTTGCGGATGCGCCGGCCGTGGCGTCGAAACGCATGGCGAATCGGCCGAACCCGGCAGTAACCAATATCGCGGCCAGTGTGAGAATCAGTGCTGCCCTTGCCCGTGCCACGAGCGCGCTTGGCCAAGCTGCCCGGGCCAATGCTGCCACGCGCGCAGACAAAGTGCCTGCCTTTGCCGCCGCCGCGGTCCGTGACAGCAATAGCGGCGGCACCGCCTCCGCTGTGCGAACACCCACCAACGTGGCAATCGCCCCTTCGGCCAATGTTACCCCGCGGCGGACCAGCCAGGCGTGCAACAGTTTTCGCGCCTTGGTCAGCCGGGTCTTCACCGTTCCGGTTGGCCAGGCGAGTGTGCGGGCTGCCTGCTCGTGGGTCTGGCCCTCCCAGTAACAGAGCAGCAACGGTAGGCGATATTTCTCCGGCAAATGCTGGACTTCTTCTTCGATGATCCGGCCCAACTCACGCCAGGCGGCCTGGGTGCAGGGATCGGGCATAACCGCGCTGGCGCGGTCATCTTTCCACGGTTCGAGTCTCTTGAGATCCGCACGGAGCCGGCAACTGTTGCGGTACGCGACCCGATGCAACCACCCGGCCAGCGATCCGGGCCGCCGGATCGTCGCCGATTGCTGGGCCAGAGCCAGAAACGTTGCTTGGAAGGCATCTTCAGCCGCATGAAGTCGCGGCAACACACGCCGGCACACGCGCCACACGAGCGGCCCGTGACGCCGCACCAACACCTCTAACGCCTCCGAGCCGCGTCCGGCGACGACTTGCTCCAACAATTGCCCGTCGCTCACGCCGTCGATCCCAGGTGACTTAGCCAGTTGGCCCAGCACCGTGGCCAGATATGTGTCGGCCATGAAGGTCGCCCTCCGCAACGAATGTCGTATCCATCTTAATAGTGCGGCGGGCGCGACGAATGGTTTTTTATTTTCGGATTTCGCGGCAGGAACCGCCCGCCGGCCTAATTCTACAGCGCTAACTTAGCCTTGTGCGCAGCTGGCGTTTTGACGAAACTGTCCTCTCCAATTGGTTTTAGGGAGGACATGGCCTGGATGCCCAGCAAATTCGGCGACTGAGGTCGAAACTGACTCGCTATCTCAAGCGCTTCGACAATTGTTTTGAACGGAAGGACACGCGCGCCCACCTGGGGGTTTACGTCGGCGGTCAGTTGTCCGACCTCCAGGAGAAGAGTGTCGAACCGATCGCTCTGGCCGCCGACGTGGCACCTCGGACGCTGCAAGAATTCTTGAGTCAACTGAAGTGGGACGAAGACCGCCTGCGGGACCGG
Source organism: Gemmataceae bacterium (assembly GCA_035296965.1). Taxonomy (GTDB): domain Bacteria; phylum Planctomycetota; class Planctomycetia; order Gemmatales; family Gemmataceae; genus DATGZX01. The sequence goes on from DATGZX010000262.1 coordinate 5,642, forward strand.
CTTCAGCAAATCGTCGTGGCCGAGCAGGCGGGTCCGAACGTCGTGGGAATTATCGATGAGACCAGCGACCCCAAAAAAGGCGACAAGACACCCGGAGTGCAAAAGCAATGGTGTGGCCGCCTGGGGAAGAACGAGAACTGCATGGTCACCGTGCATCTGGGTTTTGCCCAAGGTGACTTTCATTGTCTACTCGAAGGGGAACTGTTCTTGCCGGAGAGCTGGGACCAGGACCGCGAGCGCTGCCGGGAAGCGGGCATTCCCGATGACGTGGTCTACCGGCCCAAGTGGCGGATCGCCCTGGAACTGTACGACCGGGCCGTCGCCAACGGCGTGCATTTTGACTGGCTGACATTTGATGAGGGCTACGGGGGCAAACCGGAGTTTCTGCGTGAATTGTCGGCGCGTCACCAAAGCTACGTGGCCGAGGTGCCACGCAGCTTGACGGGTTGGTTGAAGCCGCCGCGCGTGGTAACGCGGCCGTACCATCGCCACGGGCGGGGACGTGGCCGCAATGTACCGCGCCTGGCCAGCGGCAGCCGGCCGGCGCGACGGGTCGATGAACTGCTGAATGATGCGGCGCTGCGGGATCAGCCCTGGCAACGCTGGCGGGTCAAGGATGGGGAAAAAGGTCAGCAGGTGTGGGAATGCAAACACACATTCCTGACGATCAAGGACGAGAGCGGCTTGCCGGGCGCGCAGCTGCATTTGCTCATCGCCCGTAATGTGCTGGACATTGCTTAGGAGCCAGGGCAGCTCGTCAACTCAGCCGATGCAATTGCGGAGGAAGTGATGAGGAAGGCGGCGCGGCGCAACGTGCTGAGCCCGCAACGTATTCGAAAGTCGTTAAGATGGACACACTTTGCCACGAGTGGATCCCTTCACGCCTCGGAAACCTAAGCGGCTGTGCTCGCTACAGTCGCCTCCCGCAATCAGCTCCATAATGGGTTTTATCTGGCTTGGGCCCGTGTTTGGACCGACGGCATGGGCGATGGGCCAGAACGACCTGCGCGAGATGCGCGCTGGCCGGGGATCGCGAGAGCGAAGGGATTACTTATGCCAGTCGGATATGTTGAACAGATTAAAGGTACGGACGCAGCCCTTGCCTTTGCCGTGGCTGCTGCCTAGCTCAGAACTAGAAGCACATTCGGCGTTCTTGCCAAATATCCAAGGAGGACAGCCATGTTGAAACTTCTGCGACTGGGGATGGTAGCAACCGCGGCCTTGGCCATCTTGGCCGGGGCACAGGCTTGCGACGAGAAAGGCCACGGCTCTGACAAAGATCATGTAATGGTGCGACCCGACGACGTGAAATGGGGTCCGGCGCCGCCCGGTCTGCCTTCCGGCGCGCTAGTCGCCGTGCTCGCGGGAAATCCGGGCAAGGCGGAGCCGTTCGTGATCCGCATCAAGGTACCCGATGGCTACAAAGTACCGCCACATTGGCACCCGACTGACGAAAACGTCACTGTAATCAAAGGCACGTTCTTGATGGGCAAAGGTGACAAGTTCGATGCCGACGCAAGCGAAGCCATGCCGACGGGCTCGTTCGTGCGCATGCCCAAAGAGGTGCGCCACTTCGCCTTGGCGAAGGGCGAGACCATCGTCCAGGTTCATTGCATCGGCCCATTTCAAATCAATTATGTGAACGACGCGGACGACCCTCGCAAACAATGACCGCAGCAGCCCGAAATCCGCGCATTTGCAACACTGGCAGCGGAAGACACTTTCGGCCCTCGCCCCAATCATCCGTGCCCCGGCCTGCCCTGGGAAGAAGGTCACACTGCGTTCCATTCGCGGCCCTGGCCACTTCCACCGTCACATGTATGCCCCGGCCTTGAGCTTCTCAAGACCGGGGCATTGAAGAAAAGCAATTCGAAGCTACCCCCGCCATCAATGGGCACAAATTCAGTTACCGAATTCTCCATTCTCGTAAGCACTCGGGCAAGAAGACATCTGCCTTGGTTCTTAGCGGGCGAGCGCACCTGTGTGCTCTTCGCCGCTGCTGAGCAAAGCCAGGCGTCTCCGAATGCCCGCTGAGAATAATCCCAGGAATTCACGCTTACTGCGCTTGCTGTCCTTCCCCACGCGAGGTAACTGACTGTCCCTGTTGCATCGCGATTGGCGCGGTGCCGCACACGACAGCCACCGAGAAAGGACAACGCATCATGGCAAGCAAGAAGACAGCGAAGGATTCGGCCCGCACCGAAAAGGCCAAGAGCACCGAGGCCGAGCAGACGCCGGGCACCCCGAGGAAGATTACGGACCTGAGCTTGGGCGACATCGTCCTGATTCCTGGGTTCGACGGCCCGAGAACTATCTGCGACGCAACCAAGGTCGGGGATGGCGCGGACGCGCGTAAGTTCGAAGTCGGCTTGCGAGATGAAGCCGGCGAGATTGAGCACGTCCGCTTTTGCCCCGACGAGGAGGTGCAGGTCGTCGGGAAAGCGCCCAAGGGGGCCAAGGACAGGCCCGTGCCCGCGGAGTCGGCGGCGCGGAAG
>DATGZX010000263.1:0-3885 GCA_035296965.1 Gemmataceae bacterium
TGAGAGATTTTCTTGCTCGGCTTTGCCGCTACGGTGCTAACCTTCTTCATTGCCGGTCTCCTTTTTATCTGTGCCTTGAGCACGTCGATAACTTGGGAGCGTACACCGCATCCCGCCGGAGACCGGCCTTCTCATCCCATCTGACTACAACAATTGAGAAGTGTGATTGGATTGCATAGAAGTTTTCGACTGGAGCTACTGCAGGTTCGCGTACTCGGTTTTGGCTGCTTTCAGGATGGGGATGTCGGGTTCCGCCTGTTTCCAGAGATTGAAGAAATCCTGGTAGGCGGCTTTCGCTTTGGCGATATCGGCAGCCATTGCATAGGCACGGCCGATTTGAAGATGAGCCAGTGCTCCCGTTACCCAGTTCTCCACAATGCCCGGGTGATCCAACATTTTCTGGAACTCGGCGGCTGCGGCAGTTCCATTGTGAGCCAGCAAATAGGCCTGGCCGCGCAGATATGCGGGGTAGATGGTTCCGGTGAGCATGGGTGGCGGGCTGCCCAGCTCATAAGGGGCAGCCGCTTCCAGATCCACAATTGCCTGCGATGAATTGTTCTTGTTGAGTTCAATGGCCGCGTTGATCGTCGGCAGCCAGTACAGCTTCAGCATTGCGTTGGTCGGGTAGTTCTTTTCCAGTTCATCAGACAGCGCCTTGGCTCGCACAGCCTCGCCGATACGGGCCAGGGTGAAGGCGGCGATCACTCTCACATCCCGCCCTGGAGACAGCGCCAGGGCCGCTGCCACTGCTTGCCTCGCCGAGGCCGCGTTGCCCAACTCCGCCTCGCGAAGCGCAGCATTGACCTGCCAAAAAGCTGCGGTTTCCCTGGAATCGGCGCGGACGGCGGAGTCCACGGCTCGCCGCGAGAAGTCTCGCGCCTTGTTCAGCCGTCCATAATAGGCCTCAGTATCAGACTGCGCCGTAAGGAGCGCATCTTCAACGCCGGGTTTGCCCGCACCCCAGGCGACCTGCTGCTCCATTTGCGCAGCATCGCCCCGCACAAAGTCGAGGTAGTAAATGTTCTGACGCAGAGCTCCAGCATCCAGCTTGCGTGCCAAGGCCTGGTCGAAGGTGGCTTTCGCGTCATCAAGCCGATTCAGGTTAATGTACACGGACCCCAGATTCGAACGGATGATGACATCGTCCGGCTCAAGCTGAAGAGTCTCCAGATCTTCCGTGAGCGCCTTGTCATATTGCCCGGTGAACCCATAATTCACGGCCAGATTGTTGTGAGGTACGGAATCATGAGGATAATTTGCGGTCCACAGCTCATAGGTTTGAACCTCTTTTTCCACTTCTCCCGTGGCACGAAAGTAGTCGGCCGTGATCCGCAGCTTCTCCCGTTCGGTGACTCTGTCGCGCAGCTGGTATGCCTTGGTGGCATATTCGAGCGCCAACGACGGCTGCTCGAGATTGATGTAAGACACGGCCAATCCCGCATACGCCATGGGGAAGTTTGGATCAAGCTCAATCGCCCGCTTCAAAAACGGAATGCTCGGTGCGTCTCCCTTTTCGCGCCCTACCGTGATTCCCATGCTGTAGTTCTTCAGTGCTTCTAGGGACGAGGTTGTGGCTTCAATCGGCACGTCAAACTTCTGCACCGAGGGCAACGACTCACCCAGCCGGTTGCGCAGACTGGAAGAAGCTTGTCCCAGAGCCTTCAGAACGTCTTCCTTTCCGGTAGCCTCAGCTTGTTCTTTGGCCAAAGTGTCGCCGGTGCTGCACGCCACAGCATTCAGGTCAACCAGGTAATGGCTGCCAAGGCTGGAAATCGTACCGCCCAGCACAGCCTTGCTGCCGGTGCGCAAGCAAAGTTCACGGCCTACATCTGCGGTGATGCGTTGATTCGCCGCACGGCCCATCATCTGCAATGTCTCGCTAACCTTCCGGTCAGAAAGCACATTCAGAAAAGGAGATTGACCCAGCTCTACCGCCAGCGCCTGCTTGAGGGCATCGTCGAAGACAGGGTCGCCGGTCTTGTTGTCGAAGTCGGCCAGGACCACAGTGTCTTTCTCGGTGAGCGGCGCGGTTTTTGTTGCGGTGGACTGGAATCGCGTACGCAGATAAAAGCCGGCAGTGATCAATCCTGCGACAAGCACGACCGCGGCTGGGGCAAGCACTTTCCAGCGCCGGCCCGGCTCCACCGCTGGACTCTCCGCAACCCTGACGGCAGCGGACGAAGAGGAAACTGCGACGGCTGACGAGGAGCCTGAAGCTGGTAGCACTGGAGCCGCAGCCAGCGGGGTAGACTCCTGCGCCGCAGCTACGTTACCCGAACTTGCAACAGCAACCGTGCCTGAGCTTGCGGCAGCCATGTGTCCGTTCTGCGCATCCCGCTTCAGCCGCTGCATCTCGGCACGCATATCCCGCGCGCTTTGATAACGCAATTCCCGATCCTTCTCCAGGGCGCGATTGATGATGCGCTCGAGTTCGGGGGGAATATCGGGATTCAGTCGCACCGCCGACGTCGGCGCTCCGTCGAGAATGGCTTTAAAGATGACTCCCGAACTTTCGCCCCGGAAAGGCAGGGTTCCTGTTGCCATCTCGTAAAGCACGACTCCAAAGGAGAACAAATCCGTGCGTGCGTCCAGTTCCCTGGCCCTCACCTGCTCCGGTGACATGTAGGCGACGGTCCCCAATGCAGCGCCCGGACTGGTCAGGTGCTCGACCCCGGCCGCGGCTGTGGCCTCGACGGTAACGCCTGAGGGTTCAACGGCCGAGCTGGTAGGGGCCATCACCTTGGCCAGGCCGAAGTCGAGTATCTTGGCATGTCCGCGCTTGGTGACAAAAATGTTGGCGGGCTTGATGTCGCGGTGGACGATGCCCTCGGAGTGTGCCGCGTCAAGCGCGTCGGCAATCTCGATGGCGAGCGAGAGAACTAACTCGGTTTCCATCGGCCGGCCGGCGATGCGGTGCTTCAACGTCATGCCATCCAGAAACTCCATGGCAATGAACGAGTGCCCGCCATTCTTACCGATATCGTAAATGGTGCAGATGTTGGGATGGTTGAGGGCGGAGGCGGCCCGAGCTTCACGCCGGAAGCGCTCCAGCGCCTGCGGGTCTCGTGACACGTCATCCGGCAGGAACTTGAGCGCAACGAAACGACCGAGCTCGGTGTCCTCAGCCTTGTAAACGACGCCCATGCCGCCACCGCCCAGTTTTTCGATAATGCGGTAGCGTGAGATGGTCTGCCCAATCACTGGCGCAGAATCTTACGTCTGCGAAAGGGTCAAGTCAATGAAGGCAACTGGGTTGGCGATGCTCAGGAGGGATTGTTGGCGTTAAATCGCCATAGCGCTCATTGACCCCTGAGAGGGGTGAGCGTAATGGCCTGACTTCGTCAGCTATGCGCTGCGCCTGTGCAGATATCGCCCGACGCCTACGGCTATCGCAACTGACAAACCGCCAGCGAAGAAATCAGCGCACCAGACAATTGAGCCGGAAAACCAAGCCTCCGGCCATCAACAAACGAACGACCGAGGGATCTCTGGGCTCTCGTGAGCTTAACCTGCCCGGTTGCGATAGCTGGCAGGAACGACCCGGACGAGTTGGCTTCAAGGGAATGGTCGGATTGGAACCGAGAAGTAGGCTTGTCACAAGTTTTTTCTAGCGATTGCGGAGGATGACGGGCAACCGGTATGATCGGGGCTGGATAGTGTCCCACCCTGCGTGAAAAAGACAAGCCGTCTAATCTGGGTGCAATCAGGGTGTAATAAGATTTCCCGACGGTTACTTTGGGCGCTAACAGTGGCGATCGGCGCCGTGAATTGTCAAACAGTTACCTCTGAAACATATGCTGTCACGGCAGAGGCCGCGGGTTCGAGTCCCGTCGTCCCCGCCAATTCTTTCAAGCACTTGCAAGGAATTGGCAATTTGCGTCATGG
>DATGZX010000264.1:0-4586 GCA_035296965.1 Gemmataceae bacterium
CCATTGAAAGCTACTTGACCTGGCGCAATCACGCCCGCGATCTTTCGATCACTGCGTGGAATGAATACCGTGAAGAAACCGCCCATGCAGCTTGAGGTTACGGAACGCGAAAGTCACCAAGGTAAAACGGCAGTACGTTGAGGTAGAGCGTGTGTCGTCGCCCAGCCAAACGACACGCGCCGATTAGCTCACGCGATACGCACGACGAATCATTTGTCACCGGCTACCCAATCTCCGCGGCTTGCATCAATTCTTTCGCTGATCGCGATTATGCGTCCTCGTTCCAACAAAGGCAAGCCTTCTGTGTCTGTATGCCAAGAGACATTCGGTGACGGGGAACATAGTTGCCTCTCGGTGGCATTTTCCCCAGACCCGAACTGATTAGCGATGCGACTTCGCCTCAAGATGATCGATCGCCTCTGCGGCAAACTCGCGAACCTCCGCATCGGGACGATTAATTCTCCCTACGGGAGAACAGAGCCCTTTACACCGATTTGCTTCCATGCGTCGGTCATTCTTTGTCTGGTGCGTTAACTCCGGTCGCCGGGCGATGGTGCCACGCGGATCGTGATTCAGGCTTCGAATCTCACGGGCCGCGATCTCGACGGTGCCTCGCTTCGACTGCTGGGTGATCCGCGTTGGCATGCTGAACCGCAAGGTTTGGTCGGCGGCTGCACCTGGCGTAGCGCCGTGGCCTAAGGCATATTGATGTCGACCTGGCGCACCGGCCGGCAGTGCGGCTTGACGCCGCTTGATCTTTCTCAGTGGCCTGCTGCGTGGCCCGCTCCTGCCCTTACGGCTGCCTCCCTGACCCAAGGCAGCGCCTCGACACGCCTTTGCTTCTTCCCAGCTTGTCGTTTCTGGGATTTCCCAACCAGGCGTCTCCCCCTCTGAAGCTCGCGTTTTTCATTACCTCAAAGACGGTAAAGGAATTCGACCATCTAAGTTTGACCATGATATTTCCAAAAAAAATGAAGGTTTGGCCCTTCGCGGCGGCTATATAGGTAGGAGCACTCGCGTGGAGGTCTTGCCATGGCCAAGTCCCAGCTCGCCTCGATCCTACAATATCTCGGACAGCTGAAGGATCCGACGCGCGCTCGAGACCAGACCGATCGGCAGCTTCTCCAGGCTTTTTGTAGCAGTCGCAATCCGGACGCCTTCGCTGCCATGGTGCAGGCACATGGCCCGATGGTCCTGCGCGTGTGCCAGCACGTGCTCCGCCACGCCGAGGATGCGGAAGATGCCTTCCAGGCAACTTTCATCGTCCTGGCACGTAAAGCCCCTTCGATCAAATGGCGAGAATCGCTGCCGAGCTGGCTTCATGGCGTCGCCTATCGCATCGCGGTCAGCTCGCTTAGGTCAGCAACTCGGCGACGAGCGCTGGAAGCACAAGCACAGGCCAGGCCGCAGCAGGACCCTTCCTCGGACATATCTTGGCGAGAAGTCCAAGCCCTCCTTGACGAGGAGATCATGCGCTTGCCGGAGAAGTATCGGGTGCCTTTCGTCCTGTGCTATCTGGAAGGTCGGAGCCAAGCGGAGACGGCACTCCAGCTCGGATTGAAGGAAGGCACGATTTGGAGCCGGCTGGCCAAGGCTCGACGGCGCTTGCAAGAGCGCCTGGCTCGTCGGGGCATCGCGCTTTCTGCGGTCTTGAGCGCAGTAGCGGTCTCCAAATCCGATGCTTCGGTTGTGGTGTCCGCACGATTGGCTAACACCACGGTTCAGGCGGCGCTACATTATGTTGCCGGAGGCTTGATGAGCCGCGCACCAATCTCCGCGAATGTCGCAAGCCTGGCCCAAGGGAGACTGACGAGTATGTTCCTGACCAAATTGAAGATCGTTTTCGCGCTCTCGATAGTGTTGGGCCTGGCAACTGCAGGTGCGGGAATGGTGGCGAAGCAGTTTGCAGGGCGGCTAGAAGGAATGCCCCAAGCGAGCGCTGCAGAGCAAGAGGAACTCGCCTCGCAAGGCGAAGCTGTTCGTACCGATCGCTTTGGCGACCCATTGCCACCAGGGGCAGTGGCGCGGCTGGGCACGGTCCGCTTTCGACACCGAGTGCTCACGCGTGGTTTCCTCGCCTTTTCGCGCGATGGCAAGACGTTACTTTCTGGGAGCGACTCGGAGGGAATTGTCCGCCTTTGGGACGCGCAAACAGGTAGGGAAATCCGCAGGTTTCGGGCCTTGACGACGCCATTCGGCAATCTGGCGCTTGCGCCGGACCAGAAACTCGTGGCTGCACTTGACGGCGGCCGAAACATTGCTCTCTGGGACGTTGAGACCGGAAAACTTCGGCGTGAAATGGTGGCACCGGAGTCGAGTAAGGTCAACCGCGGTGCTTTCTCGCCAGACGGCCGGACATTGGCCACAAGCGCCGTCAGGAGTGAAGAGATTTGCCTTTGGGACCTGGATTCTGGACGCCTGATTCGCCAGATACGACTCCAAGGAAATCGGCCTGGCCCGACTCGTCTTGAATTCTCACCAGATGGCGGTGCCCTCATCTCCAAGAGCAGCGACGGCCTGGTTCATTTCTGGGACTTGATTACTGGCAAGGAAATCCGCCATTTCCCAAGCAATGAAAACCTGGCCCCAAGCTATGCCTTCGCGCCGGATGGAAAAACCTTCGCCACTGGCCAACGGCTCGAGATTGTATTTTGGGACCTGGTCTCGGGAGAGCAGCGCGCTGCGTGGAACCATGGAGACCTTGTTGTGGCATTGGCCTATTCGCCGGACGGAAAGACGCTCGTCTCGGCCGGCCATACGTCACTGCGTTTTTGGGATGTGAAAACAGGCAAGGAGCTTCACAGAGTCCAAGGGTTGGCAATACGCAGCGCCTACATGCTTCGCTTCTCCCCGGATGGAAAGACCTTGGCGAGCGCGGGTGAAGATTCGGCCATTCGACTCTGGGGCGTTGCCACCGGCAAGGAACGAGAACCGCGCGAAGGGCACCGCTCAGGAATATACCAGGTGGTCTTCGCGCCCGATGGGCGGAAGCTGGCCACGGTGGGCGGTGACATAACTGTCCGCCTGTGGGATGTTGCCACTGGCCAGCCGCAGCACGTTTTCCAGGGAGACGAGTGGCGTGACATCCAGTGCGCCAGCTTTTCACCCAATGGTCAAACCATCTTGGCCGGCGATCAGGCCGGGACTGTTTTCTTCTGGGACACGGCGAGCGGCAAAGAGATGAAGCGGATCACTCATCCTATGAATCGAGATACCGGCGAGTCCCATGAAATCTATTCTCTGGCACTTTCCCGAGATGGAACTGCGTTAACAGCGCTCGCTGTCTTCAATGGTCCCCAAGCACCCGGTCAGCCATCTGCGCGTTCAAACGTTGTCATCTCGTGGAGTCAATCAACGGGCAAGCAGGTTTTAAGACACGTAGATCCGCCGGACAGGTCTACCATCTGGTCACTCTCACCGGACGCTCGGCTGCGCGCCACTTACAATCACGGAGCGTTGAGCAAAGTAGAGGAGGTCGGCACATGGAAGTTTTTAGCGTCCCTGGACGGAAAGTGCGATGGTCTCTGGCCAATCGCCTTCTCGCGGGATGATCGATTGTTGGCGGGAGTGTGTCACCATGGGCTGCAGCGGCCACTTACGGTGGTCGTCTGGGAGCTGGCTACGGGCAAGGAAATCCGGCGCTTCGCGACCGACCTGAAGTGGCTGGAGGCCTCGATAGCTCTTTCGCCTGACGGCAGGATCTTAGCACTAGGTGGTCAAGAGGAGACGGGAATACAGCTCTGGGATTTAGCCACAAACAAGACGATGGGCCAATTTCGAGGGTACGGCGGAACGGTTCGATCCTTGGCGTTTTCCCTCCGCGGCGACCGTCTTGCCAGTGGCCTCGACAACAGCACGGCGCTCATCTGGGACATCACGACGCTTGCCTCCCGTGTGAGATCTAACGAGCAAAATCTCACCACCGAAGAACAACAACGCTTGTGGACGGAATTGTCAGCAGACGATGCGGGCACGGCCTACGCCGCAGTCTGGAACCTGATCGCCGCGCGGGAGCAAGCAGTTACATTCTTGAAAGACCGCATGCGACCGGATCCTGGCCCCGATACAGTGCACATCAACCGGCTGATCGCGGACTTGGACAACAACAGTTTTGCCACTCGTGAAAAGGCTGCCAAGGAATTGGAGAAGCTGGGGGCGGAGGTTGAAGCACCCTTGAACCGGGCGCTGAGCGGAAGGCCATCGAGCGAAGTCCGGCGACGCCTGGAGGCCATGCTCGCTGCGCCGCGCGTGATTCGATCTCCGAATAAGGTGCGCGAGCTCCGGGCGATCACGATACTCGAGCAAATAGGGACGCCGGAAGCCAAGAAGGTTGTCGAGACTTTGGCCAAAGGAGCACCGGAGGCCAGGTTGACGCAAGAAGCCAAAGCTTCTGCAGAGAGGATGGGAAAATGATTACCGAGTGCCGTCACATCGGGAGTCGGCGCGCCTAGCCTATGTTTAACACCAGTCGCCGTAAGTCCTTATTGTGCAAGGGTTGAATTTCGTGTTAGTCATCAGGTCACGGTTTCTTCTCCTGCAGGTGGGGTTGGTGGGCGGACGTCGGTGATCTTCAAGGCCTTCAGAAC
>DATGZX010000265.1:0-3562 GCA_035296965.1 Gemmataceae bacterium
CGAAAGTAGAGCGGGTCGTCCGTGCCGAGTCCGAGGCCACGACAGTGGCCCTCGACTTTCGGATCGTGCCCGAGACCAATGTCGGCGAGATGTGGATCGACGACGTGAGCCTCGAACCGATCGGTAGCTCGACCACTCCGGACAGCCCGTGAGCAGAGATCGCGCGAATCGCCCCTTGCAGGCCGGCGAAATGCCGGAGTATCACGGAATGGCGGTTCACCGCCTCTGATTGACCCTCGCTGCCTGCTCGGGCCCCGGCTTATGGTTTCGCTCCGGACGGTTGTGACGAGCCCTTTCTCGGTCTCCCTCCTGGTCGTGGGCCTGCTCCTTTGCCCCTTGCTCGTCGGGATCGAGCCGATAGGGGGCGATCCCGACCTGATGTATCGGCCAATCAAGCACGAACTGGCGCGGCACCTGCGTCAGGGAACGCTTCCCTACTGGAGTGATCATTTCGGCCTGGGAATACCGCTTGTGGCCGAAAGTCATGTGGCGGCCTTTTATCCCCCCAACTGGGTCTTCTATCGCGTGCTGGACGTTCCAATCGCCTTTCGCTTGAGCGAGTGGTTGCACTATCTCGCCCTGGCTGCAGCGACCTACGCCTATGCACGGGAGTTGGGGCTCACGCCATGGGGATGCACCTCGGCTGCCATCGGATTCTCGCTGTGTGGGTTCCAGGCGATCCATGCGGTCCACGAGCCGTTCTACACCTTGATGCCTTACATGCCCCTCTGCCTCTTGCTTGGTGATTGGTTCGTGTCGACGGGCCAGTTTCGCTGGCTCGCCCTGCTGGCCCTTGCCTGGGGCGCTCAGGTCACGATCGGCCACTTCCAGATTCAAATGTGGACCGCGGGCCTTGTTCTGACGACAGGAGGATGGAGAGTGTTGCGCCGAAGGCTGCCCGGAACCAGGTGGCTGGCACTGGCTAGCGGTCTTGCCTGGGGCGCGGCCACTGCCTGGGCACAGCTCGGCCTGACCTGGGAACTGACCCGGCTCACGGGGTTTTCCCGGCCTGCGGAGCTCCTGTCCAATTACGACTTTCCTCTCGCTCACTGGGCGCAGTGGGCGTTGCCGGGTCTTTACCTCGGTCGGTGGCATCAGAGCGATGGTGATCTCTACTGGGCGGGGTACGGAACGAGTTCGGGGGAAGCCTGTGCTTACGTTGGTATCACCGCGCTGATTCTGGGCTGCGTGGGGTGGTTCGCGATCCGCCGCGACTCTCCTCTGGCTCCCTGGCGGTGGATTGCGCCTCTGGCCTTCGCGTTGGCAACGATGCCGAGGTGGTGGCCTGAAGGGTTCCGTCTTCTTCTGATGCTACCGGGTGTGGGGTGGTTTCGAGCTCCCGCGCGGTACACCTTGTTGACCAGCCTGGGACTGGTCCTGCTGGCGGGCCGGGGCCTGGATCGTTCCATCTCTGCCGCACGATTCTGGGGAGGTCTCACTGCGGCGATCGTCATCGGGGCAGGATCCTGGATCTGGTCGATCGCCTTGTCTCGTGATCCACGATTTCAGGGCGACCTGGGTTCCATTACGCTGTCCCTGAGATTTGGCATGGCAGGGGTCTTCTGGTGTCTGAGCCTGATCGCCATCATCGCCTGGCGCAGCGGGTCTGTCGGTTCCTGGGCGCCGCTGACGATACTGGCCGCAGAACTTTGCGGCCTGTTTTATCTCGGGCCGATTTCCTGGGAATGGTCGGCTGGCCTTCCTCAAGCCAGTCCAATGCTCGAGCGGCTTGCCCGCGAGCCAGGAGTCGGTCTGGTAGCCGGCCGGTTGCAAAATCTACCGGTGCAGGTAGGTCAAGCCACAGCTTATCCATCGCTGGGAATTCCACCACCCCCGCCCGGCTTTCTGCTTGAGTCGGCAGTGTCGCCCCCTGGCGATCTGACCGCCAAGGATCTCCGCTGGCAGCACCGCTTCGGGGTCACACACGGCGTCTGGATGGAAAGCGACGACATTCGCGGAACTGAGGTCTTGGCGGAGCTGGCCGACCCGGTTCTCGGGCGGATTTTCCGGCATTTCAAGCAGGTGAGTCAAGGCGCTTGCTGGAGGCTGGTCCGTTACCCCCAGCCCCTCCCGTTCGCCTGGGTGGCCCTTCGCGCTTTCGAGGTCGGCTCCTGGGAGCCGCTTTTCACCACGCTGACCCAGAGAGATCGGTCGGGTGAGGCCTGGTTCATTCACGGGGAGGGTCCTCCCGAGGCCGAGTTCAGGTCACGGCACTCGTTGGAGGATTTCGTGGCCAAGAATCTGTCGCCGAGAGCTTTCAATATCGAGCTCGGCGTTCCGGCCCAGACTGCGGAGGTGAAAGCCTGGGACGACCGCACGGTGGTTGTCGAACATGACGGCACCTGTTATCTGGTTGTCCGGCGGACGTATTACCCCGGCTGGTTCTACCAGATCAACGACGGTCCAGAGCGACCGGTACTCAAGGTCAACGGTGGGCTTCAGTGCGTGCCGTTGACCGGGGCTAGAACCAGCCGCGTCACGTTCGGCTATCACCCGCCCTCTCTGCGACCAGGTGCAGCCGTCTCGCTCGGTTCAACGGCTGCTGCTCTCGTTGTTCTGATCGTGGGCCTGGTAAGAGGCCCGCGGCGGGCCAATTTTCCTGGTAGGAGTTGCTTGAACAAGCCCCGTCGATGACGCCAAGTTACAAGCCAACATCGACGAACGGCTCTGCCACCATTGAGGACACAAAATGCGCCCAAGGTCATGGTTCGCGGTTTCACTCGGGTCGATGCCAGAATTTCAAGGCAAGCCAGTTCTCTCGATCCTGCTGGTGCTCTTCCGGTACTGGCGTGTCGGTTCACGCCAGCGCCAATGAACTTGATGGGCCAGGCGAAAGGAAAGGGTACATCAACATCGACGCGAGAGCCCCGCGAGTGGCCGTCAATCCGCAGATGTACAGCGTCTTTTTCGAGGAGATCAATCACGCGGGGGATGGCGGCCGTTACGCGGAGCTCGTTCAAAACCGCGATTTCGAGGCGCACAATGCCCCGGCTGGCAACCGCTTCGACGGTAATGCGCTGGTCACGCCCAAAGGCTGGGTCGAGCGGGTCTGGTTCAACACCGATGTCCATGCCTGGGAGACCGTCGCCGAGGGAGGTACCAGGGGGTCGATCTGTTTGGTTGACGAAACACCGCGCAACCCGGACACTCCCGATTCCATGCGCCTGGTTGCGCGCAAGCTGGGCGACCGGCTAATTATACCTTACGCGGCCATGAGTGAGACGTCGTCGAATTGCCGGAAAACCATTACCCCGGCAAGGAAGTGGGTCAGGCTTTCCAGCCTGATCTACAATGCCTTTCTTTCGTGCCGTGGTAATGGCGTCCACAACGAGGCCGGTTGCTGGGACTACTTGGTTGGCATGACATCGGGGGCCATCCACGTTGCCCAGGTACCAGAGAGGGGGTGGCCCTGTCCGCTCCCCCCCCATACGCTCAACTTAAAGGAAGTTGGTCTTGCATGAAAAACGGAAAGCCCTTATTCCATCACGTGTTACAATGCGTCTCGTGCTGGAAGAAGGAGCTTCCCGATGGAGATTGTAGGCAAGGTCGCCGCGACTATACA
>DATGZX010000266.1:0-12732 GCA_035296965.1 Gemmataceae bacterium
TGCGATGAAAAGTCTTTGAACTCTTGCGCTGTGGTGAAAAAGTTCTGTTGTCGTAGGATTTACACGTGGCTCAGAAGCAACGAAACACTGGCTGGTTTTGAGGCGCCCACAGGTGGCTGGTTTTGAGGCGCCCTTTGACACCGGCGGTGCTGTAACACCAGCCGGGCCAACATCTCCCACCTCTTCGCGCCCGCGTGAGTCTCTAGGTACGTGATTTTCGCAGTAGCCCCTAATCAGTAGTGTCCTTCGATTTCTCGGCAAAAAAGGACAACCCGCCATCTTTAGGGCCGTAGCCGGGCACGACGAGCAAAAGCAGACCGATCCCAGCTCTCACGGACATCAAAGCCGAAACGCTCAAGCACCATCAGGCTTTCAGGGTTCACGCTCCTCTTAGCAAGGTCAGGGTGGGTTCGAACCAACTCTTCAAGATCTCGCCACTGACCAAGTTCTTTGCTGAGCACAGCCGCAATCTCGATTACCTGGGGCTGGAGTTCGCGAGCTAGAATTGTCTTCGCAATTTCAAATGCCTCTTTTTTTTCGCCTTTATCAATTCTTAATTGAATTGCTAGCGTTGCGAGCGAGCCACGAAGCAGGCTGAGGGGAATGTTAGCAACAAGTTGGGCTGCTTCTTCCTTCTTTCCAATCCTTAAAGCAGTGCGAGCAGCAATCCCCGTTGTGTTCATACCCAAATCTGGATCGTCTATCTTCTTCTCTTTCAGACACTCCATCGCAATTTCAAAGCTCTTCGCGTATTCATGAACGTCTTCGAGCATATCGGCGAGCCGAACTGTTTGGGGGATGGTAAGCTGGCCTGTGGCGTAAGCGCGTTCCGCAATGGAAAGCAAGCGTTTCGGGTTTGTTTTTTCAAGCAATCGCTGCGCAGGCCCTTGCGCGTGCCCGTACGACAGTTGAATATCCCTTCGAAGAATAAATCGCGCCACTTGGAGCACCGCCTCCCTATCGTCTTGCAAGAAATCGAGCAGACGCAAAGCGAATAAGGAAGCTTCTTCGGGTCGCCGATTCAGGCTGAAGAACCGCATTGCGCGCCGATACACCTCGGGGTGAGGAAATAGTGCAACCATCTCGCGGATGCGAGCTTCACCCTTCGCTTCACCTTCTTCGGCTGAGTATGACAGCAAACCCCTCTCTGTTCGCTCGATTTCTTCTCTGATGCTCTCCTCTGCTATTTCGACGTCCAACCCTCTAAACAATTGGATGTAGTTTGAGACCAACGACTCTTCGCGGGATGTATCGAGCATCGCTACAAATTCCTCGCGCTCAAGACCCTCGCAAGAAAACAAAAAGAACAACTTTGTATCCTCGATTTCGAACTCCTTACAGCAACGTTCCTTCAGTTCCTCTATATGCGCAGGTTTTGGAACGCGAGAGACGACAATCTTAGTCTCAACCACTCTATTTAGCGTTTTGGCAATTGGGCTTTCCCTGATTATTTTCACAAGATGACGAGTCATCTTAATGCTCTCTTTGGCCATGGAGGAGAGAAAGACTGTCTCGTCAGCTAACTGCTGCGTGCAGAGTCCGCCGATCTCGTTGAATCCGGTTCTTGAATCTATTATTACCACGTTAGGCGAGAGCTCAGCCTTGATCCGTGCCAGAAAGAATTGAAAGAAAGCTACCCCATTTCGGCAATCGGAAAAGATTAGTGACCAATCGAGATCGTTCAATTTGGCCGGGTAGTCGGGCGCCAGGTAATCCCCAGCCGGTATCAACCAAAGGGCAGATTCTGGGCGTGGTGAACTAGTAGGAATTCTGCAACATATTTTATCAATTGGTCCAGGAGGCGATCCCTCCTTTTGGAAGTGTAAAATATAGTCTATCAATCCAAGTTGGCCCTTGGGAAACGTAAACGCTGGGAACTTCGAATCGAGGCCGGGAGCGTCGAGATCAAAATCTATAAGGAGGGCCTTCAGGCCCAACTTTGCGAGATACACTGCAAAATTCGCCGCGGCCAACGTTCTTCCATTGCCGCCCTTATATGAATAAAAGGTTATCGTTTTCATGCCGCTTTTCCCCAAGTACTTCTATTCCTCTGCACAATCTGCTGCGCGGCTTCATAGACTTCACGGTTCCCATTCCACGGTTCGGGCCACGCGTTTGTGGTCGCCCTTTGGTGGCAGGTTTTGCGGCTGCTGGAACCAGTATTGGTCGCTAGGTACGTTCGAACGATGACACTTGCTAGTTGGCCTAGCGAGGGTTTCGAGCCAGTTGAGTCCGACAGTTCGCTTACGATCATCTCCAATGCTTTTATGTCGTCAGTGCTGAGGGGAACTCTGCAGAGTTCGCTCGCGTCCGTAAGCGCCGGTCGTCCGCCGCTCGAGCGAAGCCTGCGCAGGAGTTCCGTCCCAAGCTCTACGAGAGATATGGGGTCAAGCTTACCGGTAACAAACTCTCCGCATTGTTCCGCCCCGATCGCATTTGCAAGTAACGACGCATCAACACCGGGACGTGATTGATCCACAACTTGAACCTTCTTCGGTTGTGCGCCGATGATCTCAATTCTCTTAGTCATCGTCAGACCTCCCGGGCAGAATCAAACTGCCTTATGCACCAAAATCTTCCGTCGAATTCAACTACAACCTCGCCCTGACCGGTCTCTCTTCCGAAGCGATGAAGGAATTCGTGTAAACGACCAAAATTTGCGATGAGTTTATCCGGATCCGCGAAGGTGTAAATAACACGCGTCTGCTCCCAAAGGACGTTGCCATCCGGCTGCTGCCATGTTCCGTCAACTGGTGGAAACGCTGTAGCTCCCCCGCCGATTAAAGTGAGCAACTCTTGGGCCTCTTTCGCCCATCTGTCGTGATTGGGAATCAAGGCACCAACACGATCCTTATTCGGTATGTAAAGAGTCAGTCGCTGGCCTAAGGGCGGCTCCGTGGCGCCAAGTTCTTTCCCGAAATCTAACTCCATAGGTCTGCAACCTCCTGCTTTCCATTGTTGGACTTTCCGCATAAAAAGTCAAGGTCGCAGTCCAGAACGGTTAACTTTATCATCAAATAGTCGGTCCTTCGAGGCTGGTTATAAGCATAAAGTGGTTTGCAAAAATGACTTATGCATTTCTGTTTAATGGAGGAATGCCGTTACTTGTACCGCAGGCCTCGGTTTCTTTGAGATGGGATCAACGCCGCATCGAACGTGCTCCCTCGTCGTGACATTTTTGGCGACCACCCCGACGCCGGTCTGCCACATTGACAGGGGCAGCTGCGGTTCGCGATCCTTCTTAGTGTCATAACTCGCTTTCGAATTGTCTCTTGCGTCAATCCCAACCAACGGCACGCCCCTTGCTTAGCGTCCCCTGCCCTCTTAGGGAGACTCCCTATAGTGATGCGAATTTGGCGACTGGCGTGATTCCCTGCTCGCATGCTCCCCGCGGCGGGCAGGTTGAAGCGACGATTGAAAGGAGATGTGGATGGCAAAACAATTGACCTACAGCGATGAGGCGCGACAGAAGCTGCTGACCGGCGTCAGTAAGCTTGCTCGGGCCGTGCGTTCGACCCTGGGGCCACGCGGCCGTAATGCTGTGCTCGACAAGGGCTGGGGTAGCCCCACTGTCACCAAAGACGGCGTCACCGTTGCCGAAGAGATCGAGTTGAAGGACCCCTTCGAGAACATGGGCGCCCAGCTCGTCAAGGAAGCGGCCAGCAAGACCAGCGATGTCGCCGGCGACGGCACCACCACCGCCACGGTGCTGGCCGAGGCCATCTACCGCGAAGGACTCAAGAACATCGCCGCGGGCGGCGACCCGATGGCGCTGACACGCGGCATCCAGAAGGCGGTCGAGCGCATCGTCGAGGAATTGCACCGCCTCGCCGAGAAGATCGACGACAAGGACCAGAAAGAGATCACCGAGGTCGCTACCATCGCTTCCAACGGCAACGCGGAAATCGGCAAGAAGCTCGCCGAAGCGATGAAACTGGTCGGCGCCTCCAACGGCGTCATCACCGTCGAAGAAGGCAAGACTTCCGAAACCGAGGTCGTCGTCGTGCAGGGCATGCAGTTCGATCGCGGCTTCCTCTCCCCGCACTTCGTTACCAACACCGACAATGTCACGGTCGAGCTGGAAAACCCCTATATCCTCATCTACGAAGAGAAGATCACTTCCGCCAAGAGCCTGATCCCGCTGCTGGAGACTATCTCCAAGCAAAAGGAGCCGTTGCTCATCATCGCGGAAGACCTCGAAGGCGATGCCCTGGCGACCCTGGTGCTCAACAAGCTCAAGGGCATCTTGCAGGTCTGCGCCGTCAAGGCCCCCGGTTACGGCGATCGCCGCAAGGCGATGCTGGAAGACGTCGCCACGCTCACGGGCGGCCGGGCCATCTTCAAGGACCTGGGCGTCCAGCTCGAAAACATCCAGATTGGCGACCTGGGCCGGGCCAAGAAGGTCCGCATCGATTCCGAAAACACCACGATCACCGAAGGCGCCGGCAAGAAGGCCGCCATCGAGGGCCGGGCGGAGATGATTCGCCGGGAAATTGAAAAGACCGACAGCGAATACGACCGCGAGAAGCTGCAAGAGCGGCTGGCCAAGCTGGCCGGCGGCGTCGCCCAGATCAAGGTCGGCGCAGCCACCGAAACCGAAATGAAGGAACGCAAGGCGCTCTATGAAGACGCCCTGCACGCCACGCGGGCCGCACTCGCCGAAGGCATCGTGCCCGGCGGCGGCGTCGCTCTCCTGCAGGCGCGGAAGGCGCTCGAGAAGCTGAACCTGACCGGCGACGAAGAATACGGCGTGCAGGTTCTGTCGCGGGTTCTCGAAATGCCTTGCCGGATGATCGCCGAGAACGCCGGCCTCGACGGCACGGTCGTCGTCAACAACATCCGCCGTTCCAAGGAAAAGAACTACGGCTACGATGCCGAGAAGGGCGAGTACGGCGACCTCCGCAAGGCTGGGATCGTCGACCCCGTCAAGGTCACGCGCAGCGCGCTGCAAAACGGCGCCAGCGTGGCTTGCCTGCTCCTCACCACCGAATCGCTTGTCGCCGACATTCCGGAAAAGAAGAAGGAAGGCGGCGGCCATGACGACCATCACGGCGGCATGGGCGGCGGTATGGGTGGCATGGGAGGCATGGGCGGCGGCATGGGTGGAATGGGAGGCATGGGTGGAATGGGCGGCATGCCGGGCATGGATATGTAATTGGCAGCGTCCATGGCTTGTTTCCAGGCTCCTGTTGCCTCGCTGTCGGTGGGCAGATCCCCCAGCAGGCTTCCAAATAGGACGCATTTAGGACGCAAATAGGACGCATAAAATAGCTCTCGTTTTCAAACTGAGTTTGGAAACGAGGGCCTGGAAACGAAGAAAACCATCGGGCGACGGACCAAGGTCTAAGGACTAAATTAAGGATCTTCATCATGGCAAAAGAAAAAGAAGTAAACCTCAAAGTTCGGCCCCTCGACGATCGCGTGGTTGTGGAACCTCTGGAGGCGGAAGAAAAAACGCCGGGCGGTATTCTCTTGCCCGATAGCGCGAAGCAGAAGCCGCAGCGCGGCCGGGTCCTCGCAGTCGGCCCCGGCAAGCTGCGCGACAACGGCCAGCGCTCGGTCGTCGCCATCGTCAAGGGCGACGAAGTGCTCTACGGCCGGTACGGCGGCAGCGACATCGAAGTGGAAGGCCGCGAAGTGAAAATCCTGCGTGAGAGCGATATCCTCGCGAAGATCGTCAAGTAAATTTCCAACCTGGTCCTTGGTCCCTGGTCCTTCGCAAAGGGCCAGGCGCCAAGGGTCCCGGGACCAATTACGGAGAATCATCCAATATGGCAAAGCAGCTGATCTATGCTGATGATGCCCGCAAAAAGCTGTTGGCGGGCGCGGATAAACTGGCTCACGCGGTCGGCATCACCCTGGGCCCCACAGGGCGGAATGTCATTCTCGACAAGAGCTTTGGCGGGCCGACCGTCACCAAGGACGGCGTCACGGTCAGCAAGGAAATCGACCTGGCGGACCCCTTCGAGAACATGGGCGCCAAGCTGGTGAACGCGGTGGCGCAGAAGACCAGCGACGTGGCCGGCGACGGCACCACCACGGCGACGATCCTCGGCCTGTCGATCTACCAGGAAGGCCTGCGGGCCGTCACGTCGGGCGCCAACCCGATGGCCGTCAAGCGCGGCATCGACAAGGCGGTCGAGGCGGCGATCAAGTATATCGAGAGCATCACCCGCAAGCTCTCCAAGAAGGAAGAGATGGAGCAGGTCGCGAGCATCAGCGCCAACAACGACCCGACCATCGGCAAACTGATGGCCGACGCTTTCGAGAAGGTCGGCAAGGACGGCGTGATCACCGTCGAAGAAGGCAAGACTTCCGAGACCGTGCTCGATTTCGTGGAAGGGATGCAGTTCGACAAGGGCTACATCTCCCCCTATTTCGTCACCAATCCGCAGGAGATGAAGGCAGAGCTGGAAGACGCCTACATCCTGATCCACGAGAAGAAGCTCTCCAACGTCCGCGACATGCTGCCGCTTTTGGAAAAGGTCGCGCAGGGGGGCAAGCCGCTCTTGATCATCGCCGAGGACGTTGAAAGCGAAGCGCTCGCGGCGCTGGTCGTCAATCGGCTGCGCGGCGTGTTGCAGGTCTGTGCGGTGAAGGCGCCCGGTTTCGGCGACCGCCGCAAGGCGATGCTCGGCGACATCGCGGTGCTGACGGGCGGTCAGTTCATCAGCGAAGACCTTGGCATCAAGCTGGAAAACGTCCAGCTCGAGCAGCTCGGCAAGGCCAAGACCATTCGCGTCGAGAAGGAGAATACCACCATCATCAATGGCGCGGGCAAGAAGGCCGACATCCAGAAGCGCATCGAGCAGATCCGGGCGCAGATGGAGCAGACCGAAAGCGAATACGACAAGGAGAAGTTCAGCGAGCGCCTGGCGAAGCTGACGGGCGGCGTGGCCATCATCCGCGTCGGCGCCGCCACGGAAGCGGACATGAAGCAGAAGAAGGGCCGCGTGGAAGACGCTCTGCACGCCACGCGCGCCGCCGTTGCCGAAGGCATCCTGCCGGGCGGCGGCGTCGCCTTGATCCGGGCTATCCCCCATGTCAAGGAGATCTCTAAGAAGCTCGACGGTGACGAAAAACTGGGCGTCGACATCGTCGCCCGGGCCCTGGAGAAACCGATCCGCACGATTGCCGAGAATTCCGGCACCGACGGCGCGGTTGTGGCCGACGAGGTGCGTCAACGCGACGAAAAGTCGGGAAACATCGGCTATAATGCAAATACCGGCGAGTACGTGGATATGTTCAAGGCCGGTATAGTCGATCCAACCAAGGTCACCCGTTCTGCCTTGCAGAATGCAGCAAGCATTGCGGGCCTGATGCTCACCACCGAAGTCTTGATCACCAAGATTGACGAGGACGAGGCAGGCGGCAAGGTGCACGGGGCCATCCAGTAAGGGGTTTGTCTGAGAGATCATATGGGTCCTATAGGCCCTATAGGACCCATATGATCCCTAGCCCCGCTTCGGGGGCAAGGGGAAATCTTTCAACAGGCTCAAACCGTGCGTGGCTCCGAACGGAATGGCTTCGGGTGATCGGGCGTAAACGGAGACTGAGCCTGAATCCTCCATTCTCAGTTTTCGCATTCCGCCGCCGCTGTCGTTCTGTTACTCGGTCACGGGCGGAGACATGATGGCCACCAGCAGCAAAAGGGACTATTACGAGGTCCTCGGCATTGTCCGTGAAGCAGATGGGGAAGAGATCCAGCGTGCCTACCGCAAGCTGGCCATGCAGTATCACCCCGACCGCAACGTCGGTGACGCGGAGGCGGAGCTGAAGTTCAAGGAAGCCGCCGAGGCGTACGAGATCCTGCGCGATCCCGACAAACGCCAGCGCTACGATCGCTACGGGCACGCCGGCCTGGAAGGGCTGAACGTCCCGCATTTCAACGACGCTCAGTCGGTGTTCGACCTGTTCGGCGACCTGTTCGGCGATCTCCTCGGCGGCGCCCGCGGCCGGCACGGTCCGCAGCGCGGCCGGGATCATAAAGTTGAAGTCGAACTCACCCTTGCCGAGGCGGCCCACGGCATCAGCAAAACGGTCACGGTGTCGCGCGAGGAGCTGTGCAGCGAATGCTCGGCGACGGGGGCAAAGCGCGGCACGCGGCCGACGCCCTGCCGGCGCTGCAACGGCCACGGCGTCGTCATCCAGAGCCAGGGCTTCTTCCGCGTCCAGCAGACCTGCCGGGCGTGCGGCGGGACCGGCACCATCATCAGCGACCCCTGCCAGGCATGCCACGGCCAGGGCCGCGTCGTGGCCAAACGGACGATCGAGGTGGCGATCCCTGCCGGCGTCGATAACGGCACGGCCATCCGCCTGAGCGGCGAAGGCGAAGCGGGCGATCCGGGCGCCCCACGTGGCGACCTCTATTGCGTGGTGCATGTCCGCGAGCACGCCTTCTTCAAGCGGGACGGCACGCACCTGATTTGCCACGTGCCCATCACGTTCAGCCAGGCCGCCTTGGGGGCCGAGATCGAAGTGCCCACGCTGGACGGCCCCCTCCTGCACACGTTGAAACATGGCACGCAAAGCGGCGACGTGTTGCGCATCGCGGGCAAGGGCATGCCCTCCCTGCGCGGCGGCCGCAAGGGCGACCTCCTGGTCCAGGTTGCCATCGAGACGCCGCGGCATCTGACCAAGCGGCAAGAAGAATTGATCCGCGAATTGGCGGAGCTGGAGAAGAGCCACGTATCGCCCCAGCGCAAGGGTTTCTTGGACAAGCTCCGCGAGTTCTTCGCGGGCCAGGAAGGAGAGCCCAAAAACAACGCCCCCGCCCCAAGCCCCGAAAAGGAAGCGTAAACCCGGCGAGCCGAGGCCCGTCAGGGCCCGGATGCTATTCGCAGGGCACGAAAACTGCACCAGGGAGATAGAGGCGCAGAGGAGGACCAGCTATGAACGAAGGAAAATCGGAAAAACCAAAATCGGCTGGCGCGGAAAACCAGGCTGTGGGAACGGATGCCGCGACCGCCGTCTTCGAAGACCTGGAGGCGCTGCGCGAACGCATCGCCGGTCTGGAGCAGGAGCGCGACGACTTCCGGAACCTCCTGCAGCGTACGCGCGCCGATTTCGAAAACTATCAAAAGCGGTCGCAACGGGACTCGGCCCAGGAGCGGCGCTATGCGCACGGCGCCCTGGCCCTCGACATTCTGCCGATCCTGGACAACTTCGAACGAGCCGTGGCGGCGGCCAAGCAGGCGGGAGAGAGTGGGCCGCTCGTCCAGGGTGTGTCGTTGATTCAAAACCAGGTCATGGACGCGCTCAAGCGCAACGGCATCACGCGCATGGAGGCCGAGGGCCAACCGTTCAACCCAAACCTGCATCAGGCGGTCATGCAACAGCCTGCCGCCGAGCAGCCACCGAATACGGTCCTGAAAGTTTTGGAACAAGGATTCATGCTCCACGACCGGGTGCTGCGCCCTGCAAGTGTCGTGGTATCGGTTCCGGCGCCCGCCGCTGGCGGCCAGGGCGTTGCGAAGTAAGAACCATTCGAATCATGTGAGGGAGGTACAAGGCATGCCGACTTACGAATATCATTGCGACGCGTGCGAGAATCACTTCGATGAATTTCAGTCGATGATGGACAAGCCGCTCAAGAAGTGCCCGAAGTGCGGCAAATCGAAATTGCGGCGCATCTTTGGAACCGGAGCCGCGATCATCTTCAAGGGATCGGGCTTCTACCAGACCGACTACCGCAGCGAATCGTACAAGGCCGCGGCCAAGGCGGAGGAGCAGAGTGCGAAGCCGGCCGCTACAGACGCTAAATCTTCCGCAAACGGCACCGCCGGCAGCGAAAAGTCGGCAAGCACCAGTGAATCGCCCAAGAAAAGCTCCAAGTCCAAGGCCAAGGCTTCCGATGATTAAGGTAAGTTGCCCCGTCTGTGGCAAGAAGCTGCAAGGCAACGATTCCGCACGCGGGCCCGATCATCCGTTTTGCAGTTCGCGCTGCAAGCTGATCGACCTGGGCCGCTGGTTGGGCGAGGAATACGCTTTCCGGCCGGAGAATGATGCGGGAGACCCGGCCCCCGTCGGCGATGAGCAGTGCATCCCCTGAGCCGGCCGTTCCTTCGGCCGTTCCTAATAGAGTAGAGGCGTGGTTTCGGCCACGCCTCTCTTTGTTTTATCCGGGAGGCTGTCTTAACAAATTGAGAATATCCGCCTGCGCGTCATCCAGCTTGAGCCCCATGTTGGTAAGGACCTGGCAACCGACGCAATCCTGCTCACGCAGTAAGCCCAGGAGTATGTGTTCGGTGCCCACATAATTGTGATTGAGGTTACGAGCTTCCTCAAGCGCGAATTCGATGACTTTTTTGGCTCGGGGAGTCTGCGGCAATTTGCCCATCGTCACCATGTCGGGGCCCGGCGGTATTGCCTTTTCGATCTCGCGTCGAATCTTCTGCAAATCGATTTCTCGATTTCGCAAGACCGTGGCGGCAACTCCCGAGCCTTCTTTTACCAGTCCCAAGAGTATATGTTCTGTACCGATATACTCGTGGTTCAGTCTTTGGGCCTCTTGATTGGCCAATGTCATGACTTTTCGGGCGGGGTCCGTGAAGCTCGCGTAAGGACCAAGATTACTGAAACTCGGTAAGAAAAGGCCGTGGAACCGGATTCCCCACCAGACACCCATGGAGCAAAACAGAATGGCGCCCAGCCAAAAGCCTGCCAGAAGAAGAAAAATACCTGTACCCAGGTTGGCATCCCCTGTAGGCGCAGCCGCATCACCGAGGAAAAGGCCTGCCGCGCCCCCGCCAACGAAGCCAATCAGGCCAAGGAAGGCGGCCTTGCGTCTGCCCTTCCCGCGCGTGTGCGCCCAGGGGATACCTGCAAGGACAAAACTGACGGCACCCACGCACAAAAGAGTAAAGGGAATGGGGTACGCCACCTCCATCGCTCGCGCAATGATTGCAACGACGATCACGGCCAGGCCCGCAAGAGTCAGCCAACCCAGGACTTTACCCATGATTGTCCCCGCCGTGTACCAGTGGAATCTAGCTTGGTTGCATTGTATTTGTCGCAGTTGCATGACGCGAGCGCATCGGATAGGCCTGGCCGGTGAGACGGAGTGTTACAATGAACGGCGGAGTTAATCCGCGTTCGATTCTGACAGGATCCAACCCCATGCCGTACCTGATCGACGGCTACAACCTGCTCCATGCGATGGGCCTGGTTCATAGCCGGACGGCCCCGACCGCCCTCAGGAAGGCGCGGCTGGGACTTCTCGGGTTGCTGGGCAGCGCCTATGGAGACGAGGCGTCGAGCGTCACCGTGATCTTCGACGCGGCGCGGGCGCCGCGCGGCGTTCCGGCGGAGGAAGATGTTCACGGTGTGCACGTCCGTTTTGCCATCCATCAGGCTCAGGCCGACGATCTCATCGAGGCGCTCATCCGCGAAGACTCCGCACCCCGGCGACTGACCGTCGTTTCCAATGATCGCCGCATCCAGAAGGCGGCCGAGCGCCGGCATTGCCAGGCCATGCCGTGCGGCGAGTTTCTGGATCAACTGGAACGGCGCCGGCGGAAACCGGGCAAAAAGGCTGCTGCAAAGCCGAAGGAGCCGGAGCGACCCTTCGACGAGGAAAAGGAACACTGGCTCAAGGAATTTGCCGAGCTGGAAAACGATCCCGCGCTCCGGGAATTGTCAGACCCACAAGAGTGGCGCGATTTCGAGGGATGAGCCTTGCCCTCATTCCCAAACTCCATCAATTACGAGATAATCTGCCGGCGCCGGGCGAGGTAATCCCACACCACGTAACGATCCAAATCACGTCCAGCCGTGAAGAACACGCGGCCGCGCGTGGTCTCCGCGATGCGGTAGGCGAAACGGACGTCGTCTTCCGTTTGGTTCCAGTTGGCGAGCAGGAAGATGTTGATCGTGATGCCTTCGCGCGCGCAAAGTTGTGCTTCGCGCAACGTCGCGGATTCGGTGCGGCGGTCGGGCGGGTAAAGGAGGTAGAGCACCTCGCCTTCGAAGTGGGCCGTCGGCAGCCCGTCCGTGATCAAGATGATCTGGCGGTTGGGCGTGTCCTGGGCGGAGAGGAACTGCCGGCCGACCTGCAGCCCGCGCTGAATATTGGTGAAGTGCGGCGGGATCTGGAATTCATGGATGTCCGGTTTACTCATGTCCACCCATTTATGGAAAACCGGGCTGTGCACGGTGACCGGCTTGGGCATGAGCGAGGCAATTTCCGAGACGTGCCGCGGCTTGGCGAACGTGTAAAGCTCGATGAACTGCAGGAAGTCGCCGGGGTATTCGCTGCGGATCAGCCCGTCGAGGGCCAGGCCCATGCGCTTGACGTTGACGTACTGGGCCTCGTAGCGCATCGAGCCGCTCATGTCCAGGAGGACCACGGTGGCGCACTTGGGCGTGTTGCGGGTGCGGTGGACGAGAATGTCGTCGCCGCGGAGCCGCAGAGGCAGCCCCGGGCCGTCGCGGAGCATGGCGTTGATGAGCGAGCCGGGGATGTCCATGTTGGCCAGCGAGTCGCCGAATTCGTATTGCTTCGTTTGCTGCATCTCGACCGCGCCCTCGCCCACGATCGGACCCTGGTGGCGGCCGGTCCGCGAGGCCTCCAAGTTGGCGAAAATTCGCTCCAACAGCCGCCCTTGGAAGAGGCGATAGGCCTTGGGCGTGAGCCGATAACCCTGGGCCGTCCGCTCTAGTCCCTGCTGCTCGGCAAGGTCCTTGAGGTACTGTTCGACCATGCGGGCCAACTCTTGGAGTTTGTCCATGTCG
>DATGZX010000267.1:0-50230 GCA_035296965.1 Gemmataceae bacterium
CAACGGCCAGATCCTGCCGATCGCCCAGATGGCGATCGCTTCCTTCGCCAACGCCAATGGCTTGACGCGCGAAGGCAATAACTACTATGCCCAAAGTGCCAGTTCCGGAGATCCCTTCATCTCGACAGGGCTCTCCGGGGCGAACGGCACCGTACAGCAGGGCGCGCTGGAGTCGTCCAACGTCGATATAGCCCAAGAATTCACGAACATGATCATCGCCCAGAGAAGCTACCAGGCCAACGCCCGCACGATCACGGTGAGCAACGAAATCCTGCAAGACCTGGTCAGCATCATCCACTAACCTGGCTAAAGGGCGTGCATGGTCGCTGGGGCTCTCGTGTCGTGTCCGGGACCCATGAAGTAGCGGTCCGAGTCCTGTTCGTGACAGACTAGGAAATCGCAAGCACCACAGTGATATTGGACCAAACGTCGACGAATTGAGCGATAGACCCGGTTGGCACCCCCGCACCAGGGGCAACCTTGATGTTTCTCCACGTACCAGCGGGCGGCCTCTTGAAACCATTGGAAGGGTGTTTCATTCTGGCGGCTCATGGCATTGCCTCTCTGCTGCGAAGGCTGGACGACATCCTGGGCAAACATCCCAACCGTAGCATATTTTTGCTCCACAAAATGCTGGTATAAGCAGAATAGGTCGCGGTTTGGCTGGAACAAGATTTTTTGAATCCCAGCGTAAGTGCCTGCTGGCCTGACTAGCGGCGTCCTTGCGTGTTTTCGCTGCCACCGCTACGCTGACATGAGTGATGCGCTCGACAGGTCTCTATGGACGTCCACATGCGCTTGAGCATCCGGTATCAATTGCTTATTCCTCTCTTCTTGCTGCTCCTCGGCATTGTCGGGATTAGCACGTGGACGGCAATCGCGGGCGTCCGGCTGGCACGAGGGAAAATCGAAACGCAGGTCCGCAGCGTGGCGCGCACGTTAAGCGATGCGCATTATCCACTCAAGGCGAACGTCCTGGAAATAGTGAAGGGGCTCTCGGGGGCCGAATACCTCCTAGTAAGCAGTGACGGGCGGCGCAGCGCGACGCTTCAGGAGGGTGAGGTTGAACTGCCGCCTGCCCAGGTGGATTGGCAAGGTTTGCACCTGGGTCCGAAAGTCACGATTGACAGCCGTACATATTTCTGCAGCGGCGTGCAGCTTCACTCGCAACATTCCGACACAACAGGGGATTTGTACATCCTTTATCCCGAAGCGCTCTGGCGCGACGCTCTCTGGGAAGCAATCCGCCCCCCGCTGATCCTTGGCGGATTTGCCGGCCTGGTGGCGGTCGCCTTGACACTGGGCGCCACGCGCGGTCTGGGCCGGCGTTTACAGGCATTGGACCGCCTCACGCGCCGTATTTCCAGGGGTGATTTCACACCCATGCCCCTATCAGGGTGCAACGACGAACTGCACGATCTAGGCACGGCAGTCAACGAAATGGCAGAACGGCTGGCTCAGCTCCAAGAGGCGGTGCAGCAAAATGAACGCCTGCGGCTCCTCGGCCAGGTGAGTGGAGGTCTAGCGCATCAGTTGCGCAACGGCGTGACAGGAGCCATGCTCGCTGTCCAGTTGCACGCGCGCGAATGCACCTGCGGAGCCGAACCGGAGGCACTTGACGTGGCGTTGCGGCAACTTGTTCTGTTGGAATCGAACCTCAAGCGCTTCCTGGATCTCGGCAAGACGGAAAGCCGGCGTTTCGAGCCATGCGTGGTGGCGAACCTGGTCAATGACGTTGTTGCACTGCTCAGCCCACAATGCCGGCACACCCGGACAGAATTGCGTTGGAAATCTCCCGCTGAAACCATCCTGGCACAGGGCGATGGCGGTCAGCTTGGGCATCTCGTCCTGAACATGATCACCAATGCGGTGGAAGCCGCCGGGCCAGGAGGTTGGGTTGAAATCAGCCTCCAGCGTAAAGAGAAATGCATTCTCGAAGTGTCCGATTCCGGTAACGGACCAGCGCCAGAGATCGCCAGCCGGCTATTTCAACCCTTTGCCACGAACAAGCAGGGAGGCGTGGGGCTCGGTCTTGCGGTCGCGCGCCAGGTGGCAGAATCGCATGGAGGACGGATCGAGTGGCGGCGTGAATCAAACAAAACGATCTTCCGAATCGAGTTGCCGCTCTGCCCGCAAGCCGAGGTTGCTGTCCCAGCGCACGAGACCAAGGCATCTATCCTGGCCGGAGCCCCCAGGCACCAGGTCGTGAACCATTCGACTTTTTCTCCATGAAACGCATTCTCATCATCGACGATGAACAGGCTGTTTGCTGGGCGCTCCAGCGCGCCCTTACGCGTGCTGGCCTTCAGGCCGAAGTGGCTGCCTCCGCAGAGGAAGGCTTGTCGCTGGCCGCCGAGCAGCGACCGGATGCCATTATCCTCGACGTCCGTCTGCCTGGTATGGATGGCCTGACAGCTCTCAACCAGCTGCGTGAACTTCGGCCTGGCGTCCCAATCATTGTCGTGACCGCCTTTGGCAATCTGAGCACCGCTGTGCGTGCCGTCGAGGGCGGCGCCTTCGATTATTTGGCCAAACCGTTCGACCTGGAGCAGGCGCTCGACGCCGTCGATCGGGCCCTCAAGCAGCGCGAGCCTCGGGAGCAGACACCCGCAGAGATTCCCGAATCTGCAGCCGGCCAGGACGAGATTATCGGCCACAGCCCTGCCATGCAACTGGTGTTCAAACGCATCGCCCTGGTCGCCCCACGCGATGCCTGCGTGCTCATCACCGGCGAGAGCGGCACGGGCAAGGAGTTGGTCGCCCGGGCGATCCACCGCCATAGCCAGCGTCGCGATCGAACTTTCCTACCCGTGCACGTGGCTGCCTTGAATCCCGGCTTGGTGGAGAGCGAGCTGTTCGGGCATGTGAAAGGGGCATTCACCGGGGCAGCGCAGTCCAGGCCCGGTCTGCTGGCCCTGGCTCAAGGAGGGACCGTTTTCCTGGATGAATTGGGCGATATTCCCCTTTCTGTCCAGGTCAAGCTGCTGCGCGTGCTGGAGCACAATGAGATTCTGCCGGTGGGCGGCGACCGGCCCGATCAGCTCAACATTCGCATTCTGGCGGCCACGCATCAGGATCTGCCGCACCTTGTCGCCGAGAATCGATTCCGACACGACCTGTTCTTCCGTCTGAACGTGTTCCAGGTTCATCTGCCGCCGCTGCGCGAACGTCGCGAAGACATCCTGCTTCTGGCGGAGCACTTCCTGCGGCGATTCGAACCGCGAGCCCTGCCGCTGCTGGAGGAAACTGCCCACCTTCTAACCGCGCTCCCATGGCTGGGAAACGTGCGCGAGCTACGCAACGCGCTGGAGCACGCAGCGATCCTGGCGCGCGGCGGCCCCCTGCTGCCGGCTCACTTCCCCAGCTTTGCAACCGGAGGATCGCCAGTTCAAAAAGCTGAGCGGCTGGCGGAAATGATCAGGCAATGGCTCGTCGACAGGATACAAGAATGCAGACCTGCCCCCCCGGCAAATCTTTACGCCGAGTTGTTGCGCTGCGTGGAGCCGGCGCTCATGGAGGAAGTGATGCGCCGTGTCCAAGGAAATCGCTGGGCC
This sequence comes from Gemmataceae bacterium, assembly GCA_035296965.1. GTDB lineage: Bacteria > Planctomycetota > Planctomycetia > Gemmatales > Gemmataceae > DATGZX01. Next base: position 3,555 of record DATGZX010000267.1, read on the forward strand.
GCCGCGCAGTGGCTGGGGCTGAATCGCGCCACGGTCCGCAAGAAACTTGGCCTTTACGACCGGTCCGGTTCTTCGACGGAACCGCAGAAAGATGACGGGCTTTCTTGAGCCGACCATGGGCGCCGGACTTGGCGCGCATTTCCGCGCCCCGAAGATATGCCATCCGACACCCGGTGCCGCCGCATTTCTTACGGCGACTCAATTCTTGAGCAAGCGCCTGAAGAGCCCCAGGGCGATCAAACCTATGGCGGCGTTCGCCAGCCACAGCGCAATCGTGGGCTGCAATTTACCGTCCTTGGCCAGGTTCGTGCTGCAAAGCTGCAACGGGTAGTAGAGGAAGACAATCGGCAGAAAGCAAGTGATGAATGCGCTCAAGTAGTCACTGCGGCTAAACCAGATCCCCACGGGGCATCCGACCAGCACGAAGAACAGGCAGCCAAAGGACAATGCGGGCCGCACGTTTAGTTCCGTTTCAACGCTACGGACTTTCTGCTGAGCTTCGCGCAGATCCGGAGGTACCGTCCCCTTGTACTTGTCCGGGAGCTGAGCAATCTTGACGACGAGTCGATCGCGCTCGGAAACGCATTCACGGCGTTCTGCCTCCAGCTCCCACCAGGTCATGTCGCGCGGGCCGGGCTTCTGTTTTTCGAGAACCGGCAAGGGCATCTCAAACTCTTTGCCCTCGAAATGAACGCGATTTCCAGATTCGTCAAGCAGAACGCCATGGCGCATGTTGACGGTGATCAAGTGTTTGGCCATGTCGACGTGCAGGTCGGCGTCGCGAGCCCTGGCAACCACGTCGTAACGGCCGTAATCGTCGCGCCTTTTGAAAATGGCGTTCTTGAGCTGCCTGCCCTGCACCTGTTCGACCCACATTTCATAGTTGATTTTGAAGTCGGGACGCCGGCGAATCTGCCGGTCGCGCTTGAGCATGGCATAGAGGAAATCCTCCAAGTCGTTGGTGACAGCCGTCCGGAGCAAGAGGTGCGTGTAGGGAATCAAATGAACATAGAGCCCCAGGGTGGAGACACTCATTGCAGCGCCCAGAAAAACACCCGGCCATATGACATGGAGAACGTTGATTCCTGCCGCCTTGATCGCGGTGATCTCGTTGTCATGCGACAACCTGCCGTAGACGACACAGCTTGCGAAGAGTGTTGTCGGCGGGATGATAAAGGGCATCATGCTGGGCACGAGGAGCGGTATGGCCTGCAGGATTTGCATCGGGCCCAGTCCGCGCTGTGAAGCCTCGACCACAATCGCCGCCATGACGATGATGCCCGTGATCCCAATCAATGACAACACGAACACTTTCGCCAGTTCCCAAAAGATGGTCCGGTGCAGGATGCCGAACAAGGGTTAACCTCCTTGCCCAGGACGGGACATATGTTGCAGCAGAACTTTGATCGGTTCCACCAAGACAGGCACAGGTTCTTTCTCGAAGCGCGGCGCTTCGCCGATGCGGCCGCTCATCTTGATCTTGAGCAAAAACTTTCCGAGCTCGGGCCAGAACTCCTTGATGATGCGTGGCGATATTTGCACAGCCCTTGCCCAGACCGCGTACAAATCCATGTTGATGTCGTTGGATTCGAGGTTCACCGTCCCCTTGCCGCCAAAACTGATCGCGCTGCCGAGCAGATCGAGGCGCGTGATCTCGACGCGCGGTCCGTGGACGGTAAACCGGGCGTGAGCTTCATCAAAAGCCGTCCCGTCAGGCAAGCGCAGGTTCAGAAACTTCATCAGGTCCAGCAGCAACGGCAGGCGATACATTTTGCCGCTCGGCACGTCGAAGCTTCCCTCTCCATCCAGGCCGTCCAGGTCTGTCCCCTGGCCGCGGAGGTAAACTCGAGCCGAGGCCTGGCCTTCCAATCTAGCGTCGGCACCCAGGTGGTTGTTTCGGCCGAACTCTTCAAGGCGGATCTGCGAGGCCTGGAGATACACTTCATAGCGCGGGGTCGTGCCGAACTGCATGCGTACGGCCCCGCCCACGTCGCCGCCGAACAGGCGCGCGCGCAAGTTGGGTAGCTGCAACAAATCAGGCTCTTTTTCACCGACAATGATCTGGCTTTCGATTCCCTGGAATGGCTGATGCAAGATGGTTGCATCATCGAGCTGAATGTTGCCTAGAACCTTGCCGAAGGTCCCCTGGTGCTGACCGCGGCAGAACACCAGCCCATTGACGTGTTCAAGCTTGAGTCCGGCGTGAATCGTGGCATTTTGCAGGCGTAAACCCCCATCCCAATAGATGTACGGAGGGCTGTGATCGGCAGGGATGTTGATCGTCATGTCAGTGGCCAGCCAGATTGGATCCTTCAATTGCAAGGTCGCACATGCCTTGCCCAGAGTCGGCGGCAAGGCTTGTCGCATCTCCGTGTCCAGCACGACGTAATTGCCGAGCAGCCTGGTGAGGTCCACCGAGACGTCCCCGTTCCGGTTCAGACAAATCTTTCCTTCTTTCAGAGTGAGCGTGGTCAGCCCGTGCCGGGTGCTCAGGTTCTTCAGCTTGACTTCTTGGTTGCGGTACTCAATGGCTCCGCGCAAATCGGTGAGGTCGCAGGGGAAGAATTCCGGATGGATGGTGGCGCCGAGGGGCGTCAGATCGACGCCGATGTCCGGCTTCTCTCTCTCCCCAGGCGGAATGTCTACATGCGCGGAAAAATCCATGCGGCCCGACGGCGCCAATTTCTTCCATGCGAGCTTCAAGGTGGGCTGCTTGGTGAGGGCGCCCTCTAACTCGGAGTCGAGCAGAATGCGCTTGCCGTTGATTTCCAGGTGCAGGTGGTCTCCGTGTTTCCCGTCCGGCACCGAGCGTCCGTAGCTGAAGAATTCGGCTCCCTTGTGGCTACCATGGAAGTCGCGATACTCCCAGTGATCAGGCTCGATGTCCAGGGTGCCCGTAACGCCTTCGATGGGATACGGAAAGATGTTGTAATGCAGCGTCGTGTCGTGAAATCGTGCGATGTAGCGGTTGGCAAATTCGCTGCTGCCCTGGACCCTATCGATCTGGGCCTCGATGTCGGCAAATCCGGTGGGGCTGAAGGAGCGAACGATATCCTGAAACCGCGGCTCCAGCGCGTCGCACAGCTTCTTGTCGAGCGGGATGTCGTCCCCGCAGATCTTGATATGCACGCCCGCCGGCCTCTCGCCCTCGATGGTGCCTTCGACAAAGACCTGCCGGCTGCCAGTGTATCCTACGAGCTTGATTGCATAGCGATCTATCACTTTGCGTGTGCTGAACGGATTATCCTCATGATCGATGAATCCGGTAACGTTCTCGAGCTTATAGGGGAATCGTTGACATACACACGTCATGCCTTCGGGATGGATAATGCAGTGCCGGTACCAGCGTCCCGAGTGCCGGCGCATTTCAAGCGTCATGCTGAAGTCGCCGCACGGGTCGTAATCAAGGATCTCGTGCAGACTAGCAGGTAAGCGGGAGAGTAACTTCGGGCTTACGTGAAGATGGTTTATCTTCAGGTTGCCCTCGAGATCGCCATCGCCGCTCAGGCTCAGCGCGTTGCCGATCAGCTGCACCTCAGCGGTACCGGCTTGTGCCTTGAATTGCTCGAGGCGGATTTGATCGTCCAGGCACCGAAGTCTTGCTTCGATATGCTCGAGCGGCATCGGCAGTTGGGCATGCGTCCACTTCCCTTCATGCAATTGAAGCAAGACGTCGTGGCTCCAGGTATCCGTTTCCGATGGGCCGTGACGAAAGCGCACATCGAGAGCGCCGTTGCCGGTAAGCTGGCGCGCGTGCGCGACCCCTTCCGGATAGTAGGCCGCTAGACGTTGAAGGAGGTTTCCCTCGACGGCAAAGTTCGGTACTTGAATGGCAAACTCTATTTCGTCGGTCTCGCGACTCAAGGACCCACTGATCTCCATCTCCCCGGCCAATTCCGTTTTGCCTGTTCCCTTGAACTGGAGCCAGATCGGTGCAGGATTATTGATGATGGTAAGGTTGACATCCTTGACCTTCAGCGGCGGGTACTCTGGACCGCCACGCTCATCCTCTACCAGGAAAGTGGCATTTTGCAGTTCAATGGTCGGGACATGCATGCTGAGATCCGGCGTCGAGAGGATATTCCCGAGATTCCAGGTGCCATCGCGCCGACGAATGACGCGCAGCGTCGGCCGATACCACTCGATCTTGCGAATGACGGGCTTTCCGGCGACGAGCTGTTCTTTATCGTGATAGATCGTGCCCGATGGGACATAGGCGAAATCGACGTGGTTGGGATCGTCGCGCCGCGCCAGGCGAAGTTCTTTGAAGGAGATGCCCCACAGCAAGTTCAACTGAGCGGATTCAAGGCTGACCGTCGCACCAACCTTGCCGGAGAGGTGTTCAGAGAGTCCGTCGATGACGAGCTGGCGAATTTTGGCTGGATTCGTCCAGTGCTGATAGGCGAGCGCGGCGGCGGCAATTGCCCCGGCGATCGTGAATACCACGCTCCGGACCAACCATTTCCGCAAGACCATGACTCCCCTCAGGTTTGGCCGTTTTTGCCCTACGGCGCGGCGGGATACTACGGCAAAGCGTAAATACGGTCAATTGTGGATTCCCACCGGAGGTGAAGCCGCCCGCGGAGTGCCGACGTGGGAGGGGGCGAGTCCTTTTCGCTTCTCCCCTTAACGGGGGAAGCTTGGAGCCAGGGAGGGAGGCGTTCTTTGGTGCGACCGACTCTCTCATCGCCAATCCCTCTTCCCTGAGCAAGGGGGCGATGGAACACTAAGAGCTTTCGGAGCCAATGCTTAGGGAAGCGACGGAATGGAGCTTTGATACCTCGGCCGGCGAACTCCACCTCCTCACTGTCGGACGCAACTTGCCGAAGCCAGCAACAAACGGGGCGAGAAGAATTGGCCTGGTTTACTTAGAATACCGAACTCGCCGCACTTGAGGGTTCCCGCGCAGGAGGTCCTTGAACATGGAAATCCCGCCACTTGCCCCAGTTCGCCAGTTGCTGAAACAGGCAGCGATCACAGATCTTGCCGGAGAGACGCGCACGGCGTGGCAACGCCACCAGCCCATTAGCGATTCCATCCCAGCCGCAGTTTTTCGTATTCCTCGGGCGTATCCAGATCGACCAGAATGCTCTCCGATGCCACGGGCAACTCGACAGCGTGGTGTCGCAGGTAAACATTGATCCCCTGATGCGAGGGAAGCGCGCGAATACCGGCCACCGCTCCCCAGCTTAATAGCGCAGGATGTCCTCGCCTCCCTCGATAAGTGGGAACGATGATCTGGGATTCTGGCTGTGCGGCCTGAGCCCGGAGCAGTTGCTGCACGATGATCGCATCAAGCGTCGGATGATCAGCAGGTACTAGCAGCCAGTTATCCTCTGGCTTGGGATGGAGGTGATTCTCCAGCCAGTTCAAGCCCTCCTCAATGGTCGCCCGCATGTCCGGCGTTTGCCCGGACAGGAGCAGGGCGAAGGCGCCCGCGGCCTGCGCCAGGGGAACCAATTCCGGAACGTGTGCCCCGACGACAACAAGGACGCGATCAACGGAAGCTTGCTTCAGCGCGCCGATGACATGTTCCAGGACTGTGCGGTCGCCCAGTGGCAAGGAAAGCTTCGGTCTGCCCATGCGCAGGCTCTGACCGCCGGCCGGTATCAGCGCGAAGTTCATGTGCGCACGTTGCCCGCCTTGACGGGCGTACGCCCGGGGAGACGCGTGGTCCCGAGGTTGCGGCAGGCGATCAACTCGGCGACGATGCTGATTGCAATTTCGGGAACAGTCTGCGAGCCAATCTCGAAACCGAGCGGCGCGTGAACCTTTTCCAGAACTTCCGGAGCAATGCCCTTGGCAATCAGGTCCTCGTAAATCAGCTTGATCTTCCTCTTGCTGCCGATCATGCCGACGTAGCCTGCTGCCGTGGGGGCTAAATGATAGAGCGCCTCCTCGTCATGCGCGTGACCACGCGTGACGACCAGGCAATAGGTTGAGGAATTGATGTCGCGCAGCAGAAGTTCCCTCAAGTGAGTGGAAATGTCGCCGACAAGGATTCGTTCTGCAGTCGGGAATCGCTCTCGACTCGCATAGCGTTCGCGATCGTCCAGCACCCATACGTCAAAATCAACCTCGGCTGCCAGGCGCGCCACCGCTTGTCCCACGTGTCCACCGCCCACGATCAACAGCGTGATGCGCGGCAGGATCGGGAGATAAGCAATGCCATGATGGCTTGCTGGGCAAGGGCGATTCGAGAGCGGCGCGAGGTTGTGGAAGATCTCAGAGGGAAGTGGCCCATTTCGAGTGCGGGCTGCCAGCCGGCCTTCCGGACTGAAGAGAAAGCGGTGCCCGACGGGCACGCCGATCTCCTCGCGGATGACGACAGCTTCCGTACAGCCCTGGCCTTTTTCAATCAGGTCCTGGAAGCGACGATAGTATTCGCTCAGGGGCTGGCGGCGCTCGGATTGGTCGTGGTGCACGCTCGGCACCGGATCCAAAAGCATGCTCATTCGTCCGCCGCAGATCAGGCCATCGTCCCAGCCGTAGTTATCATCCAGACAAAAGGTGAGCACTTCCTCGGGACCCTCGGCCGTCATCATGCCGAGGGCGCGCTGCTTCACCTCGGCTTCCACGCAACCGCCGCCGAGTGTGCCGCGCTGGCTGCCGTCCGGAAAGACCAGCATCACGGCGCCGGCTTTTTGAGGGGTGGAGCCGCGCGTCTCGACCACGGCGCAGTAGGCGCACTCTCGACCTTGCTCCAGGGCCGCCAACAATTCCTTGAGAAACTCGCGCATCTTACGATCGATCGCTCACCGGGTAACGGCCGCTCACTCCGATCTCAGGTGTTATCTTATCGCAAGGAGAAGGTCGAGCAAACAGGCACGCATGGACATCGGCGGAGGTAATGCCTGGGCCGGGGATGCGAGTTGAAAACAGAGCCGTCCTGTCGAGTCGCCCCCTTCACACCGTTCACAATTCCTTAATCTTTAATGTGTTATCTTCACGGATAATGTCGGGTTGCGCTGCCGAGCCCGAACGCATGGCCTCACGCCCGCACCGCACTAGTAGTTGTTGCTATCGCTCGTAAGGGCACCAAGCTTCTTCAATCTGCAAAACGGGCCCACCATGTCCGCAAGAGTTGGTTAAAATAGAAGTGGGATAAAGGGAGGTATTGATTCGTGCGCGTACTTCTCATCGAGGACCACAAGCCGTTGGTGCGTGCCCTTAAACAAGGGCTGGAGGAGGAGCAGTTCGCGGTAGATGTTGCATTCGATGGTGAGGAAGGGGCCTACAAAGCGGAGACGGCGAAGTATGATGTGATCATCCTCGACCTGATGCTGCCCAAGGAAGACGGCCTGTCCCTGTTGCAGCGCTGGCGGCGGGCGGGCATGATGACCCACGTCCTGGTCCTGACGGCGCGAGGCGGCATTGAGGACAAGGTTCGCGGCTTAGATCTTGGCGCGGACGATTACCTGGCCAAGCCATTCGAACTGAAGGAATTGCTCGCACGCATGCGCGCCCTGGTGCGGCGCGGCCACCAGGTCAAGGACCCGGTCTTGCGCATCTACGATCTGGAAATCGATACCACCACACGCACGGTTAAGCGTTCCGGCAAGGTAATCCACCTTACCCCGCGCGAGTTTGCCCTTCTGCAATTCCTGGCATTTCATCGCGGGAAGGTTGTCACGCGGTCCATGATCTGGGAACATCTTTACGACGAGCAGGACGAAAACACGTCCAACGTCGTCGACGTCTATATTCGTTACTTGCGTAACAAGATCGATAAAGATTTCGAGCCTAAGCTGATTTTGACGCGCTGGGGAGAGGGGTACATGCTCCGGGGTGATGAAACATGAGATCGATTCGCCTGTCGCTGATGGTGTATTTTCTCATACTGCTGGCTCTGGGGCTCGGGGCAGTCTCTCTAGCCTTTTACGCGAGGACGCAACAACTACAGAAGGAACTGGTCAAGGCGCGCGGCAATCTGCTGCAGGTGGAGCACGCTGCGGCGCGTGAAAGTGAATTGAAGAAGATCGACAATTTGCTTGAGGGCCAGGCCAAGTACCTAGCTGGTCACGCAGAATTTCAGTACAAGGAGTCGCGGACTCAAATCGACGTTCTGGCTTCGGTGGGCATGTTAAACGCCGGCCTCAATCCAAGCCTGTACCCGTTCCTTGCTCCGCTCTGGTATGGCGTCGGCGAACGGCCCCCGATCCCTTTGGCCTGGCGCTTGCGCAGGATTTTGAGTAGCCAGGTTCGGTTTGACGAACAGGGATTGGCCGCCGATCCAAGCGTTACGGAGTATTTCCAGATCAATACCAGTCTGGGCAGCGTCTGGCGCTCGCGATCGATGGGAAGCCACACCTTTGATGTTTCCCAGGAGGTCCTCGACGGTATCCCACTGTTAGAGGCAAAATTTGACAATCTGGAGTTAGAGCCTGGCATTCGAACCCGGCGCGTTACATGGAAAGTGCCTGTATCGCAAGTCAAGTTCCTTCCGCGCTCGCAGTTTCGACCAGGCTCGCCGCGCGACCAACCGCCAGCCGGAAGACTTGGCAACGGGGACGCCGCCGGTAACCGACCTGCACGAGGCCAGATGCCGCCTGAGGGGGCCGGTTCGAACCGACAAGCGAATGGAGACTCCGGCGTTCGCACCACTCCCGCTCTCCTGATCCAATGCGCCGCGGACATCAAACATCGAGAGGCCATCCTTGCGGATTTGAATGAAAAGTTAGAGACGGATCTCGCCGAACTGCAAGTTAATTCGGCGGCAAACCTAAGTGAGCTGCGCAATAGGCTGCTGCTCATTAGCCTGGCGACCTTCGTGGCGACAGTCGTTGGGGGCATTGGACTCGTGCGCTTCGGGCTATCCCCTCTGCGGCGGCTCTCTGAGGCCGTGAGTCAGGTTTCGGCGAAGGACTTCATATTGCCGCTGGATGAGAGACGTCTGCCCCGCGAATTACGCCCCATCGTTGAGCGCTTGACCGAAACCTTGAAGCTGCTGGAGCGGGCCTTCGACCGCGAGAAGCAGGCCGCGGCTGACATTTCCCATGAGCTGCGCACGCCTTTGGCGGCGCTGCTCATGACCCTTGAGGTGGGCCTGCGCAAGAATCGTTCCCCCGAGGAATATCGCGAAATGCTCGCTGAGTGCCACGCGGCTGGGCGGCAGATGAGTCAGTTGGTGGAACGATTGCTCGCGCTGGCCCGGCTGGATGCGGGCGTCGATACACTCCGGCCACAAAATCTCGACGCTTCCCATTTGGTCGAGCAGTGCGCCTCGCTGGTGCGGCCGCTGGCGGACGCGCGTGGCCTGGAAATTCAGGTCAAACGGAACGGCTCGATTCTGTGCAGGACCGACCCCAACAAACTACGTGAGGTGGTGACGAACCTGCTCCACAACGCAATCGAGTACAATCGGCCCCAGGGCCGAGTTGAAGTTTCGGTGAAGCAGGAGAACGGCGAACTCGATCTGGAAGTACGGGACACCGGCATCGGCATTGCTCCTGGCGCGTTCCCTCATCTGTTCGAACGCTTTTATCGAGCGGATCCCTCCCGCCATGCCGACGGACTCCACGCCGGCCTGGGACTGGCGATCGTCAAGGGCTATTTGGATTTGATGGCTGGCAGCATTACTGTAGAGAGCAAAGAGGGCGAGGGCACTACCTTTCACGTCCGCCTGCCCGTTTCACCTGCCGCGAGAAAGGTCGGCTAAGCACCTCGCTCTCTTGCTGGCAGTCAAAAGTCGCCCACCCTACTTACCCCTGGCCAATTCAAAGTCACGCGGCGTCTTACCAAGATATATGTGATCGAACCAGCCTGCCTCGCCATCAACGGGACTGAGCGCGATGCCAGTCCACGTGAACTCGCCGAAATCGGCGTAAAGGTCACGGGTGACGACGACCCAGTCCGTGGGGAGTTTGGCATCGAGCGCAATGGATGCGCCATAGGGCTCCGGCCCCGTGCCCGCGTGATAGCGAAACTTGGCGGCATTTCCCTCGGATGGCCCCCATTGACCATCATGATTCAGCTGCAGGCAGATGGTTTGGCCTCCCTTCTTCTTCCATGCGAAGCGCAAAAAGCGGTACTCGTCGCGACCAGGGTTCTGCCGGATGCGGATTCCCAGGCCGGGCATGCGTTCGTTGAACCGCTGATCGGGTGTTACGCGCACGCTGCTCTTACCCGAGAATCTCTCCGTCGGATCGAGACGCGCGGTCCCTGCCCCCTCGAGGAGGTTTGCCACGAAGTTCGCCTGGTCCTCGAATACAAGCCGGGGTCGCATGGGAGGGATAGGCAACGGACAGCCATGAAGGTCTTCCAGCGTGCGGGCCAGATAGATGTGATCGAAGAGCCCATACTCTCCGGGGCCGGGGGTGAAGCCGATTCCAGTCAGCGCGAATTCGCCAAAATCAGCGTATAGATCGCGGGTGACCACGACCCAGTCTGTGGGGAGTCGAGAATCTAGCTTGAGCGCTGCGACATGGAACGGGTTGTCCGCAGGCCCCGCCTCATAGCGATAGCTGGGGCCCGACCTGCCCCGCAATGGCCCCCAGCCGCCGTTGGCACTGAGCTGCAGCATGATGTTGCTGCCTCCCTGTTTTTTCCACGCAAAGCGGAGGTAGCGGAATTCCGCCTTAGCTGGCATCTCCTTGATCTTGTAGCCCCAACCTGGCATCTTCATGCGGAATCGTTGGCCCGCGCTCACTTTCAAGGCGGCCGACCCTGCATAACGATCGACCGTTTCGAGCGAAGCTTGTCCATCGCCCTCGTGGAGCAGTGCCAGGAAATTGGGTTCGTCTTCGAAGACCTGGTAAAGAGCCGCTGGCGGCGGGGGTGGCGCGCCTTGGACAACCTGGACGGTGACTGGTACTTCATTCGAGCGGATCGCTTGTTGAGGAGAAATCTGGCTAACGGCCACGAGTTTGATGTTGGGAAGAAGGCCGAGCTTCGTCTCGTAGGGAAATGCAACAGGCAACTCGAAATCGCTCCGATTGCCCGGCACGGTCACAGTCGGTGCCGGCAGCTCGGCAGGAAGCCCGGCCAAGCTCACGGTTACAGGTTTGCTGAATCCCGCGGCGCGTACCAATTTTCCCATGAGTTTGCCGGTTGTTCCGGAGCCGCTCTTCGCCTCGACAGTGGTGGATCCGGTCAATTTCAAGGCAAGCGCTTGAGTTGCCATGAAGCGCCGGCTTGGGGTGACGGCTGAAGCAAGGACGGTTCTCCCATCAGCTCCGAGCAGCTCGGCACGAATGGCCAGATCGTACGGTAGGACAGGCAGATCAGCCGGCACGAGAACAGATGCGACAACGGAGGACTGGTTGGCGGCAATCACAGGCATGCCCTCGAGACGCAGGGCGCGATTCAAGTCATCTTGCTTGCCGTCGGGTGTCTTGGGAATCGGTTGGCTGGTCTCGAGCACGAGCCGGACTGGGCCGGTGACCCCCTTGGCGCGTGTGAGCGCCAGCGTGGCAGGGTAGGAGGCGCCGATGGGGATGGTCGCGTCCTGGTTGTCCCAGGCAATGCGGATGGGCTGAGGGTCGGTCACCGCGATCCCCAATTCACTGCGCAGCCAGGGTTCCGATTGAGTGGCGGTCACCGCGGGGAATAATGCGGTTCGCTGAATGCGCGCGCCGGCGTCGGTGCTCGCGCCCACAATTTGTGTCAAGAATTGGGACAGGTGTGCATCTGCGGGGGCTGAGAGCGAAAGCAGCGTGTCGGTTGCGCCCTGGGGGATATTGTCGCCCGACACCACGAGCCCCTTCGGCAAACCTGACAGCGAGAGCTTGATTTGGCCATTGTAATTCAGCCGGTTTGCACGCACACGCACGACCGCCGCCCCCGCTCGCGGCACAAGGTGACGGTCGGCGAAGAGAGTCAGGGTGAAGTCAGGATGGTCGACGGGTGTGGCGCTCAAACGATAGACGAAGTTGGGGCCGCCACGTCCCTGAAGGTCCCGTAGTACCACGATCAGCGCGTTGACGCCTGCCGGCACGGTGAAATCGAGCGCAGGGTCGATCGTATCCGGCTGGTCGTCGCTCTCCGCCAGTGTGGCGCCCGCCTCGTTGCGTACCGACAGTACGCCGTCGAGCGGGGAGCCAAAGCGATTGGCCTGGACATCAAAACGCAAGCGCATGCCCGGCTTGACTAGCAAACGGTAGCGGTCCTCCGCCTGAGACCGGGTGAGCCGGCCCTCGATAACTGCGGGAGCCGTGACTTCTTGCAGTTTGCCCTGTGGCGATTCCATTTTGGGCACTTCGGGGAAATCGCCTACTAGGATGCGCGGCGCCGGGCCCGTGAAACCAGCCGACGAGGGCAGTGGAACAGGAAGGTCGCCCACGGCACCACGCAGATTGACGTTTACGCGCAGGTTCTGTCTGAGGAACGGCCCAATCAATTCAAACGACGCCGCCGTGCCGCGTCTTGCGCCCATGGGGAACAGGAGGTCGGCCACCTGCAACGTACCGATTTTCAGACGAAACTGGTTAGGGTAGCCGGCACGGTAGAGCATATCACGGAGATCGACCGTGTAGGAACCGTCCGCGGGAAGTACGACCTGGAGCCGGGCATCTCCGGAAAGGGCCGCTTGCCCCGATGACCAGGCAAGTTGGACGTGGCGGGCATCAGATAGCTCCAGCACAGGATCCAGCGCGGCCCCTAGCCTGCGCGCCTCAAGGTCCACGACGATGCGTTCACCCTTTTTCCCCGTAAAGGCCGTCTGCAGAACCGCGTTACCGGCCAGCGTACCATGCAGTGCCGCCGGTAGTTTAGAGAGCTGTGAAGCAAATGGTATCTGGGCTAGCTCGTCAATGGCGATCACGACAGGATTGGAGATGCCTTTCGAGTTGGCCACACGAAGTTGATACATTCCGGGCGCTATGGTTTTAGGAAGCGTGACATCGATCTGGATGCGATTCGGCGTCGCGCCCGGTCGAAGGGTCTGAGAGGAGATCGACACTGGCATGACAATGTGGGGCGCGGGTAGCAGATCGCTGCCGTCGATCGTCAAAGTGGTCGTCGCCCCGGATTGGAGCCCGCGGAGGGAAAGGCTGGCGATCTCGGGGGCTGCATGCGCAGCTAGGGCGCAATGATTGAGACAGATCCCAAGTGCTGATGTCAAGAGGAGGCGGCGTGCCAAGAGGCGAGACCAACTTCTAGCGAACATACTGCTGACCCTCGAATGCTTCTCGCAGTTGTAAGTCGTCGTTCCCTGTTATATGCGGATCAGGAGGGAGAATGCAACGCTGCCATCGTGCGGCCTGGATCGAATATACTGCCGTCGCACCAATTCCCAACAGGGCAAGCTGTGTACACCCAATGGGATGTCCTTGATGGGTCAGCACCTTGTCGATAAACGCTCGCGTCCGTTCGGGCAATTCGTAACATTTCGCTGCTGAACGGTGAGGCTCTCGGCTGATGTGCGGATGCGGAAACGGCCGATAACTTCGGACCGATCCGCCAATACACCCACAAAGCTCGCATGCGGACCGATCAGGAATTGCCCGGAGCTGTAGAGCGTGTCCTCGGGTGGGCAAATAGGCCGGTGAAGCGTCGAAATGGACGATCCGCGGCGCCAGTTGTCAGCTGGCCTTCAGCTGTAGCGATCTTAAAGCCTCCTTCCCCCAACTTTCACGCAATCCACTTTTTAGGCTCCTAGTATCTCTCCCTCAGTCATGCACGTTGCTTCGGAAAGAGTTGTTGGGCGCGGGCATCGTTGCCTGCATCGAAGTGAGCGTCTGCTTGTTTCAAGATGAAGGAGGTGGTGGGATTTGCATGGCAGTGTAATGAGAACGGCCAGGAAACTGAGGTAAACAGTTTGCCTGGCCGTGAGTTGCGCCGATTCGAGCGTCGTCGGGACACAGGAGTCGGCTACTTCGAAATCTGACGAAGGAAGATTAGACTCCTGTCTCCCCTTTTTCAAGACATGTCTTGAGAACAGGAGATTAAGAAGTCATGTTTATCCAGCAGATCCTTAAAAGGGAGATTCTTCGCATTGCAATTGATCTGAATGGCCTCTTACCGCTATTCAGACCTCCGCCTCTCGCTGAGGGGACAATTAACAAAACCGTATTATTGGAGGCGAAGCAGCTTGGCCATCGACTTGGCACTCTTTTGTCTGGCGTTCACGTCCAGCATCGCCTAACGATTGAACAAATCTTCGCAAAAGAGGCCGCCACCGTACTGTCCGGTATTGAAGATGAAGCTGCGGAGTATCTCCGAAAAAGGCCACGGAATTCTGAACAGGCCGAGTGATCAGTAGCCAGCTGCAGGGGCCAGGGAAGTAATACTCCCCTGGCTTCCTTTCAATTTCTCACGTCTGGATCGAATCTCACTGCGCCGCGCCAAATCCATTGCTCCGCCGGGCGTAGGGTTGAATGGACGGATTGCTGTTTCGACACCATGCAAATGCGTGCCGGAAGCACTCGTGCTTTGCGCCCTCGTCACAGCGCTCGTCGGCCTACTTATTTCGCCATTTCCAGAGTTTTGGTGGATATGCACGATTCGTTGTTGACCGGCCAAGCTCTCGGCTGATGCGCGGATGGCGAAACAGCCGATAAGTTCGGACCGATCCGCCAATACACGTACAAAGCTCGGATGTGAATCGATCACGAATTGCCCGCAGCTGTGGAGCGCGTCCTCGTGTGGGCAAATGGGCCCGTGAAGGCTCGAAATGGACAATCCGTCGTCTGCCAGATCTCAGCTGGAGGTCAGCTGTGGCGCTCTTAAAGGATACTTTCCTTAACTTTCACGCAATCCACTTGTAAGACACGTAGCATACGTCTCTTTAGTCACACGCGCTGCTTCTGAGTGAGTTGTCTGGCGCGGGCATCGTTGCCTGCATCGAAGTAAGCGTCTGCTTGGTCTCAAGCATGGAGGTACTTACGTGAGGAGTTCAACCGTGAAGCCGAATCGACAGGGGTTTACATTGATCGAGTTGCTGGTGGTCATCGCGATCATCGCAGTCCTGGTTGGACTGTTGCTGCCAGCGGTTCAGAAAGTTCGCGAGGCTGCCGCCCGCATGTCGTGCCAGAACAACTTGAAACAGATGGCCCTGGCCGTTCTAAACTACGAATCCAGCTATAGCAAGTTGCCGACCGCCGGTGAAGGCTCCAACGCCGCCGTCAATGGCACGGCCTTTGCCAACGATCTCGTCGGCGGCGCGGCTCCTCCTGCCGGGACGCAGTTCCACTCGCTCTTCACCTACCTGCTGCCCTATATCGAACAGGGTAATATTTACACGCAAATCGATCCTAATCAGTATTACAACGCCGTTTCGGCGACGGTCCCCACGCACGTCGCCGCATTTCAGCATACCATCAAGACGTACCTCTGCCCGTCCTACCCGTTCGAATCCGTCGATTCTCTCGGTTACGGTTACGTCGGCTACGGGGCGACCGTCTATACGGACATCGTCGTCTATGCCGGGCAAGGTGGCTCCACTCAGGCCGTCGGCACCCGCGACAAGACGCATGCCCGTCAACGCGGCGCGCTGGATAACATGTCGAACCGGATTTCGGCCATCAGTGACGGCACAAGCAACACGGTTCTCATCGCCGAAGATGCCGCCCGTCGCGAAAACTACATTACGAACCCGAACTATCTCGATCCGGCGACCGTCCTGGGTATTTCGATCGATGAGGGCACGGCTTTCACCACGCGGCGATTCTGGCGGTGGGCCGAGCAGGACAGTGGTTTCGGTGTATCTGGCGATCCGACTCCTACCGCGACCGGCCCGCTGAATGTCGTCTCCACAGGCTTCAAGATCATCAACAACAACAACGTTTCCCCGGGAACGGATGGCCCAGTCACGTGCAACTGGAAGCTGACCAACAACTGCGGATCCAACGACGAGATCTTCAGCTTCCACAACGGCGGCGCCAATATCTCGTTTGCCGACGGACACGTGGCGTTCGTGGCGGAGGGCATCAATCCAGTGACGATGGCTTCTCTTGTCTCCCGTTCCGGCGGCGAAGTCATCGACGCGTCCTCCTACTAACCCGGTGGATTGTTTCATCAAACATCTGGGCCGGGCGGTCATCAAGACGCTCGGCCCTTGCTTGCTCTCGGGAGGCTTTGATGCGCGCGCGACTTGGCGGACTTCTGGTCGGATTCGCTTTGGTGATGACCTTGACGGGTTGCGGGGGCGGGCAGCCGGCCGGCCCTCCAACCGCCGACCCTCAGACCGTGCACGGCAAGATCAAATTCGCCGATGGGACGGAATTGAAAGGTGGCATCGTCTACTTTACGCCTCTGGAGATAGAAGGCCCACATGGCTGGCGCTACGAAGCGGCCGGGCTCGTGGATGCCCATGGCAACTATGTCATTGGATTCAATAACGATAAGAGCGGAGCGCCCACCGGAGAGTACAAGGTGCGGATCGAGCCCCTTGATTACAATGAGTTAAAAAATGCCAATTCGAAACGGATACCTCAGAAATATCGCTCCCAAGGTTCTACGCCGTTGACACGAACGGTCGGTGAAGGCGACAATACGTTCGATCTCGTGCTCGATTAGACATCCGAGAACGGGCCACGGATCATGTGGGATTGGTTCGGCCTCGACCGCAGAATTCACTCGGGCCCTTTTCTCACGGAAGCGGTAACCGATACCGTGCACCGTTTTGATGAGGTCGGCTGAAGCAAGCTTGCGTCGGAATGTCTTGACGTGTACGATCGTTCGTTCCAACACGATGGCGCCGTCTCCGACAGCCGCATCCATGAGCTGATGGCGATGTGACCCCCTGCCGGGCTGCCGCAGCGCTCATTCGAGCAACCGAAACTCGGTGGGCGTCAAATCCATCTCCGCCCTATCGAACAGGGCCCGGCGCCGAACCCGATCAATGCGCGCGCCCAGGTGCTCGACGACTTCGTTGGCATCCGGCCGAGCTTGCACGCGCCGCTGCAAGGCCTTGATACGTTGGAGCAGCACCTGCACGCTGAACGGCTTGGTTACGTAGTCGTCCGCGTTAACGGCAGATCCATGAAAACCATCATAGAGCCTTTCAAGATCAAGATGGTCGAGCCGATCAAGCTCACCACGCGCGCGGAGCGCGAGAACATCTTGAAAAAGGCGCATTTCAACCCGTTTCAAATCCCAGCCGAAGACGTCGTCATCGACCTGCTGACAGATAGCGGCACTTCGGCGATGAGTAGCGAGCAATGGGCCAGCATGTTGCGCGGAGATGAATCCTACGCTGGCGGGCGCAGCTGGTACCGTTTCGAAAAGGTCCTCCACGATTTGCTTGGTATGCAGCATATTTTGCCAACCCACCAGGGGCGGGCAAGCGAGCGGCTGCTCTTCGAGCTGGTCGGTGGGCCAGGCAAGGTCATTCCGAGCAATAACCACTTCGATACGACCAGAGCCAATATTGAACACTCCGGTGCGCAGGCGGTCGATCTCGTCATCGACGAAGGTACGCAGCCACGCAGCCGGCATCCGTTCAAGGGCAATCTGGACCCGCACAAATTGGAAGCATTGATCTCCCAGGTCGGCGCCGAGCGCATTCCCGTTTGCATGGTGACGGTTACAAACAATAGCGGCGGGGGCCAGCCGGTCAGCCTGGCAAACCTTCGGGAAATCCGCGCCATTTGCTCCCGGCATCACATTCCCGTGTTCCTCGATGCCTGCCGTTTCGCTGAAAACGCCTACTTGATCAAGCAGCGCGAGCCGGGCCAGGGCCGACGAAGCGCCCGCGAAATCGCCCGCGAGATGTTCGATCTGGCCGACGGGACCACCATAAGCGCCAAGAAAGACGGCCTGGTGAATATCGGCGGCGTCCTGGCGATGCGCGACGATGCACTTGCGGAGCGTGCCAACAACCTGCTCATCCTTACGGAAGGCTTTGTAACCTACGGCGGCCTGGCGGGGCGGGACCTGGAGGCGATGGCCCAGGGCTTCACCGAAGTGCTGGACGAAGATTATCTCCACTACCGCTTGCGCAGCGTCGAATACCTTGGCGAACATTTGTTAGCAGCGGGTATTCAGATCGTCGAGCCGCCCGGCGGCCATGCGATCTATATCGACGCGGCCGCCTTTTGTTCGCACATTCCCGCGGCGCGGTTCCCTGGCCAGGCTCTGGTCTGTGCGCTCTATCGTTTTGCGGGAATTCGGGCCGTAGAAATCGGCAGCGTCATGTTTGCCCACACCAATCCCGACACGGGTGAGACTGTCTTTCCACCCATGGAATTGGTGCGCCTGGCCATTCCGCGCCGTGTCTACACGCAAAGCCACATCGATTATGTGGTGGAAGCAACGATCGAGGTTTTTCAGGATCGCCGGCAAATCCGTGGGCTGCGAATCGTCGAAGCCCCCAAAGTACTGCGCCATTTCAGTGCGAAATTCGAAGAAGTCTAAGAAAGGCATCGCTTCCTTCCAGCCATTCTCGCTCTTCATGAGAGGAATACGATCCCAGGTCCTAAGATGAGTGATTTGTCGCATTTTTGGGCGGCCTCTCGAAGAGCGGCCAGTCGAGTTTAACGAATTTCGCGATACTTACGGTCATGTGTTCTGGCTGGCAGTTTCGCTAAACTGGGCCCCCCTTTCTTGGCTTGACCAGACTGCCAGCCCGCCGTATAGAAGTAAGTTACCTACCCATACCGACGACACACGTCCGCTCTCGCACGGCCGCCGGTTCCTTCATGCGAGCTACATGATTTTGGGTATTGGAAAGGAAAGAGAAGTGGCTGCAACCATCGATCGCACTGTCTGCTCATTCCGTTGCGAGGGCTGTACCCGGGCGACCAACACGCTCTACTGGGTACAGAAAGGCGAAAAAAGCCTCGCTCTTTGCCCGCGTTGCTATCAGAGCCAAAAGGCCGCACCTCGGCCTTTGGCCCGCATACCTCTCGGCTGGCGTCGCTGCTAAACGCGCTTTGGGCTCCTGTTCTGTCACGCCCGACAGGCGTTGCATCCATGGGGGATCAGCCGCGCGCTGCAGCCCGGATGTAGATCGGGTTGGAAAGCACCCAAATCATTTCTTCGCCTGCAATTTTGAGCCAGGCCTCCACGCGGTAGTTGCCAGGTTCGCTGACCGCGCTATCGAGCGCCCTGCCGTTCGATTGGGAGACTACCTTGCCGTTGCGAATGACTTTCCAGCGCACCGGGAGTGGAGCCTGGGCACGCAAGCGTAAGCCATTTTCATAGGCCGTCCGGCTACCCATCTCGTGGCGGTCTTTACCAGACACCGCCGCGAAGTCGAAGCCCGTCGCGTCGGCCAGCCAGTCGAAGGACACGTAAGCCCTGCCGGCCTCGAGCGCCTCCCACACCGCCTTTTCAGTCAGTTCCGGCAGTAGCAGGTGAGTGCCTACGTGGCGCAAGCTGATCGGGTATGGGTCGAGGCGAATTTGGAAGAGAACGTCGCCCACGCGCTTGCCCTTGGCCATCGATTGCAGGATCGGTAGAGCCCCCACGTCCAGTTCGAAAAGCTTTTCACCAAGGGCGTCCTCCAGTCGAGCTTTGTCACCTTGAACCAGGCGGACTACCAGGCCGACATTCTGATGAGAATCGTTGGCCGCCACGCCGGTGTGCGGTGCCCTGGTGCAAAGTTCATCCCATCGTTTCAGGTAGTCCGCCGGGTAGTCCTGCAGCGCCGAAAACGATTCCTGCGGATACTTCATGAAGAGTTCGGCGCTTTTGAAAATCCAGAGCGGGTTACGCATCGCTGCAATCAGTTTTTTTTCGTCCTTGAAGTCCGCGTGAGTGTTATAGATTTCCGTTCCGGTCATACCCCGGATTTCCCAGTCCATGCGTTCTTCGAGGTGGGAAAGGAAGACCAGCCCGCCGCGGCTGCGGACCAGGTCGGAATACTCCTGGCTGGACGAAGCCTCTACGCCGCGCAGGCTCTGCGTGGGGAAGATCAGGAATCCCTTGTTTTCAGCACCCGGGATGAGGAGCACGCCATCCTTCATGCCGCGGTGTCCATCTCGATAAAAATCGTAGCGCTCCGAGGGATGTTCCGTAAACATCAACACCTGCGTGCCGGCAGCCTTTGCCGCTGCAACTATTTCTTCGATGGTGCCGCGGCTATCGTGCGAAAGGGCAGAGTGGACGTGAAGGTTTGCCCGATAATCGACGTATGGACCCAAGCGCGGGATCTTTTGCCATTCGACCCGCAAGGCCTGCACAGCCTTGTGCGTAGCTTCCAGCTTCTCGGGTTTAAGTTTTTCCAGGGCGTCAGCTCGAACGAACCCGGCAGCAAACAAACAGAAAACGGCAGCCGCTAGGCAGTGAACCGGGTAAGTGCTTCGCACGGCAACTCCTTGGGTGGGTGGTTTGAGCGATCGAGAGCAGTTTAACAAATCTCCCTGGGACGAGCGACACACCCCAATGTCTGGTCGAGCTCGCGTGCGCGCGATAATCCTCACCAAGCAACCAACAGACCCGAATATTCGCTAAAGATCGCCAATGCTTCCCAAATTAGCATAGAAAACATATTCACGGCCATTAAACTGATTGGAACCGTACCTTCACCTTCTCATGGACCCGCACCGAGGAATCTGCAACGAATGACGTCACTTATGTTGTTTCATCGCACAGCGTTTCGGGGATTGGCGGTCGTCCTTACGTTAGCCGTAGGAACTATCACGAGTCATGGCACTGGCCGGGTTTACGGACAGGAGAAGACTCGGGAGCAGCGGCTGGATGACCTTGAAAAAGAAATTCAAGCACTGCACCGCAAGTTGGACGAGCTGCGTGCTGCCGGTGCCTCGACCGCTTCCGAGGGCATCGCTGGCACGATACCCGCGGACTGGGTCAAGTCCCTCCAATGGCGGTGCATCGGCCCGGCGAACATGGGCGGCCGCATCACTGCGCTTTCCGTCTTCGAGCAGGATCCTTCCACCTACTGGGTTGCAACCGCCTCAGGCGGCCTGGTGAAAACTGTAAACAACGGAATCACGTTCGACCATCAATTCGACCACGAAGCCACCGTCTCCATTGGCGACGTCTGCGTCGCGCCTTCGGATCGCAATATCGTTTGGGTCGGCACGGGAGAAGCAAATCCGCGCAATTCCGTTTCCTTCGGCGACGGCGTCTACAAGTCCGCCGACGGCGGCAAGACCTGGAAGAACATGGGTCTGAAAAAATCGTTCCAAATCGGCCATATCGCTGTGCACCCCAAGAACCCAAATACGGTCTACATCGGCGCCCTCGGCCGGCTCTATGGCGCCAACGAGGAACGCGGGCTGTTCAAGAGCGCCAACGGCGGCGAGACCTGGGAAAAGATCCTGTACGTGGATGACAAGACTGGCGTCATCGACGTGCAAATGCATCCGACCGATCCGGAAACACTCCTGGTCGCGATGTGGGACCGTCAGCGGGATGAGTTCGACGACTTTCTTGGAGATCCTCCGCCTGAAGGCAGCGACCACTATGACCCGGTACGCAAGTACGGCAAAGGCGCGGGCATCTACAAGACCACGGACGGCGGCAAAACGTTCCACCGGCTTACGCAGGGCCTGCCTGCCGCGACGATGGGCCGAATCGGCCTGAGTTACGCACGCAAGAGCCCGAACATTGTTTACGCAATTATCGACACGGAGAAGAGCGGCACCGGTCTTCCTCCCCTGGAGATTTCACTGGGCGCACAGTGGGCGGAGGCAGCCGGCGGAGTCAAGCTCGCCGAAGTCAAACCGGAGAGCGCGGCCGGCAAAGCGGGCCTGAAGGAAAATGACGTCCTTGTGTCTATCGATGGGAAGCCGGCGAGCAGCCCTACCGCACTCGTCGAGCTTCTCCGCCCGCACAAGGTCGGCGATAAGGTGAAGATCGCTTACCAGCGCGGGGCCGAAAAGAAAGAGATCGAGCTGAGCCTGGTTGGATCTTCAGGGCCGGGCGGACCACGACTCGTGAGTCCCGGCTTCTTTGGCGACGACGCCGAGGGAGGCGTTGTAGTGAGCGAGATGATCGAGGGCGGTCCGGCGATCAAGGCAGGGCTGAAGTTTGACGATGTGGTGACAGCCATCGACGGCAAACCCGTGGAGAAATTCTTCCCTACTCTGCGCAAGATAGCGACCGAGCACAAGGCCGGCGACAAAGTAACCTTGCAAATCACTCGTGGCACGGAAAAGAAGGAGATCGCGATCACGCTGGAGCGCACGGGCTTCGGCCCCATGGCGGAAAAGCCCTCGCCCGGCAGGTTGAAGCGGTCCAACGGCGGCGGGTTAGGCGGCCAACGCGAAAACGTACAGGATCAGCAAGGTCCTGACGGCGTGCAAACGGGCGGTGTCTACAAGTCGACCGACGGCGGCGAAACGTGGAAGCGTGTGAACAGCTTCAATCCTCGGCCCATGTACTTCTCGCAGATTCGCGTCGATCCCACGGACGACGAGAGAGTCTATGTCATCGGCTTCGCGGTGTATGCGTCAAAGGACGGCGGCAAATCGTTTCAGGCGAGCGGTAACGCCGGCGTGCACTCGGACCAGCACGCCATGTGGATCGATCCCAAGGACGGCCGGCACATGCTGATCGGCACCGACGGCGGTTTCTACCAAACGTACGACCGGGCCGAGCACTGGGACCATTTGAACCATCTAGCTTTGGGACAGTTCTACCACGTCGCAGTGGACCCCCGGCCCTTGTATCGCGCCGCCGGTGGCCTGCAGGACAACGGTAGCTGGGCTGGCCCTGCCCACTCGCTGCGCGGCACCGGACCGGTGAACGACGACTGGCTCTTTCTCAGCGACGGCGACGGCTTCGTGTGCCGGATCGATCCCAATGATCCCGACTTGATCTATTCGGAGAGCCAGCATGGCGGTATCCAGCGCAAGCACCTCAAAAAGGGGGATCAGACCACCATCCACCCGTTGCGCATCGCCGGCAAGCCAGAGCACCGCTTCAACTGGAACACGCCGTACATTCTCTCCAGCCACGATTCGAACATCTTCTATGTTGCCGGCGAGTACGTCTGGCGCTCGGTGAAACGCGGCGATAATTTACGGGTGATCTCGCCGGAGATCACCCGCACAAAGCACGGGAGCGCAACGGCGCTGGCGGAATCCCCAAGGAATCCGGAAGTGCTCTATGTCGGCACGGACGACGGGGCATTGTGGATCACCCGCGACGGCGGCGCCCACTGGACGAACCTTGCCGACAAAGTCGGTCTGCCGGGACCACGCTGGGTGGCAAGCATCGAGCCGTCGCGCTACGTCGAAGGGCGCGCCTACGCGGCTTTCGACACTCATCGCTCGAACGACGATGAGCCCTACGTCTATGTGACCGAGGACTTCGGTCAAACGTGGAAGCCAATCCGTTCCAACTTACCGCGCGGCTCCAGCCGGGTTTGCCGCGAGGATATCCAGAACCAGAACATCCTCTATGTCGGTACGGAGTTTGCCGCCTACGTCTCGGCCAACCGTGGCGCATCGTGGACGAAGCTGAACAGCAATCTGCCCACGGTGGCTGTGCACGAGTTCGCACAGCATCCGACTGCCGGTGAAATCGTCGTGGCCACTCACGGGCGCAGCTTGTGGGTGTTGGACGTCACCGCACTTCGCCAGATGACCGCCGAGAACCTGAAGGCAAACGCACACCTGTACGAGCCCAACCGCGTTATACGCTGGCACAGTGAGCCCGGGCGCGAAGATTGGTTTAGCGCAAGCGTACGCCGGTTCGTTGGCCAAAACCCGCCTGCCGGCGCGCAGATTTTCTATTCCTTGGGCAAAAAAGCAGGTTCGATCTCCCTGAAGATCCTTGATTACAAGGGGGAGACCGTAAGCGAGCTGCAGCCAAAGCCGGAGCCGGGATTGCATGATGTCACGTGGAATCTGATGAAGCAGCCTCCGCGCCGGCAAAAGCCCGCAACCAAGCCGGTCGAAAAAACTGCGTCCGCACCGGAAAAGAAGTCGGGTGCTCCGGAAAGCAAGGCAGCCGGCGCGGAAAAGAAATCCGAGCCGCCAGCGGAGCCCGCGGAGGAGCCTGCTCCCGAGGTCTTGGGCTTCCTGGGCGGAGGATCTTCGCAGGTCAATCCCGGCATGTACCGTCTGGTCCTAACCGTGGACGGCGTGGAACAAACGCAATGGCTCCGCGTCGACCCTGATCCAGATCATCCCGAGACCAATATCTCCCCGGATGAAGAGGACAAGGAGCTGAAGCTGCGTCTGAAGAAACGCGATCCGGAACAGTCTTCTCACAAGTGAGGGAGTCACTCCTTCCACGTACCTCAAGGTCGAAGCCCCGCGCCCCAGACAGTCGCACTCTAGCTATAATTGTCCCCCGTAGCCAGGCTGAGGCACCGACGTCACAGCCTTCGCGGAAGTGTGGCAGGACCCCACGGATTGGGCAACCGCAAGCAAAGACGGTGTTGGCAGGCACATGAGGCGCACACTGCAAGCGTTGAAACGAACCGGGGAACTAGAGCCTGCGGCGGGTACGCTACCTCTCCCACCGCCCCGAGGTCTTTTTGGCTGGTTGTGTAGGTACGTACCCGCGGTTGATTCTCTCCGCACTTACTCTTTACGGTCCCTTGGTGCGGACATGGTCGCGGGATTGACGGTGGCCACGGTGGCGGTGCCGCAGGCCATGGCGTACGCCATGCTCGCGGGCCTGCCGCCGCAGTACGGCCTTTACACAGCCGTCGTCATGACCGCCGTGGGAGCCTTGTTCGATTCGTCCCGCCAGTTGATCAATGGCCCCACCAATGCCATCTCGATCGCGTTGCTCAGTGCCCTGACGGTGATTCCGGGAGAAGACAAGACATCCGTTGCGGTGGTGTTTGCCCTGCTGGTCGGCCTCGTGCAATTGGGCATCACGCTCCTGCGCCTGGGAGACCTGACCCGCTATGTCTCGCACGCCGTGATTGTCGGCTTCACGCTTGGTGCTGGGGCTCTCCTGGTGCTGGATCAACTGAAGAATTTTGTCGGGCTCCCCTCCCGCGGTGACCCTGGCGATCACTTCCTTAAGCGCTTCTGGCTGACCATGACTTCGGGGGAACCCTGGCACGGGCCGACCGTCGCCATTGGCGTCGGCACCATCGCCCTGGTGCTCATGGGCAGGTCGATCAACAATTGGCTGCGGAAAATAGGAGTACGTTTCCCGATTCCGCAGCACCTGCTGGCCGTCGCCATCATGGCAGCGGTGGCGTGGGTCTTTCATCTCGATCAAAACGGTGTCAAGATCGTCGGTGATATTCCAGCATCATTGCCTGGGTTCGCCTTGCCCGACCTGAAGTGGGAGCAAGTCCAACTGTTGATGGGCAATGCCTTCGGCGTCGCCGTACTGGGGCTCCTGGAAGCGATCGCCATGGCAAAGGCGATTGCGGTAAACACCGGTCAAAAACTCGATATCAACCAGCAGTGTCTGAGTGAAGGTATGGCCAATGTCACGGGCAGCTTTTTTCATTGCATGCCCGGCTCCGGCTCGCTCACACGCTCAGCCGTGAACCAGCAAGCTGGTGCCGTCAGCCAGTGGTCGGGCGTATTTTCCGCCGTTGCGGTTGCGGCCACCATTCTGCTCCTTGCTTCGTTCGCCGGTCATATTCCGAGGGCGTCGCTGGCGGGCCTGCTGATGCTGGCGTCGTACCGCATGATCGATCACCGCCAGCTTATTTTCCATTTACGCGCCACCCGCTTCGACGCGTTGATTGTCATCGCCACGGCAATGGCGGCCGTATTCATCTCCGTGGAGTTTTGCGTGCTGGTCGGCGTGTTTTTATCTTTCGTGCTCTACGTCCCGCGGGCAGCCCAGGTACAGCTCTCCGAGCTGACCCTGACCGGCGACGGGCAGGTACGCGAACGGGCCCCCAGTGATCTGCGTTGCGGGCGAATGCTGCTTTACGATTTGGAGGGAGAGCTATCTTTCGGCGCGGCTCCGGAGTTGGAAGCCCATCTGGCCAGCATCGAGCAGCGCGCGAAGGAAAACATCCGGGTAGTTGTGCTCTTTTTGAAGCGAGCGCGCAATCCAGATGCTGTTTGCCTGAACTTGCTAGCCGACTTCCAGCGCCGCTTGCAAGCGCGCAAGGTTACGCTGATTCTGTGCGGCGTACGTGCAGACCTGGCGAAGGCGCTCCACAATACCCGGCTCGATGCGGAGATTGGCGAGCAGTACATCATTCCCGAGACAGGTGGCACAGGCATGAGCACGCAGTACGCAGTTCTAAGAGCCTATCGCATTCTTGGCCCGGACCTGTGCGAGATTTGCCCACGCAGGCACGAAAAAACCAGCGCAGAGCCGGCTAGCCTGGAAAACACCTAATGCGTGTTCAAGCCTTGATTTTGGGGTGTGAACATCGATTCAGAATCCCTGAAATGGGTACATCTGTACATATGACATATGTCAGGGCGAACTGCCATGGGCTCAAGATTCGAGTTGCGATGTAAACCTTTGTAGAATAGTCACTTGCAGAATTGGCTTTCTTGTCAGACAAGTAGTCTGCATACCCCCCTTTTACATGACAAAACATGACATTGATCCTTTCCACTGCTTCGGTGCAGCCTGGTGTCCGCGCCTTAACGGCAGAGCAATCCGGCATCCAGCACAAATTGCGAACCAGTGATGTACCGAGCCCGGTCGGAGGCAAGAAACACAACCGCGGCTGCCACGTCTTCCGGTTCAATCCACGGCACAGGTAACAAATTGCCCGCCGAGCGCTCGGCAATCTGCTGGGGTGTGAGTCCTTCCAGGGCCGCGAGACCGACGTTCATGGGTGTGTTGACGCCCGTTGGGTGAATCGACACGACGCGAATACCGTGCGGCGCCAGCTCCAGAGCCCATGACTTTGTCAAGCCAACAAGGCCCCACTTCGACGCGGCATAATGGCTCAGCCGGGCCATGCCGCGCAAGCCGGCCACTGATGAATTGTTGATGATGACGCCGGCCTTGCGAGCGATCATGTGCGGAATCACACGCCGCGCCACGATCCACGCTCCCTTGAGGTTGATGTCGAGCATGGCGTCCCAGGCTTCCTCGGTCAGCTCGTGGGCCAGACCATAGGCACAGATGCCGGCATTGTTGAAGAGGATATCGATGTGCCCAAGTCGACTCGCCGTCTCTTCCACTGCCTGAATCACTGCCTGGTCGTCGCGCACGTCGGCCGCAAACGACAAGCAGGTCACGCCCACGCGTCGGCACTCCTCCTCGAGAGAAGCGAGCCCTTGTGGCGTGCCCAGTGCGTATCCGGGGTATGGCAACGGCCTGGCCACATCGACAGCCGCAATGTGAACGCCTTCCCGTGCCAGGGCCAGCGCGGACGCCCGGCCTTGGCCGCCGGCCGCGCCGGTGATGAGCGCTACCCTGCCGGACAACTCGCTCATTGCGGCGCTCCTTTGCGGAAGGGAAAAAGATACTCGTCCAGGTCCACGCGCAGGGCATTGTTGAATACATTGGTTGCGATCATCAACCCGCCAAAGGCTGTGAGCGCGACGATCTGCTCCGGTTCCAGGTGTTTGGCCAGCGCAGCGTAAAGCGCGTCCGAAACCTGATTGGCATCACGTGCCAGTTGTCGGCCATACTCGACTACCGCTCGGTCGCGGTCATCCAGCCGGAGATCGTCCGGGTTTTCGCCCGTCTCGGTGAGCCAGCGGCGGAAGAACGTGGAGCAAATCAAGCAATCGGTCTGACTGGAAATCGCGTGTGAGAACAGCGTTGTCAAACGCTGGCCGAGGAAAGCAACTACCTCCGCGTGAAGGTCGTACCACTTCATGAAAGCTTCGAGTGCCTTGGGCGAATGTGCCAGCGTGCGTTTCATGTTGGTGGTGCGGCCGTGCGCGGCTATCTGCTCATCGAGCAGTCTTCGGGCGTCGGGCGTGGCATTTTCCATCGTCACGGGCTGAACTCGAGCCATCGGTGTGCTCCTTTCGTCAATGCAATCGTTCGGCTTCCCGGCGCAGCGCTTGCCAGAGGGCCTCGACGTGTTCTCGTTCCGTCTGCTCGGCTCCGATCGAGATGCGCACCATCCACCTTCCGTCCAGAATTGCCGGTGTGAGATACACATCCCCGGAGCGGTTGAGACGCTCCACCCAGCCGAGCGTGTGCGTGTCCAAAGCATCGCCCTTGAGAGACGGCGGTTCGTAGCGTACACAAAGCGTTTGCAAGGGCACGGGTGCCAGCACGCGCCAGTTGGGCGCTGCCTGCAATTGCTCGGTAAGCCAGCGCGCATTGGCAAGGTCGCGGCGCAAACGCGCTTGCAAACCCTCAACCCCTTCTGCCCGAAGCAAACACCAAAGCTTCAGCGCGCGAAAGCGTCGCCCCAGCGGAATACCCCAGTCGCGGAAGTTTCGGACGCGACCATCTGCGGACGATTGTAAATAGCTAGGGTTCGTGGACATCACCCGGACAAGGTGTTCGGGGTCCTTCACGTAATAGAGGGAACAATCGAAAACCGCGCCAAGCCACTTGTGACTGTTGATCACCAGCGAGTCGGCGCCTTCAATCCCCTGCCACATCCAGCGGCACTCCGGCAAAATCATGGCCGATCCCGCCATTGCGGCGTCCACGTGCAGCCACAAGCCGTGCTTGCGGGCCACGCCGGCAAGCGCTTCTATGGGATCAAGCGCTGTCGAAATCGTCGTGCCGGTCGTGGCGACGATCGCGCAGGGCTTCTTGCCCTCGTGGATGTCTCGTTGTACAGCCTCTTCGAGTGCGTCCGGGCGCAGTGCGTAGGCCTTGTCATGAGCAAGGGCGCGCACGTTGGCACGGCCGAACCCGGCCAGGAGGGAAGCTTTTTCGACAGAGCTGTGACTTTGGTCTGATGTGTAGACGATCAACGGCTGCTCTTCGGCCTGCATGCCACCGCGGCTAAGGGAATAACGGGTTGTCTTCTCGCGAGCGCATAAGAGAGCGATGAGCGTACTCGTGGAGGCTGTATCCTGGATCACTCCGCTCCAATCCGGCGAGAGGTCCACCATTTGCCGGACCCAGTCGAGAACAAGTTCTTCCAATTCGGTTAGCGCTGGGCTGGACTGCCAGGAAAGTCCCAGGACACCGAGGCCGGTGCTGAGATAGTCCCCGAGGACGCTCGCGAGGTTGGCATTCGATGGAAAGTAGCCGAAAAACCTTGGGTGCTGCCAGTGGGAAAGACCCGGCTGAAGTATCTGCTCCAGGTCGCGGAATAGGCCTTGGAGTCCATCCGGTGACTGCGGGGGGGAAGCGGGCAACTGGGCTTTGATCTCGCCCGGAGTCGTTCGTGCCATGACAGGCAGCTCGGAAACGCGGGTTCGGTAATCCGCGATCCAATCAATCAATTGATGGCCGAGAGAACGAAATTCTTCGGGAGTCATTGGGATCTCGAAAACGGATTGACACGTCCCTGAGACAGTTTTCTCATTCTAGTGGAATCCAATTGCACTTCGGTCGGCAGCGTCCCATCATGACGCATGCGTGCTACGACTCCGGACGCGTTAGCGAATCCCAAGTTGGAGGGTATACCTGTGGTGCGACATCTCTACCGTGCGGTGACGTGTGTGTGCCTGCTGCTGGTTGCCAGCCCTTGCCTGTTGGCCCAGGAGCTGCGGCTAACACCTGCGGTTGCTCTGGAAAGGCTAAAGGACGGCAATGCTCGCTTTGCTGCGGACACGCAAGCCGCCAAGGACATAGGCAATAAACGCCGAACCGAGCTTGCGCGCGGGCAACATCCCTTCGCAGTAATCTTGTCGTGCGCGGATTCGCGTATCGTTCCGGAATGGCTTTTCGATCAGGGTCTGGGCGATTTGTTTGTACTACGCATCGCCGGCAACGTCGCCGAGCAAGGAATGCTGGCTTCGACCGAATACGCGGTTGAACACTTCCACGTCCCACTCATCGTGGTTCTGGGACACGACCGCTGCGGCGCTGTGCAAGCGGCGGTCGATGGCAAACCGCTGCCCGGCCACCTGGGCTGGCTTGTCAAACAAGTATTTACGGGCGACAATCTCCCCGCCGGCAAGCCAGAGGCTGTCGCCGCGGCAATTCGGGCCAATGCCATTCACCAGGCCGAAGCTCTGACTCGAAAAAGTCCGGAGCTGAAGGAATTGATGGACCACAAACGCGTCCAGGTGGTGGCGGGAGTCTATTCGCTGGCAACAGGCAAGATTTCATGGTCGGATGTGCCAGAACCCAAGCGTCCCTGACGCAAACCTGCTAGCCCCACAGCTCAAGTACCGGTTCCACATCGGATATCCGCCAGGGCCTGCCGAGGAGTGTCGGGACCTGCAGCGCCGGATCGATGCCGAGTGCGTGGAAAATGGTCGCCGATAGACGACCCGCGGGAACGGGGTGCTCCACGGGATAGGCTCCGTACTTGTCTGTTGCGCCAAATAGACGGCCGCCCGGAAGGCCTGCTCCCGCGAGCAAGGCTGTGAAGGCGGCGGCCCAGTGGTCTCGTCCTGCCCCGGCGTTCACCTTCGGGGTCCGGCCAAACTCGCCCACCACAATCACGAGCGTTTCGTCCAACAGTCCACGGACGGCGAGGTCTTCCAGGAATGCTGCCACGCCCTGGTCCATGCGCGGCAAGAGAGGGTCCTTGAGCATTTTGAAATTGTCCTTGTGCGTATCCCAGTTCTTGAGACCGCCGAAGATGCTCGACATGCAATTCACATGCACAAGCTGTACGCCCGCCTGCACCAGGCGCCGCGCCAGCAAGAGAGATTGGCCAAAGAAGTTGCGACCATAGCGGTCACGCACGCTCGCCGGCTCGCGCGCCAGGTCCAATGCCTCCCCGGTCAGGCCGGCATCGAGCAGAGAGAAGGCTTTTTCTTGATGCTCCTCAAAAGTCCGTCCGGCCAGGCTTTTCTCCATGCCTCGGAGTTGTGCCTCAACCGTTTTCAGGAGATTTCGCCGCGCTTGAAGTCGCGACGATTCGACTGAAGGTCCAAGACCAAGATCGACCGTTCGAAAATCCAAGCTGGAAGGATCTCCCCCAGGCACCACGGGATCGTGGCGAGCGCCAAGGAAGCCGGCGTTCTGCCCAGAGCGGAACTCCCCGTTCACTACCAAGTACTGCGGCACCATGAAGAAGGGCGGCACGGGCCGGCGCTTCCCCTCCACGGCGGCCGCCGCGGCACCGATGTGAGGATGGTCTTCGCGCGTGCCAATACCGCTCAGATTGACGGAACGGGGATAGACGTGCCCCGTACTCATCTCGTAGGCCGCGCTCGCGTGATTGTTATCCTGGTGACAGAGGGAGCGCAGCACCGTGAAGCGCTGTGCCTGTTGGGCAAGAAAGGGAAGGTGCTCGCATACCTGGATACCGGGAACGCTCGTAGCAATAGGCCTGAACTGGCCCCGGATCTCCAGCGGCGCTGCAGGTTTCATGTCAAACGTATCGATCTGCGAGGGACCGCCTTTCAGGAAAATTAGCACACAGGACTTTGCTTGGCCGAATGATCGAGGCCTAGACTGCCTGGCAGCCGCCCTGGCCCGGCCGCATAGCAAATGGGGCAAGGCGAGCCCGAACAGCCCCAGCCCGCCAATGCGCAGCACAGTGCGGCGGTCGGGTTGTTCAGTGCCGGACCAAGAGATCTCTGTAGAAGAGTTCATGCGGGTGTCCCTGAGCCCAAAAGGGTCTGGCCTCTCGCCTTCAACTTCCCCTCTTCTATAGCAGAGTCTGGACCGATGGGATAGCATCCAAATACCAGGACAAGCATTGCCCCAAGCTGAACTAGCGGCGCTAAACCATGACGACTACGACGATCACTGTTCAGGGCACGCTTCAGCCAGACGGCCTGACGGTGCACCTCGAGAAGAAGCTCCCCCTGCCGCCTGGACGGGTGACGGTGACGGTGCAGCCGACGGTGACGAAAACCGGCCCAACCATGCTGGAGGTTCTGGATCGCATCCACCGGGACCAACAGCAGCGGGGCCGCAAGCCGATGACTGAGGTAGAGATGGCTGCCGAGATCGCCCAGGTGCACTCGGAAGACGACCCGTACGAGGAGCGTTGGCGGGAAATCTGGTCGCGGACCGGCGCCGGGCCCGACAAGACGGACAAGCCCTGATGCTCATCTACCTCGACTCCGTCATCTGTATCTATGCAGTTGAGGGTGCACTGTCCTTCCAGGGCAGGGCCAGAGCGAGATTGGCGACCATACACGCCGCTGGCAACTAGCCCGCCATCAGGGACCCGACCTGGCTGGAGTGCCGGGTGAAACCGATCCGTCTGGGCGATGCGCTGGGGCTGGCAGACATGGAGGCCTTCTTGACCGGCTCTGACGTCGTGCGCGTGCCCATGCCCACAGCAGTATACGAGCTTGCTTGCCGCATTCGGGCCGTCCACAGTTACAAACTGGCCGACGCGCTCCATCTGGCGCGGCGGTCGCAGGCGGCTGCGATTTGTTTCTGACTAACGACCACCGCTTGAGCAGTTTTCCCGACATCATGGTTGAAGTACTTGCATGAACCCTGGTCAAGCATGCCGGCGGCTACAGCCAGATTCTAGACCTTTTGCTTTCCCGCGGGCCGGGACGAGCAAAATAGATGCGTCCCCTTTGAGTTTCGGATGGTGCGTCGGCGCGAGTACGCTTGACGCACACTACAGACTAAATACCGTGCCGGGTCGGTTGATGGGGCCGGAAAGTGACGAAAGGTCCCACGGTGTAGGTGTTGCCCGAGCCGCCGGCCGAGAAGCTGGCGTTGGCGCCGAAGCTCACCGGCTCGCCGTCGGTGCCGATGTTGAGCGTGGCGTCCCCGCCGTTGCCGAACGAGATTGATACATTGCTGTTGAATGTTACACCGCTGCCGCCGCTGGAGACGCCCTCGATGTTGATCGTGTCGCCGGTGCCGTTGCCCACCTGGAACGACGCGTTGCCGCCGACGGTGGCGTCATCAAAATTAATGTCGTCGCTACTGCCGTTGCCCTGGGTGATGGACAGGTTCCCGCCAAAGGTGTTCGGCCCATAGCTGCCAACGACTTCCACAAAGTCGCCTGCGCCGTTGCCCTGGGTCACGGAAAGGTTGCCTTGCACGATGAGTCCGCTGAAGAACGCCACATCGCCAGACTCTGGCCCAGCCACGCCGCCGCTGTTGCCCTGGCTCACGGACATGTGGCCGTCCACCGTGGACTCGACAATTTCCACGACGTCGCCAGCCACTGACCCTGCCAGGCCGTTACCCTGGGTGACGGACAGCTTCCCGCCCACGGTTGTCGACCAGATTCCCACCACGTCGCCATAGTCCGACCCGGCCCCGCCGCCGCCGTTGCCCTGGGTGATGGACAGGTTGCCGGCCACACTGGCCGACGTAATTCCCACATAGTCGCCATAGACCCCCCCGGCCTCGCCGCCGCCATTACCCTGGTTGATGGACAGGTTGCCGCCCACGGTGACCGACAGAAGGTCCACAAAGTCGCCATAGCCTCCCCCGGCCCCGGCACCGCCGTTGCCCTGGGTGATGGACAGGTTGCCGCCCACCGTAGCTGAATCAACCTCCACCACGTCGCCAGAGTACGACCCGGCCACGCCGCCGCCGTTGCCCTGGGTCACGGACAGGTGGCCGCCCACGGTGACCGATAGTCCAATGACGACCGCGTCGATGTTGCCGTCGCCCTGTGTGATGGACAGGTTGCCGTTGATGGTTGTCGTCCCAGAGGCGGCCCCACAGTGCACGATGTCGTTTAGCCCGTTGCCTTTGGTCACGGAAAGGTTGCCCTGGATCGAGTTAACGACGAACACGCTGTCACTGCCGTTGCCTGTGTTGACCTTTGTCGGGGCCGAAGTGCTGTCGATTTGATACGTGGAGTCGCCGCTGCCGCCGTCAATGGTCAGCCCGTTGATATTGCTGTTGTTCCAGTAGATCGGAGCGGGGGACAGGTCCTCAAGCTCAGCAGCGAAGAGTTTGACGGCGTGGTCAGCAGGATCGGCCGCGTCATCGATGGTCAGAGTTGTCGCGGGGGACGAATTAGCCACGGTAACCGGAGCATCGATGCCCTGAACGCCATCATTGATACTCATGCCCTGAGGGCCGGAACTATTGCCAACGAGAACGGCATCATTGCTGGGGTTGAAACCAATGATACCAAGGTTAACGCCCGGAAGAGCGTCGTAAGTGGTGCCCGGAATATTGGTTATAGTGACCGGGACGTTGGTGCTGTAAATGGTGTTGTCAGCATCGGCCGTCGTCGTGGGGCTACCTTCCACATAGATTTCCGGATAGATATCGATGCTGGTGATCTGGCCTGGCGGGAAAGAGATAGATTCCCCATTCATCGTCACTACAGGGTCCCCTTTGGCATCGGTGCCGACCGTGATGTTATAGTCAGGGTCGGTGGCTGTCTGGTCGAACAGGGAAAGTGTGCCGGGATCGAACAGAGACGCAGCCCAATGGAGTACGGTCTGCATGGCGGGATCGGGGGTGACGTCGGGGTCGGTGCCGTCAGCAGCCTCTACATCCTCCGAATGGACCTCGATATAATCGACATGCTGACCGTTCATTGGGTTTAGCCGCATGCCAGATTCGATTGATAGCGCCATCGCCAGCGCTGGGTTTCCCGTGGCGCCCTGTTTTGCGGGCGCCTGTTCGGCAGAACTCCCCAATTGAAAACCGGTGACCAAGTCTCCGTTTTCACTAATCAGCGACGTTTGGGATGATTGGGTGGGTGAAGGTTGGGCGGCTGGGTTTCCAGTCAGGGAGCTGCTCTGATACACAAACTGCCCCGTGAAATCGATTAACTTATTGGACGCCTCCGCGATGAGCGCGGTTCTCGTGGCTGCAGCATTTGCATTGCTTTCTTGGGCTTTCTCTTTAGGAGTCCCCATGACCGCACTCCCGTCAGCGTTGATCGTGGATACTCCCTGCCCAACTGAAAGAGAAACATACTGATTTGGAAAGTCTGTGGCATAGACGCCAAACATCGTTTGCCAGGCAGCATCATACGTAGCCGGCAGGTAACCGGCACTTTCCCACTTGGCGGTGTCATGCACCGTACTGCTGTCTTGATCAGGCTCCGTGAACTCGTCCGATACCGAGGTCGGCCCGGCAGCGGCGATCATCCTGAACGCGGGGTTACTTTCGTACCGTTGGCTTACTAAATGCAAGAAGGCAGACCAATCAGCGAGGTACGTCGCATCCCACGGCAACGGCAGTGGCAACAATTTCCCGTGGTCCTGTTGCCCGTATTGAACGTTGAAGGGAACGGTCGCAACGCCCACGGGAGACTTTTCTGTGAGGGTACCCGTTATCCATTCAGGAGACCAGAAGCCGGGGAAGATGAGCAACTGCACCCACTTACCTGACGCGTTTGCGGCCTTAAACAACGCATCTAGCCGGGACCAATCCGGTCCTGGTGTTGCCACGAGCGGGTTGTTGGGATTATACGGCTCGATGTCCTTCCAATCGATTTGGAAGGCGACGCCGCTAATGCTCTGGCCGGCAATGGTCGTATTGGAGAATGCCTGGAGATCCTGCTGAAATGCCTTATCGGTTATCGGAGTGGTATCGGATTGGTTGTTCGATATCACATCAACCAGTCCTGTGGGTACTGGGGGCGCAGCGCTTGGTACGATTCGTCCCTCCAATTCTTCGATGAAGAGCCTGCGCCGAGGGCTGCCGCGGAGTGCCCGGCTGGGGCGATCCTGGTGAAAGAAGCGCCGCACATTGTGGTATAGACCTTGGAAGTACATGGTCGTTTGTCCCCTGGTGCCTTTTGCGAATTCACACGTTCGCCCACGAGCGGTGAGGCTTTAAAAACCGCCACGCGAACTGCACTCAAGAGGGTAATGACCATCTGCGCCCAAACGGGGCCACGAGGTGTACTCGATTGCGGACCGGTTACTTTTTCTCGGTAGGCTTGCCCGCTTTCAGCTCTTCCAGCAGCTTCTTAAAGTCCTCGCGATTGCGAAGCAGGTCGAGGTCAGGGTCCTTGGCCATGTGGGGACCATCCTTGAAGCCGGCTTGCACAGCTTTGCGCAGCAACTCCATGGCACGGTCGGCGTACTGTTGCTTTTTGTCGGGGCTCTTGCCACTGGCAACGGCGTACACACAGGCAAAATCGTACCAGCCGTGGTTCTCCCCTCCTGAACTGATCAAGTCGGCCACCTCAGCGATGGCTTCTGCCACCTGGCCGGCTTTAGCACGCGAACAGGCGCGCGCCGTGCGCAATTCCACCTGTTCCGACTTGGAGCTGAACATGATCGCCATGTCCCAGTCCTTTATGGCCTCGGCGTGCCTGTGGAGTTGATCGAGGGCGATAGCCCTGTTTTGGTAGCTGTTCCGCAAAAAGGTCCTGGCCGTAGGATCGCGTGGCTCTTGATCGTGGACCGCAGTCAGAGTGGTAATGGCTTTGGCAAACCATTGCAGGGCTTCGGCCGGCTTCCCTTGGCGAAGGATGAAGAAGCCGAAGTTGCTATAGGCGTTGCCCAAATCGACTCGGTATCCCGGCACGCCGGGGAATTGCGTGGCCAGCTTCTGCTGGAGCTCGCGCGATTGCTCGTACTCGCTGCGGGCCTCGTCCGGCTTGCCGAGCTCGGCGAGTTGGTTACCCAGGTTGTTGTGCGTGCGAGCCAGCTCCTGCTGGTGATCGGGAATGGCGGGGAGCTGCGCGACCAGCTTCTGCTGGAGGTCGCGCGCCCGCTCGTACTCATTGCGGGCCTCGCCCAGCTTGCCCAGGCCGGCTAACACCATCGCCAGGTTGTTGTGCGTGCCGGCCAGGATCCGCTGGTAGTCGGGCACGCCGGGGTACTGGTCGACCAGCTTCTGCTGAACGTCCCGCGCCTGCTCGAACTCACCCCGGGCCTCGTCCCGCTTGCCGAGGTTGAACAGGAGGGCCCCCACATTCATGTGAATTTTGGCCAGAGCGTTCCGGTAGTCGGGCTCAGCGGGAAAACGCGCGGCCAGCTCCTGCCAGATCTCCCGCGACCGTTGATACTCGCCCCGAGCCTCGTTGAGCTTGGCGAGGCTGAGGAATAAGTTCCCCAGATTGTAGTGGGTGGCGGCCAAGTTGCGTTGGTACTCGGGTAGGGCAGGCGACTGCGCGGCCAATATCTGCCAGATGTCCCGCGCCTGCTCGTGCTCCGCGCGGGCCTCGTCCCGCTTGCCAAGGCCGGCCAGGACGGTCCCGAGGTTGTTGTAGGTGTGGGCCAGGTCATTCTGGTAGTCGGGCACGGCAGGGAATTGCGCGGCCAGCTTCAGCCTGGTCTCCAGGGCTTGCGCGAACTCCATTCGGGCCTCGTCGGGGCGGCCCAGTCTTCTCCACAATTGTGCCACGCGAAAATGCCCTTCGCCGCGGAGAGCCTGGGTCTGCTCGTCGCTGCCCTCCTGCGCGGCAAATGCTTGCCAGCGCTTGACAATTGCCTCCAAGTAGGCCTGCTCATTTGCTCCCAGCTCCTTTCTCCCGGCAATCAGCTTCTCCACGTCCGCGTCCGTTGTCGCCCGCAACGCATCCAGCGCCTTATTCTGGAACTCGATGGCCCGCTGCTTCTGGGACTGTGCCTCCTTCTCGTTGGCCTGCGCGATGCCCCGCTGCTCCGCCTCGGCCGCCCGCGCCC
This sequence comes from Gemmataceae bacterium, assembly GCA_035296965.1. Lineage (GTDB taxonomy): Bacteria > Planctomycetota > Planctomycetia > Gemmatales > Gemmataceae > DATGZX01. The sequence continues at coordinate 40,877 of DATGZX010000267.1, forward strand.
GCTCGGCCCGGATCAATCCCAGCGCAGTCCCTACGATGCCCGCCAGCAGCGCCACCAGCACCAGCATTCCCGCCAGCACCGGACCGCGGTTCCGCTTCACAAACTTCCGCACCTTGTAGCCTGCCGATGGCGGGCCCGCCAGCACCGGTTCGTCGGCCAGGTAACGCTGAAGCTCCAAGGCCAGCCCGCTGGCCGTCTCGTAACGCCGCGACCGCTCCTTTTCCAGGCATTTCATCACGATCCAATCCAGGTCGCCCCGTATCAACAAGGCTAACTTCTTCGGCTCTAGCTTCCGCAGCGCCGCCAAACTCGGGAGGTTCTCCGCCGTGCTCACCCTGGTGCTCGGCTTGAGCGGCTCGACTTCGCGAATCATCCGTAGCATCTCGGTGAAGGCCGCTGTTCGTAACTGCTTCGCGGTGAACGGCGGACTTCCAGTTAGAAGCTCGTAAAGCAACACGCCCAGCGAATAAATGTCGGCGCGCGTGTCGATATCCAGGTTGTTCAGCTCCGCCTGCTCGGGGGCCATGTACTCCAATGTGCCGATGATTTGACCGACCTCGGTGAACATCGTTCGCTCGGTCAACTTCTGGCCCGTGGCCTTGGCGACGCCGAAGTCGATTACCTTGGGCAGCGGGCGGCCGTCGTACAGAGCGATGAGCACGTTGGACGGCTTGAGATCGCGGTGGATAATGCCCTTCTGGTGCGCGTGCTGCACGGCCTGGCAGACCGGGATGAACAGATCGAGGCGTTCCCTGGGCGTCAGGTGCTCCTGGTCGCAATACGTGGTGATCGGGATGCCTTTGACCAGCTCCATGACGAAGTAGGGGCGACCGGGCGGAGTGGCGAGTGGCGAGTGGTGAGTGGCGTGAGCAGTCGAGGGCGTTTGGCTCGCCACTTGCCACTCGCCACTCGCCACTTCCCCCGTGGCGCCGGCATCCAGTACCTTGGCGATATTCGGGTGGTCCATCATCGCCAGCGCTTGCCGTTCCTGCTCAAAGCGGGCGATTACCCGTGCCGAATCCATGCCGGCCTTGATGATCTTGAGGGCAACGCGGCGTGCGACGGGACGTTCTTGCTCGGCGACATAGACGGTGCCCATGCCGCCCTCGCCCAGCCGCTGCAAGAGCTTGTACGGCCCGATCCAGCTGCCTACTCTCTCGGATGGCTGCGCTTCGGTGGAAGCCGTGCCAGGCTCGCGACGCCTACCGGCCTCTTGAGATTGCTCCCGGGAGACAAAGGCTTGGTCGGCCGTTGCTCTTTGCCCTGCCTGTAGAGCGCTGGCCAGCCACTCTTCGCTGAGTTCCGGAAAGCGTTGCCGATACGTGGCTGTCGAATACGACTGGCCGCGCGCTTGCCGATACTCGATGTCCAGCAAGATTAGTTCGCGCAACAGCGCCGAACGAAGTACGTGCGGCGCCTCGGCCAGGAAATCCTCCAGGCGCGGCTCAGTGCCGGCCTGCCAGGCGGCCTCGAACCGGTCACAAATTGGCTCCAATCCGCGGGCCAACTCGGGCGACAAGGAGCTGCCTTCAGAAGGCTGTTCGTCGCTCACGGGAGGCCCTCCTTCTCCCAAAGATTCCGAATCAACCGAACTTTGCGCTTGATCGAGCGCGAAGAGCACTTGAGCCGCTGGGCGATTTCCGCGGTCGTGTACCCCTCCATCTTGCAGCGGGCGACCTCTTCAAGTTGAGCGTCGGCCAGGGCGGCCAGCAAGCGCTGACAGGACTCGGCCACCTCGGCCGCGAATTCCGGCGTGGGCTCCCGGCTCAAGAGTTCTTCAAGGCAAGCCGCAGCGCTGCCGTCCGCTAACGCCTGCTTTCCACCGCCCCGCTTCAAGCGCCCCTCGTCGCGGCGCAGGCGCGCCGCCTTTCGCGCAGTCAGGAACACCAGCAGCCGCCATAAATCCTCGCCGTCAGCCAGCTGTGGAAATCGGCCCTCTTGCACATTGCGGCAAAAGGTATCGAAAACGCTGAGGGCCACATCTTGCTCGTCAGCGGCCCGGCGCGCCAAACCTTGCAGCTTGCTGCGCGCAAGGCCGACCAGGCGCCGAAAGTAGCGCTCCCAAAGCTCTTGCACCGCGGCCGCGTCGCCAGCTTGGAGGGGACCGAGCCAGCGGGTGATTGACCCTTCAGGTGCCATCTGCGCTGGTCCCTCTTCGGATTGCCTGCCGTTGCGGAAAGCGATGTGATTCTAACCGTTGCTGGGGGCGGTTCAAATACATCCGGCCAGCTTCGCTGCGCCGGCTACCCGGTCTGCGCTCAAGAGGGTATATGACCGAAGCTCTCTAAACGGGGCCATGAAAGTTTTCAGTTTCGCACATCCGACCAACGCGGGCGGTTACCGGCTGTGGCGGGTCGCAACCTGGGCCGAAGAGCCCAAGATTGTTAGGCCTTGGGGCTATTTCTCACCGGATGGCCGGCTTCTGGCAGTCGAAGGACCCCGCTGCATTGCGCCCTGGTAGAGACCGACACAAGGACGGAGGTCGTGCGGCCTCAGCTCATCGCAAAGGTGTAGCATCTGACGGCCGAAAGGATGACAATCAATCGACGGCAGGCTGAATGTTGGGGATTGTGGTCTTCCGATCTTCTCGCTTTCACATCGAACGCAAAGGAACGGACGTTCCAATAACTTATTGCCAGCTGCGCGGCCAATGAATCCTATGATCGCGAATTGGCATCTAAGTTTCTGTGAGGGGCCAGGGGTCGGGAGTCTTATCCTGATTAAGACTACCGAGCCCTTTGATTTCGGCCTGATTGTGGATAAACAAGGTCCCGACTGGACGCACAACGGACAAGTAGGCCGCCATGCCATGCGCGGGCCGAACCGAGGTTCACTGCGCTGGCAATCATGTCAGCATACCCTTCTCCCTGAGCAACCTGGTTGCCCACTCGGCCTGCTCGGCGCTCAACGGTGGTTCCGGCCTGGACTCGCGGTAGTGCACGCGGCGCTGGTATTGGCCGCTCATGTAGCAGCGATCGAGAGCCGCTTGCAGATCTATGGCCACCGCCCCTTCGCCCGGCAAGAGCGGGATCGAGATCGTCGGCAGGCGCATTTCCAAACGAATCGGATAAACGTAATAGTCCTCCAGATTATCGAAATGGTGCGTGCAGACGTGGTAGTCAAAAGGCCCCGTTTTTGCCAGGGCCCAATCCAGCGGCACAGCCGTCGTGTGCTCGCCTGCGCGAAGGAGGTCAATTTCTACTAGATGGCTCTTGCTCTTTAGCACCTCGCGCTGCTTGCGTTTGTAAAGATCTCGACCTTGATCGCCCGCAGTCTTGTTACTCAAGCTCAGGGCTTCTATCGTGGTGACCAACCGTTCGCCGCCGGGCCGTGTATAGATCTCGATATAGTTCTCCCGCGTTTCGTCGTGAGGTACGGTGACCACAACAGGCCTGGCAGCCACAGCCGGAGCCAGGGCAACGCCGCGGCCGCTCAAGGATTCTTGTTCTGCACTTCCATTTTGCGATCGCAGGACATCGACATCCGGACCGATAGCCCTCTGCGACACCTCCACCCACACCCGCGAGCGGATAGCCGCGAAATAAGGCTCCGGCAACTGCGCACTCAAGGCATCCCTTATGCAGAAAATCAGGCTGTCATGAAGGTCGGGGAAGATGCCCGGATGTTCGAGGTAAGGGTCCATTCCCGGAAACGGTGATGGCATCGCTGCTTCTCCCTAGGCAATACTCTGCTTCATCGCGTCGAGGCCTACGCCGCTTGGCAAGGGGCGGGTGATTTCTTCTTTGATCTCTTCGATGTCGTAGTGGTACAGGTCTACCTTCTGTCGGGTCGCCTCCTCCAAGAACTCTGCGTAGCTCAGGCCTGCGAGCCGCGCCGCTTTGCCGGTGGAAATCTGGCCTCGGCCGCATAGGTGAAAAGCCGCAGCCAGGCGCAGATTCCTCGCAGCCTCGGCCGGATTGGTCCCCAAGTCGCGCAAATGATCTTCGGGCAGCTCAAATGAGAGCGTCGGCATTGGCTGTTTCCTTCGTTGGAAAAATGGACTGCTGGCCTTGCCCGCGCCCCCACGAACATGATACCGCTCGCAAGCGAAGATAACAAAGCGACTCACAAGGTATAATCGTCAACATCCGCTGTGCCTTTGAAAGGCCCCGGAGAATGACTTCTCTTTCCGACCGCGAGTCCGACGCCTTCGACAACCCCGCCAAAATGGCCTGCCGGGAAGGCAACCTCCAGGTTTTGCACGAGGCCGCCTCCCGTCGCCGCGATCGGCTCGTTACAATAAATTTCCGAAGGGGGATGAGGAATGGAGCTACGATTCTGGAAGGATCCAGAGACCGGATTGGCGCACATCTATGAGCACGGCGTGACGGAGGAGGAAGTGCGGCAAGTCTTGAGTCGTCCACGGCTTCATCTGCGAGGGGAGGGCAACTCGCGATCGATCATGGGACAAACGTCGGCCGGGCGTCACCTCAAGGTGGTGTTTGTGCCCGATTCCGATGGTGCCAGTGGGTTCGTCGTCACCGCTTATGAATTGCGGGGAAAGGGCTTGCGAGCTTATCGGCGTGCCACAAGGAGAAAGAAAAGATGAAAAAACAGCGACTTCCAAAAGGTTGGACGCAAGAGAAAATCCGCAAGCTGGCGGAGCACCACGACAACCTCACCGAAGCCGAGCAGGCTGCGGAAATCGAAGCTGGCCTCCGCGAGGAAAACCAGACCGTCATGGTCGTCCCTACCGAGTTGGTGCCGGAGTTCGTCAAGCTCATCAACAAAAAAAGACGACCCGCATAGGGCTATGGCCCTTTCCGACCGCCAGTCTGACACCTTCGACAACCCCGCCAAAATGGCCTGCCCGGAAGGCAACCTCCGCGTTTTGCGCGAGGCCGCCTGCCGTTGCCGACTACCGTTCGTTAAAATGAGTGAAGGAAGGGAGGGATGATTCATGTCCACCATCATCACTGGCGTCGTGACCAACGGCGTCGTCATTCCCAGTTCGCCATTGCCGGAAGGTGCACCCGTTGAGATTCATCTGAGAACGGGTCGACCCGAGGTAGCACCAGGGGCAGCGGCTCGCCTCACGGCCGGAGAGTTGCGGAAGATGCCGCGCGCAGAGCGGCAGGCGGTCCTGGCGGCGGCGGCGGCGTTGGCGGAAGAGGACTACCGCGACGACAAGGAACTTACCGGCTTTGACGCGTTCACTGAGGAAGAAGTCGATGACGACGAATCTCCTTAGGGGAGAGGTATGGCGGATCAGGTTTGACCCTGCCGAAGGCGACGAGAGCAAGAAGGTCCGCACGGCCGTGGTCGTCAACGAGAACGCCGTCGGCAGGTTACGGCTGAAGATCGTGGATCCGATGACGGAATGAAAACCGAGGTATGCGAGCTATCCTTGGTTTGTCCACCTCCCTCCGTCGCCCACCAACGGTTTGACGAAGGATTCCGGCGCCAACGCCTTTCAGGTGAAGTCGGTTTCTGAAACCCGCTTCCTCGACCGTCTCGGCGAAACCACGCCATGCGAACTGGACGGCATCGCCAATGCCATCGCGATTTGCGTCGGCGCTCCCTGACAACAGGCACCCAGGATCGTCTGCTCCGACCGCCAGTCCGACGCCATCGACAACCCCGCCAAAGCGCTGTGCCGAGACAGCAACCTCCGCGTCCTGCGCGAGGCCGCCTACCGTTGGCGGCACCGAACGAGTAAGATCCAGCGCGGAGGTATTCCTCATGCAAACAACACTACGCGATGGAAACAACGGTCCTGCCGGGTCATCGCATTGAAGTGACCGCCCCGGAGTTGCCTGAAGGCGCCAAAGTAGAATTAACGGTCGTTTTGCCGGAAAAACCTGCTCCCCCACGCCGGTCCATGCTGGAATTCCTGGCCACGTTGCCACCTGGGCCACTTCTGTTCAAGACTCCGGAAGATACCAACCGCTATATCCAGGAGGAACGCGACTCATGGGAGCGCTGAGCGTGCCGACTTCCGGCATTGTTTACGTCGACACCATGACCGTCATTTACACCGTGGAGCGGTATCCGGCTTATTGGCCGCTTCTCGAACCTTTGTGGCAAGCGGCACAAAGCGGAACCATCGAAATTGTCAGCAGCGAGCTCACTCTCATGGAAAAACTGGTTGGCCCCCTCAAAAGCAGGGACACCAACAAGTTGGAGAACGCCTTTGAGCAGGCACTTTTAGGGACAGAAGTGCGGCTTTTTCCCATCACGCAACCTATTTTGCGGGAAGCCGCTCAATTGCGGGCAACGACTAAGCTTAGAACACCCGACGCGCTTCACGCAGCCACCGGTCTACACCTGGCCTGCGTCCAATTTGTCACCAACGATGTCGGTTTCCGAGCCGTTCCGAGTCTCCCCCTTGTGATCCTGGATGACTTGCTGAAACCGTGAATGGACCAAGAGGATGACTCCTCTCTCCGACCGCGCACACGACGCCTTCGACAACCCCGCCAAAATGGCCTGCCGGGAAGGCAACCTCCGCGTCCTACGCGAGGCCGCCTTTCTGCTCTGGCAAGACGGGGACCGAACCCGGCTGCGCTGCGACTGGTGCGAGTTAATGGGCGCCACAGGTCTGCTGACCCTCGATCTTCTCGAACGCCAGGGAGTCCTGGCCCCCGGTGGTTTTGTCGGCATTGACCTCGACCCGACCCGGATCGATGGTTTCCGGCAAGGTCGGCCTGACCTGAAATGGGTCGCCGGCAACCTGTATGAACGGTTGGAGGCGCCCGAACTGACCAACGTCGGCATCCTCAATCTGGACGAATACGGCGAGGTCGGCAATCGCAGCGCCCAGGTCGATTTCGATCTCGTCCGGGGATTGGTCAAGCGCGGGCTGAATAACTTCGGTGAGTTCGCCCTTTTCTGGAATCAAGACCTTGATGCGGTGGTGCGCCGCCGCCAGGACCGTGGCCAGGCTCTGCGCCGCCACGCGGACATGGTGTGCGAAGCCCTCAAGGGCTGCCTGCCGCGGCGCGAGCTGACATCAGGGATGTTGCTCCCTGAAGGTAGTGAAGAGGAGATCGATTCCGGCTTTGTGGGTGTCGTTGGCGCATTCGAGATTTATCGCGGGTCCGTCCACGGACACCGAATGGCTAATCTGCGAGTCATCTTGCGGTGACGACAGGGCCCTCCGGACCGGCTCATTCATCGTCATTCCTCGGCAAGGTCCCGGAGGCGTCTTCCCACAGCGATAGCGATGTGCTCGATCAGGTCGGTTTGCGGTTCGATCTTCCCAGCTTCCGGGTTGGCGAACACTTCCTGCCGGATGCCGACCTTCTCGGCGAGCGCCACCAGGTCAGGCCGGCCTCAGACCTCATGGCCCGCGCTTGCCAAAACGGATTGTTCGCATTGAGGCGGCGTAGTAAGGTGAGCGTGAGTCTTTCAGGAGACCAATCAATGACTGTGACCGCCAGCTGGATTTCCAAGAAGCCCGACCGCTGTGGGGGAGACGCCTGCGTACGCGATACGCGGATCACCGTCTGGGGGCTGGTCGCATACCGCCGTTTGGGCATGTCCGATGCCGAGATCATCCCGGCCGTCCAGGGGTTGACCCCCGTCGACCTGGAGACCGCCTGGGAGTACGCCGCCGCGCATCCGGAGGAAATCGACGAGGCCATCCGCGCAAACGAAGACGGCGATGAAGGATTTGTGGAGTAAGGGCGGATGCTGCTCTACGCCGATGAAGACTTCTCCCTTCCAGTCGCATTGGAGCTGCGCCGGCTCGGCCATGACGTGGTGACCGCGCAGGAGGACGGGCGGACATCGACCCCCGATCCCGACATTCTGGCCCGTGCCCACACTCTTGGCCGGGTCTTGCTGACCTACAACCGCCGGCACTTCGAGCGCTTGCATCGGCAAGGCGCAGCCCATAGCGGCATCCTGTCCGCCACCCACGACAGCGACTCCCCGCGTTTGGCTGCCCGCATCCATCTTATCCTCGCGGGGTTGTCTCCAGGCCACTGGTGTCTGCGCGTCAACCGTCCACCTTCGCCCTGATCGTCAAGATACCGGCTGAGGGCGACAAAGCGACTCGCAGGGTATAATCGTCAAGATACGCTGCGCCTTCGAAAGTACCTGGAAAATCGCTTCTCTCTCCGACCGCCAGTCCGACGCCTTCGACAACCCCGCCAAGATGGCCCACCGGGAAGGCAACCTCCGCGTCCTGCGCGAGGCAGCCTACCGTTGGCGGCACCGAACGAGTAAGATCCAGCGCGGAGGTATTCCTCATGCAAACAACACTACGCATGGAAACAACGGTCCTGCCGGGCCATCGCATTGAAGTGACCGCCCCGGAGTTGCCTGAAGGCGCCAAAGTAGAATTGACGGTCGTTTTGCCGGAAAAACCGGAACCGCAGTTCGGTTCGGCACTAGAGTTCCTGGAATCGTTGCCACCTGGCCCCCGCGCCTTCAAGACCTGGGAAGAGTACGAACAGCACCTGCGGGAGGAAAAAGACTCGTGGGATCGCTGACCGCGCCCTCCTCTGGCCTGGTGTACTTCGACGCGAACTCGGTTATCTACAGCGTGGAAAAACATCCTGTCTACTGGCCGCTCCTGGAGCCGCTCTGGCAAGCAGCAAAGGGAAAAACGATCGAACTCGTCAGCAGTGACCTGGTGCTAATGGAAACCTTGGTCGCTCCTCTGAAGTCCGGGGACACGGGCCTTGTCTACGCCTATGAACAGCTTTTTCAACAGGCCCAAACTCGCCTTTTCCCCATTACACAACCCATTTTGCGCGAAGCTGCCCGCTTGCGTGCGACAACCAAGCTGAAAACGCCCGATGCGCTGCACGCGGCCACGGCCAAACACATGGGCTGTGTGTTGTTCGTCAGCAACGATGTCGGCTTCCGTGCCGTTCCAGGTCTGCCTCTGGTGATTCTGGATGACTTGCTGAAACCGTGAAAGGCCCAAGAGGATGACTTCTCTTTCCAACCGGCAGTCCGACGTCTTCGACAACCCCGCCAAAATGGCCTGCCGGGAAGGCAACCTCCGCGTCCTGCGCGCGGCCGCCTTTCTGCTCTGGCACGACGGTGACCGAAGCCGGCTGCGCTGCGACTGGTGCGAATTGATGGGCGCCACAGGTCTGCTGACCCTCGACCTTCTCGAACGCCAAGGAGTCCTGGCCCCCGGTGGTTTTGTCGGCATCGACCTGGACCCGGCCCGGATCGATGGCTTCCGGCAAGGCAGGCCTGACCTGAAATGGGTCGCCGGCAACCTGTACGAACGGTTGGAGGCGCCCGAGCTGGCCAACGTCGGCATCCTCAACCTGGATGAATACGGCGAGTTCGGCAATCGCAGTGCGCAAGTCGATTTCGATCTCATCCGGGGACTGGTCAAGCGCGGGCTGAATAACTTCGGTGAGTTCGCCCTTTTCTGGAATCAAGACC